>JAHDQN010000096.1 GCA_018433775.1 Deltaproteobacteria bacterium
CGGGGTGGGCCGCGTAATATTCCCTGATCATCTCGCTGGTTATGGGGGTAAACCCGGCGTTCTTCCTGATATACCGGTCCACCAGCAGCTCCTCGCGGAAGGCGGCCGTCTTCCGGTCGATCTCCGCGAGCTCGGCCTTTGCCAGGGCCTTCTCGGCCTGTACGGCCATGGCCCGGCTCTTGACCAGGCTCTCGATCAGGCGTGTGCGGGTCTGCTCGTCGACCTGCGAGGTGTCGGAGATGCCCAAGGTGCGCTGGGCCATCAAGGCCACGTCGTGCTCGGTTATGGGTGTTCCATCTACCCGAGCTACGATTCCGGATGCCTTGTCCTGCCTGCTCAGGCCCGGCTCCTCACCCATGCATCCCCAGGCAATCAGTACGGCCGCCAGGAGAAAGGGTATGAGCAGGCGGGCGTATGCCGCTCCGGTTTTCATCAGTCCTTCACCTTGATGCGGGCCAGCTTCTTGAGCCGCCCCATCTCAGCTTCTTTGGCCTGCTGCCTCAGGCGGAAACGGATATCGCCCTTGACCTTTTCCAGAGGGGCCTTGATGGTCTGCAGGCCCTCTTCAACACGGGCGATATGAAAACCGAACGCGC
Source organism: Deltaproteobacteria bacterium (assembly GCA_018433775.1). Taxonomy (GTDB): domain Bacteria; phylum Desulfobacterota; class Desulfomonilia; order UBA1062; family UBA1062; genus Phosphitivorax. The sequence continues at coordinate 597 of JAHDQN010000096.1, forward strand.
TCATGAACGGCTCGGAGATCTCGCCCGGCTCAAGGGCGAACACCCGCTCGGAGAACACCGGGTCGATGGCGCCTCGCTTGATCCATCCGAGGCTGCCGCCGTTCTTCGCCGAAACCCGGTCCTCGGAGAACTGGGCCGCTGTCTCAGAGAAATCGGCCTGGGCTGCGAGCTTGCTGTAGATCTCGTGGGCCTTTGTCTTCAGGGCATTGAGCTCGTTCTCGCTCATGCCCGGGTTGGTGCGCAGCAGGATGTGGGCCGCCTTGATCTGCTCGGACTGAAACTCTTCCGGGTGGGTGTTGTAGTAGTTGATCACGGTCTCGTCGTTGACCCGGTCTTTGAGGTAGTTTTCGAAATAGCGCGAGAGCAGCATCTGCTTGCGGAACTCGTTGACCTCGGCCTCGGCCTCGACCGGGTCGATGAACTCGGAGTCTTGAACCAGGCCCGCCAGGGCCTCGCGCTCGAGATAATCATCCAGCACGGGTTTTATCCTGTTCTGGTCGTCCCCAGGGATGTTCTTCAGCTTGAGATAGGCGTCGAACTGGGCCCTGGTGACGGCCTTGCCGTTGACCGTGGCGATCTTCCCGCCATCCCGCGAACACCCGCCCGCGAACAGCACGGCGCCGAACAACAGAATCATGCATGCATACATCCGTTTCTTCATCATCTTTTTGCCCTTTCTGTTTTTCACGCTTGTGGTTTTATTCATGTAATCTAATTTTATCACCATGCTACCGTCTCTTCCTGCAAAGATATAACAGCTGTATTGGAATATCCGGAGGACCCTGCTGAATTCACGGCCCTGACCCGAATGCTTGAGGGTTTTTCATCAAATTGCGAGTTTATCAGGAACTCAAGGCAAACTTTAGCCAGTTCATCGTCGTAACCAAAGGCATCCTCAATAGATTCGGCATCTGCAGGTGCCTCGTAGAACTCAATATACTGTCTGCCGTCGACAGCCACCTCGATAATGAACTTCTCTTCGTTGTCCGAGTTGTCCTGCCAGGTGAGCATAAGATCGTACAGCCAGTAGTAATAGTCGTAATAATCGAATTCAAAATCGACCCGTACACTTAAATCCGACGGGGCATCGGGCACTGTGGTTGCCTGTAGTCCGGTTGCAGCCGAAACCACGTTCGAATCGGCACTGGCCCGGCCGCCTGCGCCAACAGCGCATACCCGGAAATCGTATGCAGTGTTCGCATCAAGGTCCAGATGGCCCGACAGGTGTACCCTCTGGCCGGAACCTTCTGCGGCCGGGTTCTCAAAGATGCGCGCGAAGTGCATGCCGTCGATGGATGCCTCGATAGCGAACCCGTCTTCAAATTCACAAGCATCGGTCCAGGAAAGGTCCACGTGCCCGGCCGAGACGGCTCCCGCCTGCAGGTTGACGGGTGCGCCGGGCAGATATTCCAGGGCATCGATGCTCTCTGAATATCCGGAATACCCGCCCTGGTTTGCGGCCCTGATGCGGTACGAATAGTCTTCGCTCTCCATGAGCCCGCTGTCGACAAAGCTCAGGGTGCCTGCCGGGACCCGGGTGATCTCCGAGAACTCGTCGCTCCCGGTCGCTGAGCGCTCGATGGTTATCTCCTGCTCGTTCTCGTTGAAGTCGATCCAGCTGAGCTCCGCATGGGTGGCTGAGGTGCGAACCGCCGAGAGAAGCCTGGGTGCGTGAGCAGGTGCTGTGTCCTCGCTGAAGAGCACGGGTATCATGTATTGTCCGGTGGTGGCAGTGGTGTCACCCGCGCCTTCTGCCATGGCTTCGATGATCAGGCTCTCGCTCTCCGGCACGACGAGGGTAAAGAGATACGGACCCGATGCTTTCGTGCCGTATGCCTCGTCATTGATATAGAGCGTGACGGAATCTGCGCACGCCGCCTCTACCACGACCTGGATCTCCTGACCCTCGTAGACCGATTCGACCGTGTCGAGGCCGACAAAGCGCACTGCCGGGCCGGTGTCGAACGAGAAATTCACGATACTCTCGACATCCCGGGCAGACAGGCCGTAGCGCAGGTTCTCCGCACCTGAAACGAAAGATGCGGCCTTGTTCTGTGCGGTTTCCAGGTCATCGGCCGCAGCCAGGGCATGGAGGATGATGCGCCTTGAGCCGGCTGGCACCGTGAGCTCGTGGGAGAGATTCCATATATTGGTCCCGTCGGAACCGAGAGGCCCAACCCCCGGAACAGGGGCCGCCAGCCCGTCTGCGAACACGTGCACCAGGTACCCGCTGTTCTCTTCATAGTTGTACGCGATCGCATAGGTGTCGTCCTTGCCGAGTATCCCGTCTCCGCTGGAGGTGAGCATGCCGGTGTTGTAACCCACAGTCTGGTATTCGGTCGCCACGTCCATGGTGATGGTAATATCCTCTTGCGTCGGGTTATCGAAGACCTCCAGGATGCGGGTGTAATCATCCCCGGCATGCGGCATGATGAACCTGCGGCTGGTGACAACAGGATTCTCAAAATCCATCAGGCTCTCAAGATCCATCACGCCCAGCCTGAGGTCGTTGGTTGCATGGGAATAGACGGTCATTGGCCCGTATTTCTCCAGGCGTGTATTCGCCAATTCCCATGGATAGAAATAATCGCATATGCCGTAGACAAACCACGGGCCGTTCACCAGGGGAGAGTACGCGGTTTCGGAACCGACACGAAGCAGTGGAATTGCCGCAAGGCGCTCGCCGTCATGCATGAGGTAATCCTCATCGATCATGGGGGCGAGGCTGATAGAACCGTTCATGATGTATAAGGAATACCAGGGAATCAGGTATGCCCCTTCCTCTTCGATGGTGAGATTGTTCGGAGACATGATGTCCGGACAGCTCGCAGAGTCCATGGGATCCGTGTCGAAGGCGAAGAGTTCGTGAATGTCGGCCACGCCGTCATGGTCGGAATCCCACTGCAGCGGATCGGTGAAACAATGCCTGATCTCCCAGCCATCCAGCAGGAAATCCTCGTCAGTATCCGGGTTCCAGGGGTCGGTACCGTGCCGGTATTCCTCGAGGTTGGTCAACCCGTCCTCGTCCGGGTCCTGACCGGCAGAGCCCGGATCCAGATCATAGCGCTGCTCGAAGCTGTCGGGCAGACCGTCGTGGTCGGAGTCGGGATCGAGGGGATCGGAGTCATGAATGTATATCTCGTCATAGTCGCTCATGCCGTCGGAGTCGGTGTCCGGCATGGTGGGATCGGTATTGTGGAGGTACTCCTCCAGATTCGCGAGACCGTCGAAGTCGCTGTCCAAGCTCTCGTCGCCGCCCGTGAGCGGGTCGAAGCCGTACCGGACCTCGAATCCGTCGGAAAGGCCGTCGCCGTCGGTGTCGGCTGCAAATGGATCGAGGCCGAGAGGCACCTCGTCGGCATCGGCAAGACCGTCTGAATCGCTGTCCGGCAAGGTGAAGGTGAAGTTTGCGATATCGCGGAACTCCTCGCGCGTGATGCCGTCGAGGAAGCACTCCTGGTCAAAGGCATACAATTCCTGAGCCAGTGCGACCGCTGCTCCCCGGTCATTTTCCTGAACGGAATAATGCGTGATTATGAAGCGCTCTCCGGCCGGGATGAGCAAGTGGTAGGTGTTTTCGATGAAGCCTCTTCCCTCTATATAGTCTTCAATATATAAGGTGCATTCATGGACGCGGTTCTCACCCGGACCCATGAACACGTGGGCCACTGCCGGCATATCCTCATCTAAAGCATGCGCAGTTACGATGTATCTTGCTTCATTGGGGGAAAGGTAATCGTCACATGAGGTGGAAATGACTTCTGTGTCGAAACCTGAAGCAAGGAAGCTTTCCAGGGTGATAACCACGCTCTGCGCCATACTCGAAGTATTTTCGATAATCTCCATGAATCTGGCAAACTGTTGATCTTCCGGAACGAATATCTTCCGCCTGACCTTGATATCGCCGAACATCTCTTCCGGATAGATCAACTCCCTGCCGTTCATCCCGGCCAACGGGACCATGGCGTCGATGCCGTATGGTTCATGGTCTACAAACAGGGTATACCCATGGTAGAAATCAATATACTTGTCCCACTGCACAGTCCCCCCGAAAGTAAATCTCCACGGATAACCCTGGCTGTCGTACAAGGTGTCGCCTGATGCATAGCCTTCATACACCAACTCGCTCTCTCTGATCATTCCCTGGATGGTGGTATCCAGCTCTACAGTGCCCACGTCCAGATCTCCCGAACGCGGTGGATCAAAGTTGATGCTGGCGCCGGTGATGTACTGTGCACCAAAGTAGGTTCCGGCCTGAACCTGGATCTTGCCGTCTATCCTGGATACATCCGTGAATGCAAAATATCCGTCTTCGCCGGATTGGGCCGCGAGACTCCCAATTGTGATGTCAGCGCCTTCAACACCATTGCTCAGTTCATCGACAATACGCCCGGACACCGCCATTTCAGGAGCATCGACCACGTCGAACGTGAAAATGCCGGTCGTGCCCGAGTTGCCTCCCGTATCCGTTGCGATGGCCTCGATCTGCAGCATATCCAGGGTGTCGTCCACCACGTATTCGACCCAGTAATTCGGGTATGAGAGGCTGGTGAACAGCTCGCCGTTCACCCATACATCGACCGTGGATATCTGGCCCGGGTCTGCAGGATGTGCATGGAGCAGGATGGTCTCCCCCTTAAAGAGCGGCTCACCTGCCGCGGGCGACTCCAGGGTGACGGTCGGGATGTCCTGATCGGGAACGGTCGGATCATAATCGTGGCCGTCGAGCAGTCCGTCGCCGTCGCTGTCGGGATTGTCTGGATCGCATCCATAGATCAGCTCGTCCTCGTCGCTCATTCCGTCGCGGTCGCTGTCCGGATAGAGGAACAGGTTGACCACCAACGCTTTCTCTTCCTCGGTGAGCCCCTGCAAGGCGATCTCGGGCATGTTCAGGAGCCACTCCATGGTGTCGACCGCATTGCTCACACTGCCTTCCTGGCTGAGGAAGTACACAAGCATGCGTTGCTCTCCCGGGGGTATGGTGAAGGTGTAATCCACATGCCAGTCTCTCTCGCCGCTCGTTATCTTGGTGAAGGCATCAGGCTGCCCTTCGGCGTTGGGGCCGGCAAACAAGTGGGCTCCGATGGGCCGGTTGATGTTCACGGGGTCCTGGAAGACGGCGTAGAGATCTCCGGGATTATATGAGTCGCCGCCGCTGCTGGTCAGAACATTCGGCTCCACTGCCTCGTCATACTCCCCGATCGAGGATTTCAGCCGGACGGAAACCTCCTGGGACACCCCGGTCGGATTGGTGATGATGTCGAGGCACCTGACAAAGGCGCCTCCCGCAGCTGGCACAAAGGCTCTCCTGCCGACGGCCAGGTTGCCCAGCGTTCTTGTATCGAGAACCAGTTCGCGCCTGTCTAGTCGGCCATAATCGGTATACCAATAGTCAGTCGAGTACTTCTGTCCGTTCACGTACAGCACGAGACTGTTTTCAAAAGTCGTGTACGAACCGCTGTAGGCATAGTTGAGACGCTCGTAACTGAAGGACCACGATCGGCCATCTTCATCCACAAGGGTGGTGCTGATGTCGTCCTTGGCAAGATCGTCGCCTGCAAGGTTCGGATCTGAATGATCCATGAACAACTCGTCGATGTCCCATCTCCCGGAGCCATCGCTGTCTCTTTCAAAAGGATCGGTCTGATAGCTATTAACCTCCCAGCCATCCTTGAGGTAATCGTCGTCGGTGTCCGGGTTCCTGGGATCGGTGCCAAGACTCGCTTCCTGGAGGTTGGTGAGGTCGTCTGCATCCTCGTCACCGTCCGGGTCGGCATTCAGAAGATCGTATTCCACCTCGAACATGTCATCCATGCCGTCGTTATCAGAGTCGACCAGAAGAGGATCAGTGCCATAAATGTTCACCTCATCACCGTCGCTCAGACCGTCGCCATCGGAATCCTCATTCGCAACACCCGTGCCTGTGGCGATCTCCTGATCGTCAATCAGGCCATCGCCGTCGGTGTCAGCCAGTAAGGGGTTCGAGCCGTGGGTCATGACCTCGTCATAATCGCTCAGGCTGTCTCCGTCGGTATCTTCCGCAAACGGGTCGGTCCCGGCGGTCTGCTCCTCGAGGTTGGTCAGGCCATCCGTATCCGGGTCAAGGGCCGATTCGTCAGTGCCAAGGGCATCAAAACCGTATCTCTGCTCGAATCCATCCGTGAGGCCGTCGCCGTCTGTATCGATGCTGGAGGTATCCAGCCCCAGAAGCACCTCTTCGTAATCGGACAGACCGTCTCCATCGCTGTCCTTCAGGAAGGAGAAGTTTGCGACATCCCGGAATTCTTCATGGGTGAGTCCCTCGATCAGATCGCTCCGGCCGGCGGCGGATGAATATATGTCCTGGGCAAGGGCATTCGCCGTGTAACGGCTGAAATCCTGGAGTGAATAGTGGAGGATTATAACACGGCATCCGGAAGGCACTGTGAGCGAATAGTTTATATACATATATCCGGTGGGATTGCACTGATCCACTCGACCACCGTCGGGTCCTCTGAATATATGGGCTACTGCAGGGTCTCTGTATGTCGCGTAGCTGTCGTCGGTTACCACATAACCATCGGATGAGTTGAGAGTGGTGTCTCCCGATGAGGTGTACCGGATATAGCCCTCGATAGACGATTGAAGCCGTATCGATACGCTCTGCTCAACATCAGAGGTATTCTCGATCACCTCCATGAAGCGCGCATACTGCTTGTCGTCAGGTACGTATATCTTACGATGGACCTGAAAATCACCGAACATCTTGGGCATGAAGGTAAGCTCACGCCCGTTCATGCGCGTTTTTACCGCTGAACCGTAATCCGGTTCATAATATTTATTATCGACCAGGAGATAATATGTATTGTCAAAGGCATCATCTGTTCCGTCCCAGATATGCCCGTCGTCACTTATATCCCAGAGATAACCGCTCCCGTCATACAGGTCATACCGATAGTCGATGGTTATCTCTCCCTCATACTCGAACTGAGCCTCCGGTATGAGGCCTGCACAGAATATTCCGATCTCGCCGATGTCCATTATCTCCCCGTGCCTCGGTGCAAAGGATTCGCTCGCACCGGAAACCTCCTGGGCACCGAAGAGTGCCGAGGCGCTGACCTTAAGCTCCGCCTCGGTGGTCGGCACCTGGTCGAGCACGAAGTATCCGCTCTGGTCCGATTGGGCCGTCACGCCTGCCGTGGTCACCGTGGCGCTTGCCACACCGTTGCCGAGCTCGTTTACCACCCGGCCCGTGATTGTCATCAGGGTGTCGTCGATGATGCTGAACACCATGGTGCCTGTGGACCCGGTGTTATTATTGGAATCGGTCGCCCACACCTCGATAGAGAGGGTGCCCACGCCATCCGGCACCTGGGCGATAATGCTGTACGGGGCCTGCGTCAGGCGTGTTTCAATACCGTTGACCGTGAACACCGCCTCGCCTATCTTCCCCTGCTCCACGATCTCGACCGACAGGCGCACCCGGCCTCCACTGACCAGTTCCGAGCCGGGTTCGGGCGTGAGCAGGGAGACCACCGGGGCGGTCAGATCGGCGACCATGGGCTCGTAGTCGTAACCGTCGGGGAGCCCGTCGTCATCGCAGTCAGGATTGTTCGGATCATAGCCCAGGGCCAGTTCCTGTGCGTCGTCGAGGCCGTCGAAGTCGCTGTCGGGCTCCTGATAGTCGGTTCCATAGACCAGCAGCTCCTCCCGGTTGGATATGCCGTCGTTGTCATCGTCACAGTACGCGTCGAACCCCAGGCCCGGATGCATGCCCTGCTCGACCTCGAACGCGTCGGACATACCGTCGCGGTCACCGTCCAGGGACCCGGGATGGGAGTAGTAGACCATGACCTCGTCGTAATCGCTCAGCCCGTCGCCGTCCGTGTCCGCCACATGCGGATCGGCATAATAACCGTACTCCCTGCTGTCGACCAGGCCGTCGAAGTCGGTGTCGATAAAGAGCGGGTCAGAGGTGAACTCGATCTCCAGCAGATCTGAAAGACCGTCACCGTCGCTGTCTTCCCTGTGCGGATGGGTGCCTGCAGCCTGCTCCTGCAGGTTGGTCAGGCCGTCGCCGTCGCCGTCGAGGTCAGCCTCGCCGCAGGCGAGCAGAGGATCGAACCCGTACCTGACCTCGAACCGGTCGCTCAGCCCGTCGCCGTCCGTGTCCTGGTTGGTCGAAGACGTGCCCAGATCGAACTCGGTGAAATCGTCCAGGCCGTCGAAATCGGTGTCGGGCTGCATGAGCCTGTGCATGGCGTTCAGAGCGTTGGGTGCATAGATGGTGTGGAAGACTTCCTGGATCAGGACCTCGATCCGGATGGTGGAGACGTATACCAGCCCCTGGCCCCACGGATAGCTGATGGAAAGAACCTGTCCTTCCATGGGGTCGTTCGCATAGACCCACGGGGTGACGTCCATGCCGAGCGACGCTCGGTCAAAGTACCCGGTGGCGAGGCCGCTTGCGTGTGGCGTCTGGTCAAACTGCCCTGCCGGACCGTCTCCTATGGCATTGAACCGGTACCACGGGCAGGCCCTGCCGTTTATCGTGGAGTCGACCAGCGACCCCGGTGCGCCCGGGATGTCGTCCGCCGCCGTGTAGGCGGTGCCGAATGCATCGGTTTCGTGGATGATCAGAGCACCGCCCGCGGCCACGAAATCGAACACCTTCTGCAGGTTGCTGTAATAGTAATTGCTCCCCTGGGCATGGTTGGTGTCGACCATGAGCATGTCGATTTCCGAGAGGTCGAAGGTTGCAAGGGTCTGGACGAGCACCGGCTTCATGCCTGCACTTTCGATGATGAGGCGCTGGTAGTCCTGGCCCCGGTCGTAGGTGGCATGGTAGTAGCCCACCTTGCTCTTGTCGCGGCGCAGGGTCAGGGTCCCCACGTCGGTGGTGCCGGCCCATACCGGCGGGTAGAGGCCGCTTCGGGCCACGTAGTCGATGCCGTCCCGGGTCACCCGGGCCGTCACCTGCACGTCGCCCAGCAGCACGGGCACGTTCATGATGACGAACACGCCGTTGGATTGCGTCAGTGCCTCGAAGCCGTGGGCGCTGACCGTTGCCCCTCCGACCCCGATGCCGTCCGCATCCACCACCACGCCCATGACCGCGGTCATGGGATCGTCGATGAGCGTGAAGACTTGCTCGCCCGTGGTCCCGATATTTTCGTTCGTGTCTTGCGCCAGCACCTCGATGACCACCTGCTCTGCTTCTGCGGGCAGTGTAATCGTGTACTCGAACTCGTACTGCTGTACACCGGCTCCGGGACTGGTCTCGTTGATCTGATCCCCGTCGACCTTCAGCCGGACATATTCGATGCGGCCCTGGTCCTCGACCGATGCACGCACCCTGATGGTCTGGCCCTTGATGAATGTGCTCTGCGCCCCCGGCTCGACCAGAACGACAAGGGGCGGCACGCTGTCGGCCGTACACGGCTCGTAATCTTCGTTATCCGGCAGGCCGTCTGAATCGGTGTCTTGCTTCAGCGGATCGGTCGGGGTTGCCCCGTTCACCTCCTGGCCGTCGGACAGTCCGTCGCCGTCCGTATCGGCGAGGTCGATTGCGGTGCCGAGCTGGAGCTCTTCCAGGTTGCTCAGCCCATCACTGTCAAGGTCGGCCGCTGCATCTGCGGGGTCGGACGGGTTCAGGCCGTACTGCCGCTCCACGTTGTCCGGAATGCCGTCATCGTCCGTGTCGATCTTGTTCGGGCTTGAATACGGGATGGCGCTCACCTCGTCGCCATCGGACAGCCCGTCGCCGTCCGTATCGATCTTGAGCGGGTCGGAACCGTGCGTCAAGACTTCCGCGCCGTCCCCCAGGCCGTCGTTGTCCGTATCGAAGACGAGCAGATCCGTACCAGCGGCAACCTCTGCCAGGTTGCTCAGCCCGTCGCCGTCGAGGTCGTCGAGCCCGTCTCCGGTACCGTCGCCATCGCTGTCCGCCAGGGCGGGATTCAGGCCGACCTCGATCTCCAGCTCGTTGTTCAGACCGTCGCCATCGAAATCGCGGCCCTGCACGAACACCTGCAATGCCAGGCTGTTGCCGACCCGCAGTTCGCGTCCGCCCATGTATCCGCCGAACTCGAGCACCAGGGTATCGCCGTCCTGGACAGGAGGCTGCCCGTACTGTGAGAATGCCGGGATCGGCACGGTCCGGTTATATGCCCAGTTGAACCCGCCGCAGATATCCTCGTCTTCGGAACCGGTGTCGATGCAGTACCGGCCTGATGTGATACCGGAATAGCTCACACCCGGGGCCAACGTGAAAACAACCGTCAGACTCTGTCCTTCCAGGACCGCGAGCACAGGCGGCACCTTTACCAGGCAGTCCGGCATTTCCAGCACGCCGGCCTGCGGCATGACGCTCTCTCCGCTTGCCGCCGCGACGAGCACCGAGTTCTCGGTGCTGTATTGGTAGGCCGTGCCGAGCTGCAGTGTCTCAGCAGGCTCGAGGATGACCGTCTGGGAGTCTTCGCCTATCGCAGCCGCTGCATCCAGAACGTTCTCATCCAGGAAAAGCTCGACCAGAGGCCCTTGCGTGTTGGCCTCCACGGGCTCGTCATAGACGAACTTCGCGTGCAGGACCTCCGAGTTCACGCCTGCCTCGCCGACCGCCTGCACGATCTGTGGCGGCGACTGATCGAACGCCAGCCGGAACACGGACGAGGTATCGATGCCTGCAAGCGGCTGACCCACGCTGTGGATCGACAGCGTCACGGTCTCGACGGTGTCATTCTGTACCATAAACTCCGCCATGCCCTGCACCAGCACGACCTCTGCCGGGGACTCCCGGCCGTCGATGCGGGCGCTTCCGGTGACGCTGACGCTCACCGGGCAGCCCGCTCCGGCACTTGTTACCCGGTTGCCGTACTGGTCGAACAGGGCAAGATGCACACTGGCGGCCTGCTTGGTGCCGCAATGCGCCAGGGAACCGGCAGGCTGGGCCTGGAGATTCCCGTCCAGGAAGACCAGGCTCTGCGGGACGCCCGCGATGATCGTGACCGGCAGGGCCGAAGGCGCGGTTATGCCGCCGCCCGCACTCACTCCGATCTGGCGGGTACCTGCCGATGTCCCGGCCACGATGCCGATGTCTGCCTCGCCTGAGGACAGGGAGCATACGGCCCGTTCCACCATCATGGAGTTCATGAATATCTGACTTATCTGCAAACCGGCGGCAGGTATGAAGTGGAACCCGTCGTCTGGCATGGTCAGGGTGAAGGTGGTGGTGCTGTCTTCATGGACCTCGTTGTTGCAGGCATCAAAGGCCTGCACGGACAGGGCGAAGGTCCCGCCGGCAGCCACCTGGAGAGGATAATCGAATGCAAGCCTCCTGGTTTCTCCGGGCAGGACGGTGACCGGCAGCCGGGCAGACCCCACCTCGGGCATCAGGACAAGGCCTGCCTGGAGGGTGTAGCTCTGGGCGGTCCGGGAGGTGTTGAGGGTCAGGAATGCAAACCCGAGGCTGTCGGTTGCGCTTGTCCCCATGGTGCCGGGCTGGCCTGAGAGAGGCACCAGCTGCCATCTCACGTCCACACCCTCGACAGGGCGGCCGTCGGCGTCCAGAACCTCCACACGATACTGGGGCTGTTCACCGACCCGCACCGTTGTCCGGTTCTGCTGCTCACTGGCGGCCCTGAACCTGATCAGGTTGGGCGCCTGCCTCAGATCGATGGCATATTCAGCCGAATCGGCCCGCTGACCGAGCTCGTCCACCGCGGCCACGATAAACCGGTACTGGGTGAGGCCCGATTGTGCGGCCGGCATGGCGAGACTGCGCGGGAAAGAGCTGCCCCACGATTGGAGCGCGCTGTCGTATACGACTACAGGGCTGCCGCTGCTCGTATCGATAATCTGAAGCTTGTACCTGCCGCTGTCGTCCAGCCTGTTGACATTCTCAAGAACGATCCGTGCCTCTCTGCCGAAGAAGGCCTGCGAGGGATGCGACACGCCGAGGAGAGAAAGGTCGGGCGACAGGTCGCGGTTGACCGTGATCGGTCTCGAGCGGACGGCCTCCTGGCCGATGCTGTCCACTACCCGGATGTTCAGCTGGCCTTCCAGAGAGATCTCGACACGCTCGCTCCTGGTATCGGCGATCTGCACCGTCCGGGTCTCGTTCGCGGATCCAAGGTCCACGCGCGTGGTGAACCCGTTCCAGGATATCTCGGCAAACGCCAGACTCACGTCGTCTCTGGCGGTGAACTTCACCGCGAAGCTCGTCCTCTCGCGTATGGCGGCTGGAGAGTTGTCGATCTGAAGGTCCGGGCTGCGGTCGCTCACCACCTCGAGGATATGCGATGCAGTGCAGCAGTTGCCGGCGTTGTCGGTCACCTCGACCTCGTAGACGACGGTGCCCAGCGACCCGGCGACATCGTCCAGGGTGATGGTGCCCTGGCCGAAGATCGCCTTGACGATCCTGCCGCGGCTCTTCAGGAAGGCCTGCCTGACCCCGCTCTCGGCGTCGCCGACCGTGACCGTCACCCGGTAGCCGGTGTCGACCACCACTTGCGAGCCGCCGTCCTTGACCGCAAGGCCGGTCACCGCAAACCCGGCCGTGGGATCCGCATTGTCCTGGTGCCGGTAGAACCGCTTCGGGAGCGAGTCCACCGCGTTACCGAACACATCGATGGCACGCACCTTGACATAGTATCCGCTGTAGCTGTCGTCGTAGTAGCGGAAGATGACAAACTCGGGCCCGAAATGCTCTCCGATAAACTGGTAGGGTCCCATCGGGCTCTGGGAGAGGTAATACTCGACCCGTGAAATCGGATGGTCGGTGTGGACGATGCCGGCCCGGATCTCCAGGGGGGCAGGTCCCCAGCTGTGCTCGGAAACCTGCACCTCCACCCTCAAATCATTGGCCGCAAGCCCTTTTGAATGGAGGAACAGGGGCCTCTGCTCGGCATCGAGCACCGCGCCGGAGACACACTCCAGGCGCGTGTCGAGCACGAAGGGCTGCCCGTTGGGCAGGTTCGCGGGCAGGGGGATGTTGACGGCGAAGGGCGCGTGATTGCCGGTTGCAACCGTCTCGCCGTTGATCAGGTACTGCACCGCCGCCACGCCCGTTGACTGCGGCATCTGCACCCGCATGAGGTCCGTGCACTGGAAGGTGACCCCGGCAAGCGGGGTATCCGGTGATGCCTGGGCCCTCATCAGCCTCTGCGGCATCAGGTAGACCCGTATGCCCTGGCTGCCCAGCCCGACCGCCAGGCGGTCGTTCTCGATGGCCAGCGCCGTGACCTCGGTGTCCAGATCGACGGTAGAGCCGTCCACCATGCTCAGATTCATGGGATCCAGAGCGGCCACGCCGTATCCGTCGTCATGCTCGAAGGCACACCACAGCAGACCCTGGGCATATTCCAGGGCCGCGATGTACCGGGCACCCTGCAGCCCGCCGTCGACAACGGCACCGTCGTGTATTCTGACCCGGCGAATGCCGGTGCCCAGGCTGTAGAACAGGTAGTCGTTGCTCAGGGCGATGAGGCCTATGGGCTGGGCCTCGCCCTCCACCACGGCCCTGACATCGGCGGTCTGCATGTCGGCCAGATATATGCTGTTCGCGTCGGTCACCGCCGCGACCCGGTATCCGCCTGCAGCGATCCGGACAATATTCTCGCTCCCCGCGATGTCGATCGCGGGCTGCTCGGAAAGATCCGCACGGCGCACCCGGTACAGGTTGCCGCCCTCGGCGGCCACGACGTGGGAACTCGTCAGTGCGAGATCGGCAAACGCCCGGCCAACGAAAAGATCTCCTCCCTGGAGGGTTGCCGGGTCGAAGAAGCGCACGCGGTTCTCCCCGGGCTGGAGCACATAACAGCGCTGCTTGTCGCAGGCGGCTCTGCCCGCGGCCTCGGCAAATCCCGTGGCAGGATACGACTGCTGGGAGTATGCGCCCCGGCTGTCAGGCCGGTAGACAATAGCCCCGTAGTTGTCCGCAGCACTCACGGCGATGCCGTCGCACAGGGCGAGATCGAGCACGTACCCGGGCGTGGGCTTTCCTGCGGTCTCCGCGTCAAAGAGCACCTCGAAGCCGGACTCGGGGTATGCGACCTCGACGATCGTGCCCCGGGCATCGCCCGAGAAGATCATCCCGGATGAGACAGCCGCATCGGCTATGAAGGACGCAAAGTCCACGGGCCATGCGGCGACAAGCTCCATACGACCACGACTGCTGGCATACACGATCCGGATCATGCCGGACACGCTGTCCATCAGGACCAGATAGCCCTGGAGTGCGACCATCCGATCTCCGCCGACCCGGCTCAGCGAGGCCAGCCGGGTGAGATCCGAGCCGTATTTTGCCAGCTCGCCGTATGCATCGAGCACGTAGAGCTCCCTGTCGTGTACCGCCATGGCCCTGAACTCGCTGCCTTGAGCGGCGTGAAGGGTGGTCCCCCCGGCGTCGATCATGCGCAGCTCGTGACAGGTCAGCACCAGGAAGGCATCATCGTACGGCCTGACATCCAGGATCTCGTCGTGCACGGCCAGGGTTCTGAAATACTCCATATCATTGCCGCTGACCCGGTAGAGAAGCAGGGAATCCCGGGTCGCCGCCACGATGCGCTGTTCATTGGCGGCCAGGTGTTCGATCCTCGCGGAGAGGTTTCTGTTTCCGAGCATCCGGAACTCCTGCTCGGGGTCCACGATCACGAGACCCGTTCCCTCCAGGGCAACGAGCAGGTTGCTGCTCAGGTGCGCGAGCGCGGTCACCGGCGTCTCGAAGGTATGGTTACGGCCCGAGCGGCTCGAAAGGTCATGGCCCTTCGCATACCAGTACCCGCCCACTGCAGGCAGGAAGGCGTCATACACGAGTGTCTGCGCTGCAGGGGCACACCGCAGGTGGTCGATGACGCGGATCCGCTGCCTGGTTTCGCGGGAGTTCCCGGATGCATCCTGAATCTGCCCGACAATAGTCAGGGCCGCCGCATCCGCCGGCACGTCCATGTTCAGCACCGCACGGTCGGCAGAGGCAAAGGGAATAGTCTCGTCATCCCGGAATACCCTGAGCGAGGCGCTGTACTCGGACCCGAGCGCCTGGACCTGGCCGCCCGGGAGCTGCTGCATGAGCTCGAGGCACAGCCGCGTTTGCGGGTAGACCGATCCGGGCAGCCCGTCGATGACCGGCACAGGCATGCTCACCCGGGGGGTCACCCTGATGTTGCAGACATTTTCGCTGTAGTGATACTGCGGCCCGAAATAGGCCCGAACCTTGAGCCCGCAGGGCTCTTGTGCCTGGACATCGGGCAGCCTGAGTGCAAACGCGCCTTCCGGTTGCCCGGCGTGCAAGCGTGCCTTTTCGTTGCCGTTATAGTCGATGAGCGTGATTTCCACATAATTCAGCTCCGGGGCGCCCTCCTGGGCCAGAACCCGGTACGTCGCACTGACGACCTCCCCCTCGGGGAAGCACTGGTTGTTCGCCACCGAACCGATGGTGACCGCGGCCAGGGCAGGGTCGTTGTCGATGGCGGAGATGACCGCTGCGGCGGCAGGTGCTGCATTTATGGAGCACGAAACCTCTACGCTGCCCGAATCCGGCATGGTCAGCCAGCGATAGAGATGGTGCGAGCCGAAAATGGTGCGGTCGGCGTCGCTGCCTGCGGAGAGCAGGCAGCCGGCCGTCAGCGTGGTCTGATCCATCTCCGCGGCAAGCGGAACGTGAGCGCCCGCGGCAATCCAGGACCCGTCTGCCGGTGTGAGGGCGATGGTACCGGTCTGCGGAGTGAACGGGGTGTCGATGATCTGCTCCCGTATTGTACCGCCGTGGCCGATTGCATGGGCCGTCACCCGGGCTCCGGTGTGTGCATGGCGGATGAACCATGCCCGGCCGTGGGGCACCTGCTCTCCCGGCACCCCGTCGTACTGCCCGGTATACCACATGGATACCGCCGGCAGGAGAGTGCCCTCTTCCCCGGTGAAGTACACCTGCTCCAGACCCATGGACGGGTCATCGCTCGGGCCGGCGATCAGGACGCCTGTGGGAAGCGGATATGCGGCAAGGTTCAACGGCTGCGACTGATCGGTGACACTGATATCCCGGTACTGGATGCTGTCTCCGGCCGGGCTCTCCACGACACGGTACATCCTCCCCGCGGTCAGGGCGATCCTTTCACCCGTGCCGCCGAGATTGGCCACGTGCTCGCCGTCGAGCCAGGCCTGCCAGTGATCGCCCACACGCTCGTCTAAGGTGTAGATCCACAGGAGCTCGCCGTCTTCGGCCACACGCTCGACCGTGCCGCCCGCCTGCATGTTCCGGTCGGGTTCGCCGATGCTCCCGTCGGGGGCCAGGACATACCTGTCCACCTCTCCTGCCCGCCAGAGCAGGAGACGGCCGCCGGACACACCAACGCCTTCATATCCGTCGAACGCATGGGTTGAGCGTTGAACGACCATGGGCATCGCCTGCATATCGGTCATTTCCAGAACCCGGAGGCCCGAAGAGGTGAGCACGAAGATGCGCAGGTCGCTCCGAGACAATGAGATGATCGGCTCGTCAACGGCATAACCCGTGATCGGGACGAACCCGTCCACGGTTGCAAACAGGCCACCGATGAGATCGCCGTTGCGGACGAAAACCACGGAGCCGTGTGCACCGACCACCTCGCCGCTGAGTCTGCCTGTCCACGGAGTGCCGAACACACCCTGCACGAGCTGCAGGAACAGCACATGGCGCTGTCCGCTGTCCTCCACCTGGGCGACGAGCCCGGTCCCGCTGAAGAACACGGACTCCACCCGGCCGGTTGCCGACTCGTGAATGGTTCCGGAGAGGCTCCGGATACGGTAGCCGCCCACGATATCGTTCTCCGGCCAGACAGCTCCTCCGGTATAACCAGGAACAACGGCCACGGAGCCTATCCTCCGGGTACTGTCGCCGATCTGATGGCAGACGGTCCAGTCTCCCGAGAAATAGGGATACCTGCTCACCTGCCTGGCTTCGTGCTTCACATGGCCTGAGCGGTCGTGCAGGAAGGCATCGATGGCCACCGCGCTCGTGGCGGCGGTCAAGGGATAGCGGTGCAGGCCGCTGTCCATGGGATAGTCGACCGTGGTCCCCGGGACCCCGATCTCTTCGACGTGCAGGGATGAACCGGCATCGTAATCGTCCATGCCTTCGGGCTTGGCCGCGTTGATCAGGAGCTCGGTGCCGGCGAGCGCATGCGAGGCAGGGGAGACGTCGATCACCGGTGTCTCGTCGATGCCCTCGTCCGCGAACACGTTCAGGTAGCACTGGCTCACGAGCTCGTTGGTTCCCGATGCCGCTTCGAGCCGCACCACCACGACGCAGTCTTCCGACACCACCGGGATCACCGAATTCAGGGTAAATACCGCGGGCTCTCCCTCCGTGCGGGTTATGGTTCTCGGGGGCGGGTTGCCCGGATCGTCCTGGATGCCGCCGATATCGAAATACAGCCTCGACTCTGAGACATCCTCCATCAGGAGCCGGAAGCCGACCTCTTCACCCGCATGGAACGATGCCCCGTTGGCGGGTGAGAGGATGGAGACCTTGGGAAGGGCGTCGCCCGGCGCGAAGGGCTGTACGGTGATGGTGCGCGGCTCGCTCACGAGCCCGTTGAGGTCCCAGGCGCGGGCGGCAAGGGTGATGGGTTCTTCCGCATCCTCAGGCACCGTGAACCGGTACACGGTCGGGTCCGCCAGGGCGCTGCACGCCAGGGGATCATCGAAGATCCCGGGCGTGGAGCTGTCAAGGCACACCTCCACCCGGTCGATCCCGTAGCGGTCGAACGACTGGAGGATCATCTCAACCTGCCGGCCCCTGGGTACGTAATCGCCGTCCTTGGGCGAGACGATCCTGAGATCGGGCGGGGTGAAGTCTTTATACAGGGTGAACTGCCTCTCGAAGCGCGCAAAGTCGACCACAGCGTCGTAGCCCACGCTCAGGACGACGGGTATTTCCAGGGAGCTCTCCCCGTTGTAGCCGGGTACATCGCAGAGATAGCCCAGCTCCATGCTCAGGGTCGCCATCCCCGTTGTCCGGACCACGCTGACCGGGCTGATCTGCCGCCACTGGCCGCCCTCGAAGACCCTGATCCGGGCCGAATCGATGACGTCGATGTCTCCTGTCAGGTTGAACGTGAGCGTCAGGTCGTCGAGCTCCTCGACCGGGTCGGGTGAGGTGGCGAACCCGGGCGGGTCTGCGGACAGAACGATCTGCGGGTCGGTCACGGTGGCCACGAAGCATCTGTCGCTCGCGTTCCTGCCGTCGCTTGCCCGGACCATGACCCCGAGCCGCTGGAACGCATCGGTTATATCGATGGAGAAGACCGCACGGCCATCCGTGTTCTCGAGGCTTATCCAGTTCGTGACATAGGAGACGCCGCCGTCGAGCGAACAGCGGTACGAGTAGGCCAGCTCATCGGCCTCCACGTAGTTGTCGATTGCCGAGACGGCAAAGGTGTAGCTCTTTCCCCGTTTCAGGACCGTGACGTCCTGGACGGGCTCGTCCGTTGCCGGGATCACGAGCCGGATCGAATCCTGCCGGGGGGCGAGCAGGTCCTCGGCGCGCAGCACATGGGTCATGGTGCCTGCCTGGACGCCGTTGATGCTGTTGGCCGTATTCCCGGCCAGGTCCTGCAGGCTGCTGATCGTGACGGTGTACACCGCATTGGGCTCGAGTGCCTGACCCGAGGCAAGTCTCAGGACGAGCCGGTTGCCCGTGCTCAGGAGCGCGTCGAAACGGCCCGAGATGTCCTGATCCGGGGTATCCGAATAATCGCGGAACTGCTTGATCACGGTAAACGACCGGTCGGCCCCGGCGCGGATCGGCTCATCGGCCTCCAGTATGAGCGGCTGGAGGCGGCCGAGCGGCTGGGCAACGCGTATGGTGGGCGCCCTGTCGTCGATGACGGTCAGGAGCCTGCTCTCGCCCGCATCGGCGCGCTCGCCCGTGGAGCTCTTTACGATCACCGCCTGGTAGTCGAGGCCTTTTGTCATCTCCGAGGTGGTGAAGGTCAGGCCGCCGCTGATGAGCGCGAACGGCACGCTGTTGGTCCTGGAGGGCTGCAAGCCCTGTCCGGAGGGATACCAGTGGACGGATATGTCGGGGGTCATGCCCTCTCCGAGCACGGTCACTACATCTCCGCCCTGTTCGCTCACCACCGCGGACGACTGCGGGTGGTCCGAGCTCACTGAATGGATCGCCAGGGCATCGATGGCAAGGACCGCGGCGGCAAGCACGTCCGCCTGGTCTTCCTGCATGACCGACAGGGAATACAGTCCCGACTCCGGCATGGTACCGGCAAAGGTCAGCTCGGTGCCCGAATCGTTCACCGTGAAATCGCCCGGATACAGGATGAGATCGCCGAGCCTCACCTCGGATGCCTGGCCGAGGTTTGCCCCGGTGACGGTATAGCTGTTGTGCACGCCTTCGATCACGCTTGCGGGCGTGATATGCCCAAGCTCGATGGGCAGAAGCCCGAAGGCGGCCGCAGACCCGATCCGCCAGGGCAGGTCCACCTGTACCGCAACGCCCTTCACGGTTTCGCGCGGCTGCTGCAGCAGCACCACGTCGTAGAGGTCGCCGACCTGGAACAGGCCTGCCGATGACAGGAAATTCAGCCTTTTTCCCTCGAGGATCGTCGATCCCGAGACAGACCCTGCCTGATCGTAGAACGAGGAAACCCTGCATGACACATCCCGCCAGGCAGCGGAATCTCCGGTCACCGACACGCGGATCGTCTCGTCCGGGTTGGTGATCCATGAGGGCTCGGCCTTCCACACGTTGGGAATCGGGATGCGGGCATTGTAGTACTCATCACCCGAGACCCACTCCAGCAGATCGCCGGAAAAGTGCAGCCACTGCACCGTCTGGTTCTGCCGTTGGTTATATACCTCGGCAAGCTCACGGTGGGACAGCTCGCCCTCGGAGGCGATACCGGTGTCGTACAGGCGGATGCGCCCGTTGCCGGCGATGGCAGCGATCTCGCCGTTCTGCACGACCCGGTCGCATACGCCGGTGAAGCGGTGGCCGATGAGGCGGTTCGGGTGGAAGTTTTCCAGGGCCGTGGTGTCCACCAGCCAGTAGTCCATCCCGCCGGTGACGATGGCGCCCGTCTCGATGAGGTCGATGCCCTCGGGGTCGAGCATCAGGTGCGTGTATGTGTTCAGCAGCACCTCGGGCCGATACTGGTTTCTCAGCTCTATCTGGTCGGCATACAGGAGGTACAGCCCGCCCTGCCTGACGTCGAAGTCCACCAGGTCCTCGGTCTGCCTGAGCTCGAGCGCGCTCAGGTCGCTGCTCCGGACATTGCCGTAGTACAGCATACCGCCCGCCAGGGCATAGAGGTGGGAATCGAGCAGCCGGATGTCCGTGAAGCTGCGCTCCGAGTTCACGTTTTTAAAGCGGTTGATGAGCCGAGGGTCGTAGATATTGGTGATATCGAAGACATCGATGTCCTTCTGCGTGCCGTGCAGAACCGCCACGTGAGCCCCGGCCAGGGCCGTCTTCAGGACGTTGCCGGAGACAGCCATCTTGGCGAGCAGCACGGGAACGCTGCTGTCCCGGAGGCTGTACAGCCTCGCCTCGCGGCCGCCCGCCGTGAGAAGCAGGTCGCCCTGGCGCTGAATGCAGCTCACGCCCGAGAGCCGCTTCACGGACTCGAACACGACCCGCAGACCGCTGTAGGCCGCAGGGCCGTCTGCGTAGCCGCCGTTTCCGACCTCCACGGTCAGCGTGCCGACCGTGTCGTCCGGGACCTGCAGACTGATGAGGTCCGAGCTCTCGATGCGGACGTCCCTGGCCTCGATGCCGTTGATCCACACCCTGGTCATGGGGCCGATGCCCTGGCCCCTGATTCCGATGTGTTCGCCCGCGTTATAGAAGAAGGTCTTGACCGCGGGGTTGAACAGGCCGGTCTCCCTGCTGTATGCGCCGATCGAGCTGATGGAGGCATCGGTGATGTAGGTGAAGGCCCCTGCCCTTACATCGGACAGAGCCCCGTTGCTCACCGAGATGCCCACGGGCCTGTTGGCGCCGGGGGCCTCTGTGAGCGCGGGCAGCCTGAACACGATCTCGTCGTCGCGCACACTGATGATGTCGGAGGCGCCGACCATGGTGGAGCCCACCTGAATCTGCGTGTTTTCGTCAAACCCGCTGCCGCGGACGACCACGGTGTCACCGCCGCGCCAGGTTCCGTAGGGCGGTTCGACAGAGTCGATCTGCGGCTGCACCCCGTCTGCGGCCACAAAGAAGAACGAGTACTGGCCGGCAAGGGTGTTGCCGTGAATATCCCGGATCTCCGGTGAGAGAATGAGACGGTGGCGCTTGTTCGCCTCCAGGGGGTTCAGGGGGCGGAACATCAGGCAGGAGCCGTCGTTGTTCACCCGCTGGCTGACAAACCCCTCAACGGGCACGCCGTCGAGCGTCACCTCGACGAGGGACCCGCCGTCTGCAATCTGGGCGTGATCCAGGATGCGGTTGAACCGGATCTCGATGGGATCGCCGGCCGGCAGGGCACCGCCTGCCGGCGGCTTCTGACCGATGATCAGGAGCTTGTCGTTCAGGATCGTGTTCAGCCCGCCGCCGATGGTGTTGGCGGTCTCCGTGCCCGCGATGGGGTTTTCACGGGGCTCGCCGTCCACGTAGGCGAACGCGGTCCCGGCATAGATCGCCTCGGGAGAGAAGGTGATGGTCTTCACGTCACCCGTGACCGCGAAGTAGTCGACGAGCGGGGTTTCACCCAGGTAGTCGCCGTTCAGCCAGGCCGAAAGGTCGAACACCTGCACGTCTCCCTGTTCTGCCGCGACGTAGAGGGTCTGGCCGATGAGCTCCATCTGCCCGGCAAAGACCGTCCCGTTTTTGATCAGATAGGCGAGCTTCAGGTCGGCCGCCGGGGTGGCGCCGGTATCGCTGTCGAGCACAAAGAGCTGGACCGTGCCGCGGTCTCCGCTTGAAACGAGCACCAGGCCGGCGTAGACGATGATGTCCTCCGGCATAAAGGGTGCGGCTGCCGTGTCGATGGCCGGGAAGCTCCTGAGAATCCGGTAGTCGCCTTCCATGAGGTCGATCTCCGCGACCAGGCTCTCTGCAGGCATCACGGCCCACAGGCTCGGGCCCTCGACCGTGATCCTTCCCGGGGCCCCGCCGATGGATGCCGCGCTCACCTGGTGCAGGTGGGTCAGCCGCTGGTCGGGGGTGACCCGGTAGATATCGATGCCTGCCGCGCCCGCTGCATAGAGCAGATCGCCATGGAGGACGATGTCGCTGAGATTCCCGTTCAGGGTGAGGCTGTTCACGAGCCACGGGTCTGCCGGCATGGTGACGTCGAAATGGTAGACCTTGCGGCCTCCGGCAACGAAGAGGTTGCTTCCCTCCTGCGCAAGGGCCACGAAGCCGTCCGGGCTCAGGCCGTACTCCACCTCGAAGTGGTACGGTTTGAAGCCGCCCAGGAACTCCTTCTCAAGGATAACCGGGTGCACCGGGTCTGACACATCGCTCAGGACGAGCCGTGCCGTGTTCGATGCCAGGCGCCTGGTGACCCTGCCCTGCTCGTCCAGCACGTCGAAGTGGCCTCCGGTCACGGTATAGAGCAGCTGGTCCCTGACGGCAACAGCAGAGACCGGGGCGGGGTTGTCGGTGGCGAGGTCGACGCTTCCCGTCTCTTTGCCGGAATAGAAGTATTCCACGGGCGAGAGGTTGAGCTCGTCCGGGAAGAGCGTGCTCTCGACGCTCACGGAAGCCGGACCGAAGCTACCTGCCGGCACACGCACCCGGATATGGTCGCTGCTGAACACCCTGAGGTCGCCTGCGCGTGCCGCGCCGAACCGGACGATGTTCGAGTGCCCGAAGCCGCGGCCGTAGATGTCCACATAATTACCGCCCTGCGTCGGTCCGGTTGTAGGCCGGATGTCGTCGATCTCGATCCGGGGAACGATCAGCAGTGCGCCATAGAGAATGTCGCCGAGCGAGGTCTCGTTGTGTATGACCTCCACCGGCAGGGTGAGCGTGGCGCCGCCCGCATGCAGATCGGGCAGGGTGAAGACCAGGCGGGAGTCTTCCAGGTGGCTGACGGCCGACGCCATCACCTGGGTGTGGCCGATGCGGATCGAGATGCTGCCGAGGTTGTCGCCGAACCCGCTGCCCTCGACGAGCACCTGCTCGGTCCCGTCGGCATGGAAGCAGTGCACGTCGAGCGCATCGGCGCCCGAGAGCTTCTTGACCGCGTCGATGTGCGGCCGGTCTGCGGAGGCATAGATATACTCGACATCCAGGGGTGCATGGAGCGCGTGCCCGTGAATATCCGTGAGACCGGTCGAGAGCGCAAAGGCAAGCCTGCCCTGGTAGACGAACTGCTCGGTGAAGGAGACCTCGATGGTGCTGCCGTGAATGCTGTTGACGGCCTCGACCTGATAATTGTCCTGCGAAACGGGCGATCCGTCCTGCATGGACAGGGACACCGCCGATGCCACGTGCCCGGGCGAGGTGTTGATCAGGTTGTTGAACCGTACCCGGATCCGGTCCTGCCGGGAGAGAAGGCTCCCCGGGCTCGGGGAGCAGCCGCTCACCACCAGGCGGGTGCCGGGATTGACATGGAGGCCGTCGGCGTCCGCGATCAGCAGGGAGCCGCCGAAGACGGAGAGCTCGGTGCCACGGCCCTGGGCCTGCCAGTAGGCGATGTCATAGCCGCCCTGGGCGCCGGGCTCCACGATAGAGTAGTTCTCCGGTGTGGAGATGCCGATCTGACCCAGGCTGACCATGAGCGAGTAGTCGGCCAGGCTGTCCGATGCAGGGATATTGACCGGCCCCGTGGTATAGGCGGGCTGATCGCCGAAGGATTCAAACACGGCGAGGTGGAGGCTGTATGCCGAGCCGATCTTTTTCAGGTAGAGCACGTACAGCCGGTTCTGGAACCACTGGATATCCACGGGCATGCCAAAGAGCGCATCCGCAGCGGCAGGGTCCTGATCGAAAGAGATGGTCTGATACCCGGGTGCCGGGCCGAATGATTCACCGTCGAGGGCAAAGAACCTGACATAACCGGTCCCCAGGTCATTGGCAGCAGCCAGGGCCACGACCCTTTCCGCCTCGTTCACGGCCACGTCCATTGCCCGGTGGCCCGGGGTTCCGATGCCGGCAAGGATGAGCGGCCTGCTCGGGTCGGATATATCTGCCACGCCCATACCCGAGGCCCCGCACGCCATGAAGAGAAGGTTGCCTGCACCTGCAAGGCCCGTCACCGGGTCGTCCGTGGGCAGCTGCGAGAGGCGCATCGGCCGTTCCCATATGGAGATGTCATAGACCTCGAGCCCCGATTCCATCAGAAAGCGGTTGGCGGCGGTCGGCTTCTCGCCGGCTTTGACGCCTACATAGAGGATATCGCCGTCTACCAGCGAGGCCCCGATCTCCATGGGAGGATAATTCGGAAGATCGATGCCAAGACCGGAGGATACGGTGTAGGAGAAGTCGCCCGCATAGATTTCCTTGGACCCGCCGCCATAGGGCATGCGCAGGAACACCCGGTAGAGGTCCGGGTACGCGACAGCGGGCAGGATGAAGCTGAACGAATCCAGGGTGAGAACGTCGTCATAGAGGTCCACGGCCTCCTGTCCCTCGGAGATGTCGAAGTCGTTGATGCCGGTATAGATCTCCGCATCGCTGCCCGCGGCCCTGAGCACCACCTTTGTCCCCGGCAGGATCACCGGGGCCGAGGCCTCGACCGTTATCCCGATGCCGCCTTCGGCCGGCGACGAGTCAGGATCGATGGCAAAGAGGTCTTCACCGTCGGTAATGGAGTCACCCATGACAAAGGCACCGTGCCAGAGGGCTTCCATGCCGCCCTGCTCCAGTCCCAGGTGATGCTGCCCCGGCGCGAGCGGCAGCAGGCCGGTAGCGCCGGGGGGGATCTCGAGTGTTCCGGCATCGATGAACACCACTGCAACCGGGTACTGATCGATACAGGCCTCAATCGAGGCATCGAAGCCCCGCCCCCTGATGGTGATGGCCGGCTGGTCGCCGTGGTGGAACACACCGCCTTCGACCGAGGTGATGACGGGGCGCACCACGGCCTGCTCGGACACGGCGAACTGCACCCGGTAGGGCGCCCAGAGCGTCTGGCCGCGGGTGTTGCGTGCGTCATTGACCCGGAGCACCAGGGTGCTCAAAGGTTCCTTTGTAAAATCGATAACGAACCGCCTGGCCGCCTCGCCCTGCCCGGACTCGAACTGCGGCACAAGGGTAAAGGCAACCTCGTGCTCGTGGAGCGTTTCCGGATCGAACCGCACCAGCTCCACGGCATTTTCAGCCAGGAGAGATTCAACGGTGACCAGCTCGTTAAAGGTGATCGACAGCGGCTCATCCTCGGCCAGGGGCAGGATCCCGCCCTCGGTCGCACTCGACGCCACGACGAAGGCGCCGGGGAGCTGGAAGAGCCCGAGCCCCTCGCTGCCCCTGCCGGCAACGATCCGGTCGAGATAGACGTCCAGACCCATCACGGTCTCGGTATTGCCCGCAGACACGACCCTGGGGGTGTGGATATCGGAGAGGTCGAATACCACGATCCCCTTTTCCGCCGCAACGAACAGGGTGCTTCCATAGAGCTTGAGCTGCACGGCCCGTCCGGGATCGTGCTGGAGGGTGCCGTCGAGCTTGAGGAGCGTACGCTCCTCGGGTCGGTCGCGGTGCACGATCTCAACGCCCCTGCCGCCCAGGGCCGCGATGAGATAATCGCCATGGGTGAGGATGTCGAGCACATTGCCCTCGAAGGGAATAAACGTCTGCAGGTAGGGGTCCAGAAGAGACGCGGCCGAAACCATTCCTTCGCCCTCGTCCACGGGCTCGGCGCCGCTGAATCCGGGCCAGGTGGGCAGACAGTCGGGTCCCCACATGCGGGCACTGTGATTGCCGCCGCTCATGAGCCATCCCTCAGCATAGTGCAGGGCGGTTCCGCCCTGCATGCCGACAAGCGTGCCCATGCCTACCGGGTCGAACGGGTCGGTGTAATTCAGTACCTGGACATCCTGAGGTGTACCGTAGCCGGATACATCGACACATCCTTCATTGGGCATGCTTGCATCCGAATGCGGCGAGGTCCTGACGGCATAGAGCGCATAACCGCTCTTGAAGATATCGGTGACCAGATCCGGCCCGGCAAGGGCTTCGTTGATGAACTGCAGGCCGTTGAGCTCATCCAGGTTCAGCCGGGCAACACCCCCCAGGCCGCCGGCGACGTACAGTCGCTTGCGTTCAACACCCTCCTCGAGCTCCGCGATCGGGAAGATGCGGATCGAATCGATCCCGCAGCTCTGCTCAAGGGTCGATGCCTGCTTCAGCAGCCGTTCTTCTTCGTCCGACAGGGTACCGCCATCCTCCTTGATTGCGCCCAGGATCATGGCCGTGGCCTCGTGCATGATCGCTGCCCTGCCCTTGCCGTCGCTCGGCAGGGTAGACTCGCCCCCCACCAGGAGCGGGGCATAGGCGTCCTGGATGTCGAAGGTGGCTGCCCGTATGGTGTCGGGGAAATCGATGCCCAGGATATTCTGCATGTCATAACCCTGACGGAGATATCCACCATTGGTAACAGCCACGCCCGTTGCCGGATCGATCCAGACATCGCTCGGGTAGACGAGGTCGGGCATGATGTTCGAGCATAGCTTCAGCCCGTAGCCGAACCCTTTGTCGCCTTCGAGCTGCGTGGTGTTTCCATACCGGTCCTCTCCCTGGATGGGCTGACGGCCCGAAACACCGCGGGGCGTGACGACCCGGATCAGCTCATGAGAAATCGCATCCACCCGGGAAACCGGGGTGGAGCCGATCGTGATCTTCAGGCTGTCCATCACCGTGTTGCCGGGCTCGAACCCGGCGCCCTTTATGGTGAGTGTGGTCCCGCCGGTTATGGGCCCCCACTGCGGGGTTACCGAGTCGAACCGGACCGGCTCGTCCACCACGATGCCGCCCTTGAGCGTGATGGTCTGCCACAGCCCTGCCTTCTCGACCTCGACCACGAGGTCATACAGGCCGGCTGTGGGAATGGGAGGAACGGATGCCGTGGCGATCCCGACCCGCTCTTCGGTGTCACTGGAAACGACCCCTTCGACCGTTGCAGCGACCTCGCCCACGTGTATGCGGATGCGACCCGGGTCGAGGGGAGCACCATAGATGCCCACCTTTATCACGCCGGGCACACCTGCCTGGATATGCCGCGGCATGACCGAATCAACGGCAAGATCACCGGCCTGCGCGCCGCGGTAGGTAAGGGCAAAATGCTGGTCCTTATCCAGCTCGTAGAGCACGATATATCCGCTCTGCGCGGGCTTTACCGAGGCGATTCCCGCCTTGACCACCAGCTCGAGCTGCTCGCCCACGCCCAGCCCCTGCTTGTCCAGCCTGATGAGAGCTTCGTTCCCGGTGATGCTGACCGCGGTTTCCAGCGGACTGCCGTTCCCGCGGTACACCGCGAAGCCCTCCAGGTTTGCGGGATAGAGGTCGATGGCCTTGTTGAAGTGCACGCGGATGTCCGCTACGGCATCGAGCGCGGTGTCGATGATCCGGTTTTCCGGTTCCACCAGGTGGATCTTCAGGGTTACATCCGGTATGACCTCAACCACGCCGCTATATTCGAACCCGCTTGAGCCGGCACTGCCGGGTACGCCGCAGCCCGCTGCCATATACCTGCCTGCCGCGACCACGTCGAGGAAATTGCCCCGGTAGGAATCCATCCCGGCCGTCCTGATCGGATGTGCCGGGTCGCTCACGTCGACCGTCAGGATGCCTGCCTTGCCCAGGGCGAGATAGGCGATTGCACCCCGGACATCCACGTCGTGGACAAACCCCGCGTCACTCACACGGGACACGATGCGCGGCACGGCCGGGTCGGAAATATCGACGATGACCAGACCGCCCTGGCCGGCGGCCAGGTATGCATACCGCCCCTGAACCACCACCCGGCTCGCCGGGACATCCAGGGTACTCAACAGCTCGAGCCCGCCCGCGGTATCGTGCTCGATGACATAGAACCCGCCGCTGCCCACGTATTCGCTCTCAAGCAAGCGGTTTTCCCTGAAATCGAAGTCGCCTCCCACCACGATATAGAGCTCGGGCTCGCCGGCTTCGGTTGAGAGCTGCTCGACATCGAGGGCTGTATGGCTGCCCGGCAGGGCGAAGCGGCCGCTCATGTAGAGCTTGGTGTGCAGGTACGCATCGACAATGCCCAGGCCCTGGTTGCCCAGGGCGATCACGGCCTTGTTCTGCGTGACATCGATGCCGCGGGCCACAGCGCACTGCAGATCCAGCGAGGAGATGATCATGGAGCGGGAGATGTCGAGCTGGTCGAACGAGACCACAAAGAGCCTTGCATCCGTGAAGTACATGCCGTTGTATCTGGCCGCCGTCACAAAGATGCGGTCCTGCCCCCGCTCGAAATAACCGGAGAGCGACAGCGCCCAGTAGCCTCCGGGCAGGGAGACCTGTGCCAGAACCCGGTCGTCGATCTCGTCATTGTTTCCATCGATCAGGGAGAGCAGGGCATCGGAGTTGAGCGGATCGCTGCCCGCGGTGAAATTCGAGGCGGACAGGTCATAGATCACGATGCCCCTGCTGCCTGCGGCCGCTATCATGAAGTTCTGCGACGGATCGAGCTGGGCGTCGTAGATCCGGCCCTTGTCGAGAATGTTCGACTGGACGGGCTGGGTGTAGCGGAAGGCATCCGTGAGAACGTCGCACTGCGCGCCTGAGCGGCATACCCGGACATCCACGGGCCCGATGCGGCCGCCAGGGGTGGTCACCTCGATGGTCTCGCTGTCGATCACCTTGATCTTGTCTGCAGCCACCGGGTAGTCACCGAAGAAGACCTCGATCCCGCTTGAGCACGACTGCATGCCCTGCCCCGAGATCTCCACCGTGGTCCCGCCGGTCAGGGGTCCGGTGTCGGGGGAGAGGCCCCTGACGATGAGCGGCTCGACGTACTGAACCGCGCCGATAAGGGTCACGACCCTGCCGCTGCCGTCCTGCACGGTCAGGGTACCGGGACCGGCCATGTTGTCCGGGGCGTTGATCTGATACTCCACGCCCCCATCCACCGCCCGGGTGCCGATGACCGGGGCATCCTGGCCGGAGATGGCGAAATAAGGGCTTCCCGATGCGTTTCTCAGGGTGACGAAGATCTGGCCGCCCGAGACATCGATCATCCAGGGATCGACATCCACGATCTCCATGGCAGGACCGGTGGATGTCCCGGCGGTAAAGGGAATGACATGGTCGAAGAGCCCGAGCGTACGGCGGCTCGACGGGACTCCTTTCAGGACAATCCGGTGCGGGGTGCCGGCTTCCAGATCCATGGCCGGATCCAGTCGGACGATCCGGGGATCTTCACTGTCGATGGAGAGGCCGAACGCCAGGGGCACCCCGCCTGAAGCGCCGTCTTCCCGGATCAGGTCGATATAGGCGGCAAGCTCGGTCTCGTCCATGGTCAGTGGAACGGTGAAGTGCAACTCCGGCACGATATCCAGCGACACGGCCCGTTCGTTGTGAACGGGCGTGCTGCCCGCCAGGTCGAGGGTAAGCGTGTCCACGAAGCTCAGCGTGGAATGCCCGCCGGTATTAACGGCGAAGATCGCCACACCGTCATCGGTGTAGACCACCCTGCCGCCTCCCTGAATGCAGCCCTGTTCGATCTTCATGGCATCCAGGAGCGTGACATTCTCCAGCCTGCAGGCATCGTACAGAGCCAGATAGGTATTGAAGCACGGAGGAGTGCAGTCTATCCGGCGTTGTGTGATATTGAGCGCAGTGCTTGCCTGGGCGGCAAGATCCTGTGTGTCACCCGGGACAGTGAAGCCGAATCCATAGTACTGCCCCACCCGCCGCAGGTGCTCCGGCCTCGACGCATCGACCACGTCCAAGGCATTCCCCGCCCCATAGAGCGACTGCTGGGCAAAGCCGGCACTCCGTGCATATGTCTGTGCATACGTCCCGGCCTGGGGCAGCGACGGCCTGGTGATATCGAAGAGAACCCGGCAGAAAGACTTCCCGCACCGGGTGTCCACATGCAGCATATTGCCGATCACCTCGATATCTGAGGGCACCAGCGGATAGGTGACGCCGTTTATCAGCGCCTGCCTGATCCGGGTGATGACCGAGGGGTGCAGGGGATCGGCCAGGCCGACCACCACGACCCCGCTCTCACCCGCGCTGACAAAGGCGAGCCTGCCGGCCGTGACGATCTTCTCCGGAGAGGTGTCGATCGGCAGCGGCACCTCGTAGAGGACGGACTTGTCCTTGGGCTGGGGATTATCGGGCAACGGCTCTGTCTCCCTCTCGTATACGAGCAGCCACGAGCGCCCGTCGTGTTCGGTTTCGATGTGCGGGAACGAGTATCCTTGTGCAATGACATAGACATACTCCGGACCCAGTGCCATGCCAGTGGCCACGAGATCCTGCGGAAGGATCGAGTAGAACCCGTGCACCGGGGAGGCATCTGAGAGCCTGTCAGGATAATACCGGACAAGGCCGAGCCAGCCCGGAGCGTAGTAGTGCCTGACGTAGTCGGAATCATAGACGTTTTCAGGCCTGTTGACACCGCTTCCCAGCACTCCCCGGCCCAGGACATAGGCCAGGTTGAGCCTGGTATCGGCCGCCAGGCCGGCGATGGTGCCCGCGGGCAGCTTCAGGGTGTCGGGGAGATAACCCGTGGGCTCTCCTGTCGCCAGGGCCTCGAGCTCGGACCTGATCGCCGATGCGCTGTACGGGTTTTCGGTCTCGAGCACATGGTTGACCTCGAGACGGCCGTAGAAC
Source organism: Deltaproteobacteria bacterium (assembly GCA_018433775.1). Lineage (GTDB taxonomy): Bacteria > Desulfobacterota > Desulfomonilia > UBA1062 > UBA1062 > Phosphitivorax. The sequence goes on from JAHDQN010000096.1 coordinate 31,318, forward strand.
AGGGCGTTCATCAGCACGAACCGCCTGCCGAGCTCGTCCGTGATCTCGACATCAACGAATCCCCGGTAGCCTTTTCCGTCCGAGGTGCTGAAATCCGGCACCACCCACTGCATGCGCTCGGCGCTGTAGAGCGACAGGTGCTCGTTGTCTACCCGGTATGTGACAGCCGAATCCGGATCGCCGCTCCTGGTCGCGGTCAGCGTGATGCCGTTGTGGAATCCGTAGCCCGTGATCTCGACCATGTCGTTCGCCCCGGCCTGGCCGGTCCGGACCACCGAGGGGTTGATAAAGGATAACGTGAGCTGGTCTACATAGGTGAACCCACCGTAGACCGTGTCTTCGAGGCCGTGGTCGTTGATCACCGTCACTGCTGCAGGCCCGGCATAGTTCGGGATGGTCACGGCATAGATCCGGTCGAACTCGTCGACCGTGCCGGCAGGTTCCACCTCCTCGACCACGATGGGCTGCCCGCCGATGAAGAGCTGCGGGTCTGTCCCGAAATTGATCCCGCGGATCACCAGCTCGGTCCCGCCTTCGGTGCCCCCTGCTGCGATGCAGGCATGGTCTCCCTCAGCTCCAAGCGGACAGATCGACACGATATCCGGGGCCGGCGCAGTGCCTGCCGCGGATGTCCAGAACCCGAAGACATAGTCCCTGGCCAGGGCATAGCCCGAGACAGCGCTCAGTCCTTGTTTGAACCTGACAAAATACCGCGTGTTCGGGACCAGCTCAAACTGATCGCTGCGGACAAGCTCGATGATGCGCCGGTTCGGCTCGCCGTCCCGCAGCGCATACGCGAGCTGAAACAGGGAGGTAACATGCTCGCCGATGAGGGCGTCGCCCTGGACCACCTCGACGTAGTCCCCCAGAACCACATCCGATCCCAGGACACCCGAGAGTTCGATGGTGATCCTGTCGAGGTTTGTGGGCACATCATGCTCCCCATAAACCGGGGAGTGGCTTAGGATGGTGAGCTCGGTGAACTCGATGCGGTCGATCCCGGACTTGCCGGCAGCCACCTGCATGCCTCCGCGGGCCAGGGTTACGCCGCGGGCCGCGAAGTCGCCTTTGCTCGCGAAGCGGTGGGTCATGACCGGAACGGTCGGATCCCACGCCGGGTCGAGCTCCTTCTCGAGGTCGATGATCTCCACGAGCGACTGGGCCGGGTGGTCTTCCTGGTCTGAGTAGTGCACGGTCACATAGGCCAGATTACCCTCAATGGTCACGTCGTACACCCCGTCAGGGACCAGGTCGGACCGTGCGGGTTTCAGCTCGATGGTCCGCACCACCTCGGGATGGTACGGGTCCGAGATATCGATGACGTTGATCTGCGACACCCCGCCGTCGCCTGCCATATCGGAGACGAACAGCCGGTTGCCCGCCAGATGGATGCGGTTGGCGACGCCCAGGGTGTCCACACCGCCCACGATGGGCATGAGCGGATCCCGGATGTCGGCCACCACCACCCCTTCGTGGGAGGCTGCTATGAATGCGAAATTGCCCTGCACCTGCACGTCGCGGGCAAAACCGTTTGGCTTGATGAAGCTGACGTGGTAGGGGGCCTCGAAGGAGCTGATGTCGATGACCTGAACACCGCCATAGCCGTTGGCCACAAACACGAGATCGTCCCTGCGGTCAAGACCGTAGACATCCGGATACGGCAGGTCCACGCGCCCGGCGAGCAGATAGGGAAGGCCGAGCTGGTACTCGCCGTTCATCGGCGTGAAGATCAGCAGCTCGGCATCCGTGTTCTCAAGATAGAGGTTTCCGCTTCCCTTCACGCCATCGAGCCAGTCTTTCTGTATCTCGCTCTTCATGGACAGCAGGAATCTGTCTGTCCCGGTGTTGCTGTGACTGTCGGGATTCGGCTGGATCTGCCCGCCGATCACCCCTGATTTGCCGGCAAATACCGCATTGGCATCGCAGGAGATCTCGCCGATAGTGCCGGCGAACATCTCTGCAGAGCCGCTGAGCAGGGGTGAATAGACAAAGTAGTCTCCCAGGCCGTTGCCCTGCTCGTTGTCCGTGGCATCGAACAGGGCGATGCCGGTGTATTGCAGTGCACTGCCACCGAGTTCCTCGATGGTCTCGTTTCCGAGGCCCTGCTCGATCCTCATCGGGTCGGCGCTCGCCCACGCCGCAACCATGGGGCCTGATCTCCCCTTGCTCAGGTACTGCTCTACGGCGGTATAGTACACCTCGTCCGCCAGGTCGAAGCGGCCTTCCGCCGGGCTCAAAAACCGCCTCTCGCTCAGGGCCCACCCCACCTCGTAGGCGGCCTGCGCGTTCACGGTGTGATTGGGGGTCTGCACCTCGGCCACGGCCAGCACACGCTCGCGCATGTGCCCGCCCCGGCGCAGGATATCGCCGCCCGATAAATCCGCCCAGTAGATGTAGGAGAAATGGTCAGGGTCGCTCACCGGCGTGGTGTCGCCCTCCTGTCTGACATCATCACGGAACAGGTTCAGGGCATACTCGTCGAGCGTCACCCATTCACCGCCCGCCTGATGCTGCCGGTAGAAGGTCAGGACGACCCGATCGATCTCCCCCACGTCTTCCACTCCCACCACGGCCCGGATGGGCTCCGCGGTGGTGAGTATCTCGTTGTCCACGGGGGAGATGATCTTGACCTTGGGCACCACGGTGTCCTTGATCTTCCCGATCAGGACCATCTGCGACTCGCCGGCCTGGCCCAGAATGTCGTAGGCGACCGCCTGGACGACAAAGCCGTCCACCCCTTCCGGGGCATTGATGTCGGCATGGTAAAGGTGTGCCTGCCCGAACCCTCCACCGGTCACCGCCATGCTCTGATACACCGAGATCACGGGCTGGGAATCCACATAGAACACCACCCGGTCGATGCCATCGGGCCCGAGGTCGTCGTGCACCTCTGCCGTGATGCCGATGGACTCGCCCTCGATGACCACGGCCTGGCTGCTGTCGGGATCGACTATCCGTGCCGTGGGCGGCTTGTCGGCCGTGATGGTCAGGGCAAGCAGGACATCGCTGAGCGATGACTCGTAGCCGTCGATATCCCGGGCACTGGCCTTGAAGAAGACCTGCTCGCCAACGGGGCCTGCAGGAACCTGGAAATGGAAATTGAACGGCGCGGCGCTGTCCTGCCCGAGCAGAACGAAATCCTCCTGCTCCGGATCGGTGCCCATTGCATACAGGAGCTCGGAGCTGTCCACTCCCGCCTCGGCATCGCCTGCCAGGACATTGAGCACGATGGGACGGCCCTGGGTGATCTCGCCGACCTGCCCCAGACTGAACCCGCGGTTGTCCAGCACGCGAATGCCGGTCACCTCGGGCGGGGTATTGCGCACCAGGGTCACGGGCCTGGTCGCGATCGATTCATTGCCGATGCCGTCGACGGCTATGGCCTTGAACAGGAGCGCCAGCTGATCGTCGCCGGAGGGTACGGCACGATAGGCATCGAGGGTCTTTACCGGCAGGGTGCCGCTATACGGCGCACTCAGGAGCAGCGCTTCCTCGACGCGCTCGTCCTCGCCGAACTGGCCGTCGAGGTTCCGGTCGGCATAGAGCATGGCCCGCACCGAGCTGACCCTCACGTTGTCCTGGATGATCAGGTGATACGGCAGCGGCCGCTTTTCGACCACGGTCGCGCCGCTCGATGCCGGCTGGACAACGTTGATGTCGGGCGCCTGGGTGTCCTGCTGCACATGGACATGGACCGGAACCGGGGTCTCCACGGTCCGCGGGATCCCCCCCCGCCGTTTTTCCGTGACCGAGGCGGTCAGTGCGAGGTCTTTGCCCGCCTGCCCGCACGGCACCTCGAAGATGAACTCGTACGGGTACTCAAGGTCGACCATGCTCCGGTCGCCCTGGGTGAGCCCGCTGACGTTCAGGACAACCCGGTCGACACCCACGTCATCGAGGGCCACGGCCTGCACGAGCAGATAGCTCCCCTCGGTGAGGGTATGGTTGTCCCGGGGCTGAGCGATCTCGATGGTGGGCGGCTCGTCCCGCACGACGAGCACGGACACGTTCTTGGAGACCGCGTGCCCGCCGGGATCGTTGAACTGCACCCCATAGGTGTCGATCGCCTCCACCGACAGATCGACGCGGTTGTTGCCGGGATTGTCCGGATCATGGGCCGGCACCGGCACCGAGAAGTGGTAGGGAGCATTCAGGAGCTTGAGCTCGTACGAGGGGGAGCCGCCGGGATAGTCTGCCCTCAGCATGACATACGAGATGCCCACGTCATCGAACGCGTCCACCCGGACCGTGAGATCGGTCGACTCAACCGCCTGGCTGTCCTGGGCGGGACGGATGATGTCGATCACCGGCCTCTCGTCGATCCGGATCATGTAGGAATGCTCGGATTCCCTGCTCAGACTCGAATCCCTGACCACCACCCGTACCCACAGGTCATAACGGGCGATGTCGGCGGCGCTCAGACCGTCGAAGTGCGAAAGGATCTCGCTCATCCGGCCCACGTGCATGAGCTGGTCATACACGGGGGTGTCGATCCAGTCGGGATCGATGGGCTCGTAGTCCTGGGCGGGGATGGTGTCGATCGCCCTGACCAGCTCGTACGGCGTCTTCACGACCGTTGACTGCGTGGTGAGCACACCGTAGGCCCGGTAGACCTCGATCCGGTTGACCTTGACGTTGTCACGGCCCTGGACCGAGAGCGTGAAATCCGTGTTCTCGATGGGGCCGTACGAGCTCTGCGAGGGGCTCACGATCACCTCGGGCATCACGTCGTCCGCCCTGACCGCCAGGGTGTGCTCATCCATGCCCGCCGCACTGTCCGAGTCATAGACATAGGCGGTGATAGTCAGGTCCTCACCCGGCTGGTACAGGCCCGAAGGCATGGTGAGGAGGTAGTTCCTCATCAGGGTGTTCACCCCGCTCTGCACGCCATACTCGTCCGCGATGTTTTTGCCGTACCTGCTCTCCAGGCTGTCGTATATCGAGAGAAATGCCTCGTGCACCGCACTCTGCCCGCCCGAGATGTCGCCGCCCACGCACATGGACGACAGCGGCACCCCGTTGGCGAACACCCGGACCGAGTCCTGGGTGATCGCCCGGTCGTCCGCCGCCACGACGCCGACCTTGAGGCCCAGCGTCCCGGCAACGATCTCGGCCCCGTCCGCCGGGCCGGTTATGCGGATCTCGGGCACCACGTTCATCAGCGGATGGATCAGGAGAACACGGCTGCTTGTATTGCCGTAGGTATCGACCACGGCGAGCTCATACTCGGTGGGTTCGATCTGATCGAACACGATCTCGACCGACTCGTTCCGGCGGACGACCGGCTTGTCAGGACAGGAGTAGGGATAGGTGCGGGTGCACAGGGTCTCTGCGCGCTGGCCCGCAGAGAGGCGGTAGACCGAAAACTCCTGCAGCCCGGCGTCGTCGCTGAGCTCGCACTCCACCTTGCAGGACTCGCCGCTCCTCACCCAGAACTCGCCCGCACTGAGCGAGACCGGGTCGGTGATCCTCTTGCGGTAGACATTCCCCACCCGGTAGCTCGAGAAGGCAAGCGGTTTGAGCAGCGGGGCCTCGTTGCGGTCGAGGAGGCAGAGCACACTGCTCTGTGTGCTGTAGCCGCTCTCGTCGAGAGCCACGACGGAGATCTCAAGCTCTCCGCCCGAGTACTCGCGTGGCACTTCATAGGGTATGGTATATTCTTTCCGGTCGCAGGCGCCGCCGATCTCGCGGATCAGTCGTGTTTGGTTCTCGAGTATCCGGATGGTGCGAAGCGTCCGGGAATTGTCCGAGACCCTCAGACTCAGGTCGATGTTCTGGCACGGCACCAGTACGGTGCCCTGCCTGGGCTCGACGATTGCGACCGTTGGTGCCTCGACGTCGAGCATGACCGACCCGGTCGAGATCACGCCCAGTGCCACGGGCCCCCTCTGCGGTGAGAGACGGTCGGTGGCGTAGACGAGCAGGGAGTAGCTCCCTATGGACTGCTCGACCGGTGTGGGCAGGACCACCCCTGCATATTCCCTGGCACCCTTCTGACTGCGCATGGGCCGCGACTCGATGAAGGCGGGCTTGAGGGTGCCGTCTCTCGACTCGTCGATGAGCAGCTCGACCCTGGGAACCAGGCCGTCATCCGAGTATGACCTCCCATTGAAGGTGAACCGTCCGACCTCTTTGCCCCGATTCAGTTCAACGCGGATCTGCCGGAGAAACTGCGGCGCACCGGGCACGGCCGAGAAGTCCGGGGTGATGACGATGAGGGTGGTGTTCTCGTCGATGTAATCATCCAGGTGCAGCAGACCGCCCGACACCAGCTCGGTGATCACCTGTGCGCCGCATGGGTTGTCGGAATAGATGGTCAGACTGTAAAGGACGCCTGCACTCAAGGTGCCTGGATTGATCTCGAAATGATCCCTGGTCGCCGGAACGAGCGGGTATACGGTCATCACGCCGTTGTCGAACGTGACATAGGGTTTTCCATTGATCGAGATCGCGCCGGTATAACCGTCCGCCTCGGGGTATGCCATGGTCACGGCAGGCCCGTCGCCCTGGGTGGTGATGCCGGCCGGACCTCTGACTGCCTGGATATCGTCCAGAGAAGTAAGCACGGGGAAGTACCGGTTATTCATGATCAAGTCATCGATTATCTCAACGACGTGAGACACCGGCTCGGCCTGCAAAAAGTCTCCGGAAGGCGATTTCCCGAAGAGCCCTACAGCCGGTGCCTTGTCGGGGAGCACCTCGAAGAGCTTGGTCTCCACGGACCGGTTCCCTGCAGTATCCACCGCCTCAACAGTGATAGTGAACAGGGCCTTGGCATTCCCTGAAGGCTGGGGAAGCGGCAGAGCTATCGGGCTGTCCCCGGCTCCCGGGAAGGATACCTGGTCCTGTTCCAGTCCGCTCTTTTCCACGAGCACTGAAAGTGCTTGGTCTTCTCCTGTCTTGAAGAAGACTGTATACCCGGCCACGGCGATATTGTCAGTCACCGACAGGCGCAGGTGTGCGGCGGTCTGCTCGTACAGAGGAGACACCGGCTCCAGAAGCCTGATCTCGGGTGCGGTGGTGTCGGCCAGTATGGTCAGCGGCACCCGGGAGGTCTCTGCTGTGTTAACACCTTTGTCGCTCGCCCTCAGGAAGAGCTCGAAGGGCTCTCCTGCGTGATCGATAAACGACCTGGGGATGCGGATGCGGCCCTTGACATCCACCCGGTGGCGGTACGCGGCCACGATCGATCCCAATGTCCCCGGGTTGGGAACGCGTATTTCTTCACGTTTCTCGGTGAGTGCTAGGTATTCCCACTCCACGGTCTGTACCCGGCCGTCCGCGTCCATGAGAAAAACCCCGATACTGCCCGTATCCACCAGGGTCTCGTCGTAAGCGCTTGCCTGGATGTCGATACTCTCGCCCGGGAAGATCTCCACAGCCTGCTGCGGGGTGATCAGACTGATCACCGGCGGTTCGCCGTCATCGAGTATCTCGATGCCAATCGCCTGCTCGGCCTGCTGCCCGGCACTGTCGAAGGCCCTCACCACAAGACTGACAGGCTCGGGTACACCCTGGGGCTTTGTGGGAACGGTCAACACCACGCTGGCGTATCCGCCCTGACCCTCGGCCTGCTGGATACCCTTGCTGTCGAAAGGCCGGTGCACGAGAATGTCGCTGCCCGAGAGGATCATGACCTCGGCCGATACCACCTGCCGGTCGTCGGTTAGAATAGCATCCACCGTACAGGCCTCACCCTCTACGAACCGGGACCCTGCGGAAGGTGTGCGTATGGACACCTCGGGCGCCCGGTCGGTCTCGACCCGGTAGCAGAAGTCCTGTGAACCATTGTTCCCGTAGATATCGGTTGCCGAGATACTGACGACCATTTCGGCTGCGCCCGCCGGCACGGCAACGGTCACGCTTCCCTGGACAACGTCGGTTGACGCAGAGCCGCTATACTGCCGTTCGAATACGACCGAGCCGAGGACGCTTATGCGTACGGATGAAACCAGGGAGTCGTCAACCGCCCGCCAGGCAAAGGCCTGGCTCTGGCCGGCATAAAGTGGATCACTCACGGGCGGCTCCACGATACTCACCTGCGGACCGACACCGTCCATGACAACCGATGCACGGAGCAGGCACACCTCGGACTCGTGCCCCATGGCGTCGAATGCCCTGGCTTCGAACACGAGCTCGTGCCCGTCATTGCTCAGACCGAGTTCGGCCAGGGAGAAGCTGATTCGGTTTGAGACCACCTCCATAGGCACCAACCCGCTTGATTGGCTGTGGGTGATTGTCCGGACGGGTTCGGTCGATCCGTCTACAAACATACTGACCGTGAGCCCTGTGACTGCGCGATCATCGCGGGCCACCACCTCGAGGTTGACTATGTCGTCGGCAAAGTACCGGGTCCGGTCGCTTGTAAGGGCCCTGACCTCGGGAGACTGATCCTTGAACACCCCGATAACCGCACTCAACTCTGAGGTATTGCCGGTCTTGTCCCGGGCGACGGCCTGGATGGGATATCGGTCGTAGGGCACCCCATCGAGGTTTTTGAACGCAGGCATCCGCACCAGGACAAAGGCGGTGTAGGCATTGAGTGCACCCGGGAGCTGCTGGACCCTGAGCCCCTCTTCCTCGCCGATGGAATCTGAACTATTGCCGGTCAGGAGGTAGCCCTGACCTTCGACCCTGCGGATGCCTGAGAGGCGGACCTCAACCACGCCCACGTTATCGTATCCGGCAAGCTTGACTACGGTCTCGGTCCCCTCGACGATCGAGGCAATGTCGTCTCCGCTATCGGTGGCATTGATCGGGGGAGAGGCAAGATTGATCACCGGCGGCTCCTCATCCCTGCCGAGGGTGGCTGTCACGATCTCGCTCTTGACCACGTGCCCTCCGGTGTCGGTCGCCACCGCATAAACAGAGAGAGGCTGTTCGGTCTCGATGGAAGACGGGGTATGGTAGATGACGGCAAACGGAGTCCGGTAATCTGAGCCGACAAGCTGGTCGTTTATGTAAAAGTCGACCTGACTGATCCCCAGATCGTCAGCCGCATTGGCTCTGAGCTCAAGGGGGAGACCGGACACGACATGCTGGCCCTCGACGGGATGGCTGACAGCCACGGTCGGTTCCTGATCGCCCTTGACCGATACGCGCACCGGCTCCGACACGACCACCTTGCCGTGGTAATCCACCACCCGGGCGCTCAACTCCAGCACCCTGCCCAAGGCCTCGGCATCCACCTGGTGAGTGAATGATTCTCTGGTGACCTCTACCTCGTAGTCACCGGTGGATATGCCCTCTTCATCCTTTTTATATGTACGCCCGGCGATACGAACGTCGTCGACCAGAATCTCGATGATGGTCCCCTTTGACAGGGTGTCGTCTGCCACCTGCACCTCGATGGCAAACGGACTGCCTGCAGTCACGATACCGTCTGCCATCGGTCTGACGATACTGACAGCCGGTGGAAGATTCTCGATGACCTTCACGAGCTTTGCCGGTGCATCCGAGACACCGCCGTTTCCGCTGTAGACTCGAGCCGTCACTGCCAGGCTTGTCTGTTCGGTAGATATGACTGGGGCTACCGCTTCGAGTTTCCAGACTTCGTACAGGTATTCCTTGTTACCCTGATTCGGGACCGGCCGCTTTTCATACACCGGAAACCGGGCAGTCCCGATCTTCTGACCGTCGGCGAAAAACTCGGCGTATGATATACCGCTTGCGTAGCTGTTATCAGGCATTATGCCGAGATTCGACACGATGCTTAGAACATAGGGGCTGCCCTCGACCACCCTGAGATTGTTGATCGGCTGTTCGAACTCGTAGGCCGGAACTGAAGGGACCTCTTTGGCAACGATGGTCACCGCCTGTACCGGGGTTTCCTTGATCTGACCGGCACTGTCCACGGCTACTGCCTGGACCTCGATCACCTGGCCTTCCAGCATCTCGCCGACCGGCATGCTCAGCACATAGGGCGCTGCCTGCCTGCGGCCCACCACCACTCCGTCCATAAGGAATTCCACTCGCTGTACAGCGACATCGTCAGAGGCGTCAGCCGCCAGAAAGACCGTATCTCCCACCTCGACCCTGTCAGGCACATCCAAGGAAATCTCCGGCAGGGCATCCCTGGCGGCAACCGGGACATCGAGGCTGATGCCCGGGTTCTGCACGAGTGTAAAATGCACTGTCATCGGGCTATCTTCAGAAATACTCATGGTGGAGAGCATCCCCTTGCCGCTGTCCACGATCAGGATCTCTTCGCCGCCCGCAGGCACCTGAGCCTGTACGCGGTAGAAATCGGTCAGCGGGGCCTCGGTGCCATCGCTGAAAACTCCAAGCATTGTGGGCAGGGGATAGAAACGGTTGAGACTTTCCAGGACAACCGTCTGACCCGGGGCATAGCCGTTGAGCCGCAGGCCTGTCAGTTTCTTGGTGAAAGACACCTCCACCGGAACCTGAATGGATTCGAGCCCGGAGATGGAAATGGTGATGAAAACAGGACTTGCACCCGTCTCAGCCAGTGGATATACCCGGCCGTCACTCGATACATGTACGAGAGACGGTTCGGATGAAGAGAAGCCGATACCGTGCCCTGCCCCCGGCAGCGGCACCCATCCTCGAAACTGAAACTCGATGCTCGGGATGAGTTGTACGACCTCCATGGCATTGGTGAATATGATCTTGGAAGGTGATACTTCCATGCCGAGGATCTGCTCCTCGGTGTCCTCTCCGACGATCACGATTTCGGAGAACGAACTGTGATTGCCCGAGGCATCAACCGCATGGCCCTCCACGAGAACCAGGGCATTGTGGAGCATCTCCTCGGCCGACAGCGGCGAGTCGAGTTTCAGGCTATACTCGAATATATCCTGGTTATCGTGATCCGGATAGATCCTGACGCTCCCCGAGGTATCCGCAAAGGCCTGTCGCCTTGCCCTGGAGATGACGCCCCCGGCGGCACGCAATTCTGATATGCGGAGACCTATGGCCTGGAGGCTGAGGTACGAAATATCTATGTCATCAGATGCCTGAATCGCTATGTTCAGCCGCTGATCCTTGCCATCGGCATCGAAGGATACGGATTGAAATCTCAGTGAGGGGTTGTTCGGCTCGGTGGCGAATGTCTCGTTATACGTCTGCACCTCGCCATTGAAAAAAGTCAGCTCTACGTGGGGATGAAACCGGTCGGGACCCTGCAGCGAGAATTCCAGCTCCCCGGCATCCGGGTCGCCGGGCAGGCGCCGTATGTCGGCAGGTGAATACGGTGTTAGGGCAGAGGACTGACCGGCCTTGATCTCCACCACCTCGCTGCAATCGGATATCCTCAGTACATACGCGGATACCTGGCCGGATGAATTCAAGGGCTCTGCCGCCCGAATATCCAGCCCGACTGCAGCCTGTGCCGTGCCCATTGATGTGATGACAAATAAAAGAACAGAAAGAAACAATCGTACAACCGTGGTACTGACATTTCTCCCCATATCCATCAGCAGAGATCCTCCAAAGAACTGTGCAAAATACACAGCTTATACGAAAGGTGCATTCTGCTCGAACAGCTCTCAAAATAAATGGCCGCCCTGAAGGTACGAAGACCGAACAGGACAAAACATCAGCCATCCATATCGCGTTTCCTTTCAGCAAGGAAACGGCATGAAGGCAGAAGGAAGGGATCCCTGGCTCTGGCGCTATCTCTTGAATGAACTATTTCGAGGCATGCTTATTGAGCGATATGGAGATATCGGTAAATCGTTCTGACCATATACACCACTCACAAAAATCATACCATCGAACAACAGTGTCCTCACGGATCCTTGCCCCTCACTCACGAAACAGATAATACACCGCACGTATTCATTTGAATACTATTCTGAGTTCACCCCTTTTGCAATTTTCTTACCAATCATAGTTATCTTATAAGTGGTCAATATATTTTATTTTCTCCATTTTCATATTATATCGTACAGGAAGACATCCATTCCTTGGGGAAATTTTTTTCTTACAAACGGGATAGTTCTTTTCCCTGACACACGGTCTGAACTATCTTTTATTCCCGCCCATATGTATTATAATACTGAAGTTTCGCATACCAGGTCAGTTCGAGTTGATGGGGGTATTTTCAAGGATATTCAAGAGGTAGAAGAAGTGGTCAATATCGGTATCTGAAGAAAATAGCTGACTTGACAGCATGACGATATTTTTCAAGCGGTCGCAGGAGGATTTGATGAAGGCGATCTGGAGATGCTCATAAGCGAGGTCTTTGAACAAGGGTTCAAGGGGGCCTCGGATCTGTCTTTTGGCAAGGATATGGACAAGAATCAGGTAGCGGATCATGACGATGGAAGTCCAGGCCACAAGGGCATCAAGGGTTTGCCCCTGGCATTTCTCCAATCCGAGCAGTTGCTTGCAGTCACGGAAATACACTTCAATAGCCCACCTGCGGGAATAGTAATCGAGAATTTCCGGTATCTCCATTTCGGGCTCTGTGCATAAGAATGCACGCCACTGTTTCTTTGACCATCTCACAAAAACGATTGCGACATCCTGTGAACGAGGAAGAGAAACCGTGATCTTGGTTGCCCTGACCTGCCATGAATCAATGCAGCGGAGCTCATGCCGGGCTACCTCGTGCCACAATTGAGACAGGGTGAGTTGCCTGCCTTTGTACAGATAACGTTCGCGGGATCTCTTCAACCGGCAGATGACCCCATAGCCGATATCGAGGATCTGTGCGATGATGGTGTCATAGGCAAACCAGCTGTCGAAAAGGACAAACCGAGCATCAATGCCTGTCTGCCAGCAGCTTTAAGCATATGGATCAGCATATTGGTTTTCTTCTCAAAGGCCTCTCTACGCCTTTTCCATCCATTGCTGCGCCGGTCCATCTTTTTGGAGTTCCCGTTTGGCCTTCTCTTGGATGTATGGAAGCTGACATCGACAGGATAGAAATCCATTCCGTTGTGGTAGCCAACCTGAAGCATCTGATACCCGAGATGGGAACGTTTGGTCGTATGATCGAAGTGGTAGCTCACCAGCTCCATTTCTTTACCCGTCTTATGAAGAAGGGTATCATCGGCGATAAGCACCTTCTGTGCAAACTCAGCCGTATCAAGCCTGGCAAGCATTCGAGAGACTATCAGAGTCACCAGCTTTCGCCAGTTGAAATACTCACAATTGAGGAATCGATAGTAGGTGTCATTCCTGGCTTCGAGCAAACGAGTGAAGTACTTTCCTGACCATAAAGCTGTGAGCGATTCCTTGATCATGGGCAACAGAATCAGCACAAAGAGCAGTGTGCTCGGGGCAAATCCCTTCTCTTTACTTATCCCTGCTCGATGCAGTAGCGTCTTGATTCCTACTTCGCTCCATGATTTCTCAACCTCTGATTCCAGACATAAACGCTTGTGCTGAATTTCCTTTTGAAGAGAAAGTGAAAATGCGATATCCTTCTTCACGGCAGCTCCTTTGTTTAGTGATCCTGGTTGCTTAGCAGAGTCAAGATTACTAAATCCGGAGCTGCTTTTCTACCTTTAAATGAATATTTTCATACCCTTGAATGCTATTTGATGGTGTTCGGTTATGTGCGAAACTTCAGATTATTTATACTGAATGCAGTTCTTGCGTTTTGAAACTGCTACATAATCCGGGGAGGATCGTATGAAACTCAAGTATCATGTACCGCTGGTAGGATTCCTGGTTCCCACGTTTGCCATTTCAACACTGATGTTTGTCTACGGGGAGTGTCCTCCAATAGACC
>JAHDQN010000070.1 GCA_018433775.1 Deltaproteobacteria bacterium
CCCCCTGGTTCCGGGAATCGGGGAACAGGAGACCCACCCCGGCAAGCCCAAGCTTCACCTCTCCGCCGTTGATCACCGCCTCGCCGACCCCGGAGCCCACGTGACAGAACGGGATCTCCATGTTCAGCCGGGGCAGGCTCACCTGGCCCACATAGGTGCGCCGGTTGCGCTCCACGCCGATCACCTGGGTGTACGAGCCGTAACCCGCGGCCTTGAGGCCCTGGTTGATCCGGAGTGTGTAGCGCCCGGACGGGATGATGTCTTCCGGGCCCATGCCATAGCCAAAGGAGAACATGCCGTTCTCGTTCGTGGACACACTTAAACCCAGCTCTGATATGGACACCTCCACGCCCTGCACGGGCCGGCCGAACTGGTCGAGCACCCCGCCCTCGATGAAGGTCGGCAGTGCCCTGGTATGGTAGGTTGTGAGCGAGATCCCGCTGCCGTCGTAGCTCACATTGATGAACACCTGGGCGCCGAAGGCGAGGTCCTGCCGCGGATAAAAGGCCGCTGCCGTGCCCCCGTCGAGGATGGAGAGCACGCCGTCCACTGCCTGATGGTCGCGGTGCACCTCGCACAGCTCGTAGCCCCTGGCGTGCAGGCTGTCCGTGCCGGGCTCGTCCGTGTCCTCATAGGTGTAGCCGTGGGCGGTTTCGGTGACCTCCACCGTGAGCAGGCCCGGGTCTATGGGCTTGTTGAAGAACAGGCCGATGCCGGTGTTGACGTCCACGCCGGTCTCGTTGTCCGCGGGCACGACCCTGGTGAGCTCCAGCGGGATGGGCGCCGGGTCGGCCACCTTGAAGGTCCTTGCCGTGCTCGCGAGCACGGCTTCAGTGGCATCCAGCACCCGCAGCATCAGCTCGTAGTCGCCCGTGACTGCCGGCACCTCGATGGTTCCGGAGACCATGCCCGCGCTGTTGAGCAGGGAGGCGGACGCGACCAGGGAGCCCGAGCCGTCGAGCAGATCGACCGGGTAGCTGCTGCCCTGCACTGATCCGCCGAGCCTGGCCACCACCTTCAGGGGAATGGGCTCTCCCTGGGTGATGAGCACCGTGTCGGAATCCGGCAGCACCAGCTCGATCACCAGGTCGTTTTCCAGCCTGAGACTGTAGGAGCCTGTCGCGGCGTTGCCCGCGAAATCGCGCGCCGTGAGGGTCACCAGCGAGGGGGCGCTCGCGCCCAGTGCAAGGGGCACGCTGAAGCGGTAGCTACCCTGGTCTGTTCCGGGGCTTAAGGAAACGGACTGGTCGTTGACCTCGAAGGCGGCCAGGTTGTCGTCACTGACCGTGCCGGTCAACACATAGGGGTGGCGCTGCACGACATTCTCCACCGGGAAGGGCGCGATCTGGTTGTCCAGCTCGATCATTGGGGCGGCATTGTCGCGGTGGTAGCATGCGCTGATGGATGCCGTCTGCCCCAGGGCGTCGCGCGCGGCAAGGGTGACCTCCCGCTGCGGCATGCCCTGGACAAAGCTCACCAGGACGCGAAACTCCCTGTTCGTCTCGTCCGAGCACAGCAGGGCGACAGCGCTACCATCCGCGGTCAGGCTCAAGGGGGCTGCCTGCCCTGCGACCAACCCCTCGACATAGAAGCTGTCCGTACCCATCCAGGCACCGGGCGACGGAGAGGTGATCATGATCGTGGGCGGATCCACCTGGTGCTGCTCAGGCGAGCAGGTCACCCGCACCCACCTCCTGACGGTCTGGTCCTCCTGTCCTCCCGCGGCATCGCCCAGGTCTGCCGCGACCTCGATGGTGTTGCCTCCCACGATCAGGGGCACGTCGTCGCACGCATAACGCATGACCGTGGGCTCGTCCGTCTGAGACAGGCCTGCCGGCCTGCCGGCCACGGTGATGGTGATGGAGCGGTACTCGACCTCGGTGGTGAGCGTGCCCGATACCCGTATCGCGGCTTCCGGCACCACGGCATTCGGCTGCGGGCTGTCGATCGCCAGGTCTATGAATGCGCCGGAGAGCTGCCTGGTCACCATCACGGCGAGCTCTGCTGCGTTGAGCGCCCCGTCCAGGGCAATGATCGTGACGGCATTGGAGCCCGGCTTGAGCGGCATCTCGACCTCCCAGGTGCTGCCCGAGAGGCTCACGCTGAACTCCACCCCTGCGTACTGGTCGGAGACTGCATACACGCGCTGAACGCCGGAGCCCTCGTCGGTCACTTGCCCGGTGAGGGTGATCGTGTCGGCCGGGGTGGTGATCTCCGTGCCGTCCGGCAGGGTGATGATCGGAGGGGCCGTGTCCGGAAAGTCGGAGGGGTCGTCCGGGTTCGTGCCTGCCGCTGTCTCGTCGGCGTTGCTGAACCCGTCGCCGTCGCGGTCAGGGTCAGAGTTGTCGCCCGTGCCGTCGCCGTCCAGGTCCGCCCACTCGTTCGGGTCGTCGGGGAAGGCGTCGGAGCCGTTCTCATGGCCGTCGCCGTCGCGGTCAGGGTCGAGCTGGTCCGGAATGCCGTCGGTGTCGAGATCGGGCGGCGTGCTGGCAGGGTCGTTCGGATCGGTGCCGAGCTGGGCCTCATAGTCGTTACTGATGCCGTCGCCGTCCCTATCCGGGTCTGCATTGTCGCCGGTGCCGTCGTTGTCCAGGTCGGACCACTCGGCCGGGTCGTCCGGGAAGGCGTCAGACGCATTCTGATAACCGTCGCCGTCGCGGTCGTCGTCCAGCTGATCCGGAATGCCGTCGCCGTCGAGATCGGGCGGTGTGCTGGCGGGGTCGTCCGGGTCGGTGCCGAGCTGGGTCTCGTAGTCGTTACTGATCCCGTCGCCGTCTCTATCCGGGTCTGCATTGTCGCCGATGCCGTCACTGTCGATATCCGACCACTCGGCAGGGTCGTCGGGGAACGCATCGGTATCGTTCGCGTGCCCGTCGCCGTC
>JAHDQN010000006.1 GCA_018433775.1 Deltaproteobacteria bacterium
ACTCGGGTACCTCATTGGATCCGTCCGAGGCCTTTATCAGCGCAAAGATGACCTCTGTCCGCGACGCTCTTGCAGGAGAAGGGAAGATCCTCGCCAATTTCCGCGAGGTGGCCGGAATCTGCCGGGAGAATGTCCTGGATATCCTGTCCCAGCTCGAAAAGACGGGGATCCGCGGCGTGCTCGCCACCGGCAAGATGGGCGAGGCGATCTGCCAGGTGCCGGTGGATGTCAACAAGGTGGGTGTGGTGCTCACGGGCGGGCTCAACCCGGTGGCTGCCGCCCGGGAGCTCGGGATCGAGGCGGAAAACTTCGCCATGTCCACGGTCATGGACTTTGGAGAATTGCGTCCCTTTGCCCAGGTGTTCCGCGAGTCGAGGGGCAAGAAATAAGGATAAAAGAAATACCGTATTCAGAGGAGAAAGGAGATTTGAATGCCATTCGTTAATCAAGCACTGGAAAGGATCCGCGAGAAGAATCCGGGCGAGCCCGCATTCTTACAGTCGGTGACCGAGGTCCTCGAGTCCTTGAGGCCGGTACTCGAACGCAACAGGAGATACCGGGACGCCAACCTCCTGGAAAGGATCACCGAGCCCGAGCGGATCATCATCTTCCGGGTTCCCTGGCAGGATGACAAGGGCGCCATCCACGTCAACAGAGGCTTCCGGGTAGAGTTCAGCAGCGCCATCGGCCCCTACAAGGGCGGGCTCCGCTTCCATCCGAGCGTCAATCTCGATATCCTGAAGTTCCTGGGATTCGAGCAGATCTTCAAGAACTCGCTCACCACCCTGCCCATGGGCGGCGGCAAGGGCGGATCCGACTTCGATCCCAAGGGCAAGTCCGACAGCGAGGTCATGCGGTTCTGTCAGTCGTTCATGAACGAGCTCTTCCGGCACATCGGCTACAACACCGACGTGCCTGCCGGTGACATCGGCGTGGGGGGGCGGGAAATCGGCTATCTCTTCGGCCAGTACAAGAAGCTGAAGAACGAGTTCACCGCGGTGCTGACCGGCAAGTCGCTGTGCTACGGCGGATCCCTCATCAGGCCGGAGGCCACGGGCTACGGGGCGGTCTACTTCGCCCAGGAGATGCTCAAGACCCGGGACGACGATCTTGAGGGCAAGGTCTGCACGGTATCCGGCTCGGGCAACGTGGCACAGTACACGGTGGAGAAGCTCCTCCAGCTCGGCGCCAGGGTCGTTTCCCTGTCGGATTCGGGGGGCACGGTCTACGACAGGGACGGCATCGACGGGGAAAAGCTCGCCTGGCTCATGGAGCTCAAGAACGTCCATCGCGGCCGCATCAGGGAATATGCCGAGAAATTCGGCGCGGAGTACCTGGAGGGCAAGAGGCCGTGGCATATCCCCTGCGACTGTGCGTTCCCGTCCGCCACGCAGAACGAGGTCACGGGCAAGGACGCGGAGACTCTCATCAGCAACGGGTGCTTCGTGGTGTCCGAGGGCGCGAACATGCCCACGACGCCGGAGGGTGTTGACCGGTTCATCGAAAAGGGCATCCTCTACGGACCCGGCAAGGCGGCCAATGCCGGCGGCGTGGCGGTTTCCGGCCTGGAGATGAGCCAGAACTCCATGCGCCTGTGCTGGCCCCGCGAAGAGGTGGACAGCAGGCTCCGGGAGATCATGCGGAGCATCCACGGCAACTGTCACGAAACCGCCCGGGACTACGGCTACCCGGGCAACTACGTGGTGGGCGCCAACATCGCCGGATTCATGAAGGTTGCAGATGCCATGCTCTTCCAGGGGCTGGTCTGAAGGCTTCCCCGCAGTTCGATTCTGTGCCCGGCCCGGTCAGCCTCCCGCACCGGAGACCGGCCGGGCGTACATCCTCCCTTACTTTTGTACCATGTGATTCCTGAAACGTTCCCTATCTGTCCGTTGCAGGAAAATTATCGCTTCCTGCCGATGCGGCATAAATGATGCAAATTGCCGTTAATCAGAACCCCTCAAGCTGCTCCGGAATTCACAGGAGGGACCGGGGCTGAAACCTGGGACCTCGCTCCGTAACCATCCCAGTTCACAGAAAGGTAAAGCACAAAGAGCTTTTCCACCGGGAATGCTCGGTCCCCGCCTGATATCGTGCCGCAGTCGCCATGGTATGAAGCCTGCACCGCCTTTAGAACTGCATTACCGGCTCGATCGCCACCTCGGGGTAGATTTGGCCGTGCTTGGGCGGCATGGAGTTGTATACCCAGTCTATGTCCATGACTCCGAGGATAATACAGCGTCTCTTCTCGAACCCGCCGAACACCCCCCTGACAAGCACGTCCTCCATGTCCATGGTCAGCCCGAACACGGCGAGATTCATTCCCCGCTCCAGGTGCTTGAGCTCGTCACCGTAGGCAAGGGGGGAGAAGGCCAGCCGGGTGCTGTCCGCGGCCTGGCACTGGATGAGGGGGATAATGACCGGGAATCCGTCTGAGTCCACGCAGGAAAGGAACTTCAGGCTGTCGAGCCGGTCGAACAGGCCCTGGGCCCAGGGCCTGAGTATCCGTCTGAAGTTCGGGGTGCGCACCGATTTCTTCCCGGCCCTGGTGAGCAGGGAAGAGAGGATGATCCGTCCCATGGGCAGGCGTTCCCGGCCCGCGGTCTCGACCAGATCCATGTAGTGCACGGTGTGGATGCCGAAATAGGCGTTGTAGCGGAACATGGGCTTGCTGTTGAACATCTCGAAGTCCTCGCCGCGGCGCTCCTGATGAGTCCAGAGGGCCTTGCCCCGCCAGAGGCTTTTCGAGAGCGTCATGATGAGAAAGCCGGTCCTGGGGTTGTCCTTCACGTGGCTCTTGCTCAAGCCTTCGGAGAACTGGCCCCAGACGAGCTCTCTGGTGGTTTTCGCCTGCAGGGCCGTGATCAGTGTGATGTGTGGCAGCCCCTGCGGGTTGACGGTCGCGATGAGGCCCACCTTTGCCTCGGGTTCGAACTCCCTGAGATCCGGTTTGTCGAACCGGTTCGATTTCGTTTTCATTGCCTGTCCTCCTTTACATTCACTGACGGTCCTGCCCGCCGCCGGTCCTGACACCTCGGGCCTGCCGTATCCCACCTTCCGCTCCTTAAGGCTTGCCGTGCCCATATGAGTGATTCTCATAAAGAGCCGTCCGGTCACTGGGGCGTTTCGCGGCCTGCCGGTGGACATGATCTCTCCGGTGCCGACGGATGCCCGCGAGATCCATTCATGGCGGTTGCCCCGCTCGCATGGACGATCACGCCCCTGCCCGCCGACTCGGATGCCGCCTGCACCAGGCGCTCCATGTCGCTGTCCGCCACGATCCCGTAATCCCGGCACTTCCAGTCGATTCCGAGCCCGTCATATTTGTGGGTGCAGAGGTTGTTGAACGCGCAGAGCTCCCATCGGGAGACGGTTCCGGCCATGGTGTCGCGGATAAAGGTGCCGATAGCGCGGATGTTCTCCTCGCTGTCCGTGTGGTGGGGAATGACGGGGGTACGCACCCAGATCTCGAGGGAGCTGCGGTGCTCTTTTCGGTAGTCTCTGATCCGGGTGAGGTTCCGCTGGATCTGGCTGCCGCACAGGCCGGTATAGTCGCGGTGGAGCTCCTCGTCCATGAGCTTGAGGTCGTAGAGCAGCAGGTCGGTGAAGGGCAGAAGCATCTCGAGCCTTTCCCAGGGGCACTGGCCGCAGGTGTCGAGCGCCGTGTGGATGCCCGCTTCCTTGAGCGATCTCAGCACTTCGCGGGCAAAATCCGGCTGGCGCGTCGGCTCGCCGCCCGAAAGGGTCACCCCGCCGCCCGACTGCTCGAAATAGACGCGGTCCTTCATCAGCTCGTTCACGAGATCCTCGGGGCTGAAGTACCTGCCGTAGATCTCCATGGCCGTGGACGGGCAGGCCTCCGCACAGCAGAGGCAGTCCGTGCATACCTGCCTGTCGATCTCGATGCCCGAGCTCGCGGCATTGAGCGCCTTTTGCGGGCACGCCTCGATGCAGCTCAGGCAGCCGATGCACCGCGCGCCCACCCAGTGCACCTGAGGCCTGCCCGGGATGCTCTCCGGGTTGTGGCACCACACGCACTGAAGCGGGCACCCCTTGAAAAAGACCGTGCTTCTGATGCCCGGACCGTCCTCGGTGGACATCCGCTGAATTCTCAGGATGAGCCCCTGACTTTTTCCCGGGTTCTGCCCGCCTGTCTTCATGCCGGTCCGCCACTCCCTGCAGGATCGGCAGCCGGCAGTTTTCTTCCCGTATTTTTTCTAGAACGATTCATGGCTGATCCTCGCGATCACCTCGTTCTGCAGCTCGCGCCCGATGGCGGTGAAATAGGCGTTGTATCCCGTGATCCTCACCAGAAGCGACTGGTACTCCTCGGGCCGCCTCTGGGCATCGTGCAGCATGGCCGCGTCGATCATGTTGATCTGGAGCGAGGTCCCTCCCTGCTCCAGGCTCGCTTTCAGAAAGGCCTTGAACTTCTCCTTGTGCTCGGGGTCCCTGAGCAGAGACGGACTCATGGAGATGGTGTGGCTCGCACCGTTGGGCAGGCAGTTGAGGTAGCCGCCCCAGTCTCCGGGTCCGCTCTCCGCCTTGCCGCCCAGGGCCTTGCCCACCGAGTTCATGTTGGCCGTGGGGCCGTTGATGTCGGCCCCGCTCACCGGGCAGATGGCGTTCGAGAGAAATCTCCCCTTGGGCCTTCCGTCCGGGCTCGCCGGCAGGATGAACCCGTCGCCCACCCAGTAGTTCCAGCTGAGCATCCCGGGCCTGAACTGCCTGCCCGTCGAGCGGGTTTTGTGCCTCCATGTCTCCTCGCACCACAGGTCCATGACGGCCCGGGCCATGGCGTCCGCCTTGTCGTCGTCGCGGCCGTACTTGGGCGCCCTGTACACAGCTGAAGCCTGGAGCTTCTCGAAGCCCTGCCAGTTTGATTTAAGCGCCTCCACCAGCTCCTGAAGCGTGCACTGCTTCGTGTCGTACACCAGGTGCCTGATCGCGAGCAGGCTGTCCACCGTGGTGGCGAAGGTCACGGCCTCGAGCGTGGTGAGGTTGAGCTCCGCGCCTCCCCGGGTGATGTCCAGCCCCTTTTCCGCGCACCCCTTCACCAGGCAGGACACATAGGGCGTTGGACAGAACCGGGCCCGGATCGACTCGGATTTTTCGTAGAGCTCCACGCATCGCTCGATGATGTGTTTCGTCTGCCGGGCATAGGCGTCCCAGAAGTCATCCCATGTCTTCAGCGAGTCCGCGCCGCCGGTCCGGGGGCCTGCCTGCCGCACCTTCTCGCGTTTGCCCGTGATGGGGTCGACAAAGTCGAAGAAGTCTTTCCCGTCGTTCAGGGCGAGCTCCACGCTTTTCAGCAGGTTGAGGTTGTTGTCCACGGTTCCGGAGCGGTCGTTGCCCGCCATGGTGTTTTCCAGGCATCCCACCGGCGCATAGTCGTGCACGTTGTCCTCGTTGATGAGGTGCTCCACGCGGGCCTTTTTTGCCTCCCGCATCATGCCCGCCATGGACCGCTCGTCGAAGTTGAGCAGGAAGGGCGAGCCCTGGCTCGTGGAGACCATGTCGACCACCTTGTCGAGAAGCTCCTCCGGGCTCCCCTTGTGGAGCCGGATGTTGGGCTTGGGCTCAAGGATGGGTGAGAGCTCGTCGATCACCTCGAGCATGGCATAGGTCAGGCCGTTGGTCATGTCGCTGCCGCCCCTGCCCATGCCCGAGAGGGTGATGAGCTGGCCGTAGCCCGAGGTGATGCCCATGTTCCCGATCCGGATCATGGCGTCGTAGACCGTGTTGGCGTGAATCCAGAAGCACTTGAGGATCTCCTTGCCGAACTCCCGGTCCATGCCCTGCGCGATCGAGTGCTCCCAGTAGGGGTGGAGATACTGGTCGATCCTGCCGAAGGACACGCCCGGACCCGGATAGTTCTCGTCGCTCATGACGAGCATGTGGGTGATCCACAGCGCCTGCACGGCTTCCCAGAACGTGCGCGCAGGCTCCCAGGGGACATGCCTGAGGTTCTCCGCCATCCGGACGAGCTCCTGTTTCCGCTCCGGGTCCTGCTCCTCCCCCGCGAGCTTCTCGCAGAGCCGGGCATACTTCCCGGCCAGGTCCCGGGGCATGGTGGCCGCGGTCATCATGGCGCGGAGCTGCTCGCCCGTGCTCCCCTTCTTCTCTTTTGCGTCCAGGAACTCGTAGCGACGCCTGATGTCCTCGTAGATTCCCTTCCAACCCAGGTTCAAAACCCGCTCGTACCCCGGGATGAGGTGGCCCGACGTAGCCCCCGAATTGCCATAGCCGTGGTCATGGAACCACTTCATTGAGGCCCGGGCGCCCTTTCCGCCATAGATGAGCCGGTCGCGCTGCCTTGCCTCCTTTTTCGTCCAGCACATGGAGGTCTGGACATTGAAGCGGCCGCCCGCGATGAGGTCCCCGGGCAGGATCTCGCAGGGAACATGGTTCACCATCACCTCCCGGATGAACCATGCCCTGCGTTCAGGCAGGCTCCAGGTCCAGAAGGCGGGATCCGGCTTCACGGTATGCGCGGCCTGCTGCATGGAGGATCGGAAGGTCTGGAGAAAGGCATAGGTCTCGGGCACGATATAAAAGGTCATTTCGTCGAACTGCACGTCCCAGGGCATGCCCGTACCCCAGGCCGTGAATTCGTTGTTCCACGCGCGGCTTGCTCCCTGGAAGTAATAGTCGCGGAGCCACCGGATCCGCGGGGAGAGGTTTTTCGGTTTCTTGACCTTTTTGCCCGGGTCATCGAGCGCCTCTGCCATTGCCATGATACACCTCCTTGTTTTTTACGGGCGGGAAAGCAGTGTTCTCAGGCGCTGCTCGCCGTGGGCGAGGGTCTCGGTCATGATTGCCGCCGCCTGTTTCGGGTTCTGTATTTCGACCGCCGCAAGCAGTCTCCGGTGGAACCGGAGTATCGCGGGGATCGCCTCCGGGTCGGAGAAGAAGAGCGAGGTGAAGTTCATATACACCGGCCTGAACGAGTTGATGAGCATGGGATAGACGAGGTTTCCCGACGCGATGCCCATGGTGAGGTGAAACTCGAAGTCCAGGGCGGTGACCTTCTCGATATGGCGGGGGTCGGCCGACTCCTCGGCATCCACGATCCCGCGAAAGACTTCAAGATGCTCGTCCGTGCGGTTGAGAGCGGCGAGCCGGGCGGTCTCGTTCTCCACCAGGGCCCTCACCCGGATGAGGCTCTCCAGCAGCTCGGGATCCAGGCCGCCGCGCTGGAAATTGACGAGCGACTCCAGGATGACGAGCGAGCCCTCCTTCCGGTAATCGCTCACCACGGCGCCCGCACGGGGCCTGAGCTTCACCAGTCCCTTGGCCGCCAGCTCCACGAGCCCCTCGTGCACCACGGGCCTGCTCACCCCCAGCTGGAGCGCCAGCTCACGCTCGGGTGGCAGCTTCTGGCCGATGGCGAGCCTGCCCGTGAGGATCAGGTCTTCAAACCTCGAGATGAATACCTGTTTCAGGCTCTCGGCCTTGAGCGGCTTCAGCATGTCCTTCATGAAATCTCCCCATATGAGGCTGGTGGTATTACCAGCAGCCACAATACCCCTGAATTGATGGTGTATCAAGAAAATAATCTCTGTTAAGGCCTTCAGGCACCTATCAATGGTATGAACCTTTGAATGGCAGGCCCTGGACCCTGCTTCAAGCTTAAAAAGCTTTCAACGGCAATGTGACCCCGCCTTCAAAGTCCTTCAGGAAGCGGACTTCAGAAGGAGGATTCAACTTTCAGAAGTCGGAGAGCCCTTCAGTGGCGGGAGAATGACCGGACCCCCATGGTGGATACATAAAGCAGGGCCAGGGAAGGGCGTCCTGCCGCAGGGGTCACAAAACCTGCTGGAGCGAGGATTGTGCGGACAGGCCCGCCTGCTATTATAAATGTGATAAGCACGGCTCGACATGAAAGGCTCTTGGTGAGGGAGATAAGGCCCGGAGGGAAAGAGACGCGGCCGGACGGTGACCGGTACCCTGCCGTTCGCGCGGGGGCTCGCAAGGCTGTGGCAGAGCGTGAACCTCGAAGTAAGGACCAGAAAAGAGATCGGAAAAGAAGCCTGGAACGGTTTTGTCCGGGAGAGCGACGAGGCCTGGCTGTGGCATTGCTTTGACATGCCGGAGCTGCGGGCCGTCTGGCCGGATTATCTCGACGCGAGCTTCGGGATCGAAGACCGGGACCATGGATGCCTTCTGGTTGCGATCGTGCCGTGCTTTGTCCATGGGCATCATTCTTTGAGCTCGGTAGGCGGGCCTGCACTTGCGAATCCGCTCGGAAGAAAACACCGGGGCAATGTATACGAACGCATACGCGAACATCTCCTGGCTCTGGCGAGAGAAAAGAGGGTACACACGATCGGGCTTTCGCTTTCACCCCTTGCCCCGGCGTACACCGGGGGGAAATGCCCTTTGGTGAACCCCCTGCTCTTTCTGGGATGCGAAAATACCCTCACCCAGACGTTGATCGCCGATATCCGCTGCGGGAAGGATGCCCTGTGGCAAAGGATGGAAGGCCGCGCGCGGACCGCGGTGCGCAAGGCGGAAAAGGCAGGGGTGAGGGTCCGCGAGGCCGGCATGGATGAATCGGACACCTACTACAGGCTTCACTGTGAAACCTATGACCGCACGGGTGTGCCTGCTCATCCCGAGGCATTTTTCAGAAAAATGTGGGAGAAGTTCCGTTGCGATGGACGCTGCCGCGTCTGGTTTGCCGAGCATGGCGGCTGTGTGGTGGCTGCGGAGAACTTCGGGATCTTCAAAGAAAGGGCTGTCTACTGGACAGGGGCTGCGAGCAGGCAAGGCCTGGAAGTGAGCGCGAATTCCCTCATCCAGTGGCAGGCTCTGAAGTGGATGGTGGAAAGCGGCATCCAGTGGTACGAGACCGGCGAGGCATTCCCCAATATCCGGAAAGGAAAGCTCAGGGGCCTGAGTGATTTCAAGCAGAGCTTCGGGGGCACGCTCTTTCCCTTTTACAAGGGAATCATGAGGATACCCCGGGAAGATACGCGGGCAGTGCTGCTGAAGGGATCGTTTGTTTCCTGGCTTCGAGCCACCCGGGATCTCCTCGTGCACTTGACCGGCACGGAGAGGGGAGGCGGGGCGGAGAGGGTTCTCGGAAGAATACACCGCGGGATATCTTTTCCTCGCGGGAGAACACCGGTAAGCGGAGGCAAGAGATGAACGCGCGCACAGACAGGGTTATCCGCGAGCAGCTTCTCGCCCTCCTGGAAGGGGGCAACGCCCACATGGGGTTTGACGATGCGGTTGAAGGTTTTCCCCTGGACAGGATCAACACCCCAGTGCCCCAAGGCAGCTATCTCGTCTGGCACCTGCTTTTCCACATGCGGGTAGTCCAGTGGGATATTCTGGAGTTTATCAGGAACCCCGGCCACGTATCCCCGGATTTTCCCGACGGCTACTGGCCCCGCCCCGGCGAGCAGGCGCGCCCTGCCGTATGGGAGGAGATCGCGAACAGGTTCAGGGACGATCTCGAAGCGCTGAAGAATCTGGTCCGCGACCCCGGGACCGACTTCTTCAGCCCCATTCCCCATGCAAGGGACTATACCATACTGAGGGAGATTCTCCTGGCGGCGGACCACAACGCCTTTCACGTAGGAGAGCTTGTCTGCCTCAGGCGGGTCCTGAACCTGAATCCGGTGAAGGAGTACTGAGAAGGGGAGGCAAACCAGCCGGTGCCGGGCATGCCGGTGAGATCGGGTGTAGGATCGCTCACGCGCGATAGCGGTGGGCATAACGGGCGAGCCGTTCGATATCGGCCATGGGGTTGCCTGCCGCAGCACGGGCGCCGAAGGAATGCCCTCCGGTAGACCGCATCCGCCCCGTGGTCCACGGCGGCCTTTCCGCAGAGAATGTCCCTGGCCTGAGCCAGAAGCTCGAGTGTTTTCATCAACGGGTCCGTACTACACGCTCCCGCTCCATGACAATCGCGAAAGCAGCATGCCGTCTCCTGCGGTTTTTGAAGGCGGGATCACTCAAGGCTCCGCCGAAAGGGCACCTTATTTCCCGCCACACAGCGCGCTCAGGGCCTCCAGATCTTCCGGCGCCGGGTCGAGGCTCTCCGAGCGGTTGATCCGGTGCATGAGGGCGTCCGGGTTCTCGACATGACCCAGCCCCAGGGCGTGACCGAGCTCGTGGGCAAGAAGCCTCACCAGATGATTTCGGTCGCTGAAGTAGTAGACGGTGATGCTCTGAAGACCGTTCCTGTTTTCGAAGCAACCTTCCTGGAACTCATCCGTAAGGGGTTTCCCGGTCGTTTGATAGTTCACCACCTCGAGGTTCAGGCTCTGCGCGATCTGGTTGATGAGCGTGACAAGATCGTTCAGGGCCAGGGCCTCCCCGTCGAGCTCGTCTTTGCGTGACTGCAGGGATTCGCGCTCTTGGTCGAGCTCTTCCCTGCACTCGTTCAGATCCCGGTAGACATCTTCCGTTACCCGGCCGCTCCGTGAAGCGGCCTTGTACCGGGCATTGAGGTCGCCGAGCCGTTCATGGTAGGCATCGATATCCTGCGTGAGGGCGTCCCGGCGCTGCCCGAACTCGGCTTCCCGGGTGGTGAACCAGAGCTTCAGTGATTCATAATAGCTCCGGGTGTTCTCGATCTTTCCGGTGATGCCTCTGAGCCTGTCGGCCGTGGCCTGGCGGTAGTCATAGACGAGGTTGATCTCCACCGCTCCGCTGTCGTCTTCCCTGAACAGGTCTCTGCCCGAGGCCTCTTCCCACACGGCTGCGGCCCGTTCGGCCGCTTCGGCCACCTCCCCGGGGCTCAGGCCGAACCGTGCGTCCACCGAGCCGATGCGGTAGGTAACGGGCTCGGAACAGGGGTCATCGGAGGGCAGGTAGATACCCGCCAGGAGCACGGCGGTCAAAAATGCCCCCAGTGCCCAGAAGACCTGTCGCGATGGTCCCTCCCGCACAGCTCGCCTCGCTGCAGTATTCATACGGAATGATTTCGGAATCATCGTCTCGGGTCTTGAGCACGCGGCGTGCGGGGATGCCCGGTTCATGTCCGGCGGCCCTTCCGGGCCACGGACCTCGGGAATCCTGGAACTTGCCCGGTGCCGGAGGGGCCGGCCGCTCCCCCAGCCCGTGGATGCCGGGTGAAAGCGGGGTGGACGAGGCGGTTGTTCTTCCCTTTTTTCACGGGTTGTCAGGTTCCTTCTTCCGGCGCTTGAGCTCGGCCTTGACGGCCTTTTTCTCCTGCTTCAGGCGCTCCTTGTTCCGCTTTTTCCCGATCTCTTCCGGCTCAGGGAGGTCTGCGCCGGAAGCCGATCCGCGGGCCGGATCATCGTCACCCGGGAGCGTCGATTCCCGGTCGCCCGCTCCCCCATCGGCAGGGTCCGTGTCCCCGGACGCCCCCGCCGGGTCGGAATCCGGCCTGCCGGCCTGCGCTTCACGCGCGTTCTTCAGGCGGGAGATGAGCTGTATCCCGAGATACTTGCCGAAATACCCCACGAACCCCGCCGCAAAGACCAGCACCATCCATTTCAGCACTTCGAGCACGAACCCGTTTCCGTCCATCCGTCCCTTGTACACCATTCTCCTTCCGCCATCCACGGTATTTCCCGGTGTATTGAGAATCTCCTTCCCCGGGTTATACTGAATTTCAGACTGGTTTTCTCCCTTTCATTCATGAGGATAACGCTTCCGCACCACGATCTCCCCCCCGGTTCCGGGCAGGGCATGGCCCTCTCCCGTTTCTCTGTCCATTTTCCAGGAGGCCGGGGAAGGGGGGAGCCGTCCGTTCGCTGAGTCCGGGAGTGAAGTCTGAACGGAGCGGGGTTTTCAACTGACAGATGGACCGGCGTTCAAGGAAGTGTGCGAGGAGGTCGTTATGAGAAGGGCGTTGTATGTATCCATGTGCTTGGTCTTTCTGGCGTGCGGGTTCCTGGGATGCGACGATGATGAAACCACCCTGGTGAACAATTATTACACAGGCCTGCGGGTGATCCATGCCGGCTACGATACACCGCCCGTTGCGGTGTTCCTCAATAATGGGCTGGCCATCGAATCACTGGAGTATGGTGAGAGCTCGGGATATGCCTCCATACTCTCCGATGTCTATAATATCGATGTGACCCCTGCCGACGATGAAACCACGCTGCTGATCTCGATTGAAAATCTCGTTCTCATGCCGCTGGACATTATCACCGTCTTTGCCGTGGGAGAGCAGGCGGACATCCGGCCGCTCATAGCGGAGGATTCCCGGTACCTGCTCGACGACCGCGCCCGGGTCCGGTTCGTTCACGCTGTCCCAGACGCCCCGGCGATAGACTTGAGGGTCGATGCGGGTGACGGCACCCAGGTGTTCAGCAGCGTCGCCTTCCCGGAAGTCACCGGTTATGCCGATCTGGCCCCGGACAGCTATATCTTCGTGATCACTGCAGCAGGCGACACGGTCCCCCTGGCAACTTTCGAGGGCATCGTCCTCGAAACCGGGACGATCTACACCATACTTGCACTGGGCACCCTGGAGGGTGGCGATGCATACGATTTCACGGTGCGGGTCTTTACCGACAACGAGGAGGGCATCCGGTCCGTGGATCTGGTTCCTGTGGTCATGGAATGAGTTGTCAATCTCCTTTTCGGGATGGCTGCACGACGCCTGTTCGCGCGGTGGCCGGACCGGGGATCAGCCGGTCTGTTCAGAAAGGTGCCTGCGCTGACCGTGGCTGCCGATGCATGCCGGCCCGCAAACGTAAGGGGTGCTTGAAAACGAGGAGGTCGTTATGAAAAAGACAATATTCATGATGCTCTGCGCAGGATTGCTCGTGGCCGGTGCCCCGGGATGTGACGACGATGACGATGACGATATCCTGGGGGAAGAAGTGTTTGAATCCGATCTCAGGGTGATCCATGCCGGTATCGGTGAACCGCAGGTCGATGTCTATCTGAACAATACCCTGACAATCGAGGCCCTGGATTATGGGGAGAGCTCGGGATACGAGATCGTGCCCGCCGATGTGTATGTTATCGAGGTGACCCCTGCCGGAAACACCGATCCGGTTGTCGCTCTCGAAGAGCATGTCCTCGAACCGGGTGGAGAGACGACACTCTTCGTCATGGGCACTGAGGCGGATTTCCGGCCGGTCGTGGTGGTCGGCTCCCTGGACCCGGCAGCACAGAGGGCGTTCGTCCGTTTCGTGCACGCGGCCCCCGACGCACCTGCGGTGGATGTCGGGACTGGCTCGGGAGCCCTCGTATTCGGGGGAGTATCCTTCGGAGAGGTCACGGATTATATCGAGCTTGAACCGGGAGGCTATGTCTTCGTGATCACGCAGACAGGGAACCCGGAATCGGTGACGATTTTCGAGGAGGCGGAAATCGAGGCCGGGAACGTGTATTCCTTTGCGGTGCTGGGCACGCTGACCCCCGGGGATGGATATGATCTCATGGGGCGGGTCTATGTGGACAACGACGGAGGCGATGCCTTTGCGGACCTTATCCCGGAAATGCCGCAGTAGTCTCTGACCGGAGGTCCCTGAAAAGTCAGGGCGACAAGCTCTTCTTGCTTTGCTTTGAAAGAATGATGTATGTGCTTGTTCTAATCCGAGAAATACATGAGGAACAGAGACTTAAAATGAGCTTCCATATCCCCGTAAAAGGCAATGACAGGCTTCGGAAGGTGCTCGAGAACATCGGTAACGACGCCGAGTTGATCCAGCTCTGGAAGTGCGCCAACATGAACGCCGTGGACCGCAGCGGCATCAACGACCACGGCGAGATCCACATCCGGATCGCCTCGAATGCGGGCTTAAGGATCCTGCGCCTCCTGGTCAGGGGCGGCGTGGTTCCCTCTGTGGTGAAGGACTACGGCCTGGAGGCCGAAGATGCCGAGGTGGTCGTGGTCCTTGCGTCCTGTCTCCACGATATCGGCATCGCGGTTCACCGGCACGACCATGAACGGCACAGCATCGTTCTCGCCTACCCGAAATCCCGGCAGCTCCTTGCGGGGATCTATGAAGAACCCGCACTGACCATCCTGACGGCCGAGGTCATGCATGCCATTGTTGCGCACAATGCCAAGGAGGCCTGCCTGACCGTCGAGGCGGGGGTTCTGAAGGTGGCCGATGCGCTGGACATGTCGCAGGGCAGGTCGCGCATCCCGTTCGAGGCGGGGAAGGTGAACATCCATTCGATCTCGGCACGGGCCGTGAAAAACGTCGATATCGAGCCCGGGGAAGAACGGCCGGTCAGGATCGTGATCACCCTGGCCAATTCCGCGGGGATCTACCAGGTGGACGAGCTTCTGCGCCACAAGCTGCAGAACTCTTCCATCGCCGGACATGTGGAGGTCATCGCCCGGATCGAGGGAGAGATGGAGCGCCGGATCGTGGAGGACTACCGGCTTTAGCAGGGAAACACGGGATCAAAAGCGCGGCGGTCCGTGCGATAAGGGCAAAAAGGGCCGCTCCCGGGGCGTAAGCGGGAAGCACAGAAGGAGTGAATGTCTGGTGAAATCTCTCACAGGGGCACAGCGGAAGTATTTGCGGGGCAAGGCGCACAGCCTGAACCCCGTGGTTCAGGTGGGCAAGCAGGGGATCACCCCCGATCTGATAAAGGCCGTCAACGAGGCCCTGGATTTCCACGAGCTCATCAAGGTCAAGTTCGTCGACTTCAAGGAGGAGCGCAAGGAGCTCTCCCGGGAGATCGCCGAACGCACGTCCAGCGAGGCGGTCGGCCTCATCGGCAACGTCGCGATCCTCTACCGGCAGCAGCCGGACGAGCAGAAGCGGAAGATACCCCTTCCGTAAGCAGCCGCTCAGCCCTGTCATCCGGTTCGCGCGCATCCTGTCCGGAATCCCAAAGGGCGGGGCTTTTTGCGTATAGGACAGGGAAGCGCGACCGCATCACCCGGTGATCCGTTCACTCCGCATCGATCATCCTGCGGACGCTTTCCAGGAGCTCGGGACGGCTGAACGGCTTCATGAGAAGGTTGAACCCTGAATCCAGGATGCCCTGATCGACGATGACGTCGTAGGTATGGCCGGATATGAACAGCACCTTCAGCCCCGGGAGGATCTCTTCCATGCGTTCGGCAAGCATGCGGCCGTTCATGCCGGGCATGATGACGTCCGTGACCAGAAGGTCGATGTCGCTGCCCGTGCTCTCCGCAAGCTCGACGGCCTCCCTGCCGTCGGCGGCCGCAATGACGCGGTATCCCTTCGATTCGAGGATCTCAGTGCTGAGCCGCCGCACATTCTCGTCGTCCTCGCACAGCAGGATGGTTTCGCTTCCCCCGGGGATTTCTTTTGCATCGGGCGCGGGCGGCTTGGTGACAACCCCGGAGGATGATGCAGGAAAATAGATCCAGAATGTCGTGCCCTGGCGAGGCCGGCTTGAAACCGTGATATGACCGCCCGACTGCTTGACGATGCCGTAGACGCTGGATAGGCCCAGGCCGGTGCCCCTGCCGCGCTCTTTGGTGGTGAAAAACGGATCGAAGATGCGCGCCATGGTGGGGTCATCCATGCCGTGCCCCGTATCGCTGACCGTGAGCAGGGCATGGGGCCCGGTGCGGGCCTCCGGGTGCTTCGCCACGTGGGCCTCGTCGAGAACGGTATTGGAGAGCTCGATGTCGATCCTGCCGCCCTCGGGCATGGCATCGCGTGCGTTGACCACGAGATTCAGGACGACCTGCTCGATCTGGTTGGCATGGGCGAGGATCGGATATACCCCCTCGCCCGAGGTGATGTTCAGGAGAATATTCTCCGTGATCAGCCTTTGCAGCATCTCCTTCATCCCGGAGAGGACCTCGGAGGGATTCAGGACCTCGGGCTTGACCATTTCCCGGCGGCTGAAGATCAACAGCTGCTGGACAAGGGCCGCGGCCCGCTGCGCGGAGTTCTGGATCTCCATGATCTCCCGGGCGAGCTTTTCATCCGGGGCCCCCCGGCTTTTCTGGGACTCAAGCGCAAGCTCGGTGTACCCGAGGATGGCCGTGAGGATATTGTTGAAGTCATGGGCCACGCCCCCCGCCATATTGCCGATGGCCTCCATCTTCTGGGCCTGGAGGAGCTGTGCCTCGAGCCGGTCTTTTTCCTCCTCGGCCCGCTTGCGCTCGGTGATGTCGTTGATCACGCTCAGGATGCAGGGCTCTCCTTTCAGGGTGATGGGAGTCGCCGAAAACAGGCCTACCGCACTTTGTCCGGATTTGTTTCTCAGGTTGATCTCGATGTTCTGGACCTGTCCTTGACGGTTCATCCTGTCCACGATGCGCTGGCGATCGTCCGGGTCTGCGTAAAAGCCCAGGTCGCGGGAGGAACGGCCGAGAACTTCATCCCGGGTATACCCGGATATGCGCTCGAACGCCCTGTTGACCTCCAGGAATCTTCCGTCTACCGCCGAGGTGATGGTGACGATGGCCGGAGACTCCCGGAACAGGGTTTTCAGGTGCTCCTCCGACTCCTTCAGCTCCCGGGTCCGCTGATCGACCCGCTGTTTGAGCGACCACGACCACAGCAGGATGGCCCCGATCAGGGCGATCAGGAAGACCAGGGGCATGGCCAGGAACTTCACCGACTCTTCCCACCACCTGGTCTGCTCATACACCCCGAACCAGGCATCGTGTATCTGCTTGTATCTGCCGGTGGACTTGATGATGTTGAGCCCCTCGTTCAACTGATGGAGCAGTTCCCGGTTCCCTTCCGCCACCGCGAAGCAGTATTCCCTCGGAGGGATGTCGGCGGCAACGCTCTCCAGATTGTCGAGCCGGTATTGAGCGGCGATATACAGGCCCTGCATCTTCGACGAGAGCAGCGCCCCGTCGTGACGCCCCGAAGCGAGCAGCCGCAGCGCCTGCGAAGGATCCCTGACAGTGATGATATGAGGCGTCAGCCCGGTCTTTTTCAGGTAATCGTGCATGATGTCGTCCTGCTGGACGATGATCTGCCGGCCCTGGAGCTCTTCAAGAGAGCGGATCGACGAGCCCTGGCGTACGAACAGGCCAGGGGTAACCAGCGTATGAGGCACGGAGAAATCGGCGTGATCGTCTCTTTCCGGTGAGTAGTACATGCCGGAGAGGACGTCCGCCTGTCCCGTTTCCAGACGGCTTCTGACCCGGTTCCACGGACCAAGATCGATTCGTATGGAAAAATCCATGACCTCGGCCACTGCCCGGATGAGATCGATATTGAAGCCCGAGGGCACGCCGTCGTCCAGATACTCGTAGGGGGGATAATCCATATCGCCGCTCACCTCGAGAACGGGGACACCGGCCGTAGCGGCGGGGGGGGCGTCTGCCGGAGGGGAATAATTATCGGGATGGACCGGCGAGGCACTGCCTGAAGACCAGAGGAGAAAAACAGCCGCGACAAGCATCGCGATTCCCGGCACGAACGAAATCATTCTCAGGCGAGCGAGCAAACGGTTGAGCGCGCGTTTCACGAACATTCTCATCCCAGCATTGTATTTTTCCGATGTTGGTGGATGAGAAAAACTATACTATACCGTTTGCGATCATACAACATGGAGAATGTCCGCGGGACGCATCTGCGGATATCCGCTCAGGGCTCTCCCGGCAAGACAGTGTCCCGGGCGGTGTTTCGCGCGGCGCGAAATCCTCCGGAGAGGGGGTATCGTCTCACGGGCTGTGCTTCAAAGGCAGCGGAGACAGACCCAACAGGGTCATTTCCCGAGCCAGTAGCTTCTCTGCTCCTTGGAGAACACCGATCCGGTGGGCTCTTCGGCGCCCTTGAAGCCTTCTTTCTGGTGCTCGCGCTCCGATCTGCTGAGCTTTTTGCCCATCTCCGCATATATGGCTTCCTCGGGAATGGTCCGGGGGAAAAAGCTTTTGACGATGCCGAGCGACTCGTTGGTCTTCGCCACGGAGACCCTCCAGTCCTTTTCGAGCCCGGTGAGCGACCTGACCGCGTCCACGCTTTCGGGCACCACGATGGCCTCGTTGTGGACCTGGAAGGTCATGTAGACCTCCCGGTTATCCGTGGAGAGCGCGTCCTCCCAGATCGCCACCTCCCACATGTCGTTGCGCGGCCTCTTCATATCCCTCATGAGTTCGATGACCGAGTTCAGCGCCACAATACCGTTTCCCGCGCTGACGAACACCACCCGCGGCTCTTCCCACAGCGCATGGATGAGCTCATCCATGCCCACCCTTCGGGTGGTCTCGACCATGGCATAGTGGAGATGACTCAGATTGAACGGTCCTGCGCCCGCCATGGTGGTGATGTCGAGATCCGGGATCACGGTCTTTGCATCAGGGCCCTGATGACTCGGGACCTTGGTCTCCGGGATCGCGGTGTTGATCATGCCCGTATCATGCGACTCCCAGGGGTCGGTGCTCCTGCGCAGGAGCACCGCGCGCACGCGATCGACCCACCCCTTCCTCAGCAGGGCGTGCGAGATCCTGCACAGGGCGGTGGTGTTGCAGGACACCACCCGGGTGAAATCCCTGTTGAAGGCCCCCTCGTAGTTCACCTGTGCCACGAAGGAGTATCCGGTGAGGGAATGCTTTTCTCCTCCCTGGAAAATGCCCTTGACCCCGGCCTCCTTATACTTGTCCCGGTTTCGTGCCCCGATGCCTTTGGGCGTGCAGTCCACCATGATCTCCGCATGTTTGAGCAGGTCGTCCAGGTCGCCCTCGACCGGGATGCGCGCATCTTCCATTTCCGCGCGTTTTTCCGGGGCCGAGGCGTACACCGGATATCCTCTCTCGACCGCGACCCGGATGCGGTAGTCGGTCGATACATCGGCCACCCCCACCAGTTCCATGTCGTCCTGCAGGGCAATGGCGTCCGCCACCCGTTTGCCGATCACTCCATAACCATTTACCGCCACCCGTGCTTTTCTGCCTGTAACCATATGGTTCTCCTCTTTTGCGTATGGTTCGTGTCCCTGTTTTTTCTGTCTGCGCCCTCGCCGGTCTCATGATGTGCCGGTAGGCGAGATCGTGTCTTGAAACAAATCCATGATCGGATGAGCGAAAAGAGGGCTCGAACCCGGCTAAAAGCTCCTGATTTTTTTATTCATACAAATCTCCACCCGCCGCCTCGTTCGAAACAGCGGAAGATTTGGTGTGTCCGTTCTGTGTTACTATATGTTGTAATATGCCCCCTGAGTTCAGAATCAACGGTTCCCAGGGGCCTTGGAGACCGCAGGCGGCAAGGCCTTTGAGAGGTGCAGGGTGAGGAAGGTGATCATCGGCTCCCTCCGGCCCTTGGATGAACAGTGAAAGAGAAGAATATCTACAGAAACACGGAGCTGGGATTCTCGATCGAAAAGCCTCACGACTGGGTGTTCATGCCCTCGTCCTGGGTGCTGAATCTGAAGGACAAGGCGGATCCGTTCTATAGGAAGCTCGACGAGAGGATACGGTACGCCCGGCTTCCCTTCGTGTATTTCCACTATGACCACGGAATCTCCGATATCGTCATTCCTACGGTGCAGGTGATGTACCGCACGACCCACGGTACGAGTGCCCTGGACCGCTCGACCATCCTCGGGATGCAGCTCGTTCAGCTTCAGGTCGTTCTCGAAGACTACTGCCTGGTGGAGGCCACATCGGACGGTGTCATATCGGAGAGGCCGGCCAACATCATCAAATCGACGCACACCGTGAATAACCAGACTGGTCAGACCATGGACTGCCTGTCCCGCTGTTATGTGA
Organism: Deltaproteobacteria bacterium; assembly: GCA_018433775.1. Lineage (GTDB taxonomy): Bacteria > Desulfobacterota > Desulfomonilia > UBA1062 > UBA1062 > Phosphitivorax. The sequence continues at coordinate 19,613 of JAHDQN010000006.1, forward strand.
TCTTCACCGAAGGGGCCATGTTCGTGGTGGTAATGTCCGGCCCGGTCGAGGGCACATATCGCTGCGACCGGGAGTTCGGTGAAATCCTGAGATCCATCCGGATCGACTGATCATTAGAGGATGGTGCAGAGGATGATGCCGCGTATACCCTGTTATCGAGGTATTCCGCCCCGCCCCGGTCAGCCCCGTGAACGAGCCGTCCGGCTGGCATCCCGCGAGTGCCGGCGGCTCTCCTGCCGATAAAAAGGGCTGTTCCGGCAGGGGAGAGGCGGTTTTTCCAGGCTTGCGGCCTTGATTCTTCCGGGATAAGCGAGACAATATGAGTTACAGAGGCAAAGAGAGGTCTTATTGATGAAACCGGTATGGATAGTCGCTGCAGCTCTGTTTCTCGCGGTCGCTCCCCTGAAGCTCTGCCACGCCGTTGGGTTGGAGCTCACGCCTCTGGTGGGCTATACCTTCGGGGGCTCGTTCGAGGAGAGCTATTCGGGCACCGACCTGGACCTGGACGAGGGCGTCAGCCTGGGGGCTGCGCTCGATTTCCCGCTGGGCCAGGGAAGGCAGGTGGAGCTCTACTACAGCCGCCAACCCACCGAGCTTCAGGCCAACGGAGCCCTTCTCTCCGAAGAGGTGCTCTTCGACATCGACGTGCACTACATCCATATCGGCGGCACCTATACCTGGCACGATGAAGGGCGGGTGCGCCCCTTCGTCGTCGGGACCCTGGGCGTCACCCATCTCGATCCCGAGCCTTCGGGCCTCGACTCGCGAACCCGGTTTTCCCTCGGGCTCGGCGGCGGGGCACGGGCGTTCGTCACCGAGCGTTTCGGTCTGCGATTCGAAGGGAGAGGGTTCGTCACCCTGCTCGACGACGACGGCGGCGGCACGGTCATCTTCAGCGATCCGGGCGGTCTCTCGGTCGCGGTGTCTTCGGACTTTTTTGCCCAGTTCGTGTTCAATGCAGGGGTGTTCTTCCGATTCTGATCACTTAGACCTCTTGGAAAACACCTGCAGATACTGCTTTCGCTGAAGAAAAGGTCTGGTTTCCCTTTCGACCTGTGCCGGATTTGAGGTACAATCTCTGCCTGTCCATACATGGACAGGGAGGAGCTTGAGCATGAAGAGGACGCTTCTGGTATTTCTGATCGTGGTTTTCCCGTTATTTGCCGCCCGTGCCGAGGACATCCGGCGGGTGGTGCTGTACCAGGACATGGCGTTTCTCACCCTGGAGCGCCCTGCCGTGGAAGGACGCCTCGTAATCGAGTGCCCGCCCGAGTTGATCCCTGATTCCGTCACCGTGGCTCCGGTGCGGGGAGGGGGCATCAGGTCGATGAGCGTCGAGCCCAGGCGTCTCACCTCGGGCAAGGTGGAACGGCTCAAGATCGCGCTGGCTGAGAAACGGGCGGTCCTGGAAGAAAAGCGGATGCTCCGGAAGACCGTTGAGAGGCAGATCGAGCTGATCTTCGACGCGGCCGGGGTCAAAGACAGCCAGGCGCCTTTTTCACGGACCCATCTCGCGGATGCGCTGAACTTCATCGACGAAAGGGTGGAGGTCCTCAACAGAAGACACATCGGGCTGGGCCGCGAGATCGAGGAGCTCTCGATCGAGGTCAAGGATCTGGAAGCCCAGCTCGGCGCGATCTCCCGCAGGCCGGGATACCTGATCACCGTGGAAACGGACCGCGACGGGGCATTCCGGGTGTCGTATGCCGTCAGAGGCGGTTCCTGGAGCCCGGAGTATGCCGTGCACGCGGATCCTGCCCGGGGGATGATGAGGATCGACGCGTCCGCGGTCATCCGGCAGGCCACGGGTACCGACTGGGAGGCCGAAGAGCTCCTGGTGGCCACGGGAAGGCCCGGATTCGGCATCCAGGCCCCCGAGCCCGTTCCCTGGTATGTGGGCATGCCGCGATACCGGGCCGACTCCCTGCAGAAAAAGGCGGCCCCGATGTCCGCAGCGCCTGAAGGAGCAGCGATGGATCAGGAATTCGAGGCCGAGGTCAAGGCCACGTCGGCAAGCTATGTCATCGGAGCCGCACGGTCGGTGAGGCTGCCGGGCGATGGGACGCCCAGCACGGTCATCCTCCAGAAAAAACAGATGCAGACCGCGTTTACGAGGCTCACCTGCCCCCGGATCGACAGCGGGGTATTCCTGAGGGCCGAAGCGGTCTGGGACGGCAACGCCCCTGTCCTTCCCGGGTCCTACAGCTCCTACGTGGACGGCGAGTTCATGGGCAGGGGAGTCCTGGGCCGGACCCAGCCCGGAGAAAAGATCACGGTGGATCTGGGCAGGGACGAGGGGATCGCGGTGGAGCGAAAGGAGAAGGTCTTCCACGAGAAGACCCTCACCGGCAAGGACAAGACCACCTACGCGTATACCGTCACGATCAGGAACACCCGTGCTCACCCGGTCCAGGTCGCACTGAAGGACCAGATACCCGTCTCCAGGGACGAAGCGGTCCGGTCCGAGCTCGTCGAGGCCGTACCGGCGGCGGTCCCCGACAAGGACGGCTTCCTTCTCTGGGATATCGAATGCCCTCCCGGGGCGGAAGAGACCGTGAGCTTCTCGTTTCGCATCACCGGCCTGCCGCCCTGGTGACACAAGGCGGTGATCGAATCGCGCATGCCCATGCGTCTCGGCTGTCCGGGCCGTGATGTACGATGCTTCACGGGCGGGGACATGTGGCGCGTTCACTACAGCATGCCCTCTGCCTGGCCCGGAGCGACCGCCGGATAACCTGAAGGCCCCCCTTAAGGTCCGTTGAAAACCCGTCCCCCATGTCAGATCCCCTGCATCCCCGGTATTCCTGCCGGAGAAGGACTCTGCCCCGGGCGTAGGTCCCGGTACCGTGTCGATTCCATCGGCATATCTGATACTTGCACAGAAGGACCCTTGACAAGGACCGATGATTTATTATAGTCAATATCATATATAGCAATAAGACAATAGAACATCCCATTGTTATGGTCTCACCTTGATTCCAGAGGGAAGAAAACACGATCGGCTATCTGTTGAGTAACGGCGTGAAGTGTGTTTTCATCAAAAAGATGTACAAAGGGGAGGTAAAGTATGAGGATTTTCAAATCAGGGTCATTGGTAAAGGGGGTTGCCTTTTTTATTCTCATCCTGGCGGCTACCGGATGCTCGCTGCTGAGCGTCAGCGAGATACGCAACGCCACCCGCAACGATGTGGTGAATCTGGGCGATTCCATATTCGCACTGTCAGGCAAGATTCACGACAACCTGCAGAGCTGGGCGGGTGAGACCTTCCGCCGGTATGCACTCTCTGGCTCCATGGTGAGTCATATCGGTGATCAGTACGACAAGGCAAGGGGTGACAATGCGAACATCCAGACCATCTTCATGGACGGTGGCGGTAATGACATCCTGATCCCGGCCACGCTCTTCGATCCGTACAACTGCAAGGTCGACTGGTGGGAATCAGGGCTTTCGTCATCCTGCAAATCGCTCATCGACGACATATACGTGGACACCGTAAACCTGCTCAACCGGATGGGCAGAGACGGGGTGGACAACATCATCTATCTTGGTTACTACCGTCTGAAGAACGGCCTCATCGGCACCACGAGGTTGAACCAGGCGGTCGACTACGGGGATGCGCGGCTCTCCCTGGCGGTCCGGAACGCGACCGCGGCATCCAATTACCGCGTGTTCGTCGATCCGCGGTCATACATCACCAGCTCGGATATCATCTATGACGGCGTCCATCCAAGCAATTCCGGCTCGCAGAAGCTTGCGAGTCTGATCTGGGCCAAGCTCCAGCCTCTTCTGTAAAAAGCATCCTTCAGAGGGCAGGGGGCCCCGGCCACCCTGCCCTCTTCACAACGGGTTGTTTTCAGCCTGAAGGAAAGAAAGACAGCCATGGACACAAGAAAAAGAAGGAGGGCGATCACCATCGGCGTGGCGATATCCGTGACCGTGCTCGGCCTGTGCCTTTTCTCAGTAATCCGCGAGGCCGGCGGGGGACCCGATGAGAACATCGTCCGGGGGGAGTTTCCCGGTGCCGGGAACGACCCCTTCAGCGATCAAGTCGTCAATGAGCTGAGAAAGTACTACGGGAAGACCATCTCGGAAAAGAACACCCAGGCGAGCATCATCGGGGTGAGAGACCTGGTCGTGGGTACGCACCCGGCGAACGGGAAGGAACTGTTTTCCACGATCCTCAAGCGGGCATTTCCGGAATATACCGGAGATATCATGGAGACGCTCGAAAAGCTGGACCGGTACAACCGCTGGCTGGAGGACAACGGGGAAAGGCTTGCACGCATGACCGCGACCGAGAGGGCCGCCTTTTTGTGGGAAAAGAGAAAAGAGCTCTTCGGCGATGATGCCGAGAAGATATGGTCGGGTGAGATGCTGGCAACGGAGGCGAGGAACGCGATGGTGCAGGACGCCATCGTCATGCTGAACGAATCCGGCGATCTGAGCATCAGAGAGAAGGCCGACGAGTATCGGCATATTCTCCATGAGACCTACGGAGGTTCTCCGGAAGAGTATATTCTCGATCAGCCCCAGCTCTTATCCAGGATTTTCTTCAGCATGGATTCCGTTCAGGAAGAGCTGAAGCAGTTGAGCCCGGAAGAAAGGCAGGCGGAAATAGACCGGGTCCGCAGGGAGATGGGGCTTGCCGAGGAGCAGGTCGAATCGATGGCCCGTCGCGATGCAGACAACGAAAGGCGCTGGGACACCGGCCTGATGTACATGGAGGATCGCGAGCGCATCGTCGATGAGTCTGACGGCCATGAGCGGGAAGAACGGTTGAGGCAGCTGAGAGAGGAGTATTTCGGCGACGAGGCCGGGACCATCGAGCTCGAGGAAAAGGACGGATTTTTCCGGTTCAAGAGACCGCGCATCTATGGGCGGAATTAACCCGGTGAGGCGGAAGCAACGCACCGGCCGTCAGCCCTGACAGACCTCCCCCGCAGGGAATGGTCCGGCGAAAAAGATCCGGCGATCCTGCTACTGATATCCCGCCAGCGGCAGCAGCAGGATGGCTGCCAGGTTCTGAAGGAAATGGATGACGATCGGGGCGACAAGGCTCTCCCGCCACAGGTAGATAACCGCCAGCACCGCCCCGGTCACCCCCACGGTAATGACCCCTGCCGAGCCTTCGTACCCGTGGCCCAGCGAAAAGATGAAGGAAGACGCGATGACGGCCGCCGCCCTGCCCATCCGCAGGCTCATGAGCCTCAGCAGCAGATAGCCGCGAAAGATGGTCTCCTCCGCTATGGCGACCACCACGACCAGCACGAAGGCGAGCCCCATCTGGAATGGGTCGTCCGGGGTCAGGAAAGATGGCTGCGGATCGGACGGGACGGAAAAACCGATCTCCTGCAGAATGCTTCCCAGAAGCCCGGTAAAATAGAACACCACCGGAAAGAGGAGTATGCCCACAAGGGCTTCGCGCCCGCTGTTTTCGTGCCTCCACCCGATGCTGCTGTACCGTTCGCGGTTTTTCCAGAGGAAGAACAGGATCAGCGCCACCAGGGCTATGTCCCGCAGGATGGTGTCCGCGGCCGTGAGCACGAACGAAACCGTCACCTGCCTGATGGCGAAAAGGCTCAGGATCATGGAGGGCACGATCAGGGAGAGATACACCAGCACTTCAAGAAGCTGTGCCTTCAAGCTCGGCCGATGGGGCTGTCTGTTCAAGGGAAAGGGCTCGTGAGTTTCCTGATTCATCTCCTTCTTCCCTTATGCATGGGAAAGTTGCACTGGCTGATCGTTCACGAGGGTGAGCCGCCGAGCTCACACCGGCGCCAGGCAGGTGGTGATATGAGGCTTATAATAGGTCTCCCCAAAGGAGTATCAACACATTCGAAGATTTGCATGGGTGGGCTGTCGCGGGTAATATGGTATTATAGCCCGGCCGCTTGATTCATGCGGGCTTAAACCCCATTTTTCCATTTTAAGATGTTCACGAGAAGGAGGCTTTTCATGAATGTCGGGAGTATCAGGGAAAGTGCGGGAGGCGTACTCGCGGTACAGAGGTATTTGTCCGGCATGGTCCGGGCTCTTCCCCCGCTGAAGATCCCTGCAGCGGCCCTGGGCGGTATGGCAGTCGGAGCGCTTGCCGTGGGCGCGCTTGCCGTAGGCGCGCTCGCCATCGGAAGCCTGGGTATCGGATCTCTGTCCGCGGGCAGGGTCAGATTTCGGTCACTCGAGGTCGAAGAGCTGAAGATAGGCACGCTTCAGGTGCGGGAGACCCGCGAGACAAGACCTTGAAACCCCGGGAGCGCGCGGTCTCAAGGCCTTGTCTCGAAGCAGACGACTCTTCAGGACGACTCTTCCAGATATCTTCCATACCACGACAGGTGCGCGAGAATGGACACCGCCTCTTCCGGCGTCGAAAGGTAGACCACCCGGCCGTTCGAGGTTTCGGCAAGCCTGAGGCCGCCTTCGTTGAGCCCCACCACCACAATGGGCTTGCCCGTCTCCTTCTGCAGGGCCGCAACGCCCGAGATGATGCGTTCCTCGTTCTGTACCTGGTCCTTGAGCACGGCCAGCTTCAGCTCCTTGCTGTAGAGTTTGCTGTCGAGCTGCACCTGGGCGGCGATAAAGTCCTCGACATAGCGCGACCTGCCAACGATGCCCAGGGCGATCACCGAGTCCACTTCATCCCATCGGGCAAGGGCCCCGATCACCTTAAGATAGAGCGCGGCATCGTTTTCCCCCACCACATCGACGGGGTTCCTGCGGTTCCAGTACTGCGGCAGACAGGAATCGAGCTCCCCGATGACCGACTCCGGCAGCGGAGGCAGCTCGAGACCGGAATCTTCGCACTCGTCGGCCGCGATAATGCCCCAGCCCCCTCCCATGGTCATGATCCCCACCCGGTTCGACCGGGGAATGGGCAGGTGGGCCGCTGCAGCCGAAACATTGATGAGATCGGTGGGGGTCATGACCTGGATGATGCCCGACTGTCTGAACATGGCGCTGTAGGTGGCGAACGAGCCTGCCATGGAGCCGGTATGGGACTGCGCGGCCCTCGATCCCGACTGGGACCGGCCCGCCTTGAGCGCGATGACGGGCTTTTTCCTGGTCACGGTTCTGGCAATCTCACCGAATTTCCGGCCGTCTTCGATCCCCTCGATGTACATGGAGATGACCTTCACCTCGTCGCGGGAGCCGAGGTACTGCATGAGGTCATAGGCCTTGAGCATGGTCTCGTTGCCCGTGCCCGCATACATGGCAAGGCCGACCTGCTTGTGCGCGATCCACTTGATGAGCTGCAGCCCGAGGTTGCCGCTCTGGGAAATGACGGCCAGGCCGCCCGGGCCAGGCGCGGTGGGAGCGGGCAGGCACTCGAAGCTGTGGTGCGCCGAGGCGATTCCCATGGTGTTGGGCCCGATGAAGAGGACGCCGCCCTCCCGCGCAGCGGACAGGATTTCCTGCTCCAGCCCGATACCCTCACCGCCGGCCTCCCGGAATCCCGAGGAGATGATGACGGCGGCATGTATCCCCTTTGCGGCGCACTCTCTGATGCCGCCGGGGATGAGCGGCGCGGGGATGGTGAACACGGCCAGATCGACCGGCTCCGGAATGTCCTTCAAGCTCGGGTATGATTTGAGCCCGAGGATCGTGTCCTTTTTCGGGTTCACGGGGAACACCCGGCCGTTGTATCTCCAGCCGAGGATCGAGGTGAGTACGAGATTGCCCCATTTGGCTGGTACGTCCGACGCACCAACCACTGCAACGGATTTCGGGAAAAACATCTTCTCGAGCCTGCTGTCGTAACCCTGAACGGTCATCTTTCGAGCCCTCCTTTTCGGGTCTGATGCTGCTGGTTATTCCCGGCCATAAGATACATCCTGAGATCATGGATGGACAACAGGGAAATGCAGACGGATCGCTTTCTTCACTTCATAGATTTTTCAGGTGTATCGGCCTCCTGTAGTATTGTTATCCATATCTTGTCATCAAGCGAGCGATCCTTGAGTATCCCCATGAACGGAAAAACTTCATGCCGAGCCTTGCGAAGGCTTTCTCCTTGGGTGCCTCCACCAATCTCTGCGTGATACGGGCGAGGGCTGCAGACACTTGGGTCCGGCGCGTCCCGGCATGTCTTGAGACACGGCGGGGCGGCGGTATTATGAGCTACAAGTTCCCCGGAGGAGGCCTGTCACATGGAACTCATAGGACCGTCCGCCTTTTCCCCCGGTCATACCCGCCGCATCCGGTTCAATGATACGACCTCTCCCCGCTGTCCTCCCGCCCGATCCGGACGAGCCCGTGCCGATGGTGTCCGATCTGCCTGCCGCGGTGCGGTTTTCCCGGATGGATACCCGGCAAACGGAAGACGCCCTCCCGGTGGCGATGGCTTTCTCGGATGATGCGCAGCTGCACGCCGCTTTTTAAGAAATGTGCGGGCCGCGCGGGTGGCGGCTGCCGGACTCCATCCGTGAGAAAGCGCCGGTCAGACCGGTAAGGCTTAGGGAGCCTCATGTATGGATGTGTTCAACACCCTTGCGCCGGTCTTCTTCATCATCGCCCTGGGGGCGCTTCTGCGGTCGACCGGCTTCATGTCGGCCCGGATGACCGAGTGGTCCAGCGGGCTTACCTACTGGGTGGCGCTGCCCGCGCTGCTGTTTTTCGAGACCGCGGACGTGCAGTTCGGTTTCCGGCCGTATGCCGGCGTATTCGTGGTGCTGATCGGCGGGCTGGCGGTCTCTGTCGCTGCAGGGTATCTGGCCGCGCGGCTGCTGCGGTTGCCCGAGCCGAAGACGGGCGCCCTGGTGCAGGCGGCGTTTCGGGGGAATCTGGCGTTTATCGGAATACCGGTTGTCGTCTACGGGCTGGGCGAGGGGAACAGCGCAGCCGTCAAGCTGGCTGTGCTGGTGGTGGCCGCCATGCTTCCCGTCAACAACGCCGTTGCCATCCTCGTGCTGATCGACGGCCGGTACCGGTTTAACGTACGGGCCGTGTGGATGATGCTGGAGAGGGTCGTCACCAACCCCCTGATTCTGGCCTGCCTGGCCGGGCTCGCGGTGGCGGGCCTGGGATGGCGGCTCCCCCTTGCTGCGTCGCGCACCCTCGAGCCCCTGGGCAACATGGCCCTGCCGCTGGCTCTGATCAATATCGGCAGCACCCTGAGCCTTCGCGTGGTGAGGGGGAGCCTGTCCCCCATCCTGACGGCGAGCATCATCAAGGTCGCCCTGGGGCCGCTTGCCGGTTACGGTCTTGCAATGCTCATGGGACTGGACGGTGACGAGCTCCGGGTGGCCCTCATCATGCTGGCCTGTCCGACGGCGTCCTCCAGTTTCGTCATGGCAGTCCAGATGGGGCGGGATGCCTCTCTCGCCGCAGGGGCCGTGGTTATGAGCACGATACTGTCGTTTATCTCCCTGTTTCTGATCCTCTGGCTATGACGGGCTCGCCTCCGGGCAGGCCTGCATCCGAACCGGCGAGGTCTCACGGCGGCATTTCACGAGAGGTCCCAGGGCTGTCTCTACAGCGAGCTCCGCAACCATGCCCGTCGATCGACCATATTCCACAGCAGGGTGGAAGGGCATTGCGAGCCGGTTTTTTCTCTTCGGTTGCCGCCTGATGAATGACACGGGGCTTTTCATTGCTGCAGCAAGGCTGCACAATCATATTGGTGTATTCTTATATGGATGAATGGGAGGTTTGTAAAGCCGTTCTTTCCCCTTTCCGTGAGGGGGGCTCAGCATGGGCGGCGCCCGGGTATGGCAGGGTCACCGCATGAAACGGACCCTGTCCAGCGCCATGCCGTTGTGCCCGTAGAGGTTTGCGGGGATTCCCTCTCCCCCCGCCGGGAACACCGCGCCCAGGAATCTCCACAGGGCCGTCCATGCCTTCATCTCCTGCGCGCCGGGGAGAGGGCCGGCATCGATGCAGTAATTGAGATAATCCGCGGGATGAACGGGCTCGCCCGACGCGGTGTGCAGGGTAAGGGAAAAGCCGTAGGGTGTAAGCCTCTCATGGATCGCCTGGATCATCCGGAGGGTATGGAGGTCCACTGCAATGCGATAGAGTCCGGTCGCATCACTGCGGTCCAGAGGGGTCCCCTCCGAGAGGCAGAAGGGGTCCTGGGCGGGGCAGAGATACACGGCCCTGACCCCCTGAAGTCCGGGTGCGCGGGAGGGACCGTAATCGATCCTCACTCCGGAAAAATTCAGGTAATAGTCCGGTCCCAGAGAGGGTGCGATGGTGAGCCCTGTCTCGCAGAGGGCATAGATGTCCGCGGCCGTCGCATAGAGGGTTACGAGGGGATTGCCGGGCGGCAGCCGCGAGGTGCCCCCAGAGGGTCCCAGCGGCAGGACGTTGTATATGTCGGAGAAGGTGATGATCCCCAGGCGGCCGGGGAACAAATCACCCCGGATGGCCCCGCTCGCCGCGATTCCCACGTCGCAGGGTCTTCCGTTGTCGCGTGACGCGCGGGTGGCTGCCCAACGGAACGCATCGGCGACGAGGTTCCCGATGCCGGTCTCCTTCAGGGGAGCCCTTGCCAGGGGGATATCGGTGCTCGACACGGGGGTCTCGATGCCGACGCCCAGCCGCGAGATCAGCCTGTTTATCGGCTTATGGTGATCCTCCACCAGGGCCTGGGTGTGCGGGTCACCCTGCAATGTGTCGTTGATGGGGATGAGGGTGAAGTCATAGTCCACGATGCGGCCGAGAGACTCGTCGTAGGTAATATCGAGCCTGCTGAGCCACTTGCCGTATTCTCCCGGAGAAAAGACCAGGGTGTTGGAGGGGCCTTTGACAAAGGCCTCCTGGGTCGTGGTGTGGTAATGACCCGAGGCGATGATGTCGATGCCTTTCACGGATCCTGCCAGGCGTGCATCGTCGCCCTTTCCGTCCGGCCGGATTCCGCCGTGGGACAGGGCGATGACCAGGTCTGCGCTGTCGTTGTTCCGCAAGTTATCGACGCAGCCCTGGATAAAACCCGGGTCGTGGTCAAAGGCGACCGGTGATGCCGCCCGGGCCCTGTTATCGGCGTCAGGGCCCATCAGCCCGATCAATCCGATGTTCAGCCCCTCGGAGAGCCTGAGCACGTGTTTGTCCACGACTACCCTATCGGCCGTGAGCGTCTGGATCCCGTCATCGGAGGTAAGCTCTTCACCGTCGGTAAACGTGTTGGTCGCCAGGACCGGCACCGTGAAGCCCTCTTCCCGTGCGTTGGTCAGGAGCTGGGCCAGACCCCCGGGTGACCAGTCGAATTCATGGTCGCCCAGGGTAAGGGCATCGTAGCCCATGGCCTGGAAGAACTGCAGGACAAGGGGATTGAATGCCGTGAGGTCGTAGGCCGTGCCCATGAGGAAATCCCCGGAATCCACCAGCACGACCGGTACCCCTTCCCCCGCCCGCTCTTTCCTGACCCGGTCGATGGCCGCGGCCAACCGGGCGAAACCGCCCAGTACCCCGTCTTTGTCCGCGGTGTCAAGAGGCGTGTAGTCCATGAAAGGCCCGTACCCGGAGGCGTGGTGGTGCAGGTCGGAGGTCTGGAGCAGGGTGAGCCTCTTTTTCTTCCCGATCGATCTGACCTTGAGAGAGCCCGATCCCTGGAACCGGACATCGGGCGAGCCTGCAACGACACCCTGTATGGTCAGCTCTTCTTTCCCCGCGAACAGATGCGCTTGCACCGCCTGGTTGTCGAACCTCACCGCCAAGTCCTGCACGCCGTCCCCGTCGCGGTCTCCGGGAGAGGAAGGTTCGATCTCCGCGGGGATCTCGTTCCCCCGGACGAGGAGACGCACCCGGCTCACATCGATTTTGTCCGCATCCGAGCTGTAGGGCGGCGGCAGCTCGATGAAGGCGGTGATGAACAGATCCGTGCTTCCGAGCCTCACCGAGCCGGGCCTGATCTCGACCGAGGCGGGTATGTCCGCCGGGCCGGCCGCCGGGAGGGAAGCCCCCGGAGCGGGGGCCGGGAACAGGCACGCGAGCACCAGCGCAGCCAGAAGACGTTTCACCATGAGCCCTTTCCCGAAAACCACAGGCATGTGCCGGATCATACCCGATACAGCCTGATTGTCAATTTCCCAGTTGGACCCTCGCACGCCTGCTCCGGGAACTCTGGTGCAAGGCTTTCCTGCATGCAGCCGGAATGAAAGCATCTATCTTCGGGCAGCAGGGGCAGGGTGATGTTTTCTGTGTGCAGGCCGGACAATTGCCCGGCGTCCTTGAAGGTCGATGGACAGGGCGGCTTGTCCGCCGGCTGGGCATGAAGGGGAATCAAGCTCTTCGGGGCAGCGGGATGGGTCGGTCGGCGGGCGCCTCCTGGAGACGAAAACCGTTGACTCCCGGCCGCCGGTGTAGGTAAGCTTGCGGATAAATATGATGGGCATGCCGTGTCAGGCAGGATGAGAGGCAGGAGATGATGGGCATGAAATGCTACGGGGACGTGCGGTCCGGAAAGACACGCCGGGGCGGGTGTGTGAAAACGGGCATCGGGGCGTGGATCACCGTACTTGCCGCGGCAATGGTCCTGGCCGCACCTGCGGCGCATTCACAGACTCGGGCGTCCTCGACCCCGGCACCGGCCGGGGTGCCCCTGCTGGATGCCAAGCTCTTTGTGGAAGACCTGCTGGTGAGCAAAGGCCACAAGCGGACGAACATCAGATCGCTCATGCTCGATCCACGGCTCACCATCGATGACGGGTTCATCATCAAAAACCTGTTTCATTCCGCCCCGAGGCCTTCCGCCAAGCAGCCGGAGTATATGGAGGTGGACCCGAAGCTCATCAAGCGGGGACCGCAGTTCGTGCAGGAGCACAAGGCCGCCTTTGCCCTGGCGGAGCAGCGTTTCGGCGCTTCTCCCGAGATTATCACCGCCATCCTCATCATCGAGACGAAACTCGGCCGCTACCCCATGAAGTATGATGTGTTCCGCGCCTATGCCAGCCTCTGCACAGCGCTCGACGCCGAGTATCTCGACTCGGTGCTCGAGTCTCGTCAGGACGCTTCGATCCCGGCCCCGGACGAAGAGGTGTACGCCAAGGCACGGAAAAAGGGCTCCTGGGCGGTCAACGAGCTCTCCTGTCTCATCGAGCTTGCCGCCCAGGTCGGGATCGATCCCATGACCGTCAGGGGATCCTTTGCCGGGGCCCTCGGCCCGGCCCAGTTCATCCCCTCGTCGTTCATCAAGTACGGCGTGGACGGCAACGGCGACGGAAGGCGCAACCCCTTCGATATGGACGACGCCATCGCCAGCATCGGCAACTATCTCAAGCTCAGCGGCTGGAAGGAAGACGCTCCCCTCGAGAAGAAGAGGCAGGCTGTCTGGGCGTACAACCACTACACGATCTACGTGAACACGGTCATGATGGTCCATGACAGGCTGAAAAGTCTGAAAGACCGGGAGACCCTGCCGGAAGTCAGCCGAAAGTAGCGGCGCCGTCCCCTCCCGTGCCCGGGACATCCGTTTGGGGAGAGGAAGGTGATAATTTCAGTTGCATGTCTTGAGCCTTATTCTTTAGAGAAGGGAGAGGAGGTAAGATGAATCAGGCACAGATGAACCGGATTCCCCTGATCGTCATGCTGGTGTTCATATCCCTCCTCTTTTTCTATCTGATCAGGCAGTTCGTCATGGCAATCCTGCTGGCGAGCATCTTTTCCGCCATGGCCCAGCCCATCTACCGGAAGTTCGAGGAGTGGTTCGCCGGGAGGAAGAACCTGGCATCGCTCACCACCCTGCTCATCGTCTTCCTCATCATCTTTCTTCCTCTGCTGGCGGTCCTGGGGATCGTGGCCCAGCAGGCCATCAGGATCAGCCAGTCGGTGAGGCCGTGGATCCAGAAATGGCTGGCCGAGCCCACGGCCTTCGGAGAGATGCTCAAGGGACTTCCTTTCTACGACTCGCTGCACCAGTACCAGAACGTCATTCTGCAGCGGCTGGGCGAGGTGGTGGGGGGAATGAGCAATACCCTCATTGACTATATCCAGTCTATTACCTTCTCCACCATCTACTCCATCTTCCTCTTTTTCGTGTTTCTCTACACCATGTTCTTCCTCCTGCAGGACGGGAAGCGCGTTCTGGAGAGAATCCTGTACTATCTGCCCCTGCCCGGGAATATCGAGCACCGTCTCCTGGAAAGGTTCACCTCGGTCACCCGTGCGGCAATCAAGGGCACGCTGGTGATCGGCGTGATCCAGGGCAGTCTCGCGGGTATGGCGTTCTGGGTGGTGGGAATCGACAGTGCCGTGTTCTGGGGCACGGTCATGACCTTTCTCTCCATCATCCCTGCGGTGGGGTCCGCCCTGGTGTGGGTGCCTGCGGTCATCGTTCTCGCCTTTTCCGGAGAGGTCTTCAGGGCCGTGGGGTTGCTCGCCTTCTGCGGTCTCCTGGTGAGCAGCGTGGACAACGTTCTGCGGCCGTGGCTCGTGGGAAGGGACATCAGGCTGCACGAGCTCCTGATCTTTTTCAGCACCTTAGGCGGTATCAGCATGTTCGGACTCGTGGGGTTCATCATCGGGCCCATTATCGCCGCGCTGTTCGTGACCATCTGGGATATCTACGCGGAGACCTTCAACACCTATCTGTCGGGTCAGCAGAAAGGCGGAGAGCAGTAAAGGCGGCCGTCATCTCCTGGCAGAAGCGGAGAAGAAAACGGGAACGGGCGCCGCACAGGCGGACGAGCGCCTGAAATGAGAACCCGTCCCCGGTTTCGTTTTTCAGTTGACGGATACGATCCCCTCGGAAGGCTGGCTGATGAACATGTAGTATCCCTGGAGCGCCTTCTGGATGTCGATGCTCTGGATAGCACTGTCCATCCTGTTTTTCAGATAGGCGCCCTGATCGTCCTTCCTCACCCCGAAGCCGGCTCCGATGTCGCTCAGCATCCGGTAATGGACGTTCGGAACCTGCAGGCGCTTGATGGTATACATGCTTGAAGCCCGGTCGAACATGAAGGCATCGATTTTCCCGGCCTTCAGGTAGTCCAGGAGCTGTTCCAGGTCTCCTTCGACGAACTTCTCCACCGGAATGCCGAACATCTCGGAAAAGAACTCCTTATTTCCTTCCGGGGCGCCGTATGCCTCCAGCGATCTGAAGCTGCCCTCCGCGATACCCTCCTTGTTCAATCCGTAGATGTCCAGGATCGTGATGACAGACCAGTCGATATCCTGTGCAAATGCATAGAAATCCTGGGTCTCCTTGCCCTTGGGCGTGTGGCCGATCAGGTCGAGCTTCCCCTCTCTGAGCATGTCCTTGGCCTGACTGTAGGGCATGATGGTGATGTCGAAACGCAGATCCGAGCCCTTTTCGATCGCCTTGAGCAGGTCGATGCTGTGTCCTCCCCCGTCCTCGGTGATGAGAGGCGGGAAAGGCTCCAGGCCGACCCTCACTGTTTCGGCCATGAGGGGCTGGGACAGAAAGACAACCAGGATGCCGACAAAGAAAACTCGCGTGAATTTCATAGGTATCTCCTCATGTTGTTGTGTTGTTCCCTGCTGCCGGATATGTTTCTTACGTCTGTAATCCAGATGCTTCAGCGGATATTTCCCGGGATAGATCCATGAGAGTACTTTCGGAATAAAGCCCATTTTTCATAAATGGTGAAAGGACTTTTTTTATATCCTCAGCCGTGAAGGGCGGGGAAAATCGCGGATCACGGGTTCCGTGACGTCCATAAAGAGGAATCTGTCCGTACGTGCAGCCTTACAAAAAGAGAGACTATCCGCCCAAAAAACTGAGAAAGGACCGGTTCTGAAAAAAAGAGGCGGGAAAACAGTCCTTGCATCTCCTGCGCTTCCCTTTGCCCGCCGGAAGGCGTATAAAATGAACAGAGAGAACAGCTTACGATATGCGCAGCTACGAAAGACCGCTCATCTCATGGACCGTCGTGTTCCTTCTGCTCCTTGCCCCTGCTCCGGCGTCTGCCGGGCTCGAGCTTCCGGCCTTCGAGGAGGAGGACCGGATCGTGCGGCATACGGCTTATACCCTCCAGTACTGTGAAGAATTCGAGCAGGCCCGGTGGGCGGCATATGTGCTCCGGCCGCACATGATATCCGGTGCGGTGTCCAGAACGAATGATTTCCGGCCCGATCCCCTGGTGAAAACCGGGTCTGCCTCGCCGGAAGACTACCGGGGGAGCGGATTTGACCGGGGGCACCTGGTTCCGGCGGCAGATATGAAGTTTTCCCGGAAATGCATGAGCGAGACGTTTTATATGTCCAATATGAGCCCCCAGAGGCCGGCGTTCAACCGCGGGATCTGGAAGGAGCTGGAGACTCTGGTACGCCGGTGGGTGCGCCGTGATGGAGAGCTCCTGATCGTCACCGGACCGGTCCTGTCGGGCGAAAGCCTCTCCGTGATCGGGCAGAACCGGGTCGCGGTGCCCGATTTCTTTTACAAGGCCATCCTGGATTATCGGGAGCCCGAGATCAAGGCCATCGCCTTTGTCCTGCCCAATGAAAAGGCCGGGGAGGCCCTGTCCGCGTTCGCGGTCTGCGTGGACAGGGTTGAGGAACTCACGGGCATCGATTTCTACGCCGGGCTGCCCGATGACGTGGAGGAGCGGCTGGAGTCGTCGCTGGAGCTCGACAGGTGGTGGTTTCCGGGCCGGCCGTTCCCGGGAACAGGCCCGTCACCGGTTGAGGGAGAGGATCTCTCCATAGAAGGGGCTTTTCTTGAGCGTTGTCGTGAAATCCAGGAGGAAATCGTCCTTGCCGCCCACATCCGCTGGCCAGGCCAGATCGAGCAGTCTCAGGGCATGGGCCATATTGCCCGAATAGATCAGATCGACCATCTCCTGCCCGATCTCCGCGGGCGGGAAACCCGTGAACCAGCCGTCCATCGTCCGGATGCCCTCGGCAGTTGCATATACCAGATCCTCATCCGGAGGATCCTGCCTCATGAGCTCACGTGCAAAGGCATATGAGGTGCCGTCGTACTTGAGGATGACCCGGGGAACCGGGGAATCGGAAAAGTCGCCGGGCCCGTAGGCGAAGGTCCAGTCGTCCGTGATAAACTCGAGACCGGGCGTGCCGTCCAGATTCTGGAAGCGGGCGGACTCGCTGCTCCCCGCATCGATGCTCTGGATGTGGTGAAAGCGATCCCCGATCTCGAACAGGTGGAAGGTATAGCAGCAGTGGGACCCCGGGCTCCACTCAGAGATCACCAGGTCAGGCTGCCCGTTGCCCGTGACGTCCGTCCCCATGAGGAGGAGATAATTCTTCCCCTCGTGGACCTTTGCGAAGCCGAAATTGGATGCCTCGTGCAGGGAGCAGACCTTAAGGCCGTTTTTCAGGATCTCGACAAACCCCTCGTTCTCATAGTTGATTATCCGGACCAGGTATTCCTGGTATCGTTCTTCGTCCTGGCCGATGACTGCAGGCGATCCGTCCGGGTATGACACGGCTCCGCCTGAGGCGAGCGAAATGCCTGAACTCGCCTGCAGCGCCGGCTGATCGAAATGGTTGTTCCCGAAGGGATGCTGGCTGCGGCCGGTCATGATGAGGAGGCAGACGAAGACGAACCCCAGGATGGCGATCACGCCCGTTCTCATTCCTGCATCATACATTTCCTGGTGAGCCTTCTTGCCTTCCATCATTCCATACCATGTTCCGGGGAGCGTCTCTTTTTCCGGTAAAAGGCTGCTCTCCTGCAGCGTGATTCTCCGGTATTCCTGCGGCACCTGTCCCGCCGCGATCGGCAGGCTGCGCATTTACCGGTTTCGTTCCCCTAATCCGTATTATCGGATCCGGACCTCGGAAATATGAGAATCAAACAGATTTTCCATGGAAATCGGATCAATCTGAAAGGGCGGTGGCGGAAAGGGCGGTGATGGATCGGAAGGACCGTTGTCATGCCCCGGATGCAGTCAGCGGAATCAGTTGAGATAGGTGCACGCCCCCATGAACCGGCCCCGGAAATAATCTGATGAAAGGGATTCCGCACGGATGGTCTTCCCCGTGCCGGGCGCGTGGATAAAGCGGTTGTTTCCGATATAGATGCCGACATGCGAGATACGGCGGGCCCTGCCGGTGGCGAAGAATACGAGGTCCCCTTTTGCCAGCCGGTTTTTTCTGACCGGCGTGCCTTCGGAGAACTGTTCACGGGACGTGCGGGGAACGCTCAAGCCGTTGAGCCGGTAGACGGCCAGAACCAGTCCGCTGCAGTCAAGGCCGTCTCCAGGATGGGAAGATCCCCACTGGTAAGGAATGCCGATGAAGCTCCGAGCGGTCCGGACGAGATCGTTTCTGATGGATGCCGGAAGTGCGGGATGCCTGCGGGCCGGTACATAATCGCCCGGGCCAACGATCATGAAGACATCGATGATTCCGGCATCGCGCAGGCCCTTGGCAGCGGATGCGGCCTCTTCTCTCGTCGGGTAGTTTCCGAACCGGACCTTGAAGAGACCCGAGCCGGCGGCAAAATAGAAGGCGTCGATTCCTCCGGCTTCGAGCGAGCGGGTGAGGCCGATCGCATTCTCTATCCGGGAGAACGCCCCTGCCTGGATGGAATAGCCCATGGCAGGCGCCTTGACGGAAGGGACCTTCCCGGAAGACAGGGGGCCTTTATGGGCACACCCGGAGGACAGCAGGAATAAGAGTATGACTGCGAGTGCCCATCTCTTGAAAAAAACCGGCATATGCTCCCCATCAGACGGATGTCGCGCCGGTTTCTCTCTTATGAAGGCAAGCCGGCGTTACCGGCTCTATCGACCGGCCGGGGAAAACACATTACCCTTATAAGGGAGGAACCGGTATTTCCGGTACGGTACGGGTATATTTGAAATTGCAGGCCCGAGCTGTATCCTTAACCTACAGGAGAAGCAGACGGGAACCATCCGGAGGCGAAAAAAGGAAAAAGGAAAGCTCTCCCTTATCGGTTAGCCGGCGCCTGCTGCCTTGCCCGCGGTGTGGAATGTACGCCGGGCGGGCAAAAGACAAAGAGATGCCGCCCTTAAAGAGAGAAATCCTTTGACAGAGACGCTCATGCAGCACCGGCCTGATACCTCTCATACCCGGCAGTGGCACACCATCAAAATGATTTCAGCCGGTTCGCTGGCTGAAGGCATTGTAGGCGCAGCCTCGGGAGCCGTCGCCATAATCGGGCTCTTCGGCATCTACCCTGAAGCGCTGCTCGCCTTTGCCACCATCGGTGCCGGCACGGCATTGCTGCTCGAAGGAGGGTCTGTTGCAGGGAGGATGCCTGTATGGATGCACGAGGCCGGTGAGAGCCGGACCGAGAGCGCCGAGCTGGGCAGCGGCATGGTGGCCGAGTTTCTGGGTGGATGTGCAGGCGTGGTGCTGGGGGTTCTGTCGCTGCTGGGCGTGAGTCCCCTTACCCTGCTGCCGGCGGCCGTGATCGTCCTGGGGATTACCCTGCTTCTCGCAAGCGGGGTCACGGCCCGCATGAACACGGCGGAAATCCGCTGCCAGGCTCAGGACGACTATGTCCGGGAGGTGGGCAGGCAGTCTGTCCATGCCGCAGCCGGGGCGCAGCTGCTTATCGGAACGGGGGCGCTTGTTCTGGGCATCATAGCTCTGGGGGGGGCGCGTCCCATCACCCTGGGTCTCGCCGCCATGCTCGGTCTCGGTGTATCAGACCTCCTGAACGGCACCGCAATGGCGGCGCGGATTACGAGGCCGTTCAGAAAATAGGGGAGGATCAAAAGGGGGCGGTCAGCCGGGATACCGGCCGGTATTCAAGGGGTCGCCGCGGACTCGCCCTCCGGAAGAGGGAGGTCCTTTAAAAAACCGGCCCTTAAGGCACAGGAAAAAGAATATCACGCGAAAGGAGACGGACCATGCAGATCAGGGAGATAATGACACCAAATCCTGAAATGATACCGATGGATGCATCTCTCACGGATGCAGCGGCAAAAATGAAGCATCTCGACGTGGGGATCATGCCGGTGGCGCAGGAAAGCACCTTAGTAGGGGTGGTCACCGACCGGGATATTGTTCTCAGGGGAGTCGCGGAGAAACGCGACCTCTCCCACACCCGCGTCAGGGATATCATGAGCAGCGACGTGCTCACCTGCCCCGACAACACCGACATGGCAGACGCGGTGAGGAGAATGGAGGAGAAAAAGGTTCGCCGGGTCATTGTCACCGACCCCTCGGGCAAGCCCGTAGGGATCGTATCGCTCGGCGACATTGCCACGCGTACCGGGAAGGAAAAGGAAATCGAGCTGGGAGGGGGGGTGCTCACAAAGGTGTCTGAGCCCAGCAGGCCGGAACGCTGAAGGCCGGCTCTTGGAAGTTGTCCTTAAGGGAGAGAGCCCGCCCCTCTCTTCAGGGTAACCCGGGGTGGAAAGAGGTTTCTCCGGACGGCACCGGGGCTCTCGATCTATTTTATAAGCGGAAACAGGGTGCAGCGGGATCTAGTCCGGGATATCCCGGCGAATGAAAAGAAACAGGAGGTGAGAGATGAACTTCCCGAAACTGATCACAGGAACCTGCGTTGCGGCAGTGATCGTCCTCATGACCGCGACGCCCGTGCTTCCCCAGCAGATGCACCATGGAAGGGGTATGGGCCCTATGTACGGTGTGGAGCAGTACGGCATGATGTTCAGTCAGCTGACGCAGGAGCAGCAGCGCACGGTCAGGAACATCTATCAGGGCTATCAGCAGGCCACGGCCGAGACCATGGAGAAGCTCTGGGCCCAGGAGCTCCAGCTCCAGGCGGCCCTGGCGGCCGACAAGATCGACGAGTCAAGGGTGAATTCACTGGTGGACGCCATCAACGACCTGCGCTCCAATCTCTACCGGGAGCAGGTGAACATGTACATGCAGCTTGCAGAAGCGGACCTCATGTACCCCGTGATGAGGAGCCTCGGCGGGATGGGGCGCGGCGGCATGGGCATGGGCATGACAGGTTCCTGCCCGATGATGGGCTCGGGCATGATGGGCCCCTGGATGATGGGGCCGGGCCCCGCAGACTGATCCCGAAGAGGGGGGAGGCTCTCAGAGCTTTTTTCGAGCGAGGTGAAGGAGGCGGGCTGCTGCGCGGGATCACGGGTGCCCGCGGGCGTCGGAGCGTTCCTTTGGTTTCCGGCAGGAAAAGGTTGTCTGATGCGGTCCTCCTGGAGGGCTGCCGGAAGTGCCGTCGGCACAGGATCTGGGTGATATGCATCGGGGGGTAAGACGCACGCCGGTCCGATCGAAGCTGAGCGCCTGAAGGAACTGCCGCTCAAGAAGCTTCGGGTCCTGCCTCCGGCCGGAATATACCAGAGCGGGGTGTATGTAGACACGCATGCACCATTATAAGTAAAGCGTATGGGACTGCTCTCTCCCCTCATTTTTCGCAGCGGGCGGAAGCTCTCGGACCAGGGCGGACTGAATCCCTTGAGCTCTCTGTTCAGACGGTTTCTCCTGTTCAGCCCCGGGCTGTTCTTCGTCGTCAGCTACCTGATCGCCATCGTGCTCGGACCATTGCTGCTCCGGATGCCCATGTCTACGAGGCCGGGACACATCGAATGGATCGACGCCCTGTTCACCTCCACCTCGGCCTTTTGTGTCACCGGGCTCGCGGTGGTGGACACGGGCACGTACTTCAGCCTTTTCGGCCAGGTGCTCATCATGCTCATGGTGGAGGTCGGCGGGCTCGGCATCATGACCTTCGCGGCCCTGCTCTTTCTCTCCATCGGATGGTCCGTCAGCATCCGCCAGCGCTCGTTCATCCAGGAAACTTACACGTCAGAAATAACCAGGGACATCAAACAGCTGGTGGTTTTCATCTTTGCCTTCACCTTTGTTTCCGAGCTTGCGGGCGCCCTGCTCCTGATGCCCTGCTGGGAAAGTGATCTGACCTTCTCAGGGAGGGTCTTCTATTCCGTCTTCCACTCCATCACCGCATTCTGCAACGCCGGATTCTCACTGTTTCCGGACAACATGAGCCGGTATCATGCCGATGTCCGGATCAACCTGATCATTACCACACTGATCATCCTGGGCGGAATCGGATTCCCGGTGGTGCGGGATGTCATCCATTACTTTAGCGGAAGGGGAAATACGAGGCTCACCCTGAACACACGCATCTCCCTTGTCGTGTCCCTCGCACTGATCATACTCGGCACCCTGCTTTTCTGGGTCCTGGAGCGCGGCTATTCCATGGCCGGTTTGCCGTGGACCGAACAGATCCTGGCCTCGTATTTCCAGTCCGTCACCACGCGTACTGCGGGCTTCAACACGGTCGATTTCAGTGTTCTGGGCAACGCCACCCTCCTGTTCGTGATGATCTTCATGTTCATCGGCGCCTCCCCGGGGTCAACCGGAGGCGGTATCAAGACGACGAGCATCGGGGTACTGGCAGTAGTCGTCATGAACAGGATCAGGGGAAGCGAGGCCAACAACGTGCTCAGTGCCACGCTTCCCGGAGAGGTGGTATCCCGCGCCATAACGGTCTTCATGTCGGCCGTGGTTTTCATTCTGGTGATCGTGTTTCTGCAAATGATCAACCAGCACGGCGCGGTCCCTTCAGAGCAGAGCAGGGGCCCGTTCATGGAATATCTCTTCGAGACGGTCTCCGCCTTCGGCACCGTGGGGCTGTCAACGGGGATCACACCCGGGATGGACGCCTACGGGAAGTTTCTCATCATCGCGACCATGCTGGTGGGCAGGGTGGGTATCCTCACCCTGGTGTACATCGTTGTCTCACGGAGGCGCGCGCCGAGTTACCGGTATGCGGAGGAAAATGTCCTGATAGGCTAGCCCCTGGGAGGTTGTATGGCAAGGACGTTTGCGGTTATCGGCCTGGGAAACTTCGGTTCCTGGGTGGTGAGAACACTCAACGACCTGAGGCAGAACACCATCGCCATCGACCTCGACAAGGACCGGGTGCAGAAGATCCGGGACTACACCCGAAATCCGGTAATCGCGGACGCCACGCAAAAAGAGAACCTCCTGAGCCTCGGGCTCGATACGGTCGCCGCGGTGGTGATCAGCCTGGGGGACAACACCAGCGCCGCCACCCTGATCACCCTGTACCTGCAGGAGATGGGCGTGGGCCAGATCATCGTCAAGGCCGTCAATGAGGACCACGGCAAGATACTCCGGAAGGTGGGCGCCACAGACATCATTTTTCCGGAAAAGGATATGGGCATCAAGGTGGCCAAGAGCCTGGTCATGCCCAATATCCTGGAGTTCATCGAGATGTCCGAGGATTATCAGATCGCCGAGATCGCGCCTCCCAGCGATTTCGTGGGAAAGACCCTTGCCCAGCTCGAGCTGCCCCGGAGATACAGCGTCCAGGTCATCGCCGTCCGGGAGCTCATACCCGAGCGGTTCACCATCGTCCCCAAGGGGGATTTCACGGTCAAGGACAGCGATATCCTTGTGGTCATCGGCAAGGAGAGCAACGTCAACCGGATCAGGTCCCGCTGAGAATGCAGGGAGGAGATGTTGACAGCACGCCGCTCTCCCCTATCCTTAACTCAGGAGGCGATCGACGATCCGGAATACCGCGAGAAAGAGGTGCAGAGCATCCCCTGGAAACGGGCTTTAGGGCCCTGGGAGATCGCCAGGCTGGCCATGTACCTGGTTTCGGAGGAGGCCGATTATGTCACCGGACAGCCCTTCTTCATCGACGGGGGACTGATGATGAACCAGGGCAGGGTGCGTAGATCCTTGGTGTTCCTGCCCCGTGATGCAGGGTGCATGGAGAGGCGGGGGCATATGTCCAGGATGAGCGTGGGGCCATAGCGGTGAATATGATCCGCCATTTTTTTAAGGGCAAGGAAAGACGCCCGGGCATCCGGGCCGAGCAGGCATGCAGGGATGAGCGCCGTGAAGATTCAGGATTATGCCTTTCTGTCTGACTCCCAGTCGGCCGCCCTGGTGGGCAGAGACGGGTCAGTGGACTGGTACTGCCTTCCCCGTTTCGATTCGCCGTCGGTCTTCGGACGCATCCTGGACAGCGGCTCGGGACACTGGCATATCCGCCCGGCAGGCGGATACCGTTCGCAATGGGCGTACATCGAGAATTCTCTCGTGATCCGCAACGTATTCCACACCTCAGGCGGCTCGGTCGCTCTCACCGATGCGCTCATGTTCGAGCCCGGCGCCCGGGGACACGCCATCGGGCGGAGGGTGCCCCACGTCCTGCTGCGCCGCGTGCAGGGGCTTGCGGGCGAGACGGACATGGACATGGAGTTCCGTCCCCGCATGGAGTACGGGCTGACCGTCCCCCGATACCGGTCCATGGATCACGGGTGGGAGATCGTGGGAGGACCCGTGGAGCTGGAGCTGACCGCAGTGGTTCCCTCGGGGTTGTCGGGGGAGGGCGTCCGTGCCCGGTTCAGGATCGGCGCCGGGGAGACCGCGGAGTTCAGCCTCGCCTACCGGGCTCCCGGCTGTGGACCGCCTGACCGGCCCATCGATGTGCCGCTGTCGATCGAGGACACCGTGAAAGCGTGGCATTCCTGGACAGACCTCCACACCGGGTACCAGGGACTCTACCGGGAAGAGGTGCGCAGGAGCGCCCTGGTGCTCCAGGGGCTCACCTACCAGCCTACCGGGTCGGTGATCGCCGCCGCCACCACATCCCTGCCCGAGATTGCGGGCGGGCAGGAAAACTGGGATTACCGGTTCGCCTGGCTGAGGGACTTGAGCCTGGTCATGCGGGCACTGTGGGTCGGGGCGTGCCCGGATGAACCCGAGCGGTTTTTTGCATGGATCGACCGGACCGGCGGGGCACAGGGGCACCAGGCGGTTCAGATCATGTACGGTGTGGGCGGGGAGCGGGACCTGACCGAGCACGTGCTGGACCACCTGGCGGGATATCAGGGCAGCCGCCCGGTGCGGGTGGGGAACGATGCCTGGAGGCAGAGACAGCTGGACGTGCTGGGGGAGGTGCTGGATGCCGCTTTCCTGCTCAAGGAGAAGCTGGGCGACATGAGCGGTTTCACCAGGCAGCTTCTCGTGACCCTTGCCGAGAGGGCCGCTTCCGGATGGCGGGAGCCTGATTCCGGGATGTGGGAGGCCCGGGACGGAGAGCGCCACTATCTCTCCTCGAAGCTCATGTGCTGGGTGGCGCTGGATCGTGCCGTGAGGCTCGCTTCCCGGTTGGGTGCGCTGAGCGAGGTGGAGAGATGGGGAGCCGTGCGTGATGAGATCCGGGACACGATCCTCTCCCGCGGATGGAGCGAGCGGTCGCAGGCGTTCACCGGCGCTTTCGGCTCGGACCACCTGGATGCCTCGGTGCTGCTGATGCCCATCGTGGGCTTTCTGCCCGCCACGGACCACCGGATGAAGGCGACCATCAACGCCGTGGAACGCGTCCTGGGAAAGGATGGCCTCATCCGCCGCTGGCCGGGGGAACCCAACGGGTTCATCCTCTGCAGCTACTGGATGGTGGAATGCCTTGCCCTTGCCGGCCTGACCGGGAGTGCTGCGGAGAGGTTCGACCGGGTGAGTGCGTATGCCAGTGATCTGGGCCTTTTCTCCGAGATGGCGGACCCCGGTACGGGCGAAATGCTCGGGAACTTTCCCCAGGCGTTCTCCCACATCGGGCTCATCAATGCGGCGTGGCAGGTCACGAGCGCCCTGCCGCCCGGGGCAAGACCCTCATCGGCGGCTAAGGAGAGGGGATGAGCATGCTTCGTCAGGCAGGGCTTGACTTTCGCTTTCAGGTATGGCCCTATGGTTTCCGCTGCAGAAGAGACCATGCAGCACCTCTGTATGAACACCTTTGACGGCATCGTCGCGCAAGGGGGGCTCCTTCGGGAAAACCCCCGGCATGGACCGGACGGTGCCTTCCGATTCGATTCAAAAAGGGCATGATTGGCGGGGAAGGGGTCCATCGTGCGTGTACCGCCGGCTCCGGTTCCCCTTTGCGAGCGTGCGGGCAGTGCGTTCTTTTTCAGAGGAGGCGGGAAGAATCATCTTGAAAGACGGGAGGATACATATCAGCATGAGAGGAAAAACGAAACGCCGCCATATCCTGATTTTCTCCGCCCTGATCGCGATCTTGAGCGGATTTTCGGGCGTGTCCCATGGCGCGGTCGAGCCGGGCGCCGGCAGAAAGGCCAGCCCCCTGCTCGTTGATTCCGAGTTCCGGCCCCGGCTCGGAACATACCACTACAGCTTCGAGTTCAACGGACTGAACATCGGCACCGGCCAGGTAGTGCTCGGGCAGAAGGGCAACCTCTATGAGATTCAATTCAGGGCCAGGACCAATCGCACCATCGACCGGTTCTACAAGGCCCGTTTCAGCGGGGGGAACATCACCCGGTCCGATTCCCTCCTGCCGGTCAGCACGCGGATCCTGTCGAGGGTGCGCTCCACGAGCAAGGACACCGCCATCCATTTCCGGGATGACGGCACCATAACGTCGGTGCGCACGGAATCCGAGAAGGGGGAGCCTCTCGAAAACAAGGTGAAGGAGGTCGAGACCTCCGACTTCACCATGGACCCTCTCTCCGTTATCCATCTGATCCGGGGGATAGACTGGAAGCCGGGGATGGAGCAGCGTGTCCGGATCTTCTCGGGCAAGTCCCGGTACGAGTCGCATTTCATCTGCACCGGAGAAAAGGTCGTGGAGATAGGCGGGCAGAAGCGCAAGGCATGGGAGATCATTCAGCAGGCGGTCAAGCTCGATGACGAAGGACGGGAGACCGAGGAGGAGAAAAAAGAGCGCGACCTGAAGATCTATCTCTCCGCAGACCAAGCGCGAGACGTGCTCAAAATCGATTCACGCCGGATCATGGGCCATTTCCTCGTGCAGCTGGAAAGGTTCGAGCCCGCGGCCGGCAGTGCGCGCCCGGGGGCAGGACATCCGGGTGCGAACGAGACCGCCCGGGGGAACAGATCCTGAAAAAAGAGGGGCCTTTCCGGCCCCCAGAGGATGTGCGTTTTAAGGCAGTCGTTTAAAAGAACAGGTTCACCCTTTTCAGGAATTCCTGGAAGCGTTCCCGCTCGATCTTCAGGGCCTCCTGGATGGGGACCTCGTTCTGCTTCTCGATGAGCGCCTTGATCTCGAGCATGATCCCGAAGTCGACCTCGGCGATGTCCCGGGCGATCTGCTTTGCCCGGGGGATAAGGTCACCGGGAGAAACCACCTCGTTGACGAGCCCGTGCTTCAGAGCATCCTGCGCCGAGAGGGGCCTGCAGGTGAACGACAGCTGCTTGGCCATTCTCTGGCCCACTGCCTGCTGGAGCAGCTGAGTCATTCCCCACCCGGGATGGATCCCGACCTTGGCATGGGAGTCGATGAACCGGGCGTTTTCTGATGCGATGAGAAAATCGCAGTTGAGCGCGAGCTCGAAACCGCCGGTGATGGCGTTGCCGTTGATCGCGCCGATAATGGGCTTCCTGCATGCGGCGAACACGTCCGGCATATCCCTCCCGTCGCCGCGGGGGTCCTGCAGGTTTTCCTTGCCCACGACACTCAAGTCCAGTCCTGAGCAGAACGACTTGCCGTTTCCGGTGATGATCGCCGCCTTGATCCCGTCGTTGCGGGCCGTCTCGTCGATGGCGTCATACAGGCCTGTGAGCAGGTCCCGGCAAATGGCGTTGTGCCTCTCGGGGCGGTTCAGGGTGATCAGTGCCGTCGAATCTTCCACCGTGAACAGAACGGTCTTTTCCATGATCGGTCTCCTTTCCTGCCAAAAACAGGAATATATCTGCGTTCCCCGGAGCCTGGATCCATGGGGACGTGATAACAGCGGTTCGCCTCCCGGCTATGAATCCGGTTGAGCCGGGCGTTCCGTGCCGAGCCAGGCGCTGGCCGTCTGGTGATCCGGAAACACCCGGATGTTGTAAAACCCCCTGTTGAGCAGAACCGTCTCGCCAAAGGCGTTCATGTTTCCCTTAAGCCGTTTTCCCCGGGTCTACGATCGCCACCTTGACCCCTCGCGGAAAACGGTTCGATCCGAGCCATTTTCCCAGCTCGAACACATGGTGTTCGGTGAGCCCCCCTTGCTGCTGACGGCATCGGGGACCGTTTCATGCACGGCATGAAACAGGGGAAAGGAAGGCGAGATTTTTTTCATGCCCTGTATCTGCGATAGAATCAGACGATCACCTCTCTTCCGAGCACCGAGAGAAAACAATGTCATTTCAACCGCGAGAGCTGCCGGAACCACATATGTTCAGAGAATAGCAGAAAGATCAGGGACCTGTAAAGATAAGAATAATCGTGAAGATGTGAAGGTACGGACCTTTCGTGTCAGGTTTTCGCAAGACCAGAGAGAGTGCCCCCTCCTTTCGGCGCCTCCCGGGAGGAGCATCACGGCATGGGGATTGTCCTGTATGAATCGGCAGGTGCTGCCCATCACCCTTCCTTGAGAATGATCACTCCAAGGTTAGAATGATTCATGTCGATCGGATGAATCCCGCATGGCACGCTTCCCTTCTCTCCCTCCCTTTTCTCCGGGGGAGAAGAGAAGCCAAGACGGGAAAGGAGGCAGGAGGCATGGCGCAAACAGGTTCGGGAAGCCCTGAAGTCATCAGGGCCGACGTCAGCTCGCCGCGCGGATTGTGCGGGGCAGTGAAAAAGGTGAGAACATGGAACCCATAAAGAGTACCGACTGTGTGGTGAGCCTTGAAGACAAGTATGGAATGATATTCGGTATGGCCAACGAGTTCAGCATTGCATACGGCGTGGCAAAGGTCTGCCGCGCTGCAGGCGCGGAGATCGGGGTCACCTATCTCAATGAGAAGGCGGAACACTATGTGCGTCCCCTGGCGGAGAAGCTTAAGAGCACCATCATCATGCCCTGCAATGTCCAGAAGGCGGGCGAGCTGGAGACGGTCTTCGACGAGGTGAAACAGAAGTGGGGCAGGCTGGACTTCCTGCTGCATGCCATCGCGTACGCCCCTTTGCAGGACCTTCGCGGCCGGCTGACCGATGTTTCCCTGGAGGGATGGACCATTGCCATGGACGTCTCCGTTCACTCGTTCATCCGCATGGCACGGCTCGCCGAGCCTCTCATGACCAGAGGCGGGTGCCTGCTCACCCTGAGCTACCTGGGAGGAGAGCGGGTCATCAGGAACTACCGGATGATGGGTCCGGTGAAGGCGGCACTGCAGCAGACCACCGAATACCTGGCAGCCGAGCTGGGAGACAAGGGCATCCGCGTGCACACCATCTCGCCGGGGCCCATCATGACCCGGGCCGCATCCGGCCTGGCCGACTTCGAGGAGCTGCTCAGGGAGCAGTATGCCCGCGCGCCGGAAAACTACGTGGTGTCCAACGAGGATGTCGGGTTTCTGGCCGCATACCTGGCGAGTGACCGGGCAAAAGGGATGACCGGCAACCTCATCTATCTCGATTCGGGCTACAACATCATGGGCGAATAGTCCCGATCCGCCGCATTCCTCACGGGACGAGATCGATCACGGTGACCTCCGGGGGGGAGAGGACCCGGACCGGAGGGCCCCAGGTGCCCGTGCCCCGGCTCACGTAGAGGCTGGAGCCGTCGGCGAGGGTGTACAGGCCCGCCGTGCGGGGGAAGAAGATCTTCACCAGCAGGCCAAAGGGAAAGATCTGACCGCCGTGGGTGTGCCCCGAGAGCTGGAGGTCGAAGAGGCCGGTGCTGCTGTCCTCCAGGGTGGGCTGATGCTTGAGGAGCAGGACGAAGGTGTCACGCGGAAGGCCCGAGAGCAGCTCGGTTTCGGTTTTTCCCCCGTGCGCGCCCATTCGCCTGCCCGTAGGATCGTCGACCCCGGCGATCGAGATGACACCCGGGATATTCACACTCTCTCCCCTGAGCACGGTGAATCCGGCCCGCGACGTGAAGTCCAGTGCATGGGACAGGCCCGCGTAGAACTCATGGTTGCCGGTCACGGCATACTTGCCGTACCGGGGCTGCAGCCCGTGCAGGATCTCCGCCAGTCCGGCGATGCTGTCCATCTGTCCGTCCACCAGATCCCCGGTGGACACGATGAGATCGGGCTCTGCCTCGCGGATCACCTCTGCGATCTTCCTGAGCCTGTCCGAGCGGACCGTAAGGCCCACGTGAACGTCCGAGATCTGGACGACCCTGAGCCTGCCCGTCTCTTCGGAAATCCCGGGCGACCGGAGCACGACCTTCTCGGGCCTGATATCCAGCGCTGAGAAAAATCCGGCCAGAGAGAATCCCAGTGCGAGGATCAGGGGGGCGAGAAAGGCCGTCCGTGCACCGGGCATGAAGAGTGCCGGATCTCTGTGGAATAGCAGGGAGGCGCCGTATACAACGGCCCGGAGGAGATCCGTCAGGATGGACAGCGAGAAAAAGAGAAAGAGCACACCCATCCAGCCGTAGCCGATGTATGAGAGGATGCGGGCAGGGAGATCGATCCCCTGTCTCTCCAGCAGCCGCACCACGATGGGAGAGCAGACCATGAGCGCCATGAACAGCCCCAGAAAAACCCCGGGAACCGCTCCGAAAGCAAAGGCGGAACGCATCTTCAAAAACGCGTAGACGTGCACGGCGCTGTATGTACCGAAGATGACCAGAAGAAACAGAGGCATGAACACTCTCCCGATGCCTATTTATTCGTCAGCGGTCTTCCCCGCAGTCCGGCGGAGGCTCCCCGGTCGGGCCGCCGCGGTGAGCGCGGCGTCTGCGATGCTCCAGGAGGATGTTCAATGCCCGCAGCAGCAGGGTGATTGCCAGCCAGGCGCTGATCACCGCGAAGGGAACGGCCAGCCATTGCGGCCAGCACACGGCCGTTACCGCAAGGACGAGGAGAAGCACGCCGGCGCCGAACATGAGCTTGGCCTCGGCCGGCTCCAGGGTTCGGCGGTTGCTGATGGCCGCGCCCACCACGCTCCCCATTCTCATGACCCCGATGCCCGCGCGGCTCACGCTTCCCCGGGGCCGTGCCTGCAAGGGACGCCTGGACCGGGTCCGCCTGCTGACCGGGCATGCGGCCCGCCGTCTGCCGAGCACGATCTCGGTCGAGCGGGTCAGGTCCTCCAGGTACATCTCCTGCATGGACCGGGCGAACGGCGCATCTTCGACTGCCACGTCGAGCTCGTAGTTGCCGAGCCAGCTCGAGATATTGAGGTTGGTCGAGCCGATCCTGCTCCATCTCCCGTCCGCCACCGCGGTCTTGGCGTGGAGCATCTGGCCGTTCCATTCGAAGATGCGCACTCCCGCTTCCAGGAGCGGCTGGTATCCGGCCCGCGAGACAGCCCTAAAAAACGGGATATCCGTGGTCCCCGGAACCAGGAGCCTCACGTCCACCCCGTCGCGCGCGGCTGCGGCCAGGGCCTGCACGTAGGGGGACACGCCCACGAAATAGGCGTCCGTGAGCCAGAGCGACTCCCTGGCGACCGACGCGATGAGCTGGTCGAGCCGGAACAGGCCGGTAGTGTAGGGGGCGCTCGCCACCACCCGCAGGGTGACATCACCCGTGGGGTGAATGGCGCTCCTGTCCGGAACCTCATCGGAAGGCAGGGGAGGACCCATGGCGGCCCAGACATCGGCAAAGGCATGCTCGATATCGGCCACTGCGGGGCCGGTAATCATGATCCCCGTGTCGCGCCAGGGCTCGATGGAGCGCTCGGGGTTCCCCTCCCATGCACTGCCCACGCACAGCCCGGTGACAAACCCGATCTTCCCGTCCACTGCGATCATCTTCCGATGGTCCCGGTTCAGCCATCCGAAGGGATGGTACAACCGGGGCGGGTTGAAACCGCGCACCTCCGCGCCCGCTTCCCGCAGGCGCTTCCAGTAGCCCCGCGAAGCCTTGCCCAGAGATCCCATCCAGTCGTAGACGACTCTCACCCTGACGCCGTCTTTGGCCCTGGCGGTCATGACATCGGCAAACCGCCGCCCCACCTCGTCATCGCTGATGATATAGTTCTCGAAATGGATACTCTGCCGGGCGGACTGCATGGCTTCGAGCCAGGCAGGATAGTTCTCGCCCGCATCCCTGAGGAGGCGCACGCTGTTGCCCTCCACGTGCGGGGCGCCCGCGGCCCGGGAAAAGGCCTGCTCCGCGAGCAGGCGGACCGCCGGGTTCGTCTCGGGGAAGGGTCGCTGATACGTGTGCCTCTTCATTCTGTATTATCTTTAGCAAGCCACACCCGGGGCGTCTATACTTTTACCGTCTGAGTTCATTCTTTCCCTGACGTCAAACCTTGCACAGGGACCTGCCGCCTTCTTTGAAGAACACCTCTCGACCCCACTGAGGCATCCCGGGCGGGCATCTCGATGTGCGCATTGTTGCTGAAGACCGAGTGGCGGGCGTCAGGGGCGGGATCCCTTTATCCATGCCCGAATTCCGTTGTCTCAGGCAGGGTATGACGAATGAATTGAATAAAAATGTGAAAAAGAGACTTGACAATGAAAATTGATGAGGTACTATGTTAATCACATGGTGCATGATGTATGCACAATGTGCATGTGGAGGGGCTGATGAAAAACATTAAGTCCGTAGAAAAGGCCGTCGATATCCTGTCCTGTTTCACGGTTGAAACACCATCCCTTTCGGTAACGGAAATCAGCTTCCTCACAGAGTTCAGCCAGAGCACCGTATCCCGTATCCTCGCCACCCTGGAAAAAAAGAAATGCATCGAGCGTATGACGCCCGGAGGCAAGTACAGGCTCGGTATCAAGTTTCATCAGTGGAAGAGCATCCTGTCGCAGGGGGCGGGAATCGCCGATCTCGCGCGGCCGGTGATGGAAAAGTTGAGGGACTTCTGCGGAGAGGAAGTGTCTCTGTATGTCCTCAGCGAGGGGAACAGAATCTGCGTCGAGGCGGTGAAGAGTCGTTATGGCCTTGCCAGAGTGACCCAGGTGGGAAAGATCCTGCCGCTGCACTGCGGCGCTTCGGGCAAGGTGCTCCTTGCCTACCTGCCCGAGAACGAGCGGAGGGAAATTATCTGCGGGAAACCCCTGGAGAAGTACACCCCGAAAACCATCACCGACCCCGTCGAGCTCGAGGCGGATCTGAAAAAGATCCGAAAGAACGGGTTTGCCATGAGCTTCGAAGAGCGGGAGGCCGGGAACTATTCGGTGGTGACACCGGTTTTGACAAAAAAGGGGAAGATCGTCGCAAGTCTCTCGATCTGCGGGCCGCTATTCCGGCTTTCGGACGAACAGCGCGAGAAGAACATAGCGGCCGCACTGGATGCGGCTCAGGAGATTTCCCAGGCACTGGGAAGGTCTGAAACGGTTGAAGGTGTACAGCAATGGTCATGATTCCTTCCGGTCGATCGGGCAGAGTCCGGGGTGCATGCCGATGCATGAACCCCGGACGGATCTCACGGTTCTGTTGCCTGAAACGGAGCGGATGAATGGAACATGACCGTGATCCTGCCCGGTTAGGAAGATTTCCGAGGCCAGGGACAGACCAGTACCGAAGGAGGAGTGATTCATGTCCATAGCCTTACTATCCCTGATCGTCTGCTTCGTCGTTCTTTTGATCATCGGCTTCCCCATCGCCTTCAACCTCATCCTCAGTTCCGTCGTCTACCTCATCGTGGGTGACTATCCGCTGACGCTGGTCTCCCAGCGCATGTTCCAGGGAATGAACGGGTTTGCCCTCCTGGCCGTGCCCTTCTTCATCCTGACCGGGCAGCTCATGGTCAAGGGGAGCATCCTGAAGGACCTGACCGATTTCGTGAACGCCTTTGTCGGCCATGTCCGCGGGGCGCTTGCCCTCGTGACCGTTGGCACCTGTCTGTTCATGGGGGCCATCGTGGGGCTGGCCGTAGCGGCGACCGCTTCCCTGGGGTCCTTCCTCATCCCCATGATGAAACAGGAAGGATACAAACCGGCGTTCGCATCGGGCGTCATGGCAAGCGCCTCGCTGCTGGGCCCGATCATGCCGCCCAGCGTGCTCATGATCCTCTACTGCATCTCCGTGGGCCGGACCTCCATCGCCGGGATCTTTCTGGGCTCCATCATCCCGGCTGTCCTGATCGCGCTCGCGCAGATGGTCGTGATCTACTTCATCGCGAGGAAAAACAAGCTGCCGAACCACGGCAAGGTTTCGTGGCCCGAGAAGTGGGTGCAGTTCAGGAAGGCGCTGCCGGCACTGTTTCTCCCCGTGATTATCCTGGGCGGCATCTTCGGGGGCGTCTTTACCGTGACCGAGGCATCCGCCGCCGCCGCCGCCTATGCCTTCGTGCTCGTCGTGTTCTGGACCAAGGAGGTCTCGTGGCGCGACTTTCCCGGCATCTTCATGGAAACGGCGGTGACCTCTGGCCTGGTCATCCTGCTCGCGGGCGCCGCCACGGTGACCGCCTGGGCCATCGCCAACGAGCAGGTCATCCAGACGATCAGCGGACCGCTGGCCGGTGTTCCGCTCTGGGCGTTCCTGCTCATGCTCAACATCCTGCTGATCATCAACGGCATGTTCATGGACGACTACGCGTCGGTCATCGTGCTCGGCCCGATCCTGGCGCCCATCGCCTGGGCGCTCGGGGTGGACCCGATCCAGATCGGCGTCATCATCTGCGTCAATCTGGTCGTCGGGCTCGCCACGCCACCCTTCGGCATCACCCTGTTCGTCACGAGCCCCATGGCCGGGGTGTCGGTCGAGGACACGTTCAAGAAAGGATGGCCCATGCTCGTAGCTAGCATCGTGGTGCTCCTGATGGTGACCTACTACCCGCCTCTTACCCTGTGGCTGCCGCGGATGTTCGGGTACTAGCGGCGGGGCTGGGGAGAAGTAATATGTTGGAAAAACGGACGGTAAGCATGGCAGTACAAAATTTTCACGGAGGTACGATATGAAGAAGAGTCTTTGGTTCAGCTCGGTGGCTATGGTTGTCGCGTGCATCTTTCTCTTTTCGGGAATGGTCTTTGGCGCTTCATCCGTAAAGGTCAGGGTCTCCCTCTGCAATTCCCCGACTCATCCGCAGTCCATCGGCATGCAGGTGTTCAAGAAGTATGTCGAGGAAAACACCAAGGGTAATGTCAAGGTTGCCCTGTACTACAACTCCCAGCTCGGCGGAGAGCGGGAATCGGTGGAACAGGTGAAAAGCGGCTCCCTCGAGATGGCAACGGCTTCGGCCGGCCCGCTGACCACCTTCAACAACAAATTCATGGTCCTGGATATCCCCTTTGCCTTCGACAGCTACGAGATCGCCTGGGGGGTTCTCGACGGTCCCATGGGTCAGAAGCTGCTCAATTCCAGCGAGAACATCGGGCTCAAAGGTCTGGCCTATCTGGAAAACGGCTATCGCCATGTGACGAACAATGTCCGGCCCATCAACGGTCCCGACGACCTCAAGGGCATCAAGATCCGGACCATGGAAGCACCCATGCACATGGAGAATTTCAAAGTGCTCGGAGCAAACCCGACCCCGGTTCCCTGGACCGAGCTCTATCTGACCATGCAGCAGAGGATCGTCGACGGTCAGGAGAACCCGCTGGCCAATATCTGGGAAGTGAAGATGTACGAGGTGCAGAAGTACACATCGCTCACCGGGCATATCTACGATCCGATGCCGCTGGTGGCCAACCTCGCATGGTTCAACAAGCTTCCGAAGGACTACCAGAGCATCATCAAGGAAGGTGCTGTCTTGGCACAGAACTACAGCCGGTTCGTCAATAAGGCCCGCGAGGATGCCATCGTCGAGAAGCTGACCGCCAAAGGCATGGAGGTCAACGCGGTAACCGCGGCGGGGAAAGAGAAGATGCGCGCAAAGTCGCAGGCGCCCGTTGTCGCCAAGATCAAGGCGGGTACGGACAAGGCGTTCGTCGACGAGTGGCTCGCAGCGATCGAGTTGATGAAGAAGGACGTGGATGCCGGCTTTTAGGCGGCGGTAATCCAGAGGGTGGCGGGCCCTCCGGTAGAGGCGGGCCCGCCCCGGTTTTCTCCTTCGCTTGATTCTGCTTCATGAAAGGTCTTGGGTCTTGCCGCGGTCATACAGGACAGGCAGGGTGATGAAGGAGCAGGGGAAAGAGCATGGAAGGGGCGAGTCAAAGGAGCGACAGAGATGGAAAAAACGAGACTGGAACGGTTTTGTGATCTTGCCGAAAAGGCAACGCTCAATATCACCATGGCGCTGTGCGCGGTCATGCTCGTGGTCGCCTGGATGCATGTGACGAGACGGTACGCCTTCAACAGCGCCCTGACCTGGTCGGAGGAGTTCCTCCGATTCTCCATCGTCTGGTACGCCCTGCTCAGCGCGAGCATCCTGCACAAGAGGAACGGACATCTCGGGATCACCATTTTCCGGGAGATGATGCCCGCGAAGCTGCAGAAGATCATCCAGCGGATCGTCATCTACCTGGCCACGCTGACCGTAGCCGTGGTGACGATCAGCGGGATCGTTCTGGTCATCGGCACCAGGGAGCAGATCACGCCCGCCTTGGGCATCTCCATGGCCGTTCCCTATGCGGCGATCCCGGTCAGCTTTTTTCTGATGACGGTCTACGGGATCCTGCATATCGTCCGGGACCTCAAGGGGCTGCCTGCCCTGAGCCAGAACCAGGCGGAACTCAAGGAATAGGTGCGCACATGTATTCTCTCCACGAACAGGGTTCCAAGGTTATCTACCGGGACCGGGTCGAGGATGCGGCGATATCGGCCGAACGCGGCCAGTGCCTCGGCCTGGCTGGTTTCGAGGAACCGCCCGCTATCTCCTGGCCCGGAGATTTCAAGGCCGCGTTCCAGCTTCCCTTAAGAACTCTGCCGCTGCGTGAACTTGCGCAGGGCGCATCGCGGGTGGCCGTCATCGTCTCCGATTCCACCCGTGGCGTTCCCACGGCAAAGGTCATGCCCATGATCCTTCAGGAGCTCGCCTCGGCCGGCATCAGCCCGCGCGACATCACGGTGGTCGTCGCCACAGGCGTTCACCGGCCGGCCACCGAGCAGGAGATCGGCGATATCGTAGGGAAAGAGCATCTCGACGAGCTTCCCTGCACCATAAGCCACGATCCTTACGATGCTGAAAAGCTCGTGTATCTCGGAACGACATCGTACGGCACGCCTGTCGAAGTCTCCCGGGCCGTCTATGAGGCCGACTTCAGAATATCCGTGGGGAAAGTGGAGCCCCACGAGTTCGCGGGATTTTCCGGCGGGAGGAAGTCGGTCCTCCCGGGAATCGCCAGCGAACGGACCATCGAGATCAACCACCGTCCGGAGATGCTCATGTCGCCGGAGGCCCGGCCGGGCCAGCTCCTGAAGAACCCGATCCATCTGGATATGATCGAAGCAGCCATGATGCTGAAGATCCATTTCACCGTCAACCTGGTCCTGAACCAGGCAGGCGAGACGGTGGGAATATTCGCCGGCGACATGATCGCCGCACACCTGGCGGCGGCGCGCTTCATGCGCTCGTACTGCCAGATCTCGCTGAGGCACCGGCCCGATATCATCGTGACCACGCCGGGCAGGCCCCTGAACATCAACTTCTACCAGTCCGTCAAGCCGCTCATCGCCCTGGCTCCGGTCATGGCGCCCGGAGGGGTTCTCGTGCTCTACAGCTCCTGCCGCGACGGACTCGGTACCGAAGATATGCTGATTCCCTACGAGGGGGCGCGGGATATCGAGGAAGTCATCCGCCGTTTGAATGCCGATTACCGCATCCAGATGGACCACGCCCTTCTGCTGGGCAAGATTCTGCTCAAGGGCATCCGTATCGTGGCGGCTACGCCGAGCATCGATCCCGACGTGTTGCACAAGATGTTCCTGGACACGGCCGAAACTCCGCAGAAGGCACTGGAAAAGGCCATGAATATGGTCGCGAGCCCGGAGCCCAAGGTGCTGTTTTTCCCTCAGGCACAGAGGGCGTTATCCGTTCTTGCAACTGAGACAACATAATAAATACATAGGGTTAAAGGAGTGGAAATACCATGAAAAAGTTCAAGATTACGGGCGTTACAGCCAGGGAGATACTTGACTGCCGGTGGAATCCGACGGTGCAGGTGGACGTCTGGGTGAACAACGAGATCATCGGCCGGGCCGATGTTCCCTCGGGGAGGTCTACGGGCGCAAACGAGGCCAAGGAGCTCCGTGACGGGGAAGAGCGGTACGACGGCATGGGTGTCCGCCGGGCGGTCAGGAATGTCAACGAGATCCTTGGGCCTGAGGTCATCGGCATGGATGTCACGGACCAGCGGAAGATCGACGAGAAGCTGCGCGCCCTCGACGGGAGCACAGACAAATCGAATCTCGGGGCGAACGCACTGGCCGGCGTTTCAGTGGCGGTGGCGCGCGCCGCTTCCCATGCCGTTCAGCTGCCTCTGTACCGGTACATTAACTGCAACGCTCACGTGCTGCCCGTTCCGCTCCTGAACCTCCTCAACGGCGGCAAGCTGACCTCGAACGACCTCGATTTCCAGGAGTTCTGCATCTTCCCCATCGGAGCCGAGACCTTCACGGAGGCCATGACTATCGGCAATGCGGTCAACAACAAGCTCCGCGAGATCGTGATCAAAAACTATGGCAAGATTGCGGCGAACGTGGGCGACGAGGGCGGGTTCGCGACCCCGATCAAGAAGGTCCGCGAGGCGATGGACTGCCTCGTCCTGGCGGTGGAGCGATCCGGGCATGCCGACAAGATCGTCTACGGTTTCGACTGCGCGGCCACGCATTTCTACAACGAGGAGACGAAGAAATACACCCTCGAGGGCGTCGAGCTCACGACCGGCGAGCTGCTCGACTACTACAAGGACCTCATCAAGAGCTACCCGATCATGACCATCGAAGACCCGTTCGCGGAGGACGACATCGAAGGCTTTGTCAGGGCCACCAAAGAGCTCGGCATCCAGATCATCGGCGACGACTTCTTCTGCACGAACCCCGACCGCATCCGCCAGAGGGCGCCCATGGGCGGTTCAAATGCCCTCCTGTGGAAGTTCAACCAGATCGGAACGCTTTCGGAGGCGCTCGATGCCGCCGAGCTTTCCTACCGGCAGGGGTTCGGGATCATGGTTTCGGAGCGCTCGGGAGAGACTGAGGACCCCATCATCTCCGATTTCGTGGTCGGCATCAACGCGGGCCAGATCAAGACAGGCGCCGGTGTCCGCGGTGAGAGGACCGCGAAGTACAACCGACTGTTCCAGATCGAGGAAGAGCTGGGTTCACAGGCCCGCTACGCGGGAAGGGATTTCCGCTGTGCGTTTTAGGCGCCCGAACGCAGGATTTTCATATTCCGGCAGCACGCAACAGAAGTGACTTCCCCATGGCCGAAGGCGGTGCCGAGGCGAGACACCTCGTCACCGCCCGAGGCGGTAAACAAGATGAGGAGTTCCCCATGAGCTATATCAAGAACAGAAACACGCTGCTGTCCCACGGCAACATCGGGCTGCGCCGGAGTGCTCTGGATATCGTGGATCATGCGCTGGCCAAGGCGGATCCGTATTTTGCGGTCATGAAACTGGTCCGTCTCGAGGGGGACATCCTTCATGTAGGCGGAATTCGCATCGATCTGAAAGAGCTGGGAAGGATCTTTCTTCTGGGGACCGGCAAGGCGACCTTCCCCATTGCAAAGGCACTGGAGGAGATCCTGGGAGACCGGATCGACGACGGCGTGATCATCTGCAAGTACGGGCAGGAAGGCAAGCTCTCCCATGCGCGGCTCTATTTTTCCAGTCATCCCATCCCGGACGAGGCAGGGTTCAATGCAGCCAGGGAGGCCCTCGCACTGGCCGGAAAGACGCAGCCCGGAGATCTGGTGTTCGCATGCGTCACCGGCGGCAGCTCCGCGCTCATGCCCTATCCGGTGGAAGGAGTCACCCTGGATGAGAAGAAGCAGGTGAACAGGTTGCTGCTCACCTGCGGGGCCAACATCATCGAGATCAACGCGGTCCGGAAACACCTGAGCAGGATCAAGGGCGGATGGCTTGCCAAGGCGGTCCACCCCCAGGCCCATGTCATCAATCTGACCGTTTCAGATGTGATCGGCGATCCGCTCGATTACATCACCTGCCCGACGGTGCCCGATACCTCGAGCTTCGACGACGCGCGCAGGACGCTCGCCAAATACGATCTCTGGGACAAGGTGCCTTCATCCGTGAGCCGGTACCTGAAAGAAGGCGGACCGTCCCGGGAGACGCCCAAGGACCTCTCCGATCACCGGATAGACAACTTCATCATCGTTCCCGGCACCGCCGCCTGTGACGGGGCGGCCGAACGGGCGCGGGAGCTGGGCTTCGAGGTCATGATCCTCTCCACCATGTTCGAGGGGGAGAGCAGGGAGCTGGGCGGGACCTTTGCGGCCATCGCCAGAGAAATCCTTCTGACCGGAAGGCCGGTGAGACCCCCCTGTGTGGTGATCGGCGGTGGAGAGACCACGGTAAGGATCACATCGGAGGCCGGGCAGGGGGGGCCCAATCAGGAATTCGCCCTGGGCGCTTCACTCTGGATTGACGGGGTCGGCGACGTGGTGATCGTCGGGCAGGATTCGGACGGCACCGACGGCCCCACGGACATCGCCGGGGGGATCGTGGACAACTTTACGATGGAACGGGCGCGGGAGCAGGGCATCGATATCTATGAAGCGCTGGGCAGACACGACGTGACACCCGTGCTTCTCCGGCTCGAAGACGCCATTCTGACCGGTGCGACCGGTACGAACGTCAACGACCTGAAGCTGATGCTGGTACTGCCGAAGTGACCGCAGTGCCCGGGAAAAGGAGGAACTCCAGATTTCCATGACAGACCGGACTCCCCGTTCAGCTGCGGTGGTGTTTGCCGACCGGGTGTACCTGTCGAGCAGTGCGGAGGCCGCACTCACCCGCATGGGCGGCTACGCATGGGCCGATGCCGGAAGCGCCGGTGACCTGGCGGAGAAGATCGGGGACTCCCCCGCCGCGAAGATCATCGTCACGGAGTACGTTCCGGTGAACGACCTGGTGCTGGATCGGGCCCCGTCTGTGAAGGGCGTGATCGCATACGGCGCCGGATACGATCACCTCGACGTGGAAGCGCTGAGACGAAGGAACGTCCAGGCGTGCAACTGCCGGGGAGAAAATTCCCAGGCGGTGGCTGAGCTCGCGTTCGGGCTGCTCCTGAGCCTGCTGAGGAAGATTCACCGGGCCGATTCGTGGGTGCGGACCGGTGAATGGTCCAGCACGGGCATGGCCCTGCCGGACTGGGTCATGGGAAGGGAACTGTGGAAGAAGACGCTGGGAGTGATCGGGCTGGGAAACATCGGGACGCGTGTGGCCAGGATCGCGCACGGGTTCGATATGAAGGTCCTCGGCCATGATCCGGTCATGGACCATGGGTCGTGCGGCGGGCCGGGGGTTGAGCCTGTCGCGTTGCCCGACCTCCTGGGGCGCTCCGACATGATCACCCTCCACGTTCCTCTCACCCCCTCCACGCAAGAAATGATCAACGCCCGGGCCCTGGAAATGGTGAAACCGGGCATGGTCCTGGTGAACACCTCCCGGGGGAGAGTGATCGATGAAGCGGCCCTCGTCCATGCGCTTAAGACCGGGCGCATCGCGGGAGCCGCGCTGGATGTCTTCGCCTCCGAACCCCTGCCGCCCTCTCACCCGCTGGCATGCATGGAGAACGTGGTTCTTTCGCCGCACATGGGGGCCCTTACCCGGGAAGCGGGTGAGCGTCTCTGCGACTCCGTGGTCCGGCAGGTCAGGGATATCCTCGAAGGGGTGCAGCCCGAGGGCCTCATCCGCTGAGGGCCTCCCGTCCTGAAGGACTTGCCGTGAGAGGTTTATTTCTGAGAAGATGCCCAGGGCGGCGTGTTCTTCCATGTCCGCCGGCTGTGGATGTCCTTGCCCGTGCAGTGCATCACGGGGTATACAGGACCTCTATGAGCGGGGGTATCGGGTGAACATACAGCGGTTTGTCGAGGACTATTTCTGGATTTTTCTGTTGCTGGGCATGTTCCTGGGCTTTGCCTTCCCCGACCAGGCGACCGCGCTGGAGCCCTATGTCATCGTCTTCGTGATGCTGCTCCTGTACGTGGTTTTCCTCAAGATCGACATGGTCAGCATCATCGGGCACATTAAGAAGCCCCT
Source organism: Deltaproteobacteria bacterium (assembly GCA_018433775.1). Taxonomy (GTDB): domain Bacteria; phylum Desulfobacterota; class Desulfomonilia; order UBA1062; family UBA1062; genus Phosphitivorax. The sequence goes on from JAHDQN010000006.1 coordinate 61,421, forward strand.
GCTTCTCCTCTACCTGCTGGTATGCAACATGCTCGTCATCCCGGTCCTGACGTATGTATTCACCCTGCCTCTGGATCCCGAAATCCGTGTCGGGCTGGTTCTCCTGGCCTGTCTCCCCTCCGGTACGGCGGCACCGGCTCTCACCGAGATCGTGAAGGGAACCACCTCTCTCACCCTGGTGCTCACGGTGTTGAGCTCCCTCATCGCTCCACTGACCATAACCGGTCTGTTCTATGTGCTCTACCACACCGCGATTCCCCTCGATTACACCGAACTGTTTCTGGCCCTGGCGGCCTTTATTCTCGTTCCGCTCCTGGCATCGCAGATCTCGAAAAGCCTGTTCGGCGGCGCTATCGACCGGTACAAACAGTATTCCGGCGCTGTCAGCATGCTCATCATGGTGGTCATCATCATGGTGGTGATCGGAAAGGAAGCGGACTACATCCGATCGAACATAAAAGACATATTCGGCATCCTGCTCGTGCTGTACGCGGTCTTCTTCGTCTTTCAGGTCATCGGGTATTTCCAGGCGTTCTGGCTCCGGCCCGACGAGCGCATCGCGGTCTCCGTCTCAAAGATGGCCATGAACAACGTGCTCGGCGTGGTGATCGCGATCAGCTATTTCCATCCCCAGATCGCGCTCATCCTGGTGCTCTCCGAGATTCCCTGGAACACGATGCCGATCCTCTACTCGTTCATCCGGAAGATGCACCGAAAGCCGGAGACAGCCGTCGGGAAGAGGGACGGAACAGAGCGGGAAGAGGCGGGCAACCCGGGACGGATGTAGAACAAAGGCGAAAAAATGCATCATCCGGCAAGCTTCTACTGGCGGAGGCCGGTCGGGTAGGGTATACTCGAATACGATCGTTTGAGTCCTCCTTCGCGACTGCTTCGGAGGACTTAAAAGGTGTGGGCACATTCCCGTTGGAAGCTTTTAGGCCTCAACAGGGTCGAAGGGCTTGCCGTTTAAAAGGTCCATACCGTTGATGAACTGACATGACAAGGCCCGGCAAGGTGTCGAGTGATGGGAGGCTACGGCCTGCCGGTCCGGGTTGCATCCTTCAAAAGAGAGAGACCGCATCACGTGAGCTTACAGCGTTTTGTCGATGACTATTTCTGGCTTTTTCTGCTGCTGGGTATCTTCCTCGGATTCGCCTTTCCTGACCAGGTGCTTGTCCTGGAGCCCTATGTCGTGGTCTTCATGATGTCGCTTCTCTACATCGTGTTCCTGAAGATCGACATGGCGGGCGTCATCGGGCATATCAGGAAGCCCATGCTGCTCGTTTATCTGCTCGTGTGCAACCTCCTCGTCATCCCGGTCCTTGCATACGTTCTGACCCTGCCGCTCGATCCGGACATCAGAATCGGGGTGATCCTGCTCGCCAGTCTGCCCTCGGGAATGTCGGCACCCGCCTTGACCGAGATCGTCAAGGGCAGGACTTCGCTGACCCTGGTGATGACGACGATCAGCTCCATGATCGCCCCCGTGACGATCACCGCATTGTTCTACCTGCTTTTCCGGACCTCGATTCCCCTGGACTACAGCCGGCTGTTTCTCAGTCTGGCCGCTTTTATCCTGGTACCGCTTCTGGCCGCGCACCTGACGAGGCAGGTTCTCGTCAGCGCCGTCGAGCGGAGCAGGAGGTATTCCGGGGCTGTGAGCGTGCTGCTGATGACCGTGATCGTCATGGTGGTCATCGGAAAGGAAGCGGATCACATCGCTGCTCATCCGGGAGAGATCGCGGGCATCCTGCTCGTGCTGTATGCGGTGTTTTTCGTCTTTCAGGTCGTGGGGTATTTCCAGGCGTTCTGGCTTCAGCCCGACGAGCGCATCGCGGTCTCGGTATCCAAGATGGCCATGAACAACGTGCTCGGCGTGGTGATCGCGATGCGCTATCTCAATCCCCAGATCGCGCTGGTCCTGGCGCTCTCGGTCATTCCCTGGAACACCCTGCCGGTCCTCTACGCCTTTGTCCGCAGAAACCTCCGCGCATAGCCGGGGGGTGGTGATGCCCGTGCGTTTCGAGCAGGGCCGTGGTGGAACGGCCTGCAGGCACAGAGAAACGGCATCATGAATTAGCTGAAGGCCCGGGCTTCATGCCTCATGCACGAGATCGATCACGGTGATCACGGGAGGGCTGAGAATCCGGATCGGCGGCCCGCAGGCTCCGGCCCCAGGGCCGATGTACAGGCTGGACCGCCCGGAGAGCCCGTGCAGCCCGGGCCCGTGGGGAAAGAAAAGACGGGCCGCAAGGTGAAGGGGAAAGATCTGGCCTCCGTGGGTGTGCCCCGAGAGCTGGAGGTCGAAGAGGCCGGGTGACCCCTGTTCCACAACGGGCCGGTGCTTGAGGAGCAGAACAAAGAGATCTTCGGGAAGATCTCCGAGGACGTATTCCTCGGACCCTGCTCCCTGCGGGTTTGGCCCCCTGACCGCCGGGTCGTCCACGCCTGCGATGGCAACGCCACCGGGGACGGTCACTGCTTCGTTCCGGAGAACGGTGAAGCCGGCTTTCTCCGTGAGGTCAAGGGCGTGCCCGAGGCCGGAGAGATACTCGTGGTTGCCGGTGACGGCGTACTTTCCGAGCCTCGGCTCGATCTCCCGCAAGGGCTCCAGCCATCGTGAAAGGCAGCCCATTTGCCCGTCCACGAGATCTCCCGTAGACACGAGGATGTCCGGGTTTGCCTCGGTGATCAGTGCGGCGATTTTTTCAATATGCGCCTGCGGATGGATGAGATTGAGGTGCACGTCCGTTATGTGCACGATCCGGAGCCTCCCCACCGTCTCGGATATCCCGGGGGTCCTCAGCGAGATGTGCCGGAGCCGGATGTCTCCGGCCTCGTACAGTCCATACAGAAACAGCCCCAGGGCCAGGGAGAGAATCACGAAAAACCGGGTGCGCGACACGGTCTTTCTGCAGAAGGCAGGCGCGAATCTGCGGGCCGCGAGGCGCAGGAGATCTGCGGTGAGATGAAGGAGAACGAACAGGAACAGGAGCCCCATCCATCCGTAGCCGATGGCGGCGAGGATCCGTGCGGGAAGCACGTGCCCCGCTGTCTCCAGCACCCTCACCAGGTTTGGCGCACAGACCATGCCTGCCATGAAGAGGGCGAGCAGGGCGGCCGCTGAATCACGGAGGCGCAAGGCCGTTCTTGTCTTCAAAAACGCATAGGCATGCAGGGCACTGTAGGCGGCAAAGATGGCGAGCAGTATCACGGTAGGCCGGGTCTCCAGGAGATGGCCTATCCCATGAAAAGCCCGCGGGGTCAAGCCGCTTCGAACAGCCTTGGGGGAGAGCCTGCAGGGGCTTTTCTTGAGAATGGCGGCGGATGGCTTAGAATGAAGCTATAGCAGCAGGGATATCACTGAAAAGGGAGGGCGGAAGCCATGACGCGGATAGGGATACAGGGGCCCGAGCAGATCAGAATGAACGTGACCTTCAGGCTCATGGAGGACAGCAGGATCGACGAATCGTCCATTCACGTGGATGCGCTGGGCGGCAACATCATCCTGACCGGAAGGGTGCCCAGCCAGTCCGCCCGGGTCCAGGCGGAAAACGACGCCTATGCCGTGCCCGGGGTCCAGTATGTGGACAACCGGCTGACCGTGACCCTGCCCTCATCGATCCGTGGTCAGGCAGATGCGGACATTGCCTCGGCCGCGATCGACAGGCTGCACCTGAGCCCGAACATCGATTCCGCGCGGATAGATGTCTCCGTAGATGAGGGCCTGGTGCGGCTGGAAGGGTTCGTCGACTCGTCATGGGCAAAGACAAAGGCCGGTGAACTGGCCTCGGGCGTGCCCGGCGTGACGGGCGTGCGGAACCTCCTGACGGTCAAGCCCGCGGAGATCCTCTCGGACGAGGCCATCGAGCAGGATATCATGGGCGCGCTCGAGAAAAGCGCATCGATGGATACCAGCGCCATGACCGTCAGGGTGGAGAAAGGCGTGGCGACCTTGATGGGAACGATCTTCGATGTGCGGGACTACGGCACTGCCGAGGAGATCGCCCGGCACACCGCAGGCGTCGTGGATGTGATCAATGGGCTGGTGATGGCCTGAGGCGGACCTCTCGAATCCTTCAATCTTGCGGCTTGAAGCGGGGTCTAAGGGCGTGCCCCTTGAGAAGTTCACACCCTTGATTGGAGCTCCGCGGCCTGACTCCGATCATGTTTTCTGCAGATGCCTCATGGGCCGGAAATTCCTGAAGCCGATCAGGTCATAGATCATGGCCGCGATGTACAATGCGCTGAGCGGTCCGGTCGTAACCGGCTGCATGTTTACAGAACTTTCTGCCCCCCAAGGGTCTGAAGAACAGAGCGGTTTTGACGGCTACCTGCGCGAACCGCCCATGAGAGATCCGAGGATACCGCGGACCAGCTGCCTGCCGATCTGGCTGCCCGCGGCACGGGCCGCGCCGCCGGACAGGGACGGCAGGATGGTGTCGGTCCAGGAGCGTGCAGGGGCCGGCCGTTTTTTTCGGGAGGGCGCCTTGAATTCGGCCTGCTTGGTTTCCGCCGCCTTTTCCTTGAGCTTTTCATAGGCCGATTCACGATCGAAGGGCTCCTCGTAGCGGCCGTACATCGCGGAGCTCTGGACGGCTGCGCGCCGTTCGCCGGGCGTCAGGGGCCTGAGCCGGCTCTGCGGCGGCCGGATGAAAGCCCTCTGCACAACAGCGGGAGCGCCTTTTGAATCCAGGAAGGAAACCAGGGCTTCGCCCACCTCCAGCTCGGTGATGGCCCGTGCGACATCGAGATCCGGGCCGGCCCGAAAGGTATCGGCCGCGGCCTTCACGTTTTTCTGGTCACTGGGCGTGAAGGCGCGCAGGGCGTGCTGAACGCGGTTGCCCAGCTGGCCGAGCACCTTCGGGGGCAGATCAAGCGGATTCTGGGTGATGAAATACACCCCCACCCCCTTGGAGCGGATGAGGCGCACGACCTGTTCGATCTTGTCGACCAGAACCCCGGGCGCATCGTCGAAGAGCAGATGGGCCTCGTCGAGGAAGAAGACCAGGCCGGGCTTGTCCGGATCGCCGACCTCCGGGAGCTGCTCGAAGAGCTCCGAGAGCATCCAGAGCAGGAACGTGGCATAGAGCTTTGGAGACTGCATCAGCCGGTCTGCCGTGAAGATGTTGATAAACCCTCTGTCCGCATCATCGGTCCGGATGAGGTCCTTCAGATCGAGCGCGGGCTCGCCGAAGAACCTGTCCGCTCCCTGCTGCTCAAGGTTCAGGAGATTGCGCTGGATGGCGCCGATGCTGGCCGGCGAGATATGCCCGTACTCGGTCGTGTAATCGTCCGCCTTGTCGCCCACGAACCGGGACATGGCGCGCAGGTCCTTGAGATCGAGCAGGAGCAGCCCGCTGTCGTCGGCAATCTTGTACACCAGCGAAAGCACCCCGCTCTGCGTCTCGTTGAGCATCAGGATGCGGCTCATCAAGAGGGGCCCCATCTCGGAAACCGTGGTCCGCACCGGGTGTCCCTGCTCGCCGAAGACATCCCAGAAGGCCACAGGGAATCCCTCGAAACGGAAATCCGCCAGCCCCAGGCGCTGTACGCGATCTTTTACCTTGGGGTTGTCGCCGCCCGGAAAAGGCAGACCCGAGAGGTCGCCCTTCACGTCGGACATGAAGACCGGAACACCCGCGGAGCTGAGCTGCTCGGCCAGGATCCTCAAGGTGATTGTCTTGCCCGTGCCGGTGGCGCCGGCGATGAGGCCGTGACGGTTGGCCATCTTCAGGTTGAACGCTATGTCCCTGTCTGCCTTGGCGATAACGAGAGATTCAGGCAAGGCGCCCATGTTCCCTCCGATCTGTTCGAAAAAACGGACACGTGACTATACAATAATAAATGGGGGGATGAGCAGGCCTTTCAATTGCCGTTCATGAAGCGGAAAACAGGCGGGGGAGCAGGCGGCGTTTCGCCTGTCCCCCCGCGTTCAGGGCGATCGGGAGAAAGTCTATGCAGAGAAATCAATCGGGCGCCGGCACGTAGAGCCACAGATCATTGAGCCGTCCGTTGCTCTCATATGAATCATAGCCGATTCCGCCGAAGAGCCAGAGATTGCCGTTCGAATCGATCGAGGAGTAGGCTGCGAACCGCGCGCCGGGGACGTTTGCCGGGTCCGCCTCGCCCTTGATGCCGTAGACGCCCTTCTGATTTCTTACATCGCTGCCAGAGATCCAGGTCCAGTTCGCCCCGTCGAACTTCCAGAGGTCGTTGAGAACGCCAAGATCCCCGGCCGAATCCCAGCCGTATCCGCCGAAGAGCCAGAGGTTGCCGCTCGAATCGATCCAGGAGGCGGATGGTCGTCGCGCGCCGGGCACGTTTGTCGGGGCCGCCTCGCCCTTGGCGCCGTAGACGCCGAGCCCAATACGTACGTCGTCGCCCGAGATCCAGGTCCAGCTCGTCCCGTCGAACTTCCAGAGGTCGTTGAGCTCGCCGCTAATCCCGCCTGAATCCCGGCCGTATCCGCCGAAGAGCCAGAGGCTGCCGCTCGAATCGGTCCAGGAGGCGGCATCGAATCGCGCCCCCGGGACGTTTGCCGTGTCTGCCTCGCCCTGGGTGCCGTAGACACCGGGCTGAGCGATTACATCACTGCCCGAGATCCAGGTCCAGCTCGTCCCGTCGAACTTCCAGAGGTCGTTGAGAACGCCTTGAATCCCGGCCGAATCCCGGCCGGTACCGCCGAAGAGCCAGAGGTTGCCGCTCGAATCGATCCAGGAGGCGGCTCCGTCCCGCGCCCCTGGAATGTTTGCCGGGTCTGCCTCGCTCTGGGTGCCGTAGACGCCTGGCTGAGCGATCACATCGCTGCCCGAGATCCAGGTCCAGCTCGTCCCGTCGAACTTCCAGAGGTCGTTGAGAACGCCAAGCTCCCCGGCCGAATCCCAGCCGTATCCGCCGAAGAGCCAGAGGCTGCCGCTCGAATCGGTCCAGGAGTCGGCTCCGGATCGCGCGCCGGGGATGTTTGACGGGTCCGCCACGCCCTTGGTGCCGTAGGCGCCGGGCTGATCGATCACATCACTGCCCGAGATCCAGGTCCAGCTCGCCCCGTCGAACTTCCAGAGGTCGTTGAGCTCGCTGCAAATCCCGCCTGAATCCCGGCCGTATCCGCCGAAGAGCCAGAGGCTGCCGCTCGAATCGATCCAGGAGGCGGCTGGGGCTCGCCCCCCGGGGCTGTTCGCCGGGGAGGGGGTGCCCTTGATGCCGTAGGCGCCTATCTGGTACCATATATCGCTGCCCGAGATCCAGACCCACTGGTCGCCTTCGACAATCTCGAAGGTGCCCGTGAGGCTGTTGGAATCCAGCTCCGTCTCATCGGTGAGGAAGACCTGGAACGTAAAGACCCCCTCGGTGCCGGTCGGTATAGCAAACGATACCTCGGCTGTCCCGGACGCCTCGCCGTCGAGATCGGGGAGCGGATAGTCCTCGCTCGCGAGCAGGATATCGCCGCTGTCATAGATTTCGATTGTGAAGGCCGCCAGATCGCCGTCCGGATCGGCAAAATCGATGGCGCCTACGATGGTCGCGCTTCCTCCTCCGCTGCTTAAGGCCACATACGTGGGCGGGTAGAGGAGGTTTGAGATCTCGGGCTCGTTTCCGGATGTAGAGGGAAGTTCAACGGGTGGATCGTCACTGCTGCTGCCGCCGCACCCGGGCAGAACCGCTATGAAAAGGACCATCAGGCCGATAAGAAAGCTGAAACACAGATGTTTTTTCACGTGCACCTCCAATGGAGAAGATGACAATTTGTTCATGGGAGAATATCACGCCGCAGGTTACAGAATGCTTACAGAATCAAGGAAAAAGCTAAAAAGGACAAGGGTGGAGAAGGCCGGAGAAATCGGGCACGGGCTCGGTATGCTTTCAGGCTCATGCGCGTGCGCTGTTCCGGGCCTCTTCCCTGAGCGCCTCGGTCCTGGGAGAAGGCGCGATACCGAGCTCCGCCTTCAGGACGGCCCGGCACCGACGGTAGGCGGCCAGCGCCTCCGCATGGCGGCCGAGACGGATGCAGGAGGCCATCAGCCCCTGGTACAGCTCCTCGGCAAGGGGGTCCGACTCGAGGCCCTTGTGGTAGTATCCGGCCGATTCTTCATGCTCGCCTGCCTGCTCGCAGAGCCGCGCCACGTGTGAAATCAGGCGGAGATATCTTCCCTTGAGCCTCTCTCTGGTCGTGATCGCCCATGCCTTGTCGGGGTCGGTTTGCAGGAACTGCCCTGTGTAGAGGCATGCGGCCTTCGCTGCGATCCGTCTGAGCTCCGTGGGGCGCGTCCCGCCCGGCGCTCGCTCCGCCAGGATTTCCGCCCGCTTGCAGAGCCGTTCGAATGCCCACATGTCCACCCAGCATATCTGATCGTTGATCGATACCCTGCCGTTAGTGAGCAGGATGGCCCGGTCATTCCCGAGCATCTTGCGCAGCCGGAAAAGGGTGGTGGTAAACACGTTGTGGCCCGAATCGCCTTCCGCCTCGGGCCAGAGGGTGTCGGCAAGATCCTCCTCCCTGATGTCCCTCCCTCCGAGCGCGATGAGCGCCTTGAGCAGGAGCAGCGGCTTTTTCTGCGCTTTCCCTGAATCCCCGGAGGTCTCTGCGTTCGAAAACAGGGCGAAACGCCCCAGGGTGTATATCCTGATCGGCCAGGGCCAGCGCTCGAGGTCCTTCGAGGCGCCCTCCGGCACGAGATGGAGCCTCCTGACGATCTCCCGCACATGTTCCGCCTCGATGCCCGCCTCAAGCGCTTCCGCGCAGAGCCGGCTCATGGAGTCCGGCCTCAGGAAGGTCGCAACGCTCGTGTACCCTTTTCGGCTTCCCAGCTCCATGGCCCTGCGCAGGGCCTCGATGGCCCGGTCCCTGTCGTCCCGGCACAATGCGCAATGGGCCTGTGCCGTGTGATGCAGATACTCAAGGTATGTGCTCCCGGTCCGCGCCGCAATGCCCCTGATTCGTTCGAGCTGCAGGCCGGCCTCGCTGTGGTCTCCCGCTTCGCACATGCCCAAGGCCAGCACCACCCGGCCGATTGCCTCGGGAAGCAGGATCCCTGTTTCTTCGGCGAGCCGTACCGCTTTTGCGGCGAGCGTGACGGCACGCTGCGCATCCCTGACGAGCAGGGCGGCCCACGCCGACTGGTGCAGAAACAGGCTCGATCCGGCCGGCCGGTCGCGTTCCGACACCTTCTCGATCTCACGGAGGTATGTGCCGGCCAGTGCGGCGTTGTCCGCGTTCAGACAGCTGTAGACCCCGAGCGACAGCAGGTGCAGATCCATCATGTGCATGCCTGAGCGGTCAGCCTTCTGAAGCCCGGAGGTCACCATGTTCAGGAGGTGTTCGGACGAATCGATGAAGGTTCTAAGCAGCAGGGCCTCCGCGACGATGGATGCGATTTCCGTCATGGGTGAAGACGGACCGGAAGACGCCATCTTTCTTAGTCGGTCAACGACCAGGGAGCATTCGGTAAACTCGCCTATCCAGAGATAGTACGCAATGACGTTAATATAAGGGCGGATGCGGACATCTGCATGCATCCCATCCTGCAGCAGAGACAGCGAGGCGTTCACCCACTGTTCTATGTCCGGGTGGTCGGGCATCCGCCATATCAGGGCCCCGGTCATGCTCGCCGCCACGCGAGCCTCCACCTCGGCGGAAGGGAAAGACACCCCCTGCCGCATGCGCGCATCGAGCCAGCCGATCCACCTGTCGAGGAGGCGGAAGTCGCCGAACTCGAAGAAGAAGGTGTCGACAGCGCCCGCCCATGCCGAAAAGGTGCCGGCCGCATCCCCCGCGTTTTCGAAAACATGGAACGCCCGCTCGAAGAAGTCGCGGCTCTGCACCGGGGAGACCCACAGCCTGCAGGCCCCCAGCCAGTAGAGAACCCACGGCTGATGCCCGGCGATCTCTTTGGGAATCGCCGCAAGCCATCCTTCCAGGGTTTTGCTCCGGCCCTGCGATATCAGGGAATGGGCGTTATTGATCACAAAGGGCACAAATTCTTCCCAGTCTTCGGCTTCGATCAGGAGAGCGGCCGCGTCTTCGGCCTGTCCCGATTCCTTCAGCACGGCCGCGGCCTTGCGCTGTATTTCCGATATCTTCTCGCCGGAGAATTTATCCGCGGCCCTCGTCTTGAGAAAGTCCCTGAACAGGGCATGATACGAATAGACCGGGCCTTCTCCCTGGCGTCGCTCAGTAAAGTAGTTGTGCTCATGCAGGCCTTTCAGGAGCCGGCCCGCCGTTTTCACGCCGGTGAGCGTCTCGGCCATGGGCACGGATATGGCCGGCAGAAACGAGGTCAGCAGCAGAAACCTCCGCGTCTCGCGGTCCATCTTGTCGAAGATCTCGCTTGCGAAGTACCGGAACGCCTCGTCCGGCGCACATGCCTCCGGCGTCAGGAAGTCGCCTGACCGGCCTTTTGAGCTCTCCATGAGAAGCACCAGGCCGGCAACCCACCCTTCGGCCTTTTCGTGCAGGACAGAGAGGGTTTCCTCATCGAGCCTCCGCCCGTTGCTTGCCTGTGCGATCTCTCCGGTTTCCTCTCTCGTCAGGCGTATCTCATCCCACCCGAGCGATTTCATCTCATTGTTCGCACACAGCCGCGTAAAGTTGCTTGGCATAGCATTCCTGCTGACGACCACCACCCTGATCCCATCCGGAACGCAGGACAGTCCGATGTTGATGATCTCGTGGAGGGGAGAGCCGGCGGGGATCTCCTGGTAGTTGTCCAGGACGATGGCAAAGGGGGGCTTGAGTCTTTTATAGAGCTCTTCGAAGTACCTGCGGGCGAACACGGGAATGCCCATGCGGTACTCGGGGGCGAGCAGGGGAAGGGGTTTCCCGGACCGCGGGGCGGCCTTTTTGGCGGCAAGGCCCAGGTAGTAGAAGAACGTGGCGATGTCGCTGTCGCCGCTGTCGGTCTGGTACCAGAGGCAGGGGATGCCGCGGGCCTGGAGGTAGCTCGATACGAGCGTGGTCTTGCCCGAGCCGGCAGGGCTTGCGACCCAGACGGCAGGACTCTTCATGCACTCGTCCAGGAGCCGGAACGCACGCTCCCTCGGGACAGCATCAGAAGCGCGGGGCGGCGATATTTTGGTCAGGATAGTCATCTGCTCCGCCGAATGCAAAAAAATGAAATATAATATTACCGGCATTGCGGAGGGATTGCAAGTCAGGATACGGTTCTCCAGGCGGGAGCAATAAACCGATGGGGTCACCGATGAGGTCAGGTCTCAACAATCAACACCGAAGCAGGCAAATGTCAAATGTTGAGACCTGACCCCTATTTGCTTTTATCATAAAAATTGAGCACTTCTGACGCGGGCATTGAGCAGCTGTATGATTATTTGTTGTCTCAATCCATTCCCCCAAGAAGTCCATACTGTTGATTGGAGCTCATCGGCCCGGCTCCGGATCATATTCTCTGCAGATGTCTCATGAGCGTGCAATACAAACGATGCGTCAGAAAGACCATAACCGCATAAGCAAGTGCGCTGATGCCTGCAATGAAGTGGAGGTACCAGCCGTTTTTCATGTATTCATCCGGCGGGAACAGCTCCATGGGCCAGAAGATCGTAAAGCCGATCAGGTCATAGATCATGGGTGCTTCTCTCTCGGCAAAAACGGTAAGCGCCGTACCGATATACAGAAATGAGACCGCCAGGAACAGAAAGAAGGCAAGTATTGATAGTGTGGCGGATCCTCGGAGAGAGTGGGGATTTTTGAGGTGTCTGTATCTCGCTCTTTTCTGTCTAATCATGATGTCGTTCTTTCCTTTCTCGATCCAGAGACTGCCAATGCATAATCATGAGGCATGCCAGTTGGCAGGGATATATTCACCAACTATTTTCGACGCTTATCCAGAGAAAGAACACAAGCTCGTATCAGGGAACACAAGCTCGTATTTTTGATTACCGGCAAAGGAGGTAAGGTACGTTATACGGTTCGTGACAGCAATCCGGACGCGGCTTCAATAGAGAGACTCCTGCCTGAACGTGGATCTGAGGATCTTCCGGCGGCCTCTCTGTCCGGTCTGCAGGGGCCCTGCAGACCGGTGATGATCGTCGAGGCGCCAGACCGCTTGTAATGGGTGGCTCCCCTTCTGAAACCCGAGGGGTCGATTTCTTGTGTGCTCCATCGATAGCCTCGCGTTATATGCGCTTCACGACTGGTGGCTGATTGACACATTTTTTAATATCTCGCCATACTGGTGTACCAATGAATCCATTTCACACATAGATCATCTTTATTTGTTGTAATATGCACAGGCAGGACAGCCCGTATCCTCTTGAAAAGGGACGTCTCACAAACAAACTGTCAGCACACAACTCGAGGAAAGCCATATTTTCAGATGGAACCATTTACAACAGATGCACAGGTGTCTTCAGAGGCAAAATACAAGGCTATATTCGACTTGGTCAACGATGCGATTTCCATCCGAGACCCGGATACCGGGGCCATTCTTGAAGTCAACAGGAAGACAATCGAGCTGTATGGCTATGCCGAAGATGAAATCCTCACGTTAACCGTAGGAGATCTCAGCTCTGGAATACCTCCCTATACCCGGGAAGAAGCGCTCGAGAAAGTCAGAGCGGCACAGAAGCAGGGCAACCTTGTCTTTGAATGGCTCTACAAGGATAAGTCCGGACGGCTGTTCTGGGCGGAGGTTGATCTCAAGCCCGCCATCATCAGCGGCAACAAAGTCGTCATCGCTGTGGTACATGACATCACGGATCGCAAGCGGATGGAGGAGTTCTTGCGACAGAGCGAGGAGCGCCTCCGAACGCTGGCCGATGCCATGCCCCAGCTCGTCTGGATCGCCGACCCCGACGGGACGGTGGACTACTACAACGAGCACTACAAGGACTACCGGGGCATTACCAGGACGGGGGATGGAACCTTCGAGTGGAGCCTGGTGCTGCACGAGGACGATGTCCAGCCCACCAAGGATGCCTGGCGCCGCTCCATGGAGACCGGAGAGGTCTACCAGATCGAGCATCGGGCCCAGCTGGCCGACGGCACCTATCAGTGGCACCTGAGCCGGGGATTTCCCCTGCGCGATGCACAGGGGAAGATCGTCAAGTGGTTCGGCACCGCCACCAATATCGAGATCGTTAAGCGGGCTGAAGAGAAGGTCCGGAGGCTCAATGCCGAACTCGGGCAGAAGGTGAAGGAGCGCACCAGAGAGCTGGCACAGACGGTGACAGTGCTTGAGCGGCAGCGCGAGGTCCTGCAGACGGTTTTCGACAACATCCCGGTGATGCTGCACGTCCATGATAAAGAAGGCAACAACGTCCTGGTGAACCGCGAGTTCGAAAGGCTGCTCGGGTGGTCTCTGGAAGAGCTCGGGAACATGGATATCCTGGATGCCACATACCCCGACCCTGACTATCGGAAAGAAGTCTGGGAATACATCCAGGCGGCACAGCCCGGCTGGAGGGACATGGAGGCCACCACCCGTTCAGGAGTCATCCTTCCGACCTCCTGGACCAATGTGCGGCTCTCGGACGGCTCCCGGATCGGCATCGGCATAGATGTCAGCGAGCGGCGGAAGATGGAGCAGGATGTCCGGCGCCTCGTAAAGGCTATCGAGCAGGCAGGCGAGGGCATTACGATATTCAGCTCCGAGTGGACCTTCGAGTATGTCAATCCCGCCTACGAAGAATTGAGCGGCTACCGGCGCGATGAGCTCATGGGCAGGAATGTTTCCGCCTTTACCGACTACTTCGTTGACAGCCGGTTCGAGACCATTATGGAGTACGTCACCCGGCAAGAGAAAGAATGGAGAGGCCGGCAGAAGGGGGTGAAAAAGAGCGGGGAAACCTTCGACATCAGCTTGGCGGTCACGCCGGTACACAACGAGAAAGGCGAGGTCGTGAATTTCATCGAGGTGGCCCGTGACATCACCGGAGAAGTGAGGATGCAGGAACAGCTCTCCCAGAGCCAGAAGCTCGAGGCTATCGGTACATTGGCAGGAGGCATTGCGCACGACCTGAAGAACATTCTGACCCCCATCATTCTCAACGCCGAGATCGCCATGATGGATCTGGAAGAGGATCACTCTGTCCGTGAGCTGCTTCAGGAGATCATGCAGGCAGCGAAGATGGGAACGGATCTGGTGAAACAGATCGTGACCTTCAGCCGGCAGATTCCCAAGGAGAAGAGGCCGGTGGCGATCGAACCGGTGGTCAGGGAGGCGGTGGATTTCCTCAAGTCCGCGCTTCCCTCAACCATAGATATCCATCAGCAGTTCAATTCCGGTGATGCCGTGGTGCTGGCGGATCCCACGCGGATCAAGCAGGTGATGATCAATTTAGGCACCAATGCAGGACATGCCATGAGGGAGAACGGCGGCGAGCTGGATGTAAGGCTGACCAGGAAAAATCTGGGCAAGGAGGAGGCAAAGAGACTCTCTCCCGACCTCGAGGCGGGCTCGTATGTACTGATCATGGTGAGGGACACGGGGGTAGGGATGGACGAGCAGGTCATGCAGCGGATCTTCGATCCGTTTTTCACCACCAAAAAGCACGGGGAGGGCACCGGGATGGGCCTCTCCGTGGTGCACGGGATAGTCAAGGATCATAAGGGAGCAGTAAGAGTGTGGAGCAGACCCGGAAAAGGCTCCACCTTCTCCGTGTGGCTGCCGGTGCTCCGGGACGATACGGAGAAGGATCGTGCAGACATACTCCCCGTGCACGGGGATTTCCCGGGAAGGACATAAGGGATGGATCCCAGGAAAATCATTGGACCAGCTTCTTGCCCAGTCTGCGGGCCTTTCTCCTTGCCCGCGCGCCGATATCCTGGTGTGGTTTCCGGGCGGCCAGGCCGATGAAGAGAACCCCTGTGGTTCCGGCTCCCATGAGGTCCGCGGCCTGCTTCAGCAGGCCGGTGATGCGGGTGGTGTAACGCGCCAGGAAGGCGGGCGCGGCAGAAGAGACTACCACCACGGCCCGCCTGGGGTTCTCTTTTGTGCGTTTCCTGGGGACCATCGCCTCCCACGGCCAGCAGGCATAGCAGATCAGCCGCTCGATAAACCGCTTCATGATCGCCGTGACCGTCCCGAAATTCATGGGCGAGGCGAGTACAAGGGCATCTGACTGCTCGACCTTGTCCAGAATGCCGGCCATGTCATCAGAGAGCGGGCATGTGCCCCGCTCATGCCCAGCCTGGCCGGCGCAGGTGCGGCAGTTGGTGCAGAACTCGATGCGGGTGTCTGTGAGATGGATCTTTTCGGCCAGGGCGCCTTGTTCCCGGGCCGAGGCGAGGATCTCGTCCACCGCGGTATCGATGATCCCGCCCTTGCGATAGGTCCCGACGATCGCGGTCACCTTTTTCTGCCTGTTCGTCACAATCCTTTCCCTCGATGATGGGGTGACGGGTCATTCCCCATGAAAATGCACCCTCAAGCATGCCCGCCGATCCCGCGGCTGAGAAGCAGGCAGCCCCCAGTGTAGCGGATGAACTCGTTTTCTGCAAGATCCACGCGCCGGACCACCTCAAACCCGAGAGAGCGGTACAGATTCATTGCAGGGGTATTGTCGGCGAACACGATCAGGCTCACCACCCGATACCCCGCTTCCCGGGCGCGATCCTCGGTCAGCTCCATCAGCCTCTTCCCGATACCCCGTCCGCGGAAACGCTCATACACCCCCAGGGCATCGACATACCAGCTGCCTTCGACCCGTGCGCGATAGAAATCTCGCATATGATCGAGCTGTTCCGGGGGCAGGCGCGAAGCAAGAACAGGACTGATGCCGTGGAAACGGGAGGGGAAGGACAGTGCCATGCCGGCGATCCCGTTCCCATACCCGGCGACGACGGCGTTCTTGTAGGTGAGGGGATAGACGTCGTCCTCCAGGGCATCGGTGATGACCCTGACCGGAGACCGTCCGGGAAACACGCTGCGGTACAGATATTCGACCACCCCGCCGGACGAGAGGACGATGAGCTCCGCCAGCTCCCGGCAGTCGCGTTTCCTGCCTGGCCTGTAACGCATGTCCACGACATATCCACGAGGCTGCTGTTTTTTTCAGGGCGCTCCCACGGTACGGGAAGACCCGCCCTTTATTCGCTTACCGAAGGAGTCTGGTGCCGATATAGAGCCCTGCTCCCCCCATGGCCGCACGTGCCGATGTGGAAAGCGGCCTGGCCCGGAGCGCGACCGGGGAGATCGCGGGCTTGAGCTTGTAACCCGCCTTCAGTCCGTAGGCGGAGCCCGGCAGGGTGCTCTCCAGGTCCGAGAAGCTCTGGGGCAGTCCCCGTTCGATGGCGGGCCAGCCGGCCACCATCATGGCCATGATATGGGGCTTCCTGTCGACGCCGCCCCGGACGACGCAGGCGGCCTCACGGCGGGTGAGGTCTTCCAGGGCGCGATACAGCGAGGGCGCGTGTCCCCAGATATTGTAGAACGAGATGCGGCCTTCGGAGCTGATCAGATAGGAGGGATTCGCCAGCCCGCCGTACGCCTGATGGACGCTTCCCGCAAGGTCGTCCACCAGCACCTGCCAGGGCAGGCAGTCGCACTCCTTATAGATCCTCGCATCTTCGAGCTTCTGCTCGTACGAGCTGTACGACTGGACACAGGGGCCGGGATGGGCCTGGCGGATAAAGATATCGAGAAAGTGCACGCGATCAAACCAGTTGTTGTAGAGCTTGGTGAACGGCTCGACCGAGCCGATCGCGGCCGGTCAGGTTATGGAGCTGAACCGCAGGACCACGGGCTTTCCCCGCAGGCTGCTGAGCCGCACCAGGTTCCCTTCCGTGTTCTCCAGCTCGAAATCCGGGGCCGGGCAACCGGGCCCGATGCCTCTGACGGCCATGGTTCCTCTGATATCCATCATGGCGTATTTCCGGGAGAAATGATAATAGTTGTAATCCTCTACTCCAAGACGGTTTTCCATGGTATCGAAGAGTTCCGTTACGGTCTTTTCTTCCATATGACCTCCTGATTCTTCAGGCGAGGGTTCGTTAAAGGATATATATACTCTTATGAATAGCAGTCAGCGCCCTGATTGAAAGTGCTCCCCCTTTCGGAGAGGCGGTCCTGTCGTGCCGGCTCCTGGGCCTTATGCCCGCCGGTGCCCGGACTCGTACCGCATGCAGGGCCTCCAGGGGCTTGAGCACCTTCGATATACGCTCGGAACGGGCCTTCAGGAAGGCGGCTAAAAGGAAAGATCATCAGGGAAATTGATCGATTGCGGGGCAGAACAGGCATGTCCGCCCGGGAAGATAAAAATCACGGACAGCGCCGTTTATTTCAAGGCGCCGCATACAATGGCCTGCGAGCGCGGGACCTCCTGAAAAAAACCGGCCCCGCGAGAAAAGAGCCTGCCGGCCCTTACTTGAACCGCTTGTCCGGCCCGCTGAGAATGGTGAATTCCGAGAGCAGCCCGATGCCGTTGCCGCCTTCGAGGAAGCGGTAGCCGATCAGTTTCTGCCCCTGGAACTTCTCCGCCTGAATCATGACGACCGGGGTCTCTTTCTTCGTGTCATGATCCATATGGATGGCGCACGCGGGCAGACTCACTTTGAGCGGCTTCATCTGACTCGGATTGTTGATGTAGAACACGGCCAAGCCCGCATCGACATCATCCTTGGTCGCGACCCTGTCTCTGATACAGGGTGTTTCACTCCAGTTCGTGATGTCGAGGGGTCCCCACAAGTCGTTGATTTGATCTGCCATGCAGTTCCTCCTCAATATATGGAAGTATGTTCTTAACACAGTATAAGTGTATTGAACAGCACCAAGTCAGGCATTCTGTCTTTTTCAAGGGATTATCAGGGAAAAATGAGCTTTATCATACTGATAACAGGCCCTTGCGATCAAATGCTCGGTTCAGGTGGTGTATCGTAGAGAATTTACTGGATTTCTGTATGTAGAATAGCGGGAGCTGCTGCCGTGGAGGAATGTGCAGCAAGGGCGCACCCCTCGATGGCGATCCATCCGGCATGGCAGGATGCCCCAATCCCCCAATCCGGTGCCGGGTGCCTTCAGGCAGCCTGGGTGCAAACCACAACTGCAAGGAATTCCAACTGAAAGTATTGACTCCTTGATCGGTTGCAGTTATAGTTCACCCGGCAGAAAATGATGGGCACCCGGGGTGTCCCTGATATGTGGAGAGAGGAGAGTGAACCATGAGCAACATCATCAATCGTGACACCATCGGCGACATGGCCAGAAGGGCGGCGACCAAATACGGCGACAAGACCGCCATCATCTTTCGCGACGTAAAGCTCTCGTTCTTCGATCTGGAGCGCGAAGCGAGGCGCTTTGCCCACCTCATGAAGAGATACGGCGTCAAAAAGGGCGACCGGGTCAGCATCTACGCCTACAATTCCCACTACTACCCCATCAGCATGCTGGGCCTTGCCAAGATCGGGGCGATCCAGGTGCCCATCAACTATATGCTCAACGCCGAGGAGATCGCCTATATCGTCAACCATTCCGGCTCGCGGATCTTCATCGTTGAGGACGGCCTGTATCCCATCATCGCCCAGTCCCAGGCCAGGTTCGAGACCGTGGAGAAATGGGGCTTCATCCCGCTGGGCGGCTCGCTCCTTCCCGAGGGCTACTTCGACCTGGTCGAGGAAATGAAGGATATGCCCTATGAGGAACCGCAGGTCGACGTCAGCGCGGAAGACATCGTCCAGATCCCGTATACCAGCGGCACCGAGTCCAAGCCAAAAGGGGCCATGCTCTCGCACCGGGCCCTCATGTCGCAGTATCACAGCTGCATCTTCGACGGCCAGTACGACACCTACGACGTGAGCCTGCACGCCCTGCCCCTGTTCCACTGCGCCCAGCTCCATTGCTTCCTCATGCCCTATCTGTACGTGGGCGCCACGAACGTCATCATGCACAAGGCCGATGCCCTGGAGATGATCCGGAACATCGAGAAATACCAGATCACCCACATGTTCGCCCCGCCCACGGTATGGATCGGGATCCTGAACCATCCCGAATTCAAAAACCATAACCACGGCAGCCTGAAGAAGGCGGCCTATGGCGCGAGCATCATGCCCGTAGAGATCATCAAGCAGCTCTCCGTAGTCTTCAGAGGACTGAAGCTCTGGAACTACTACGGTCAAACCGAGATGGGCCCGGTCGCCACCATATTGAAACCCGAAGACCAGCTTCTGAAGCCGGGCTCCGCAGGCCAGCCAGTGCTCAACGTGGAGACCAGGCTCATGGACGACGAGGGCAGGTTCGTGCCCAACGGCGAGGTGGGCGAGATCGTGCACCGCTCGGGCCACGTGATGACCGGCTATCTGAACGATCCGGAGAAGACCGACGCCGCCTTTGATTTCGGCTGGTTCCACAGCGGTGATCTGGGCAGGTTCGACGAGGACGGGTATCTCTACGTGGTGGACCGCAAGAAGGACATGATCAAGACCGGCGGCGAGAATGTGGCCTCGCGCGAGGTGGAGGAGGTGCTCTACCGGCATCCGGGTGTCGAGGAGGTGGCGGTCATCGGCCTTCCCGACCCCAAGTGGATCGAGATCGTGGCCGCGGTGGTCGTTCCGAAAAAGGGCGCGTCCGTGGGCGAGAAAGACCTCGTTTCCTACTGCAAGGAGCATCTGGCCGGGTTCAAGTGCCCGAAGAAGATCATCATGACCGACAAGCTCCCGAAAAATCCCTCGGGCAAGATACTCAAGCGCGAGCTGAAGGAGACATTCGCGAAGTAATTGCATGGCGGGCAGGTCTTTTGAGCCCTGGCACGATCCCTGTCCCCTGCTTCCCCCACGGTGGTGATGCCCCGGTTGTGCGCCGGGGATCTCCCGAGGAATATGTCCCTGGCCCCCCCCATTGACTTTATGCAGCGCACCCCTACATGAGAATCACATCGTTACCTCCCGCGGAGCAATCTGTGGGCAAGGGGCTGTGAAGCGGATTCTTGGATATGGGACGGGGTAACCGCCCCCAACCGGGGATGCCTTACGGGGAGTTCCTCCGGCCATAGATGAGGAAGCTGCCGCGCCTTCATACAAATCGGTGCCGTATGTTTTACGGTGTCGGCGATCTCGCTCTCTTTCGTGTTTCTCCTGATATGAATCATGGAATAAGGCCGGCGGACGATTGCCGGCAATGGAAAGCGCGCATAAGGAGAACGGATGGAGAAAAACTCAAGGAAAAAGGAGAGTTCACCATGATGCGAAGAGAAGAGTTCCTGAGACTGCACCCGGATGTCAAGGGAGAAATGGTCGCATACAGCAAAGACGGTGAGAAGCTGGGAAGGATCACCGCCCTCAACCAGGATACCATCAACATCGAAAAAGGCTTTTTCTTCCCGCGCGATTTTGCCGTGGCGTACGACAACATCGTCGATATCCACGGCAACGAGATGGTGATCGACCAGCACCGGGCTGCGTTGAGCGACTGGCAGAAACCCGAGTATGAAGGATGGAGCCGGAGCGGTCAACTGGGCCAGGGCCAGGAGATCAACATCCCTCTGTGGGAGGAAGATCTCGAAGCTCGAAAGACATCGCACCAGAAGGGCGAGGTCCATCTCAAGAAGGTGGTCCATACCGAGCAGCGAACCATCACCGTACCGGTGACGAGTGAAGAGGTGGTGGTGGAGCATACGCCCATGAGCGAGTCCGGCGAACTGGAGGCGGATGAGATGGCCTTCCGAGAAGAGGACATGACCATCCCGATCATGGAAGAAGAGATTGAGCTGGTGAAGCGTCAGAGAGTCAGAGAGGCCATCCACGCCAAAAAGGTCGCCCACACCGAGCAGCGGGAGATGAGCGGTGATGTCAGGATAGAAGACATCGAGGTCGAAAGGGCGGAAGGACTCAAGGAAACGAGTAAGAAGGAACGGGGGAAGGTATAGGAAGGAACATCGACAACCGATCGTGAAAACACGAGGCCGGACCGGTTGCCCCTGCCGCAGGCGGGGCCCGGCCCGGCCTTTTTTTTCCGGAACGTATCACGGTCATGAAGCGCGGTATAGAGATGGACTGGCCTGAAAACTATTATAAGCCATATGTAGCCCTGTACGGTTTGACCTGCTGGAACTGGAGCTGCAGTCTCTGCCGGGAAAGACGGTCTTTTCCGGGTGTCAGGTCCTGCCGTGCACCGGGAGGTGGCAGGGCGCAGGGCGGGAAATCATGGAGATTGAAGAACACAAGGTTCATGTGGAGGATGTCCCCATTCGTTATCTGAGCGTGGGATCCGGGCCCGCTCTTCTGCTCCTGCACGGGATCGGCGACAGCGCATCCGACTGGATGCCGGTGATGCGCGAGCTGTCGCGCACCTGGAGCATATTCGCCCCCGACATGCCCTTTGTCACCGGATGGGGCGACGGGCAGGACTATACGCCGGAGCACCTCAGCCGGTTCGTCCTGTCGTTTCTCAGGGCCGTGCGGGTGGCGCGATGCGTGATCGCGGGTCACAGCGCAGGAGGCACGGCCGCCATAGACCTTGCGCTCGAAAAACCCGATCTGGCCAGAGCCCTGGTGCTGGTGGCCAGCTCGGGTCTCGGCCAGGAAATCCACCCGGCAATGGTCGTCGAGGCGGCCCCCCTCTGGGGCGACCTCGCGATCGGCTTTGCGCAGACACCGGTCGGATCCCTGCAGAGGGCACTGTTCAGATCACAGCTCCTGTTCAGCAGGCCCGGTCTGGCTCCCAGACAGTGGTGGGCGGAGCAGTACCGGCTCTCGCTCGAGCCTGCGTTCCTGCCTGCGGCGCTAAATGCCCTGCGCGCAAGCACCGGCCCGCTGGGGCAGAAAATAATTCTCCTGGAGCAGCTTCCCGGTCTGAAGATGCCCGTACTGCTCATCTGGGGGACCCTGGATCAGGTCGTGCCGGTTTTCCAGGCCGAGGACGCCTTGGACTATCTCACGGACGGCAGGCTCGCCGTGATTCCCGGCAGCGGTCACATGCCCCACGTGGAGAGTCCGGACGTGTGTGCAGAGGAAATAACCCGTTTTGCCGCGGAACATATCCGGGCGTGAAGCGAGGTGGAAAAGTTTTGTCTTGATTCTTTTTTCCTGTCTGATACCACACTTAAAAAAGTATGAGTCCGCAGACAAAAACTTACCGGTCCTGTATCCCGGCAGCTACATTGCTTCTGCTGCCGGTGCTGGCTGCATTCGCCGGCCCCCCGCCCGCCGCCCCGGTGCAGAACAGGCCCCCTGCAGGAGAGGAAAACATCACGCGGGCCACGCTGGACAACGGGCTTGAAGTGGTCGTGGTGCGCAACACCCTGTCTCCCGTGGCCACCACGGTGGTCAGCTACAAGGTCGGGGCGGACGAATCTCCCGCAGGGTTCCCGGGCACGGCCCATGCGCTCGAGCACATGATGTTCCGCGGAAGCCCCGGGCTCTCGGCCGGACAGCTGGCGAACATCACCGCGGCAATGGGCGGCATGTTCAACGCGCTCACCCGGCAGAGCGCCACCCAATACTTCTTCACCGTGCCCGCAGCGGACCTGGAGATCGCACTCAGGGTCGAGGCCGCCCGCATGCGCGGCGTGCTCAGCCGGGAGGAGGCCTGGAATCAGGAGCGGGGGGCGATGCTGCAGGAGGTGGCCCGGAATCACTCCACACCCGAATACGTGCTCTACACCAGGCTGAGAGAGGCCCTGTTCAAGGGCACTCCCTACGAGCAGGACGCGCTGGGAACCCGGCCGTCGCTGGAGAAGACCACGGCCGGCATGCTCAGGGGGTTTCACGAGGCCTGGTATGTTCCCGGCAACGCCGTGCTGGTGGTGGCCGGCGATGTCGACCCGCAGGATACCCTGGAGAAGATCGGGCGGCTCTTTGGCGACATCCCCGCAAGAGAGGTCCCCAAGCGGCCCGGGGTGGACTTGGGGCCCGTGAAACAGCAGGCCGTTCGGCTCAGGACCGACAAGCCCTACGGGTCGGTGGTCACTGCGCTGCGCATGCCGGGCTTTGAGAGTCCCGACTACGCCGCCGCCCGGGTGCTCACCGACATCCTGAACAACCCCCGGGGCGTCCTGTACGCCCTGGTGCCTCAGGGCAAGGCGCTCGACACCGGGTTCCGGATGGATACCTACCCGGAGGCCGGTATGGGGTACGCGGTGGCCCTGTTCCCTCAAGGATCCGATCCGCAGGAGCTGGAGAAGGAGCTGAAAAAGGTGCTCTTAAGCCTGGTGCGCGAAGGGGTTTCCGAGGAGATGGTCGCAGCCGCCAAACGCCGTACCATGACCTCGGTGGAGCTCGAGAAAAACTCGGTCACCGGGCTGGCCATGGCATGGTCGACCGCCCTGGCCGTGGAGGGCCGGACATCTCCCGAAGAGATCCTGGACGCCATCGAAAAGGTCTCGCCCAAGGACGTGAACCGGCTGGCGCGCGCCTGCTTCGATCTTGACGGTTCCGTGACGGGCATTCTCGTCCCCGAGCCTTCGGGCAGGCCTACATCGTCGTCCGGGGGCTTCGGCGGCCCGGAGACCTTCACGCCCGAGAACGTCGAGGCCGTCGAGCTCCCTCCATGGGCGGAAAAGACCCTGGAGAAGCTTTCGGTTCCGGAATCCATGGTGAACCCGGTAGTGAGCGCGCTTCCGAACGGCATCAACCTGATCGTTCAACCCGAGTCCGTGAGCGAGACGGTGAGTGTTTACGGGCATGTGAGGAACACCCCGGAGCTGCAGGTACCGAAAGGAAGCGAGGGCGTGAACGACGTGCTCGACCATCTCTTCTCCTACGGCACGACCTCGCTGGACCGGGAGGAGTTCCAGAAGGCCCTGGACGAGATCGGAGCGTTCGTCACCCCGGGTGTGGACTTCAGCCTGCAGGTGATGGCCGATCATGTCGACCGGGGGATGGAACTCCTCGCGGACAACGAGCTCCGGCCGGCCCTGCCGGAAAAGGCGTTTCAGACCGTGCGCCGTCAGGTCGCGGCCACGACGGCCGGGCGCCTGAAGAGCCCCGAGTACCTTGCCGAGCGTGCCGTCCGGAAGGCCCTCTATCCCGAGGACGACCCTACGCTCAGGCAGGCAACGCCGGAGACGGTGACCTCCCTGGACATGGACGGGGTGAAGGACTATTACCGCAGAGTCTTCCGGCCGGACATGACCACCATCGTGGTTATCGGCCGCATTACGCCCGAAAAGGCCCGAGCCCTGGTGGAGGAGCACTTCGGCGGCTGGAAGGCCCCGCAGGGCCCCAAGCCGGACGTGCTCCTGCCCGCCGTTCCCCTCAACGGTGGGTCCCATACCCGGGTGCCCAACGAAAGCCGTGTCCAGGACCGGGTGGTGCTTGCCCAGACCCTGGGGCTGAACCGTTCGCATCCGGACTACTATGCCCTGCAGCTCGGCAATCACGTGCTCGGGGGTGCCTTCTACGCCACCCGGCTCTACCGGGACCTGAGGGAGAGGACCGGCCTGGTGTACCATGTATCCTCGTACTTCGACCTGGACCAGAGGAGGGGACGCTACACCGTGGAGTACGCGTGCGATCCAGCCAACGTGGCGCAGGCTCGTGCCATCGTGGAGCGCAATCTCACGGACATGCGGAAAAACCCGGCGACCCCCGATGAGCTGCTGCGCGCCAAGGCCCTGCTGCTCCGGAAGATTCCGCTCTCCGAGTCCAGCGTGCGGAGCATCGCGCTGGGATTCATCCACCGGACCAGGCTCGACCTGCCTCTGGACGAACCCACCCGGGCTGCGCACCGTTATCTCGGGCTCAGCGCCTCGGAGGTACGGGACGCCTTTGCGCGGTGGGTGCGCACCGGCGACCTGGTCCAGGTGATCGAGGGACCTGCCTCCCGGTAGAGCACCCTTGCAGGAATATCCGTGCAGATTCCGTCCCGCCCTGCTCCCCGGGCGGCGCCTCTTTGAGGACCTTTTGCGTGGACGCCCATCCTGCTGTCATAGGTAAGGACTGCAGCAGCAGTGTGCCCGGGCCGGCAGACAAGCAACAGATATCCCTTGCCCTTTTCTCACAATGCGGTTTGCTTATTCTGCCCGATGAGATATACTCGTCCCCGATGACGGCAAAAAGAGAACACACGGCCACACCTGCCCTCATAACGGCGTGTACGGTTTTTCTCCTGGTGGCGGCATCTGCTTTTTCCCCGGCATATGCGCTGCCGCCCGCATGGGAGGAGTATCGCGGCTGTATTGTCGGCATCGTGCTCGGGGTTTTCGTCCTCGGTCTGCTTGTCGTCGTCTTCTTCCAGCGGAAAAACGAGCAGGGGATCGAGATTCAACACGAAGACCTTGAGAGGCTGGTGAGGGAGCGCACCGCCGGGCTCGAAGCCGAGATCGAGAAGGGGAGGATCGCCCAGGAAGCCCTCGCGCGGAGCGAGGCAGACCTGAAGATGGTCCAGGAGGTGGCCGTGGTCGGCGGCTGGAACCTCGACCTGCGCACCAGCGAGCTCACCTGGACCGACGGCGTGTACGAGGTCTTCGGGCTGCCGCGCGGGGTGCCTCTGGATTACGAGAAGTTCCTCTCGCTGGTGCATCCGGACGACGCCGAGTATGTGAATAGAAGCTGGAACGATGCCCTGGAAGGTGCTCAGTACGACATCGAGCACCGCATTCTGGCGGACGGGGCCGTGAAATGGGTCAGGGAGAAGGCCCGGGTGGAATTTTCCGACAGCGGCGTCCCGCTGCGCGGTTCGGGCATCGTGCAGGACATCACCAGGCGCAAGCAGGCTGAGCAGGAACGGCAAATGCTCCGCCGGCAACTCGCGCACGTCTCCCGGGTCACCACGGCGGGAGAGCTTACCGCGGCGCTTGCCCACGAGATCAACCAGCCTCTGGCCGCGATCCTCGCGAACGCCCAGGCCGCCCGGCACATCCTTGACGACGAGAAGCCCGACATGGACGAGCTCCATGCGATCCTGGACGACATCGTCAACGACGACAGCCGCGCCCGGGAGGTGATCAAACGGATCCGCTCCCTGCTCCGGAAGGAAAGCGGGAAGTTCGACCGGATGGACGTCAACCGGGTCATCGAGGATGCCTTGAAGCTGGTGGAGCGGGAATCCCGGTTCAGGGGCGTCATGGTCCGGGCCGATCTCGCAGAAGGGCTTCCTCCGGTGATGGGAGACCCGGTTCAGGTGGGACAGGTGATGATCAACCTCCTGCTCAACGCCATGGAGGCCCTCGGAGAGGTCTCCGAGCCCCCGCGGGACGTCACGGTGGAGAGCCGGATGAGCGGCGGGACAGAGATCGTGGTCAGTGTCCGGGACACGGGCGAAGGCATCGGTGAGAAGGCCATGCGCTCGGTATTCGAGCCTTTTTACACGACCAGGGAGAGCGGGCTGGGGCTGGGGCTTTCCATCAGCCGCTCCATCATCGAGGCCCACGGCGGCAGGCTGTCTGCAGCGGACAACCCGGGGCGCGGTGCGACCTTTTCTTTCAGCCTGCCGGTGATGCAGAGGAATGCATGACATGAATGACCGACCCGACGCGGAAGTCCTGATCATCGATGATGATGCCTCCATGCGCAAGGCACTGGAGAGACTGCTTCGCACCATGGGCTACCGGACCCGGACCTTCTCATCGGCGCAGGAATTCCTGGCCACGGATTTTCCGCCCGGCTCTGTGGGCTGCATTGTTCTTGACGTCAAAATGCCCGGGATGAGCGGTACGGACCTGCAGGAAGAGCTGAAGAAGAGGGATCTGCCCTTTCCCATCGTTTTCATCACCGGCCATGGGACCATCCCCATGAGCGTGCAGGCCATGAAGCACGGAGCAGTGGACTTTCTGGAAAAGCCCTTTGACGACCATGCCCTGGTACAGGCCATCTCCCGGGCCATGGAGAAGGGCAGGCAGGCCATGGCCTTCAAGCGCGAGATCAGGGATCTCGAAGAGAGATATCGGCTGCTCACCCCCAGGGAAAGGGAGGTGCTCGCGCTGGTCGTGGCCGGGATGCTCAACAAGCAGATCGCCGCGGAGCTGGGCACCTCGGAGAAGACTATCAAGGTTCACCGGGGGAGGGTCATGGAAAAGATGCAGGCCGGTTCTCTGGCCGACCTGGTGCGGATGGCCGAAAAACTGGACATTTTCACCTCCTGATGCCGCACATGGTGCTTCGTCCCCGAGCCGATCTTCCGGTAAATGACCCGCACGGCCGCTTTCTTTGCCTGCCGGCACAGAGCGCAGAGCAGCGATCGCCGGCAGCCGTCTTTGACCCGGGCCGGGTATCTCGTCACACAACCATGACCCCTCTTGTTTTTCCATCGTGCGGGGGTATCTAACAGGTAACCCCGGTGAGTGGGAGCCTGACCCGCGAACCGTCCCTGCCCGGGAAGGTTCGCGGGGGGAGATCATGCGCATCGAAACGTAGTGAATACCTGTTTCATGCACGATGACTCGGAAAGGACGGAACGTGAGAAAGGAAGACCTCGCTATCGATATCGTGGACGACGATGTCTCTCTCTGCCGCGCCCTGGCGCGACTGCTCAAGGCTGCAGGGTTCCGGGACATCGGCCAGTTCCATTCGGCAGAGGATTTTCTCTCCATACCCGGCCGCAGAACGCCGTCGCTCCTGATTCTCGACCTGAGGCTGCCCGGCATGAGCGGGATGGACCTGCTGGAGCACATCCGTTCTTCGGGAAACAGGGTGCCCGTGATACTCATATCGTCGCACGATGAGGAACTCATGCATGCGCGAGGCGCAAACTACCACCCCGTGAGCTTTCTGCCCAAACCTTTCGAAGAGGAGGATCTCCTCTCGGTCATCCAAGGCGTCGAACCATAACCGGTTCCCACCCGCATAGGACCAAAGTCCAATGGACCAAGGTCCAATTTTCATCACCCCGACTTTCCCGTAATGAATCACCATGAGGATGGGGGTTTTTCAGTATACCCCGATCGAGGACAAGCCGGCCGGGGAGAAAATCCCTGATCCGGCATGAATTCCAACACGAGCACAGAGAAGGGAGGAGTCATGGGGAGCAGTTATCAGCCGTACGAGGTTTCGGTGTATCAGAAAAGGATGAACGAGTTTCGATACCTGACCCTGGAAGAAGAACTGGAGCTCGCCAGGCGTTATCGTGACGGAGACAGCGAAGCCGGACGGATGCTCGTGGAGTCGAATCTGCGCAATGTCGTGAAGGTGAGCCGGGGCTACTTCTATCAGGGGTACGATCCCCTGGAGATCGTTCAGGAGGGCAATATGGGGCTCATGAAGGCCCTGCCCCTGTTCGATCCGGACCGGGGAATCAAGTTTTTCAGCTACGCAGTCTGGTGGGTGAGGTGCTACATCATGAACTTTCTTGCCAAGAGCAGCAAGCCGCTGACCGGAATGATCGGGCGTGCACCCGGTGTCGTGTCCCTGGATACCGCCATGTCCGATAAGTCGGACAACGAGGAGTGCTTTGTGGACCATATCCCGGACGAGGCCCCCAGCCAGGAAGACGAGCTGGTTTCCCGGCAGAGGCCCGTGCTCCTGTCCCGGATCCTCGACTCGGGGAGCTGCCCGCTCACCGTCAGAGAGCGGTATGTGCTCCAGCGGAGATACCTCGACGAGCCGCGACCGACCCTCGGACAGGTCGCCCAGGTTCTGAACATTACCAAGGAACGCGTCAGGCAGATCGAGAACAAGTCGCTGGAGAAGATGAAGTACCATATCACGGAGAATTTTTCCCTGGAAAAAGACGACTTCGTTGCCGACTACCGCGGCCTGCCTTCCGGCAGGGGACTGCCTGCCCGGATGGCATCGGCGGGCTGATGCGTCCGGCAGGTGGAGGCAAAGGAGCGGCCTTGGGGGACCGGGAAGGTGTGCGCAGGGTCCCTATTTAGAGCAGGTTCAGGTCTTCCATTTTCCCTGCCGGGCCGTATTAAACTTACAGGAATTCTCATGAAACGAAGGTGCTATCCGCACCGGCTGATCACAAAAGAAGAAGGAGGTATATATGATTGGATTTCCGGATCTACCCTATCCCACAAAAGCCCTGGAGCCGGCCATCAGTGCCAGAACCCTGGAGTTCCACCACGGGAAGCACCACAAGAAATACGTGGACACCGCAAACCAGATCATCCAGGGGACCGACCTGGAGAACGAGTCGCTGGAAACCATTGTGAAAAAGGCTGCCGGCGATCCCGGGAAGACCACCCTGTTCAACAACGCGGCCCAGGTCTGGAACCACAACTTTTACTGGCAGTGCCTCAAGCCGGGCGGAGGGGGCGATCCCACCGGAGAGGTGGGGGCGAAGATCAACGCCACCTGGGGCAGCGCCGCGAAGTTTTTCGAAGACCTGAAAAATGCAGGCACCTCACAGTTCGGCAGCGGATATGCCTGGCTCGTGCTCGACAACGGGGAGCTCAAGGTCACCAAGACCGGCAATGCCGACAACCCGCTGGTACACGGGCAGACTCCGCTTCTGGGCATCGACGTGTGGGAGCATGCCTACTACCTCGACTACCAGAACCTCAGACCGGATCACCTTTCCGCGGTCATCGAAAAGCTCATCAACTGGGACTTCGTGAATGCCTGTCTGAGCCGCTGACGGGTGGGACAGGGGCAGGGGCTTCCCGATCGATGAATGCAAGGGGGGCTTCCTGCTCGCCCCCTTGCCCTTAAGCGGCCGCGTCTGCGGACATGCAGGGTGCGGTCTCCCGGCTCAGAGCCGGTAAAGGGAGACTGCCCTCATGCTCAGCTTCAGGCCGGTCCCGGACACTCCCCGAGGGCCTTGTCCACAGGCTGCGCCAGGGCCGCCCGGTCCATCCGTACCTTATTCCCCGGCTCCCTGCTCGATGTCCTCCCCGGTCTCTTCGAGCTGCTCCTGTCCTTCCTCGACCGACTCGTCGACCTGTTCACCCGCCTGCTCGGCCGGACCCTGCTGCTCGCAGCCCCATATCCCCAGGGCCATGACCGCCACGATCAGTCCGGTGAAGATACCCTTGAGAAGACGCTTCATTTTTTCCCTCCTTATCGCACGAGATAGATAAGTATAATGAATACGCCCTCAGGGGGGGAAAACCAAGTTCGGCTCGCCTGTACACGAAGCAGCCCATGATCAGCCCTCCAGACGCCGGCCTGTGCGCAGGAGGGGAATTGGTGCCGCTGCCGGCCGCGGCAGAGCTGAACAACTCCCTTATCTGTGCGCAGACCGGGGAATTATACGCTCGGGTGCAGGCGGATCTTTCTCAGCCCGGTCACCGTAAGGGATCTGTCACGGGGCCATGGGTTTCAGCTCGACAGCGACACAGTGAAACTGCAGCCTGTTTTCCTGCCGGAAGTAGTTGAAGGTGAGGCCGTCGCCGTAGGCATACCCGACGAGCCTGATTCTGCCTTCAAAGACGGTCCCCGCGGGGCTGGCCCGGTAGAGATCGTATACGTCATGCGCGGTATAACCGCTCTCGGGTATGCCCACGAGCCTGTTTTGGGGGGTGTAGATCGCGAACACCACCCGGGTCGCCTTCCCGGAGCAGTCGAGGGAGTCTCTCAGGGATGCGGAAGGGTAGCAGGTCAGGACAAGGGCGTCCTCCCGGTCCGGTTTTGTCATCCGGCAGGCTTCACCGCCGCCGATCTCCCGGCCGGGCACGAAGTACTCGTTCAAGATCTTAAACGCCTGCCGCCGCTTCTGCTCCGCACAGATGGAGCAGGGATCTTCCGCGGCCTCGGTGAGAAGGACGAGGGGCTCCTCGGGAAGATCGTGCGCATGCGAGAACGGCACTGCCGGCAGAAGCATGGTCATGATCAGCAGAACAGCGAGTTTCGGGGTGCATATCATGGCGAGACCGCCTCCTTTTTCACGAGGAATTCATCGATAAATCTGTCGATCGCAGGGCCATACACGGCCAGCGAATCGATGAATCCCCGGTTGTGCGAACCGGATATCTCCAGAAAGGATTTTCGCCCCTTTATGGATCGATACAGCACCTTTCCGTGCCCCGGCGGTATCATCTCGTCATCGGCGCTGTGGATGACGAGCACCGGGACACCCACCCGCTCAAGATGGCTGCGGGTAGGGTAGGCGTAGCGCCACAGCAGCAGGGAGGGGATCATGCCGAAGCGGTCCCTGACCAGGTCGCCCAGCGAGGTGAAGGAGGACTCGATGATGAGCGCGCCGCACGGGTGCTCCGCGGCGGTCCTGGCCGCAACGGGTCCGCCGAGGGATCTGCCCCAGAGGATGATCGTCTCAGGGGCGATCCCTCTTTCTTCCGCCAGATAACGGTAGGCGGCCTCTGCGTCCGCGTATGTGCCCTGTTCGGAAGGCGACCCCTCGCTCCTGCCGTATCCCCGGTAGTCGAAGACGAGCGTGTTGAGCCTGAGCCGGTTGCAGATCACGAGGGTGTCGAGACGGTCGGCGATGTTCCCTCCGTTGCCGTGGCAGAAGAGCACGCTGCCCCGCGCGTCCGCCGCCGGGACCCACCAGCCGGTGATCTTCACGCTGTCCGATGCCTCGATACTCACCCACTCGTAGCTCAATCCGGCATCCGCAGGGGTGCGGGCAATTTCCTTCCTGGGATGGTAGACCAGGGAGCCCGCGCACCCGCTGAAGAGAGAGCAGATACCGAGGAGGACAACGAATCTGATAAGCTTTTGTCTCATGATGAGTCCACCTTGTCAGAAAAACAGGCTCCAGAGAATCCGGAACTCTGTCCGGGCGAAATCCCCTGTCCTGCGCCTGGAGACGTCCGCCTGGACGCTCTGGCCCGGGCTGATGGCAAAGCTCTGCTGAAGGCATGCCTCAAAGAGATTGTAGCTGTCCCCGAGACCGTAATAGACGTCCCTGATGCGGGCATGGATTTTCCAGGAGCCTCCCACAACCCCGATGATGCCCGCCGATCCCCCTGCGCCTGCTGCATATCCTTTTTCCAGGGCACCGCCCAGGTTCAAACCTGTCTCCAGCATCCCGTAGAACAGGCCTCCCTGCGTGCCGCCGAACGCCAGCCCTCCGCCCGGATTGATCTGGTATACCAGGTGCGAATCGTCATCGTCTCTGTCCACCCGGACAAGCCCGGTATCGAGCTTCCAGGACACGGGACGGAAAAAGCGGTCCCGTGGGGAGAGGGAAACGATGTCGATAACATCCAGGCTCTCCAGGAGGAGCCTATTGTCTTCGTGATAATAGCGCAGCGCCGCGTCGGCGAAGACGAGCTGCGCCCCTTCGACGTAGCCGTGGTCCAGATCCATGAGATGGTGATAGGCGGGCCTGATCCTGATCTCCGCAAAGGCATCGTCCCCCCTGACCCCGGCTCCGATGGCCAGGCGGTTGGAGCGGTGCCCCCTGTCTGGCTGAACAGGCGGAGCAATCCCGTCCGGGGCGGCTCCCGGGGCTGTGCCGAGCCGGCTGCGTGCGGTGAGGATGGCCAGGAACCGCTCCTGATATGTCTCCTCGGATACCCTGCGCTTGGAATAGAGATATTGCAGATACTCTCCGGCAAGCTCGCAGGTCGTCTTTTTCTCCTGATCGGAAAGGCCGCCGAGCTTCAGGGCGTCTCCGTGAGGCATCCCGTCCGCCATGGCAAGGGCCGCGGTCTTTCCCGGTTCGCTCAGGTTCGAGGAGAGGAATGTGATCTTGGTGGTCCTGGACGGCCGGTAGGATGCGCCGGTTATCAGGCCCTGCTCCTCGATCACGCGTATGGAGTCCAGGGGGATGAGCCACCAGTGAAACCTGTCGGAGAGCTCCAGCGAGGGGCGGGCTGCCTCCAGCAGAAAATAGAGCAGGTATGAACAGTTCTCCTGAAAAAAATAGTAGTCGGAGGCTATCGATTCCAGCTCCCTGACGTGCAGCAGCATCCGTCTGATCTCCGGGGCGGTCAGATTGAGGCGGTATTCCCAGATGTCCCGGTGGTCCACGTCGCTGTACTGCTCCAGCTTGGCGTAGTACGGCAGCACCGCGAAATATCCCGGGTAGAGCCCGAACAGCCCCTTGAACGCGAAAAAGGGGCCGAAGGTCTCGTTGGTGACCGCCGAATAGCTGATCGAATAGGCGAGGAGACTGGTCCTGTCGGCCGTATCCACGGTGAGGAGGGTGTGGCCGAACATCGAGGCCGGGCTGTTCAGGTGGGCCATGGGGAAAACCAGGGTGACCGAGGAGGGCCGGGCCGTTTCCATGAAGTTCTCGAACGACCGGCAGGCCGGGAAGGGAATCCGGTCCGGATCGATATCCAGCCGCTCACTGATCCATTCGAAGCGGGCAGGAAACCTGCACACGGCTGAATCGTTCTCATCCCCGTGATGCTCGAAAAAGGCACGTATGGTGGCCCGGATCTCCGCTTCGGGATCGGTTTTGCCCACGGGCGACAGGAAGAACATCGGATCGTCTATAAGGCTCTCGATGCCGAAGGGCCTGCTCTGGTAGTGAACGAGGATGTGCCAGTAACGGTCTTCGTGGAGTTTCTGTTCCGCGGCGGATGCCAGGAGCTCTTCACAGTAGGGTGAGTCCTGGGCGGGAGAGGGGGCCGCGCTGAAGACGCACCAGAGTGCGACGAGGAAGAGCATGGGGATGCGGGGTGGAGCCACCCCGCATCCCCATGCCGATTCTATGCCCATCCGGTGATGCTACATCAGGGATTCGATGTTGTCGAGCACCTCTACGCTGCTGATCTGCGGCGAAGAGTAGATGTGCGGGAAATTGTTCTGCAGCAGCGCGTAGAAATTCGCTCGGGAACCCTCGGGCACCTCCATGAGCACGGCCAGGGTGTTCAGATATTCCCCGTGCCCGCGTGCGATGTCGTTGGCAAGGTTGTCCATGTTGTCGGCAATGTAGGAGCTCGTTTTTTCCCTGCTGACGAACTTTGCCGGCTTTTCACAATTCAGCGTGCCCGAGGTGATGCCGAAGGTCTGGTTTCCGCAGGTCCCGTTGGTTGTCACGGCCAGAACCTGGAAAGCCAGGCCGTCATTGCCCTGCATGATGAGAGATCCGAGCCCGCACCCGGTATTGCTCTGGTTGGCGGCGAAGCAGGACGACACCGGAACCGCGACAAAGCTGATCATAACTACAGCCAAAACGAATTTTTTTACCATACTTCCTCCTCGTATATTTTTTGGTGAACCGACAGCGCGATAGTATCCGAGGTATTCAGGGGCCTTGGATGGGGAGATGGTGAACCGGAGCAGGCCTGTTGACTCCGGCCTGGTTTTTTCGCTCCGGAACAGACATGTAAAAGCAGGCACCCGAATCTCCATATCACACCACACCACTGCAGAGTTCCAACTCAGTGGTATCGGTACAAAATTACCCCTCAAATGTCAAGGAGATATAGGTACATTGAAAAAAGATACCCGGCGCATCTTGTGGCTCTCACATCCGGAGCACACGGATAATGCGGTTTGGTTCTCGCACCGTTGAGAAACACGCCTGTTCACATTGGCTGGTTCGGATTCCTTTATGGCCTCGAGCGGAAATAGTGAATTTGCCAAAAGGGCGGCCTTGCTTCTCGATTCTTTTTGATCTGCCGCCGGCGATTTTCTCCGGTGAGCCGGTCCGGATACCGTACAATGCACAATTTGAGGCAGGCCTTGATCGATATTGTGCGATCCGTTGTTAATATTATCTTTCTCTCCAACCGATATGGTGGATAATTTCATGGGGAACATCTTCCGATGGATGTCGTCCATGGAAATAAGGTTCGGGCATCCCTAAAAAGGCCAGTATTTTCGGGAGCCGGGCTCTGAAACATCACACGTGCACATCATGGAATGACAACAAGGAGTATACAACAGAGAGGAGCAGCTATGAAAACAGGTCTGAAGGTAAAATTCATGGTCCCCATCCTGGCACTGGTCATCATTTGCCTCGGCATCGGATCGGTCATGATCTTCACCACTTCACGCAATGCACTCAAGCGGACCGTCAACGAACAGCTTGTGAGTGCTGCAGAGGCTACCGGCCAGCTCCTGAACAACTGGCTGGAGGATACCAGACGGAACGTCGAGGGATGGGCAGGCGACTATGACGTGAGATCATTTCTCTTGTATCCAGGCAACAGGGAGGTCATGCAGAATACGGTCAATGCCCGGCTCAGGGAAATAAAAAGCAAGTATCCCTACCTTGAGGCCGTCAATGTCGTGAGCCTTGACGGCGAAGTCGTGGCGTCCTCAGATCCCGAGATCGTCGACAAGCTTTCCATCGCCGATCGATCCTATTTCCAGGAATCCCTAAAAGGACGGGTCATCGTGTCCGATGCCATGAAAAGCGGGTTGACGGGAGAGCCGGTATTTATCATCGCCGCTCCGGTCAAAAGCGGTCCCGAGGCCTACGGAGTCATCCTTGGTATGGTAAGATTATTCGCCCTGAGTGAGAAATTCATCGATCCTGTCAGTGTGGGTAAGGGCGGATATGCATATCTCTGTGACAGAGAAGGACTCACCCTTGCTCACCGCGACAAGGATGCGGTGTTGAGCCGCAGCATCAGCGACACGGATTTTTTTCAACAGATGCACGGGATGACCAAGGGCAGCATCGAGTACGGCTTCGAAGGCACCTCATATATGGTGGCCTTTGCGAGGAACGAAACGACGGGCTGGTACCTGGGTGTGGTGGCCCATCAGGACGAGATCTATGCCCCGGTGAGGTACCTCGCCATCATAAGCCTGGTTACGGCATTGATCATAACTGTTCTCCTGGTGTGCGTGATCGCCTTTCTCACGAACAGGCACATCATTCACCCGATCAGGCTTGTTTCCGAGAGGTTGAAAGTGGCTGCACAAGGAAAAGGAGACCTGAGCCTCAGGCTCGATATAACGAGCAGGGATGAGGTCGGCGAGCTGGCCTACTGGTTCAATGCCTTTATCGACAACCTGGAAAAGATCATATCCAGGGTGAAAGAGACTGCCGAGACAGTAGACACAGGAACTCAGGAGGTGTCCAGGGGCGTTCAGGATCTTTCCCATATCACCCAGGAACAGGCCACCGCCATCGAAGAGGTAGCGGCAACGGTGGAGGAAATGACCTCCACGATCAAAGAGAATGCCGCGAATGCGAACATGGGAAGGGAAAAGACTCAGGAGATGGTGAGTGTCGCCAATCACAGCGGCAGGGTATCGAAAGACCTGGCTCGGGCCATGGAAGAGGTGACCAACGTGTCCAGGAAGATCGGCGACATTGTGGTGACGGTCAACGAGGTGGCCTTTCAGACCAACCTCCTTGCCCTGAACGCGGCTGTGGAGGCCGCCAGGGCAGGCGACCACGGCAAGGGTTTTGCCGTGGTTGCGGGCGAGGTGCGTGCCCTGGCGCAACGCTCGGCAGAATCGTCGCGGCAGATCGAGGATCTCGTCAGGGATACCGTAGCAAAGATCGGCGCAGGCGACGATATGGTCAAGAAGACCGGGAACTCACTCGATCAGATCATCGAAATGATCCAGCAGCTCTCGCATACCATGGAAGACATCGCCGCCTCCTCGGGCGAGCAGGCGCGCGGCATTGACGAACTGAACCGTGCGCTGTCATCCATCGATACCACCACCCAGCGCAACGCATCCACAGCAGAAGAACTCACCTCTACCTCGGAAAGGCTGAATATCGAGGCAGGAGAACTGGCATCGGTAGTAAGCCGTTTCAAGGTATCCGACGGTCTGGTGCGCGGCGCCGCTCTCGGTCCCGCTGTTACGCAGTATAAGCAGAAGCTCGCAGAGGTCGACCCGGGCAAGGCCGGGCTGCAGGAGGGCTTCGAGTAGTTCCCATACAGGAGGGCATCCGCCTCCCGATTCGGACGAGAAGGGGTGGCGGCATCTGATCGGAAAGCCGTTTCTCTTTCCCGTTCCGGGATACCGTATCGGGCGGCGTGGCGTTTCCCGGCATGAGAAGTGAGGAAGACGGCGCCCGGAGAGGCCTCCCTCAGCACCGATGCTCCCCGCCACAGCGATATGAAGAATGGGTATACGGATCACCGTGAGCCGGGAACGGCAGCGGGATACAGTCGGCGTCCGGGGTCGTTTCTCCTGACGGGGCCGGCTACTTCGTCTCTCCGGGTTCGGCGGACGGAGGTCTCTTCTCCAGGTCCAGCATGTGCAGAAGCGAGAGTATGGGATGGCGGGCCAGCATCCGGGGACCTGAATACCGCATGACCTCGCGGATCCGCTCGCGCATATCGGGCTTGTAGCAGTGAGTCGGGCACCGGGAACAGACCGGCTTATCGCTCCCGTAGGGGCACCGGTCGAGGCGCGCGAAGGCATAGTCCCTGAGCCTGCCGCACTCGTCGCAGAGGTCCGCCCGCCTGCCATGATTGCCACGGCAGTAGATCCTGAGCATGGTCTCCAGGGTATGCCGTTCTCTTTTCCGTTTCCTGTCCGTACCGTTCATGTGCATGTCTCCGGATGGGCAGTATACGCGATCGGGCCGGGTTTGTGAACCGGTCTCCCTCAGCTCTTGACAAGGACCCTGATCCCTGTTATTGCAAATGATATGCAACAGAAGCTTTTAAAACCCGAGTGTTCTCTCTGTGCAGGTCATGGATATTGTTATGATAGGCTCAGCTCTATACTGAAAACACACAGCGGAAGACTCACGAAGGAGCGTCTGGTCTTATTGAAAACAATTTGCGATATAAAGGGGCATTTTCAGGCAGATCACGTGCTGAGGCTGCTCAAGGATCAGCAATACAACCTCTCCCTGGTCACGGTCTACCGGAACCTTTCGCTGCTCGTTGAGGCGGGAATAATCCGCAGGGTGAGCGTGCATGAGGACGCCCCTTCCGGGGGCGCCTGGTACGAGCATATCTGGGGCCGCTCTCACCATGATCATCTCGTCTGCATGCAGTGCGGCAGGAGGGTTGAGTTCAGCTATCCGGCCATCGATGTGTTGCAGGAGGCGGTGGCCAGAGAACACGGGTTTACCCTGGAGCGTCATTACCTCGAGCTGGTGGGGCTGTGCCCCGAATGCAGGGATGAAAAGGACCGTGCCTGAAAAGGCATGAGCAGGGCGGGATCGCGGCTGCCTTGCCGGCGGCGGGCGTGTCCTGGAGGATATTCATTTCATGACGACAGCGCGGGCTTCATAAGAGGGGCCGGATTGGACCTTTTTTCAAGTCCGCTGGAAAAGAAAGGATTCTTGCTTGACTCTTTTGGAACTGAAAGAAGGCGACACCGCCGTTATCAGCAGGGTTTCCGGCGGGAAGGGCGTTTCGGCCCGGATGGCGGGACTCGGCCTGCACGCGGGAAAGAAGGTCAGGGTTGTCCGGGCCGCACCGTTTCGCGGGCCGCTGCTCATCGAGGATATCAGCTCCGGCGCCAGGACCATGATCGGACGCGGGATTGCATCTCATGTGGAAATCCTTAACGAAAAACGATAACAGCGAGATGGTGATCGCCCTGGCGGGCCAGCCGAACTGCGGAAAATCGACCATTTTCAATGCGGTGGCAGGGTTCAAGGTGAATACCGGGAACTTCTCGGGCACCACGGTCTCGTATACCGAAACTGAAGTCTACATCGGCGGCCGGACGGTGAGGCTCATCGATCTGCCCGGAACCTATTCCATATCCGCCAACGATGTCGCGGAGCGCGTGGCGCGGGATTATCTCCTCTCCGGCCAGGTGGACGTGATCATCAATGTCGTGGATTCGTCCCTGCTGTCCCGGTCCCTTGAGCTCACGCTGCAGCTCATGGAAATGAACGTGCCCATGGTCATCGGACTCAACATGATCGACGATGCGCAGAAAAAGGGCATGGAGATCGATATCCCGGCGCTCACCTCCCTGACGGGCCTGGAAGCCTATCCCCTGATCGCGGTACAGGGAAGCGGCGTTCACGAGCTGTTCGATGCGGCCCTGAAGGTCTCCGAAAACAGCTTCCACCGCGTCCCCCCGGTGTACGACCGGGACGTGGAGGAATGCATCGCCCGGATCGAGGCCCGCTATCCCTCTACGCTGAAGGAGCGCCTCAGGGTGGACACGCGGTTCGTCATCATCAGGCTCCTGGAGATGGACGAGGAGTTCGAGAAGCTCGTTTCGGAGGTGGACGGAGACTTTCTCGAATACGTAGTCGAGAACAGGCGCTTTCTGGCCGAGGTCCACGACTGGCCGGAGTCCGGTGTGTTCGCCTCGCACCGGCATGCCCTGGTTCTCGACCTCTTCGAGCAGGTCGTTGCAGTGAGGTCGCGCACCGGCACGAGCCTGTCCGAGAAGATCGACCGGTTTGTCATCAACCCCGTGGGCGGCCTGGCGGCCACGGTAGGCGTGTTCTTCCTGATGTTCGCGGTATCGTTCTGGTTCGGCAATTTGATCGCAGGCCTTGTGGAGGCCCCCCTGGAATCTCTCGGTGCCTTTCTCATGAGTCATACGAGCGGCTACACCGCCATGCTCGTCTCCGGGGTCTACGACGGGTTCACCGCCGGTGTGGGGATCGTGCTGCCCTATCTCGTTCCGCTCCTGGTGATCCTCTCCCTGCTCGAAGACACGGGCCTGCTGCCACGGATCGCCTTCATGGCAGACGGCCTGCTGCACCGCTTCGGACTGCACGGGAAATCGGTGGTGCCCATCATTATGGGATACGGGTGCAATGTGCCGGCCATCATGGCTGCGCGCAATCTCGAGTACGAACGCGACCGGATCATCACCATGCTCATGGTTCCGTTCATCGCCTGCTCGGCCCGGACCGTGATCATCCTCGCCCTTGCGGGGAAGTATCTGGGGGCAGGGTATACGACGCTCATCTACCTGGGCAACATCGCCATCGCCCTGGGCGTCTCTTCGGTTTTTTCCCGCCTCAGCGCGGACGTGTCACCCGGCATCATCATGGACGTTCCCCCCCTGCGCAAGCCATACCTCCACGTCGTAATGCGGAAGGTCTGGGTCCGAATCCAGGAATTCCTGCTCTTCGCCTGGCCCGTGATCGCGATTTCCAGCATCGCCTTGGCGGTATTCTCCTACGTGGGGATCGATGATGTCATCAACCGGGTGCTCTCCCCCATCACCACCTTTATCCTCGGTCTGCCTTCCGATCTCGGGATCACCCTGTTCCTGGGGATCTTCCGGAAGGAGCTCACCCTCATCATGCTGAACTCGGCGCTGAACACCACGGATGTCTCGACCGTGCTCTCCTCGGCCCAGCTCCTGGTGCTCGTGGTCTTCACGGTGTTGTATATCCCGTGTGTCGCCACCATCTCCACGCTGTGGAAAGAGGGGGGATTGAAGGTGGCGCTGCTGTCCATTGCGCTCAACACCTCCATTGCCCTGGTGGTGGCGGGATCGCTGGCCTTCCTGCTCTGATCGGCCGGTTTGCCCTGATCGCGCAGCAATCTCCCCTGTACCCTGAAGTGATGAGCACGCCGGAAGTCCGTCTCCTCCCGGGATCTCTTTTCCCGGCAATCAGGAGCAGTGCGGCACTTCGGAACGAGTTCCGCACATTTCCTCCCCGGTCTTCCGGATTGGCAGGACTGCCCGGGGGCAATGTCCTGTATGTGTTCAGCCTGCCCTGAAAGAGGTGGGGGAAGAGGTCGATGGGCATATTATCTATATCATGAAGACCGAACCACCATCATGGATGCCGGATGGGACGCGTGCAGGGGAAGCCCTGCATGTATCCGATGTCTGCCGCACACGGATCCGGCATCGCGGCAAAGGAGGTGACAGACCATGATCTCCTGGGCCTTTTTTTTCCTGGTTCTGGCAATTGTCGCCGGCATACTCGGATTCAGCGTTCTTGCGGACGTGTTCGCCTGGCTTGCCTTTATTCTCTTCGCCCTGTTCCTGGCGATTGCCATCGCCCTGTTCCTGGCTGCAAGAAAAGTGGTGCACAAGATGACTGACTAGATGCCCGGGAGTCCGGCTGTCTCAGGTTCCCGCTGGATAGTGTCATTTTCCTGATTCTGGGCAGAAGGGAGACGGCTCACGGACCGTACCGGTAAAGCAGCCGGCTCTCCCTTTTTAGCAAAAACGAACGTGGAGAGGTGTCTTATGGCTGAAAATAACCTGGGAAGACTCCTGCTGCTCTGGGCTTTTGTCTTTCTGGTTCTGGCGGTCATTGCCGCCATATACGGAATGGCCGGCGACGCAGTCGGTGCAACAAGGATCTCTCTGATTCTTTTTGTTCTTTTCCTTGCGCTTATGGCCGGGTTTTTCCTGACCGGAAGAAGACCCACGGCTTAAAAAATATGTTCTGCATCAGACCCGCCCGGCAGGGGGGGCTGAGCAGGGTGGAGACGATCGTGACGATCTACACAAAAGGAAAGCTGTTCATCACCTGGGCGGTCATTTTCCTGGTGACGGCAGTTGTGCTGGCTTTGCTGGGGTTCACCGGAGTAGGCGCTCATGCGGCATGGATCTTCAACACCCTGGTCATCGTATTTCTGATTCTCTTCGGACTGTTCCTGCTTATCGGAAGCAGGTCGAAGAGAACATGACCGGACCCGCCCGGTCCGCACCGGTAGAAGGAAAGGTCGTTATGCGCCGTACGAACGCGGCAGGAGAGGTCATCCTGCCCGGCGCCCGCGGGGCGGAATGCCTTCCCGTGGCGGGTATAAAAAACAGCTCCATCTCCGGCGTGCTTCCGGGTTTTGCCTTGCTTGAGAACGACAGGGCTCTGCCTATCCTACTATT
Source organism: Deltaproteobacteria bacterium (assembly GCA_018433775.1). Taxonomy (GTDB): domain Bacteria; phylum Desulfobacterota; class Desulfomonilia; order UBA1062; family UBA1062; genus Phosphitivorax. The sequence goes on from JAHDQN010000006.1 coordinate 102,801, forward strand.
CTATGCATATGCTGCTTAAGAAAGGAGATCGTCCCGGTATGAAGATCGCTCAGGTCGCCCCGCTCTTCGAGCCGGTACCCCCGGAGCTGTACGGCGGATCGGAGCGGGTCGTTTCCCATCTCACGGAAGAGCTCGTCCGCAGGGGGCACAGCGTGACCCTGTTCGCGAGCGGAGATTCCAGGACCAGCGCCCGGCTCTACAGCGTGGTGCCCAGATCGCTCCGTCTCGATCCGGGCATTCCCGATCCGTCGGCGTTCCATTTCGTGGAGCTCGCCCATGCCTTTGCCCGCGCGGATGAGTTCGATGTGATCCACTGCCACAACGACTTCCTTGCCTTTCCCTTTGCGCGGTCGTGCCCGGTCCCCTGCGTGCACACCCTCCACGGCCGGATGGACTTTCCCCACTGGAGAGATCTGATGGCCGTCTTTCCCGACATGCATCTCGTATCCATCAGCAACGATCAGCGCAGGCCGCTTAGAGACCTGAACCTGAGCTGGGCCGATACCGTGTACCATGGCCTGCCGGAATCATCCTTCAGGCTCTACCCCGGAGAAGGCGGCTATCTGGCATATCTTTCACGGATAGCCCGGGAAAAGCATCCCGAGATAGCCATCGAGGTGGCCAGGAGGAGCGGGATTCCCTTGAAGATGGCCGGCAAGGTGGACAAGGCGGACCTGCCCTTTTTCACCCGGGAGATCGAGCCCCTGCTGGATCATCCCCTCATCGAGTATCTGGGCGAGATCCACGACGCCGAGAGGCCTGATCTGATCGGAAACGCCATGGCGCTGCTCTTCCCCATCGACTGGCCTGAGCCCTTCGGCCTGGCAATGGTCGAGGCCATGGCGTGCGGGACCCCGGTGATCGCCAGGCCGTACGGATCGGTCCCCGAGGTGGTCGATGACGGTGTGACCGGCTTTATCGTCTCAGGTATCGAAGAGATGGCCGATGCGGTCGGGAGGATCGGGAGCCTGGACCGCGAACGTTGCTCGCGGCATGCCAGGAACCGTTTTTCGGCAACGGTCATGACGGACAGGTATGAGCAGGTATACCAGGCCCTCATCGAAGGAGGGGCAGGCTATCGACAGGACACCCGCCGGTTCCTCCCTGCCGGAACGATGTCGGGCCGCATTGTATGAAGAGTGGTCAAGGACGCCGGTTTTTCTCCAGGGAGAAGAATCTTGTGTCCTGTGACGGCACGGCCCGGCTTCACGGGTTGCCGTCTTCTCCGGTGCACGAGGTCAGGTCCGTCAGGTAACGAATATGACCAAGGATCCCAAAGGGTCGCTGCAATGGATGCCAAGCACAGGGATGTTCCCGTTCCCTTCAGGTTTCTCAAGGCGGTCTATCTGGCGGAAGTGACCAACCAGAGGGCGACATCCTTGAGCCAGCTGCTGATGGAGGTGACCACCACCTCCCAGTGGTCGCTCTTCTTTCATCTGCACCAGCACTTTTTCCGTGACCCGCATATCATCCCGGAATACCCCAACGATTTTTCCTCGTGGGTCCACACCTATCTGGCCGAAGATGCGGTCGCGGAAAAGCTCGCCAACCTGAATCTGGTCCGCAGCATGGACCTGGAGCTGGTGCGCCGTGAAATCTGCACCATTCTGGCACAGCATCTCCAGGCATTCTCCGGCGAGCGCCATACCTCACCCGAGAATGCCTTCATATTCTGCAAGCCCCGTCTGGCCGTGCTCGATACCGGCCGCATCGCCCGCACGCTCGATGAGTTCATCGGCATCCTCAAGGACATGGACAGCGATACCGTGGGATACCATCTCTTCATCGCACCCAGACTCCTGTCCGAGACCATGGTGAACGACTTCTCGCTCTGGTTCCGGCAGCGGGGGCATCATCGGCTTGCAGACAGGCTCGATTCGTTCGACCCGTACCTCAAGAGCCTCAGGGAAAACCATGATTTTCTCCTGGCCCTGATCGAGAGCGAGTGTGCAAGTTCTCACGCGGAGGGGTATGATGATAGAAAAGTACCGGAATATCGCTCCTGACAAGATCCTCTCCGAGATCAGCGCCCTTGCCGCGGCGCTGAAGGGGCATACCCTGCAGCATGTCAGCTCCACCCGCAGCGGGGGAGGGGTTGCGGAGATCCTCAATCGTATGATTCCCTGGACCGTATCCCTGGGCATTCCCACCACCTGGGATGTCATTGACGGGAGACAGGACTTTTTTGAAGTGACCAAGTCCATCCACAATGCCCTGCAGGGATCGGATGTCGAGATATCGTGCTGCAACAAGGAGATGTATCTCGCTCACCTCGCGCACAACTCCGGCAGGATCGAGCCCGCCGCCGACGTGGTGGTGGTCCACGACCCGCAGCCCGTCTTTCTCATCGAATATTTTCCCCACCGGCGCAAGTCCATGGTCTGGCGCTGCCATATCGATCTATCCCGGCCCATGCCCGCCATATGGCGGTTTCTGCGTCCGGCAATCAACAAATACGCCATGGCCGTGTTCCACATCCCCCATTTCGCGCAGAAGGACCTCACCATCCCCAAGGTGCTCATCAGCCCGTCCATCGACCCGCTCTCAGAGAAGAACCGGGAGCTCGCGCAGGAAGAGATCACTCGCATTGTCGAAAGCTTCGGCATCGACCGCGGCCGGCCCATCATTATCCAGGTATCGCGGTTCGACCGGTTCAAAGACCCCATGGGCGTGGTCGCTGCATTCAGGCAGGTCCGCCGGCACTTCGACTGCCAGCTCGTTCTCGCCGGAGGCAGTGCGACCGACGATCCGGAAGGACCCATGGTCCAGGCCGAGGTCGAGGAGACTGCAGCCGGGGACCCGGACATCTTCGTCCTCTTCCAGCCCACTGACCTGGAGGTCAATGCCCTGCAGCGGGCCGCGGACATCATAGTCCAGAAGTCCACGAGAGAAGGCTTCGGCCTGACCGTCACCGAGGGCATGTGGAAGGGCAAGCCCGTGATCGGGGGCGCGGTGGGGGGGATTCCCGCCCAGATCATCCACGGCGAGACCGGGTACCTTGTCAATTCGCCTGAAGGAGCGGCCTACCGCATCCGCTACCTGCTGAGCCATCCGCACGTGGGCAGCGTTATGGGGGCCAGGGGGCGGGAGCACGTGCGGTACAACTTCCTCATCACCCGTCATGTCCGCGACTACCTGCTCCTCATGCACCACGTGATGCAGAACGAGAGCGAGCGGCCGGTTTTTGTCGGGGGTATTCCCGAAAAGGGCGGAAGACCGGGAGACGGGAAGGTTGCGGCGCAGGCCGGCAGGGAGCCCTGATGGCGGAAGATATCATCAATGTCTCGGGAGAGCACTATGTCCTGGCCACCACGGCCCTGGCCGCGGAGCAGAACCGTATCGTCAAGCACGAAGACACCTTTGCGGTGTTCGACACCCACGGGGACATCCGGTCCCGGATTTTCAGCACCCAGGGACTGTTCCACAACGGCACCCGCTACCTGTCCGAATATCAGCTTTCTTTCGAGGGAAGGAGGCCCCTTCTTCTGAGCTCGGACATCAGCCGGGACAACCATCTCATTACCATCGACCTCACCAACCCTGACCTGATCCTGGATGCAAAGCAACAGATCCAGCGGGGCTCGATCCATATCTTCCGATCCAAATTTCTCTGGAAGGGGCGCTGCTATGAGAAGTACCGGATAAGAAACTACGATCTGGCCCCGCTGTCATTCGCCATTGCCGTGGCCATGGCCTCAGACTTTGCGGACATCTTCGAGGTCAGGGGAATGACGAGAACCAGCAGGGGCGAGCACGGGGAGATCTTTGCAGGAGAAGGCCTGATCGACATCCCCTATATGGGTCTTGACAAGATCCTCAGACGCACGCGCATCGAGTTTTCCCGGGAGCCGGATGCGATCGGACCGGACAGGGCTGAGTTCTCCATCCGGCTCGGGAGGCACGAGGAAATCGAGTTCGAGGCGATCGTCTCCTGCCTGGAAGAGGGGCGAGCGGCACCGAAAAAGGTGGATTCTTATGCCAGGGCCTATCAGGAGTCTGCACGGCTTTTCCGCACGGCCAGGGGGCGTGAGAGCGTGATCCGGACCTCCAACGAGGAGTTCAACACCCTGGTGGAGCGTGCCGTCTCCGACCTGCGCATGCTGTTGAGCGAGGTGGACGGCGGCATTCTCTATCCGGACGCAGGCATTCCCTGGTTTTCAACACCCTTCGGACGGGACGGCCTCATCACGGCCTGGGAGACCCTCTGGTTCAATCCGGACATCAGCCGGGGCGTGCTCGAGTACCTGGCATTCAACCAGGCGCGCGAGGTCGTGGAAGAACAGGACGCCGAGCCCGGCAAGATCCTCCACGAGGTGCGCATGGGCGAGATGACCAACACCGGTGAGCTCCCCTTTTCGAAGTATTACGGCAGCGCGGATGCAACGCCTTTCTTCATCATGCTGGCGGGCGACTATCTTCTCCGGACGGGAGACACGGAGTTCATCGAGATGCTCTGGCCCCGGATCAGGCAGGCACTTGTCTGGATCGACGAGTACGGCGACAGGGACGGCGATGGATTCGTGGAGTATGAACGCATGAGTGCTCACGGCCTTAAGAACCAGGTGTGGAAAGACTCCTTCGATTCCATGTTCCATGAAGACGGCAGCCTTGCCGAGGCCCCCATCGCGGCTTGCGAGGTGCAGGCGTACGTGTTTGCCGCCAGGAAACAGGCGGCCTTTATCGGGAAGCGGCTGGGCCTTGAGAAGATAGCAGACGATCTCCTGGCGCAGGCGGAGGATCTTCAGAAGCGCTTCGAGCTCGTCTTCTGGGACGACAGGCTCCCGGGCTACGTTCTGGCGCTTGACCGGGAGAAGAGGCCCTGCCGGGTGAGGGCCTCGAACATGGGGCACTGCCTCTTTGCCGGCATCTCTTCCCCCGACCGGGCCAGAATCGTCACCGAAGCCCTCCTGGACAGCTCGTTCTTCAGCGGGTGGGGCGTGAGAACCCTGGCCAGGGGACAGCCCCGCTACAACCCCATGTCTTACCACAACGGTTCCATCTGGCCGCACGACAATGCCATCGTCGCGGACGGCATGGCGCGCTACGGCTGGAAGGAGGAGGCCGGACGGATTCTCGAGGCCATGTTCCACATGAGCCGGTTCACGGAGCTGGGCAGGCTGCCCGAGCTCTTCTGCGGCTTCGAGCGCAGGCCCGATCAGGGGCCGACGCTCTACCCCGTTGCCTGTTCGCCTCAGGCGTGGGCCGCGGCGAGCGTCTTTTCCCTGCTGAGGTCCTGCCTGGGGCTCACCATCCGGGCAACCACACAGGAGGTCCACTTCAGCAGGCCGTATCTGCCGGAATTCCTGGATGCCGTCCACATCCAAAACCTCACGGTAGGCGACGGGACGATCGATTTTTCAGCCATACGGCATCACAATGATGTGAGCATCCAGGTGACGGAAAGGAAAGGAGCACTGTCGGTCTCGATCGACAAGTGACATACTTGAGCTGTCGGCGCATTCCCGGTGCGGGACTGCCGCTGCATCGTGGCGCCGGTCAAACCCTCTCCCGGCGCCGGGGCGTCACCCGTCGTAGGGGAGCAGTACGGAGGCTACATCCAGCCTCTGCTCAGGCGGTCCTGGAGCTGGCCGCTGACGAAGCCCTTCCACTCGCTTTTGACGACCTCGGTTGCGTCTGCGGACGTGTAATGCCCTTTGAGCAGCTTGTAGCCGGTCTCGAGCATGGTGTTGGAAAACGGGTTGTCCCCCAGCCCCAGCTCGGTCCCTTGGATCATCGCCTTGTCGATCTCGTGTATGATGGCTTGGTGGTCGCCGGGGCCGCCGTTTTTCAGCGTGCCGACCAGGCGCTGAGGCTCGAGTGTCCCGAAGAGATTGCCCGTGAAATCCTCCATTCTCTCCGTGTACCCGGCCATGAGCTCGATGTTTCGCGCATATGAGGGCAGGGCATTTTTGAGCAGCTTCTTTGTGATGTTTTTGACCGTATTGCGGGCCACCTTACGCGCATGGTCCAGGCCCGACTCCATGATGCCTTCCTGCAGGGTTGAGGTCTCACAGGCAAGGGGTTCGGGAGGCCGCACCATGCTCGGCCGCACCACCTCCGGAGCCCCTGTTCCCAGGATCGGGGCCGTTGCGGTATCCCAGCCCGTCTCCAGCGGCACACCCTCGACCGGGCCCATGCCCGGATCCGACGGCATCACGGCAGGGTTGGACGGCACGCCGAAGAAGGCCGTGCCCTGGCCTTGGCCGGGCACGCTGAACACGTCGTCCAGGCTCTCCGCCATCTCGCGGTCCCTGCCGTCCCAGAACGTGCGCAGGCGGTCGGCGGAGATGATCCGCTGCTGGCGCTGCTCTTCGGCAAGCCTCTGCTGCTCGGCCTCGGCCATTGCCCGTGCCGCCTCGGCCTCGGCTGCATCAGCGGCATTCATGGCATCGAGGATGCTCAGGACCATGAGCCCGGTGGAGAGGGCGTTCATGGCGGCCATGTTCGATGAGGAGGGCCGGCTGGCCGTTGGCCTTGCCTTGGGGGGCGTGATTTTCTTCACATAAGTGGGCGGCCGGCTGGGATAGTAGGTCGGCTGCGGGATGGAGCGGTCGATCGTCTGGTTGGTGAGGGTTTCGAGTTGACCGATCGCGCTCTCGGCCGGGGCCGCAGACGGGGCCGCGATGAAGAGCACGGCGGCGATAACTGCTGCAAGACGGGCACATGTCATAACGCTTTCTCCTTTCACGGGCTGCTCGGGGTGCGTCTAGTGCGCCCGGAGCTTTCCGAGCTCTTCCATGGCGGCCTTCTTGAACAGAGGGTCAGCCGCTGCCTTTTCGAAATCCTTTGCCGCGTCGTCCGTGCGGCTTAAGCCTGCGAGGCACCTGCCCCGGGCAAGGTGTGCCTCTGAGTCTCCGGGGGCCAGCTCCAGGGCCTGGTCGAGCACCTTGAGGCCCTCATCCAGGCGGCCATTTCCGGCCAGCGCGGACCCGTAGGTGACATAGGCCCAGGGCTGACCGGGATCGAGCTTCAAGCCTTTGCGGCTGTCGGAAAGGGCGTCTTCGGTCCTGCCCTTGAGGAGACTGATGTTCGCCCTCACGAGCAGGGCCGTGACCTCGTCGGGCTCGAGGGTGAGTGCATTGGTGCTGTCTTCGAGTGCTGCATCGAGCGAGCCTTCTTTCAGGTGCGCGAACGCGCGCAACGCGTATGCCGTGCCCGAGAGCGTGGCCGTGAGCGACGCGGTGCAGTCGTCGGCCGCCTGGCGGTACCTGCCCAGCATGATGCAGGTCATTGCCCTGTCGAGCAGGACACCCGCATCCCGGGGGGCGAGCTTCACCGCCTGATCGTATGCCTCGAGCGCCCGTTCGAGCTCTCCCTTCTCGCGGAAGGTCCTGCCGGCGAAGCGGTGGAAGTCCGGGTTGCCGGGGTCGATTTCGATGCCGCCGGCTGCGTACTGGCCCAGGGCCTCGAAGTCGCCCAGCGCAATCGATGCCTGGCAGGCGGTGAGGAAGGGCCGGGTGTCGCGGGAGCCCAGCGTGATGGCCGTGTAGGCGTCCCTGGCCGCGGCTTCCCACTGGCCGCCGCGGGAGAGCACCTCTGCCCGGGCGATGTAGGGAGCGATCGCCTCGGGGCTGAGCCTGACGGCTGCGGTAAAGTCCTTTGCCGCATCGGCGAGCGCTCCCGAGCCGGCATATGCCCTGCCCCGGTGGTAGAAGGCCTCGGCCGATTCCCCGTCCAGCGATATGCTCTTATCCAGATCCGCCATCGCCTCCTGCCACATTCCTTTCTCGACATGGGCACGTCCACGGTTCAGCCATGCGGCCGGATCGTCCGGATTGAGGGCGAGGGCTTTCGAGAACGTCGCAGCAGTGTTGTCCCAGTCGCGCATCTCGCGGCAGGCGATCCCCTGGACGATCAGGGCGTCGTAGAGTTCCGGGTCGATCTCCAATGCGCGACGGGCATCGGAGAGGGCTTGCCGCCAGCCGCCTCTGAACGAGTGGATCCAGGCGCGCTCGAGGAGTATGCGAGCGTCGCCGGGGAAACGCTTGACGGCTTCGTCGGCCTGTTTCAATGCCGCATCGTTTTCCCCCAGCATGCGCATGGCCCGGAGCAGGTACGCCAGGGGGCCGGGGTTGGTTGCATCCTTTCCGGCAGCCTCCGATGCCGCAGCCAGGAGCTCGAGCCACCTGCCTTCGTGCGCCAGCGAGGCAAGGCAGCATTCAACTTCCTGAGCCGGGCCCTGAGCGGAGGGCCCGCGGGCCCCCGCCGGCTCTTCGGCCGTGACTCTCCCCGGCACGGAGAGCACGGTGACAAGACCCAGGATCAGGGCAGCGGCTGTTTTGCGCATGGCATGCCTCCTCTATTTGCCGGTGGCTCTCGCCGCCGCTTCCTGCTTGACGGCGGCCAGGACTGGCTTCAAGACCTCGATGCGCTGGCGGCAGAGGATGGAGAGCTCCCGCTCGGGAAGGGGGTCGCCTTCACCCTTTTCCACCATGGCCTGGGCCCGGTCTTTGGCGCGCTCGGAGGTTTCGTTCAGCTCCAGGATCGCCTTCTCGATCCGGGTCGCCAGGTCGAGCAGGGCATCGCGGCCCTCCAGCTTCAGCAGTTTCTCCAGAGAGCGGTTCTTGGCCTCGAGCAGGACGCCGTTGCTCCAGCGCAGGTTGTCCATCCGGTCGGGGCCGGAGAGATCCGGGGTGTCGACGAAGTCCTTCAACGGCGGCTCCTCGATTACGCGCGCGATCACCCGGGCGGGCGCCCCGCCTTCGATGAGCGTGCTCACGGCCGTGAGCCTGCCGGTGTTCCGCAGATATCCGTTCACCGGGACCCATGTGCCGCTCTCGCTGCGCCGGGCCACGACCAGCCGGGCATAGGGCTTCGAGTCGCGCTCCGGCTTCTCGTGAAAGAGCGCGGCGGCAAACGACATCGCCTTTCCGCTCTCCGGAGAGACGACCGGGGCCAGGAAGCTCCAGCACCTCTGCCCGTCGATGGAGAGTTCCTGCGGGCGCGACTGCCTGGCAAGAAAGGCCGCCTCCAGCGAGGCGACATCGATCGAGCGCAGGTTCCTGACGATCGCCTCGATCATGATGTCGGCGTTATAGGTCATGTACTTGTCTCCCACGGCATACGGGTCACCGGACAGCGGGATGCCCAGGAGGACCGTGTCGCGGGGCAGGTCCGCCTCTCCCGGTACCGGGAGGCTACCCAGCGGGGTGAAGAGGGTAACCCACATCGCAAGCTCGGTATCGAAATGTACCTTTGAGTCCACCAGGTTGTCTCCGATGGCGTTACGGACGTCCGTCGCCACCTCGTGGCTCGTGACGATCTTCCCGGTAAACGGAACGATGCCCAACGTGAAAGCCGACAGCATTACCGGAAGATCCATTCCGCTGTTATCCTCCCTGATACCGGCCCTTACCGTTATCGGCAGAGCCGTCAGGCCGTCGGTGAACAGCCCGGGGTAGAGCGCCTTGGCCCGCTCCTGCAGCCGGCCGGCGGTGAGACGGTACTTCTCCATTGCAGGCGGGATTTCCTTGTCATGGACATCGGTGTAGCCCACGATGCAGAACCGGGCCTGGCCGAGCTCGAGCCCGGGGTCGCCCGAGGGCTTCAGGGTGCTTGTCACCCGCTGTGAGACGCACCCGCTCATGAGCAGGCATACCGTAATCACTCCCCACCATCTCAAAGATGCCCGGTACGTATTCATCGTGGATCCTCCTGTTTTTTCATGATGCTGAATGTTCGTTCCAGCCGCCTGTCCCGGCCCGGCCGGGGTCGTTTGTGACGAATTGTCTTCTCCTGTTCCCTATTTCTCGCTTGCGGCATACTTCACGGCCGCCAGGATGTGCTTCAGGATCTCTATCCGCTGGCGGCACAGGACCGAGAGCTCGCGGTCGGGCGCAGGGTCGCCTTCACCCTTTTCCACCATTGCCTGGGCGCGGTCCTTGGCCTGCTCGGCAAGCGAGCTCAAACCCAGGATCGACTTCTCGATACGGGTGGCCAGGTCGAGCAGGGTGTCGCGGTTCTCCTCGCGGAGCACATTCTCCAGCGAGCGGTTCTTGGCCTCGAGCAGGACATCGTTGCTCCAGCGTAGAATCTCGGCGCGGTCGCTTCCCGAGAGGTCCGGGGTGTCGATAAAATCTTCCAGGGGCGGCATATCGGGCGTACGCACCACCGCCCTGACCGGGACGTTGTTCTCGATCAGGGCGCTCGCCTGGGTGAGCGTGCGGGCGCTGCGCAGATAGCTTCTCACCGGCTGCCAGCGTCCCGACTCATCCAGGCGGGCTACAACCGCCCGGTCGACGGGTTTCTCATCCTGCGCGGGGTAATTCTCATAGATCAGCACCATGGCGGTATCGGCAGGTTTCCCCTTGACGAATGAGGACAGGGTGAGGAGGCCCCGGTATCGCCTGCCGTCGAGCGTGATCTCCTGCAGGCGGGATTGGCGCTCCCGGTAGGCGGACTCGAGCTGTTCCCGGTCCGCCGACCGTATTGACTGCGCAACGATATCGGCGATGCACTCGGCTGCGTATACGTTGGTCTTGTCGAGGATGACGCCCAGGTATCCGGCACCCGGCTCCCAGAACGAGTCCCTCGGCAGATCGGACGGGCCGGGAACCGGCAGGAGACCCCATGGGAAAGCAGAGGCCCACATGACCGCATGGATCTCGAAGCCGGTCTCCTTTTCCCAGAGTGCCTCTCCCTGTGAATTCATGATGATTGTCCGCACGGTATAGAAATGCTTTTTCGCGCCGGGTATGGGTATGATTCCCAGGGTGCAGAATCCCGTGATGAACGCCGATACCTCGTACGAGGCACCATTGTACGAACTCGTGATATCGACCTGGACCGGAAGCCCTGTCCAGCTCTCCGTGAAAACCTTCGGGTAGAGCGCCCTGGCCTTCTGGTCGACGGTCTCGGAGAGCCACTTCGATGACTCGCCGCCGAAGCCCAGGATGGCGAAGCGCAAGTCGTCGTACTGCAGGGACTGGTCTCCCGAAGGCTTCAGGGTGCTGGTATAGCGCACTGCGCTGCAGCCGCTCAGAACCAGGGCTGCCAGGACCACTGCCAGGGTTGTTGCCAACGCCGGGAGCTTTTTCATGACCGTCGATTCTCCCTTTTGATAGAAATTTTCCTCATCACGAACCCAGGCTTTTAAAAACCCCTTTCGAAACAAGGGGTCAACGGCCTTGGTCTCCCTCTATATCGGCTGTTGGCTGCCGGATGATTATATGCTCTATTTCTCGCAAGTGAATCTTCCTTCGTATCCGCTTCTCAAGGGCCTGGAAGGAAGGGTCACATTCCCCTTAAAATTGCGGTTTCAATAGGGTCCAGGGCTTGCCCTGAAAGGTCCATGCCATTGATTTATATTTTCTGAGGATTGTCGAATGTGATACCGGGGGACCCGTCGTGCTCGGGAAGAGGGGATGGCAGGCAAAGTCGCCGTGCCCGGAAATCTGAACCGGATCGTGCCCTTGAGGTTCTTCTGGAATCCCGGTTGGCTTATGCGGCTGCGGGCACCGTGTGCCCGATTTGCGCCATGGATCCGTTGCAGCGTTCTTTCCTGCAGATCGCGTCGCCGTAGTCCTGCAATCCTTCCCCGCCGGGCCGGGCCCGCTCGAAGGCCAGCATGCCCGCGGCCCCCGCAAAGACGACCACCAGGGTGGAGAAGAGCACATAGCCGAACCCCTTGCTTCCCATGAAGATCCTGAGCTCGTTCATGGAACGGTTGACGGAGCTGACAACCCTGATGAGGGTCAGTCCCCGCATGGTGCGCGCCAGCCTCAGGAACCGGAAGGTCCGGGCGAACCGGAAGATTCTGACCCAGCCGCTCGGTTTCAGAGGCCTGGCTCAGCTTCTTGTCCGGGGCTTCCTCCGTCATTTTTCATCAGGGCTCCTTATAAGAGAATATGAGTAAGGTGCCGCAAGCCATTCTGCAAGTCCGCCCTGGAGACCGCGGGCGGGAATCCTCAGGGTCGATCCCTTCCCAGGTTCGCACCCTGCCGGATGAGCTCCTCCTGCACCTCGCGCGCGGAAACCTCCCGGACAGACCGCGAAAAACGCGCCGCCAGTGCGGCGCAGGCGCCTGCCGCCTGGCCGGTGGCCATGCAGATGGGCATCACCCGGTAGGATGAATGGGCCTCGTGGCTGCCCGAGATGCACCTGCCGGCCACCAGGAGACTGTCGAAGCCCTGGGGCAGCAGCGAGCGCAGGGGGATGTCGTACGATTCCCCGGGGGGGAGGTACACCAGCACGGTTCCTTTGCCTTCCGGATTGTGCAGGTCGACGGGGTAGGTTCCCCGGGCGATGACATCGTCAAACTTCGCCGCCCCGAGTATGTCCTCGGACGTGATCCGGTAGTCGCAGAGGACTCTCCTGGACTCCCGGACGCCCACGGTGGCGCCGCTCTGGACCATATAGGCCTTCTCAAAGCCCGGCACATACTTCTTCATGAATGCCGCGATCCTCCGGTTCTGTCTCCGGCTTTCCATCTCGGCACAGGTGAGGTCCCACACATCGGTCCCCAGTACCTTGATGACCCGTGAACAGTTGAAGCTCAGCTCGTCCTCGTGCGGGGTCCCGAAAAAGAGGATGTCCTCGCGGGGCAGATCGAGTCCATCTTCTTTCTCGGCCTTTCTGATGAGGTCCCAGAGGCCGTGGACTCCCAGCCACTGGTCGGGGTGTTTCTTGACGTACGCCTTGAACGCCGCCTTTCTGAACTCGACCATTCGGAAATAGAGCGTCATGGGCTGTACCAGGCTGTCCTCGTCCCGCCCCACCTCAAAGGGGGCGCCCGCCCGGGCGGCGATATCGCCGTCTCCGGTACAGTCGATGATCAGCCGTGCCGTGATCACCACGGGCCCTGACTTGGTCTCGAATACCACTCCCCGGATACGGTTTCCCTCCCGGAACACATCGCTGGCAAAGCAGTGGAGGAGCAGTCGCACCCCGGCCTCGTCGATCATGTCGTCGGCAACCGTCTTGAAGGCCTCCGGGTCGAAGGGCACGGTGTACGCGGTTTCCGGAGAAGGGGGGATGATCCCGCCGACCCGTACGAGGCGGGCGACCAGGTCTGCGAGAACGCCCGATATCACCGGGTCTCCGGGCCCGTGGTCAGTTGGGAAGAAGTTGATCGCGCCGGGTGTCTCACGGCGATGATGCTGGGTGTAGTACGACACGAACGGGTTTACCAGGGCCGCGGTCGCATTTCCTCCGAGGAAGCCGTACTGCTCGCACAGGATCACCTCGGCCCCGGCCCGGGCGGCCCCCAGGGAGGCTCCCAGCCCTGCGGGGCCCCCTCCGACCACGAGTATGTCCGCCCGGGCCGCCATCAGGGCCCGGCGGGGGGCAAGCACCACGGTTGTCGCCTTCTCGGGCCGCTTCAACGGGGGCATGGGCCACCTCTGTGATTTTTCACACACTGTTTCACCGGGTTCACTCCGGAATATTCAGGCTATTTTCATGCCCAGCCCCTCCTTGAGAAGCCGGACCGCAATTTCGTTGGTCATGAGGGCGCGTTTCTTCATCTCCGGGATCATCCCCCTGATATGATCCCGGAGCTCTTCCTTGGTGTCCCAGAAGTGATCGATGTAGGCGACCAGCCTTCCCGCGTTCACCAGGTTCAGGGGAGGGGTTTCCATCTGGAGGTCCTTGAGGAAATTCAGCACCTTCGATGAATAGGGGAGCCCCAGGAAGGGAACCCCCTGCAGTGCCGCGAAGATCAGGAAGTGCAGACGCATTCCCACGGCGAAATCGAAATGCTGCATGATCTCCAGCAGCTGACCGGGGGTGTACTCTTCCCGGAGCACGGAGCATCGCTGGGGTCTGAGTGTCTTGGAGATAACCGCGTGGGAGTGCTGCATGTCCTGCTTTCCCCGCTCCATGGGAACGAACACGATATTGGCGTCGAACCGGTCGATGATGAAATCGGCGGCATTGGCCAGAAGCGAGTGGTAAAAATCCGGGTCCATATCCGGGGCGGCCGGCCCCGGTTCCCGGACCGACATCCCCACCAGGATGTGCTTCCCGCTCATGTGCTCCTCCGTGAGCATCCCGCCGTCCACTGTCTGCGGGGTGAGAAGCAGTGCAGGGTCTGCGGTGACAACGATCTCCTTTTCCACCCCGGCCTCTTCCAGAATCCTTTTGGCCCCGCGCTCCCTGACAGTCACCACCGCGGCCCGGTTCAGCGCGTCCCTCACCATGTTCTGGGTTGAGCGATCTCTCAAGGGGCCTGCGCTCACCGCATATACCATGACCGGCACCTCGAGCTCGTGGGCCACCACGACCTCCCGGAGGAAGGTCTTGGCCTCCTGGTCGAAGAGGATGCCTCCACCGCCAAGGAGGAACAGATCAAGGTTCCTGACTTCCTCTGCCACTTCACCCTTCGTCATATCCCTGACCGGGACCGCCCTTAAGAAGGGATATCGCCGGACGGTATCGCCGGGGTCCCGCGAGAACACGGTGATGTTCACGGGAACAGATCCCCTGAGCTGGTTGATGATGCACTCCAGGATGGCCTCGTCACCCATGTTGAGGCCGCCGTAGGAGCCTGATATGCCGATGTGATAGGTGCGCTCGTCCGGGTCTGTCATGCTCTGCGTGCCTCCTGCACCGGGGCGGCTCCTCTCGCGACCCGGCTGCCTTGGGCGGGCGCCGTCACTCCGGGAAGAGGGCGGTTAACGGGAGAGCTTGCGGATGCCATGAAATGCAGGTGTGCATGGAAACGGCCCACGGAGTACCTCCATAAGAAATAGTGCAGGACGGGTGTCACAATTCAAGGTGCGGCTCATGAGGACCATGGGAGGGCGATCATCCCAAGTTTCCTGGTGCCTGTATCCCCGATGCCTGATATAATGCGAAAAAACCAATGCATGCGAGGAGGAACGGAATGCTTACCGTTGTTGCGGTCATGAAGGCCGCTGAAGGCAGGGAAAAGGAGATGGAAGAGGCGATCGGGGCCCTGGTGACGGAGGTGCAGGCCGAGGAGGGCACCCTGGTGTATGCGGTGCACCGCGGCCGCAAGGAGCCGGGGAAGTTTCTCTTTTACGAGAGATACCGCGATAAGGACGCCTTCAAGGCACACGGGTCCACTCCCCACTTCGCGGAGTTCTTCGGGAAGATAGCGCCTCTGCTCGATGGAGAGCCCGCTATCGAGATCTACGAGGATTTCGTCTCCATCAGCCCCCGGGGCTGAAAGAGGGGAGGGGGGAGACGACGTTCTCCCCCGGTTGAGACGGGAGTACGGGAAGGACGGGGCTTCTCCCCGTACTCCCCGGTCGCCTCAAAGGCTATGGCGGTGTCATACCCCCGTGATCGAGGGCGCTCCTCGCCTCCTGCCGTGTCTCGTAGATGTGGGGGGCGAGCTTGCGCTCCTTCAGGGCGTCTCCCAGCTTCAGCCGCAGGAAGGTGTTGGTGGTATAGCGCGTGACGCCCGTGTAGTACTTGTCCACAAGCCGCTTGACCATGTCGGTGTATTCGTCCACCAGTTCGGGCAGGATGTCGAAGTTGTCGTAGTTCACGATGGTATAGGTCTTTTCCCCGAGAGGGGAGAGGATCTCCGAGACCATCTCCTCTACCGCGCGGATGTCCTCATGCTTTCTGATCTTGTGGCCTTCGAAGTTGACGAAGAAGAGCTTTTCGTCCGGATCGAAGGTGAGGCGTTCCCGGATCGAGAGACCGAAGATGTCATCTTTGAGGTTCATGGGGCCTTCCCTGAATATCCTGGGGTCCATGAGCCTGGGGGGCTTCTTCATCACCGGGATGAACTCCATGTGGGCCAGGATGTCCCGCTTGATGTCGACGCCCGGGGCCACCTCCACGAGCTCCATGCCGTCCTCGGTCAGCGAGAAGACGCAGCGCTCGGTGATATAGGAGACCGGCTGGCCCTTCATGACCGCGTAGCGGCCGCTGAAGGTGACGTGCTCCACCTCCTGAAGGAACTTTTTCCGGGAGCCCTCGCTTCGGATATTCAGCAGCCCGTCTTTGACCGACACCTTGAGGCCGTCCGTGGTGAAGGTGCCCATGAACACCACCTTCCGGGCATTCTGGCTGATGTCGATGAATCCTCCTGCGCCTGCCAGCCTGCTGCCGAACTTGCTCACGTTCAGATTGCCCTGCGCGTCGGCCTGCGCAAGGCCGAGGAAGCAGCAATCCAGGCCTCCGCCGCCGTAGAAGTCGAACTGGTAGGGCTGGTCGATGATGCAGTCCGCGTTGGCCGCCGCGCCGAAGCTCAATCCCCCCGCCGGAAGCCCGCCGATGATCCCGGGCTCTGCGGTGAGCGTGATGTATTCGAGGATCTTCTCTTCATGCGCCACGCTGGAGATGCCCTCGGGCATGCCGATGCCCAGGTTGATGACGCTGTTGCCCTTGAGCTCGAAGGCGGCCCTGCGGGCGATGATCTTGCGCGCGCACGTGCTCATGACCGGGAGCGAATCCATGGGCACCCGGATCTCGCCGCTGTAATAGGGGTTGTACTGGACGTCGAAGGTCTGCCAGTGGTTCTCGGGCCGCGAGAGAACCACGCAGTCGACCAGGATGCCCGGTATCTTGACCTGCCGCGCATTGAGCGAGCCCCGATCCGCGATCCGCTCCACCTGGACGATGACGAACCCGCCCGAGTTCTTGGCCGCCATGGCGATTGAGAGCGCCTCCTGGGTCAGGGCCTCTTTTTCCATGGTGACGTTGCCGTCCGTGTCCGCGGTGGTGCCGCGCAGGATGGCCACGTTGATGGGGAAGGTCTTGTAGGCGAGATAGTCCGTGCCGTCGAAGCTCACCGTCTCCACCAGGTCTTCGCGGGTGATCTCGTTGATTTTGCCCCCTCCGAACCGGGGGTCCACATAGGTCCACATGCCGTTGGTCGTGAGCGTGCGGGGCTTGTGGGCCGCGATGTCCCGGAACATGTGGGAGATCACGCCCTGGGGAAGGTTATAGGCCTCGATCTTGTTTTCGATGGCCAGCCTGCCGAGCTTGGGTGCGAGGCCCCAGTGACCCCCGATCACCCGCTTGACGAGGCCTTCGTGCCCGAAGCGGTTGAGCCCCCGCTCTTTGCCGTCCCCCTGGCCGGCCGCATACACCAGGGTCAGGTCACGGGGCTTGCCGGTCGCGAGGTAATATTCCTCGATCTTGATCAGAATCTCCTCGGGGACTCCGATGCTCACGAAGCCGCCTGTGGCGACGGTGTCTCCGTCCCGGATGGCCTGGACCGCCTCTTGAGCGGACACGATCTTGCCTCTGCGCATCCGTGAGGGCGGCAGGGCGGAGAGCATAGGGTGAATATTGCCGCTTCTTGGTGCCATGGATTCCTCCTGTTACACGTCTGGTATACCGGGATGATGATGGCCGCTGCCTCTCTCTTGCTCCATTGGTTGCTCCATTTTTTTCCCCTTTGTCAAGAGGGGGCTTGCATGGGGAGCGGTTCTTGCCCTGGAATCGGTCACTTGCCGGGGAAAGAAGCCGGCAAGGGCTTTCCCGGTGCCGGTGCCCAAGTCGCGACAGGCGGCCCTCTTTCAGGGGCTCCCGTCGCGGAAGGTGTGGACCCGGACCGGACTTACCAGATCACGGCGGACAGGTAGCCCACGACCGATAAATTGTCTCCGGTGATGTGGCCGGAGTGAGCGTACTTGAGAACCCGGGAATCGGTGCGCGACAGGGCCTGTGCATACATGAGCGCCGTGAGGATGGGGCCGCCCCCGCACGCCTCGCTCTCGGACCTCTCCAGATCCCTGGCCAGTCCATCGATATCGAAGCGTTCGACAGCCTGGGCCACCCGGGCATCCATGTCCTCGGCCCTGGCGGCGGGATGGAAGTGGGACAGATCCGAGCTCGCCACGATGAGGACGTCGCCGGGGTGGTCGATCGAGCGGTGCAGGGCGCGGGCAAGCTCCCGGCAGGCATCGGGCTCCTGCCGGCCCATGATCAGCGGGCAGAGCCTGAAATTCCCAAGCACGACCTGGAGAAAGGGGAGCTGGATCTCCAGGGCGTGTTCGGATTCGTGAGGCCGCGTGTCGTCCGTGAACACCCCGGACATGGCCATCAGCTTTTCACAGAGTGCCTCGTCCACATCCAGAGAACCCAGAGGGGTCTCGAAGGCGCCCGACTTCCAGACCGAGACAGAGGGCAGATACATCCGGTGCGAGGGACTGATGACCACCACCGTGGAGTAATCCTGTCCGGCGATCGCCTTGTAGGCATGCGCCGCCACCTGACCGGAATACATGTATCCCGCATGGGGACTGACGATGGCGACGGGTTTCCGGGGGATCTCTGTGATCGCCGCCTGTTCGAGGAAACCGTCGATGTCCCGCTTCAGGGCCTCGGGATTGCCGGGATACCAGCTTCCGGCAATGACCGGCTTTCTGATATGTGTCTTCATGAGCAATTCCTCCTGAAGAACATACGTCTTGTTGTTTTCGATTCTCTTTTAAGATTAAGGAAACAGCGGCAGGGAGTCAATCCCTTCGGACTCGTCGATGCCAAACATGAGATTCATGTTCTGGATCGCCTGGCCCGAGGCCCCCTTCGTGAGGTTGTCGATGACGCTGGCGATCACGGCCCGGC
The DNA here is from genome assembly GCA_018433775.1 of Deltaproteobacteria bacterium. GTDB lineage: Bacteria > Desulfobacterota > Desulfomonilia > UBA1062 > UBA1062 > Phosphitivorax. The sequence continues at coordinate 121,293 of JAHDQN010000006.1, forward strand.
TGGTCGTGTCGTTGACCGCAAGGCCCATCAGGCAGTTGTTGGTCCCCCGGACGTCCTTGGTGGAAGGAAAGCCGGTTTTCAGGACATGGACGAACCGGGAACCCTCGTAATACGAGCGGAGGCGGTCCTTGAGCGTGGCCTCGTCGGCCAGGGCCTTGACATAGATCGTGGAGAGCATGCCCCGGGTGATGGGAATCAGGTGCGGGACGAACTCGATGCTCACGTCCGTTCCGGCGGCATTCGCGAGCTCCTGCTCCATTTCCGGGATATGACGGTGGGCGCGCCCGACCTTGTAGGCACAAAACGACTCTCCGGTTTCGCAGATGTGGGTCTTCAGGCTCAGGCCCCTGCCTGCGCCCGATACCCCGCTCTTGCTGTCGGCGATGATGCCGTCGGCCTCGATGAGCCCCTCTTTCAGGAGCGGGATGAGAGGAAGCAGGACACTGGTGGGGTAGCATCCGGGGTTCGCCACCAGCCGGGCATCCCGGATCTCGTCGCGGTACACCTCGCACAAGCCGTACACCGCCGTCTCCATGAGATCCACAGCGGTATGCTCGCCGTACCATGTGCGGTAGGTATTAAGATCCCGGATCCGGAAATCGGCGCTCAAGTCGACCACCCGTACCGAGCCCGCGATCCGCGAGATGAAGTCCATGCCGGTCCCGTGGGGCAGACAGCTGAACACGACGTCGCACCGGTCCTTGATCGCTGCTTCGTCGAATTCTTCCAGCTCGATGTCGAAGCTCCCCTGAAGAAAGGGGAAGACTTCCGTGATTTTCTTCCCGTTGTACTGGCGGGAGGAGCAGTAGGTGATCCTGGAGTCACGGTGATTGTGCAGTAGCCGGATGAGCTCTGCCCCGGTGTATCCTGTGGCTCCCAGGATCCCTATGGAGAGTGACAAGGATATTACCTCTTGGAGAACTGAGGTCTCTTTCTGGCCTTGTGGAGCCCGAACTTCTTGCGTTCGACCATCCTCGGGTCTCTCGTGAGAAAACCGGCGGACTTGAGCTTGGGGCGGTACTTCTCCACGTCGAATTCGGACAGGGCCCGGGAGATGCCGTGCCGGATCGCCCCTGCCTGGCCGGATATGCCGCCGCCGCTCACGGTTGCGTATACGTTGAACTGACCGCGGGTCTCGGTGAGATCGAAGGGCTGCTGGGCCGACATCACCAGCGTCTCCCTGCCGAAGTACTCATCCAGCGGTTTGCCGTTGACCGTAAACTCCCCCGTGCCGATGGATATCCAGACTCGGGCCGTCGAGTTCTTCCTTCTGCCGGTGGCGTAGGTTCTTTCTGCTGCCATATGTCGTTCCTTTACAGATTGATCTCTTTGGGCTGCTGTGCCTCATGGGGATGGGTTTCGCCGGCGTACACCTTGAGCTTTTTGAACATGCTCCTGCCGAGGCTGTTCTTGGGGAGCATCCCTTTGACTGCGTGCCGGATGATTTCTTCGGGGTTTTTCTCCATGAGCTGGCGCGCGGTGCGCGATTTGAGCCCGCCCATGTACCCGCTGTGGCGGTAGTAGGTCTTCTGCTCCAGCTTTCTGCCGGTGAGGATGACCTTTTCCGCGTTGATGATCACCACGAAATCCCCCACATCGGTGTGCGGGGTATAGGTGGGTTTCGTCTTTCCCCTCAGGATGGATGCCACATCCGCGGCAAGCCTGCCCAGAACCTTGTCCCTGGCGTCGACGAGCACCCAGTTTCTCTCGATCTCGTCCTTCTTTGCGATGAACGTACTCATAGATATCACTCCTTAAGCCATAAATAGGGCTCGGATATAGCCGAAATCAGATGCACATGTCAAGCACTGATCGAAGATTTATCCCCTCAAATGAAAACCGGCCCCTATGGAACGCCTCCGGCTCGGCGCGCAGGACACGGGCGGGTGGGCGCCCGTGCACCACATTCAACCGTCCGGTGGATATTCCCCGCCTTTGAAGAAGGTTTTGCCGGCCCTCCCTGAAAGGGTATACCCGCTTCTATCATATTCAAGTTTATCGGGCAACGTACGATCATATAAATAAAGGTGCAAAGCACGAAGGGCATGAATATACCAGTGATCTCGGAAGGAGAAGGATCATGAACAAGGTTCTGATTATCGACGATGACTCCGGGGTCCACAGCATAATCCATGCGATCATTCAGAAAAAAATGCCCGATTGCGTGTTTTCCTCGGCATATAACGGCATGGATGGAATCAGGGCGGCCCTTGACGAGCATCCGGACGCCATCCTTCTGGATGTGGACATGCCGGGCATCGACGGGTTCGAGACCTGCAGGCGCCTCAAGGAAGACGAGAGGACAAGACATATTCCCATCGCCATGTTCTCCGGCATGGCGACCGATGCGGACAGCGTGGATGCCGCGCTGGAAAGCGGCGCCGACATGATCATCGCAAAGCCCTTGAGGAACGAGCATCTCATCCGGGTCTTCAGATCGCTGCTCAATCCAGAGGCGAAATGAGAACCCGTCCCCGATACTGGGAATCAGGAGTTCCATTCCTATTCTAAGACTATGTTCCCGAACAGTTCCGTTGCTTTCACGAGAATCCGGTCCATCCGCTGACCTCCGGGGAAGGAGCTGTTGAAGCTTGAATCTTCCTTCCAAGTCCCCTTCTGAAGGACGGGAAAATAACCATGTTTCACTTAAGCTTGATGCTTCAAAAGGGTCGAGAGGCTTGCCCCTCAAAGGTCCATACCATTGTTGTTGACGGGAGAGGGAGAAGCTTGTATCGGGAGGATGTTATGCAATCTTGACAGGGGAAATGTTTTTTTGTCATGTGAAATTATGAAGATCGATGCCGTAATCACCGCCGGGGACGGGAAGGCCGCCCGCAGGCTGTTCAAGAAGAACAAGGCCCTCCTGGACGTGGCCGGCAGGCCCATCATCCGCCACATTGCGGAGGTCGTGCTGAAGTGCGAGGAGATCGACCGGATCGTGGTGGTGGGGCCCCGCGAAGAGTTTCTGGAGGTGATCGGCGACCTGGACGTGGATATCGTGCAGCAGAAGCGGAGCCTTGCGGAAAACGGATGGGAGGGGTTTCTCCGCACGATTCCCGAATGCCGGCAGGAGGGATTCTGCTCGGAAGAGACCATCCGGAAATACCGGGACAAGTATGTCCTGTTTCTCTCGGGGGATATCCCGCTCGTCTCCGTGCGGGAGATCAGGCAGTTTCTCTCCCAGTGCGACATGGAGCGCTACGACTATGTCGCGGGGGTGACCCCCGAAGAGGTGCTCAAGCTCTTCGGGCCGAGGAAGGGAAGGCCGGGGATCAAGATGGCCACTTTTCACATGCGCGACGGCAACCTGCGGCAGAACAACCTCCACATGGCCAGGCCCTTTGCCCTGAGGGAGAGCATCGATCTGGTGCTCGACGCGTACGAGTACCGGTACCAGAAGGAGTTCGTCAATATTGTCAAGGCCATCTTCGCCATCGTCAAGTTCGGCAGGAAGAACCTGGCCCAGGCGCTTTTCATCTACCTGCTCCTCCAGCTCTCGACAGGGTTCTCGAGCCTGGGGATGGAGAGGGCCGCACGCCTGGTGAGCTTCCCCGTGACAAGGGAGCGGGTGGAGCGCCTGGTCTCAAGCCTCTTGAACGCCCGGTTCAAGATCGCGGAGACGACCGTGGGAGGGGCCGCCCTGGACGTGGACAACGAGAAGGACTATATGACCCTTTCCATCATGTACAAGGACTGGATGAACCAGATCACCCAGGACGATCACCACTTGGCATAGTGATCCTCCGCAAAACCGGGGCACGACTGGATAAAGATCACCTCGCCCTCGTCCGTGAGCAGCGTCCCCTCGAAGACCCCCAGCAGCTGGGTGAACCGTGATGCCAGGAAAAGGGCATTGACCTTCTCTTCCCTTCTCGCATCGGGGTAGAACACCAGGTCCACCTTTCTGTCGTTGGACCGGATGTGCCAGGGTTCGGACAGGTTATCCCGGTCGAAATCGAAATCCACCATGTCCACCTTGGTCATCATGCCGCCGACCCAGAAGGCGTTTTCCGTGAAGCTCGTCTCGTTGACCCCGCAGGAGAGGTTGAGGCCCAGGCTCCTGCCGTCGTCGAGGCTGGACGCGGTCGATGCCCAGTTCCAGCAGGTCTGTCTGCGCATGAACCCGCACGTCCAGTCCGAGAGCGCCCAGTACGCCGGGGAGGACAGGTCGTGCTGGGTGTCGCCCCGGGTTATGGTGCCCCTGACCTTCAGGGGGGAGGTCTTCTGGGTGTACACCCATCCCCGGTATCCCGCCCGGGTGCATATCCTTAAAGGGCTGGTGGCATTGGGGTCGATGGAGAGGTCGATGGACACGTCCCTGCCGAGGGCCTTCAGCGAGTCCCGCTGCATCTCGATGATCAGGCCGCCGGTGTTGAAGAGGCTCCTCGGCTTCTCGGGAGAGGGCTCGATGGACGTCCCGGCAAAGGGATGCCCCATTGCCTTGGACTCGGTTATTTCGCCGGTCTGCCGGTCGTAGAGGTAGAAAAAGCCGTTGGAAAGATAGGCGAGATCCACGACTGCCACCCCTGCCAGGAGCTCCGGGCCGATGATGCCGATGAAGTGAAACCGGTTGACCAGAAGCCGCTTGAGAAGATTCGGCAGACGAAAGCCCATTGGGGTCTCCAGGCGGTAATCCTGGTAGTTGATCCGGTGAACCGGCTCGTTGTAGGTGCCCCATTTCACGAGGCCCCGTCCATTGACCAGTGTATCCATGGCTCCCTCCTCCACGTAGATTCTAGCCGTACCAGGCAAATACTTACTCACGATAGAAGATAACGGAAAACCGGCGGGTGTCCAGTGAAATTTTATTCGAGGTAATCTTCGAAACCCGGGGTATCGGAGTCCAGAGGCTTTCCCGACACCTGAGAGATCTTTTTGCTCAGCTCGTCGGTCTGCTGTTCCATATAGTCTTCGAAGCCGGGCGTTGCGTCACCTGAGGGCATGGACCGGTCTTTTCCTGCCGAGGCCTTCCGGCCGTTCTTTTTGGGGAGATAGTCCTCGAACCCGGCTGCGCCACCTTCAGAGGCGGGGGCAGGCTGCGCGTCTTCCGGGGGGGAAGATGCGTTCTGTATCTCCGCGCCTTGATGGAGGTCCAGCATCTTTTCGTTCTTGATATAGCTGGTTTCCACTACGTCCGATATCTCCAGCATCTTCTTGACGATGGTCTTGATCTTGATGGCCTCGTTCTTGATCTCCTGGAGGCTTCCTATCACGGACTTGTTCACCGTGGCCTCCTTGACGATCATGTCGAGCTTCAGGAGGATCGTGGTCAGGGGGGAATTGATCTCGTGGTTGGCGGCGATGGCGGTCTTCGACACGGCGGCGAGCCTCTGGGCCTTGATGTTCTTCGTGACGAGCATGGCCCTCTGGATGGCCTGGGCCCCGACCTCGGCGACTGTCCGAAGCAGCAGGAGCTTCTGGTTCGACTCCTCCTGGCTGATTCCCTCCTGGGGCATCGCCTCCAGGACCCCGATGATCTTGTTGTCCACCTTCAAGGGTGCGTATACGAAGTGGACCCCCTTGGGGTAAACGGCGTTGGATCTGTCGAGGAGCTCCTTGGTGGCGCTCGCCATCCCGCTCCGGGTATGGGGAACGTTGTTGAGCCAGAACGACTCGGTGATCATGATCCTGAGGTTGCTCAGCCGCATGATGCACCGGGTTTTCTTGGCCTCGAGGATGGTCAGCGTATTCGAGGCGAGGATATTGACGATGTCTGAGAGCTTCAGCGACGACTGGAGCTGGCTGCTCATCTGGTTGAGGCTGGAGAGCTCCACGGTCCTGCGCTCGAGCGCCATTTTCTTCTGCTCGAGATCGAGGCTCAGCTTGCCCAGCTGGGCGTTCGCGAACTGGAGCACCTCGAAATAGGTCTTGGGCTCGGCCTTGGGTATCCCCATCTCGTCGCTGATGCTCGATATGCTGTCCTTGAGGGTGAGCGAGATATCCTGGATGTCGTGGCTGCTCAGGTTCAGGCCTTTCAGGATCGTGGGGTCCACAAACCCCCTGTCGGTCTGGCCGAGGCCGAGCCCCAGATGGTTGGTCACGATATCCGCCACGTGGACGATGGCGCAGAGCTGCCTCGTCTCCCCATCCTCCCCGGAATCGGTAAGGCTGTGGTGGCACCCCACGGTCCTGCACAGCAGTGAAGGGAGGTTCCATTTTTCCATGATGTACATGCCGAGCGTCGCATGGTCCACGCCCACGATGCTGTTTTCCACCTCGATGATGTCTGAGTTGGCGCGGTTCATGACCTCCAGGACCTCGCGGTACTCGCCCTTTTTGCAGATGAGCTGGTCGGCCACCACCTTGCCCAGGTCGTGCAGGAGCCCGGCGATGAAGGCATCCTCCGCCGCAGGGGGCGAAATCTTGTTCGCGATGGCCTTTGCACAGACCGCGCAGGCAATGCTGTGCTGCCAGAACTTGTAGAAGTCCAGGCTGCGCTTTTCCTTGTCGTTGAAAAGGTTGACCACGCTGATGCTGAGCACGATGCTCTTGAGCACGTTGAATCCCAGCAGCACCACGGCCCCCCGGATGGTAGAGATCTCCTTGATCCTCCGGTAGAAAGGCGAGTTCGCCACCTTGAGCACCTTGACGGCGAGCGCCTGGTCCCTCTCCACCATCTGGGCGATCTGGCGCGCGTTCACCTGAGAATCGAGCGTCTTCTCCATGATGGTGGTGGCAATGGAGGGCAATGTGGGGATATCACCCAGGTCCTCCAGAAGTGATTCGATCTCGTCGTAGGCGATTCTTTTCATCCAAGGTCTTATCGATTATTCAGGTTCCAATCTTGAGTCCGGATACCGAATATGGTACTCACAAAAAAATGACAGCGCATCACGACAAGACCCGAATGATTCATGTGGGGACGGTTCCCGTGGGGGGAGGCGCTCCCGTGACCATCCAGTCCATGACCAACACCGACACCCGGGACGCAGCCGGGACCATTTCGCAGATCCATGCCCTCGAACGGGCCGGGTGCGAGATCGTGCGCGTGAGCGTGCCAGACGCGGAATCCGCGGGCGCCTTCCGCGAGATAAAGCAGGCGGTCGATATCCCGGTCATCGCGGACATCCATTTCGATTACCGGCTCGCGATCGCGGCTATCGAGAGCGGGGCGGACGGCATCCGGATCAACCCCGGGAACATCGGGCGCACGGAGAAGGTGGAGGCGGTGGCGCGCGCGGCGACCCAGGCCGGGATTCCCATACGGGTCGGGGTGAATCTGGGTTCGGTGAAGAAGCGGGTCCTCGATGCCCACGGCGGCGACCGGGTGGGGGCCCTGGTGGAGAACGCGGCCGAGTATGTGCGCATGCTCGAGGACATGGGCGTGGGCTCGCTCAAGGTCTCCTTGAAGTCGTCCGATGTGCTGGAGACGCTGGACGCCTACCGGCGGTTTTCACGGATCAGTTCGTGGCCGCTGCACCTGGGGGTCACCGAGGCGGGCACGCTCTTCTCCGGGCTCATCCGTTCCTCGGTTGGGATCGGCGCGCTCCTTTTGGAGGGGATCGGCGACACCATCCGGATATCGCTCTGTGCAGACCCTGTCCAGGAGGTTATGGCAGGCAGGGTGCTGCTGGAGAGCATCGGGCTCAGGAAGGAAGGCGTCAGGGTGATCGCCTGCCCCACCTGCGCGCGGACGAACGGCGACGTGGCGGGCATCGCGCTCAAGGTGGAAGACGCGCTCAAGGATGTGAAGAAGCACCTGGTGGTGGCGGTCATGGGGTGCGTGGTGAACGGCCCCGGAGAGGCCCGGATCGCGGACCTCGGGGTTGCCTGCGACAGGGAGGGCGCCATGCTCTTCGTTCACGGCACGCCCGTGCGGCACATCAAGGCCTCTGAAATAGTACAGACACTCGTGGACGAGGTGGAAAAGGAGATATCATAAATGAAATGGTCATCGCTGTTTTTGCATTCGCACAAGGAAGATCCCCGCGAGGCCGAGGTCATCAGCCACAAGCTCATGCTCAGGGGCGCCATGATCAAGAGGCTCGCTTCGGGCATTTATTCCTGGCTCCCCTACGGGCTCAAGGCCCTGCGCAAGGTGGAGAACATCATCCGTGAAGAGATGGACCAGGCAGGCGCCCAGGAGGTCCTGATGCCTGCGGTGCAGCCCGCCGAGATCTGGAAGGAGAGCGGCAGGTGGGAGTTCTACGGCAAGGAGCTCCTGAGGTTCACCGACCGCAAGGGCGGGGAGTTTGCCATGGGCCCCACGCACGAGGAGGTCATCACCACCATCGTTCGCGACGAGGTGCGCTCCTACCGGGATCTCCCAATCAACCTCTACCAGATCCAGACCAAGTTCCGTGACGAGATCCGGCCCCGCTTCGGCGTGATGCGCTCCCGCGAGTTCATCATGAAGGACGCCTATTCCTTCGACACCGGTGAAGAGGGCGCCGCGAAGAGCTACGACGCCATGCGCAGGGCGTACGAACGCATATTCAGCAGGTGCGGGCTCAGGTTCAAGGCCGTGGAGGCGGAGTCCGGCCCCATCGGCGGCAGCTACTCCCACGAGTTCATGGTCCTGGCCTCCACGGGCGAGGATGTCATCCTGAGCTGCCCTTCGTGCAGCTATGCCGCGAACCTCGAGAAGGCGGAGATCGCCGCCCCGGCCGAGCCGGTGTTCCGGCAGGCCCCTCAAGGCAGCCCGGAGAAGGTGAAGACCCCGGACGTCAGAACCATCGAAGAGGTCTGCGGGTTCCTGGGCGTCACCCCGCAGGAGCTCGTCAAGACACTCATCTACGATACCGGCAAGGGGGTGGTGGCCGCGCTGGTGCGGGGAGATCACGAGGTGAACGAGGCCAAGCTCAAACGCGCCGCGGGGTGCGAGAGCCTGGAGCTGGCCGACGAGGCGACCATAGAGATGCACACGGGAGCCCCGCGCGGGTTCGCCGGGCCGGTGAATCTGCCCGTGCGGATCATTGCCGACTACGGGCTCCTGGACGCAGGCCCCTATGTGACCGGGGCCAACGAGGAAGACCATCACTTCACGAACGTCTGGCTCTCACGGGACGTGAAGGTGGACAAGGTAGCCGATATCCGCAATGCCGGGAAAGGCGACCTCTGTCCCCGGTGCGGCCAGGCGCCTCTGGACGACATACGGGGAATCGAGGTCGGGCACATCTTCAAGCTGGGCACCAAGTATTCCAGGGCCATGGACGCCACCTTCCTGGACGAGAGCGGCGAGCAGCGGCCCATCATCATGGGGTGCTACGGGATCGGCGTGGGCCGGGTGCTGGCCGCGGCCATCGAGCAGTACGCCGACGAGAACGGCATGGTGCTTCCCGTCTCCCTCTCTCCGTACCCGGTTGTGGTGCTTCCCGTGAACGTGGGTGAAGAGGAAGTCATGGGTGCTGCATCAAAAATATATGAAGAGCTCACGGCCCGCGGGGTCGATGTCCTGCTGGACGACCGGGATGCCCGTCCCGGCGTGAAGTTCATGGACGCGGACCTCATCGGCGCACCCTACCGGATCACGGTGGGCATGCGGGGGCTCAAGGAAGGAGTCGTGGAGATCAAGGAGCGGGCAACCGGGACAGTGGAAAAGATCAGGGTCGGCGAGGCCGCCGGCTACTGTATGGCGAAGATCAAAGAGGCAGGAAGCGATTATTGACAGTACGGATCAACGACATTCTTGACGAGGTGTCGGGGTACATTCCCGACGCGGACACCAGGGTCATTGAAAAGGCATACGTGTTTTCGGCGCGCGTGCACCAGGGACAGACGCGCCTGAGCGGCGAGCCCTACCTCAACCATCCCCTGGAGGTCGCCTATCTCATCGCCCAGATGCACCTGGACGTGACCGCGGTGGCCGCGGCCCTTCTCCACGACACCATCGAAGACTCGCTCACCAAGGTGGAGGATATCGCCGCAGGCTTCGGGGATGAGGTCGCCCAGGTGGTGGACGGCCTCACCAAGATCTCCAAGATCGACTTCCGCTCCGAAGAGGAGCAGCAGGCGGAGAATTTCCGCAAGATGATCCTGGCCATGAGCAAGGACCTGCGGATCCTCCTGATCAAGCTCACCGACCGGCTGCACAACATGCGGACGCTTCAGTACCACAAGCCCAAGTCCCAGGAGCGGATCTCCCGCGAGACCCTGGAGATCTACGCCCCGCTCGCAAACAGGCTCGGCATCCACTGGCTCCAGATCGAGCTTGAGGAGCTGAGTCTGAAGTATCTCGACCCCACGGGCTACAAGACGCTCAAGGCCAAGCTCGAGGATATCGAGAAGGCCAAGGAGGCCTACCTGACCGAGGTGATGGACCAGATACGGTCCAAGCTCGAGAGCGTGGAGATCAAGGCCGAGGTCAAGGGCAGGATCAAGCACGTCTACAGCGTGTACCAGAAGCTCAGGAAGCAGGGCATACCCTTTGAGGACGTGTACGACGTCATGGGCATGCGGATCATCGTATCGAGCGTGGCCGAATGCTACGAGGCGCTCGGGATCATCCATTCCATCTGGAAACCCATCCAGTCGCGCATCAAGGACTTCATCGCCATGCCCAAGGCGAACATGTACCAGTCGCTGCACACCACCGTGTTCGGGCCAGGCGGCGACCGGATCGAGATCCAGATCCGCACCCGGGAGATGGATTACATCGCCAACGAGGGCATCGCGGCCCACTGGCGCTACAAGGACGGCATGCAGATCAGCGATCACGAGGGAGAGAAGCTCTCCTGGCTCCGGCAGCTCCTGGAGTGGCAGAAGGAGCTCAAGGACCCGCACGAGTTCCTCCAGAGCGTCAAGATCGACCTCTATCCGGAGGACGTCTATGTCTTCACCCCCAAGGGAGAGGTCAAGCGGTTCCCCGTGGGGGCCACGCCCCTGGACTTTGCCTACAGCGTGCACACCCAGCTGGGGAACCAGTGCATGGGCGCCAAGGTCAACGGGAAGATCGTACCGTTAAGGTACAAGCTCAACAGCGGGGACGTGATCGAAATCCTGCGCTCTTCCAAGCAGCATCCGGGCAAGGACTGGCTCCGCATGGCCAAGACCTCGCGCGCCAAGACCAAGATCAAGGCATGGCTCAGGACCCAGGAAAACGAGCAGAGCATCGCACTGGGCAGGGAGATCCTGGAGAAGCGCATCAAGAGCCTGCACCTGGGCAAGGAGGTCGACTACGAGGCCATGTCCAAGGACTTTTCCTTCCCGGATACGGATGCCTTTTTTATGGCGATCGGGTTCGGCAGGCTCTCCGTCAACCAGGTGATCCACCGGATCGCACCGGAAGAGCAGAAAAAGGCGCCCAAGCAGCAGGTTCGGAAGAAGAGGCAGGACTCATCGGGCATCGTGGTCAAGGGGGTGGAAGACCTCCTCGTGCGGTATGCCAAATGCTGCAGGCCTATTCCGGGGGACGAGGTGGTGGGGTTCATCACCCGGGGCAGGGGCATCACCGTGCACCGGAGCGGCTGCCCGTATGTGATGGAGATCGATTCCAGGCGGCTCATTCCCGTTGAATGGGACAAGGATTTCTCGGAGCACCACGAGATCGAGTTTACGGTGATGTGCGCGGACAAGCCGGGCATGCTGGGCTCGGTCACCGCGGCCATCGGCACCCGCAACGTCAACATCATCCACATGAAGGCCTATCCTGTGGCGAACGGCAGCGCCATGTGCGTCTTCAGGGTCACGGTCAAGAGCCTCTCCGAGCTCAGGGATCTCTTCAGCGACATCCGCAGGCTCAAGGGCGTGGAGAGGATCGAGCGGCACTAAAAGAGCCCGGTGCCGCCTACAGCTGCGCCCTGATCTTCTCGATGATGTTGCCTTCCAGCGTTTTTTTGGAAATGCACTCGTGCCATTCCTGGGACACGTTCCTGTCGTATGCCTCGATATGCGCGGTGATCTTTACCTTGGTGCTCATATCGTTGATGGAGGTCACGAGAATGCTCAGGGTATATCCGGCCTGCGACCAGATGGCCAGCCGTGCGGCCGAGGGCTTCTCCGCGATGGCTTCGATCTCGTAGTGCGCCTGGGGCCCCACCGAATAGTTGACAAACTTGGTCGTGATCACACCCCTGCCCTTGTCTATGGAATCGATGGGAATCGACTCCGCATTCAGGGTCGTGACCACGGTGTCCCAGACCTTGTCGAAGCGGGCGAGATAAAACGCCGTATCATCCTTGAAGGCCGGTGCTGCCTGTTTCGGGGCGGAAGCACAGCCGGTGGCGAGAAATACCGCCAGCAACACCGAGAGGTAAAACTTCGTTTTCATTGCGCGTCTCCTCATTGCAATCAATCGTGCACGAGACGAATTCTCGTGAATTATGGAACACTATAGCAGAGAAACGAGGAAAAATATACCCGCATCTTGAGGCGCTTACGTGCTATGTGCCTGCGCGAAAGATTCCGGGGGCTGCTGCATGTGCCTGCAGCCGATGCGCCGGGGCATGGTGAAGAAGACGGCCGGGAAAGAAACGGGCACGAACAGGGTTGAGGGTCGGGTAAGCGAGCATGGGTCGCAACTGAGGCGCGCGGCTTTCGCGGGTATGGACGATCACCGGACTCCCGGACCCGGGACAGGAGTGATGCCCTCTCGGCACGGAGAAATGAAAAAGGATGGCGCCTTACGCGTCATCCTGATCGTGGATATGAAGAAGTCTTGAAAAAACGGACAATTCCCTGATGCGTCCGCCCGGCGGATCAGACCGTCAGACCGAGTGTTTCTCCACCCTGCCCGACTTGATGCACTGGGTGCAGACAATGATCCTTTTCGCGCCCTGAGCGGAGGAGACCCGTACCCGCTGCAGATTGGGAAGCCAGATCTTGCGCGTTTTGTTCATCGCATGAGAGACGTTATGTCCGATTTGCGGGCCCTTGCCGCATATTTCACACTTTCTCGACATTGCCTTTTTCACTCGCTTTCTATGAATATCGTATCTTTGGTGCCGAAGCCGGGATTTGAACCCGGACGGGCGTAGCCCACCACCCCCTCAAGATGGCGTGTCTGCCAAATTCCACCACTTCGGCATAATCTGTTGCTGTTCATAACAACCAAAGGTCTCAGTGTCAATATGGAAAATTGTCCCGGCGACCCGCTGCTCCGTCCTTTCCCAGGACCTTTTCCAAAGGGGTCCGGGGGAGAAAAAAACAGAACGTGCCGGAGATTTTCCATCGGACCCCAGTGCCTGCGTGCTTCGGAGGGCCACCCTCTCTTGGATACTGAAATTTTTCATGATTCGTAATTGATTCTGCCCCCGCATTCTTTATTAGAGATATTATTGTGAAAAACAATCGAGTCCCCGGCAGGGGGAGATACGGAGGAACATGCATGCAAGGAACATTCAACGCGAACGAGGTCTTCCAGATGGCGATCGAGATCGAGAAGCTGGGAGCGGCATTTTATCGCGCTGCGTCCGATTTTTTCGACGACCCCCGGATAAAGGCTCTGCTCAAGGGCCTCTCGGAGATGGAACTGGAGCACGAAAGGGAGTTTGCCTCTCTTCGGGAGAGCATGACCCAGGGCAGCGCCTATGCGAACGGGTATGATCCCGACGGGGTGGCTGCCGCATATCTGGGATCCATGAGGAGCGGCGAGGTATTTGATCGCTCCCTGATCTTCACCGGGTCCGAAACCGTGGAAGAGGTGCTGAGAAAGGGGATCGAGGCGGAGAAGAACTCCATTATCCTCTACACCGGCCTGAAGGGTGTGGTCCCTGATGAGCTGGGCCGGGACAGGGTGGACCGGATCATCCGCGAGGAGATGAAACACCTGGTCGTCCTGGTCGAACGGCTCGGATCTCTGAAGGGATAAAGGGAGAAAGGATCATGGCGGAGATATTCCAGGCGGTGCGGATCAGCGAGAACGTTTACTGGGTGGGCGCTATTGACTGGACCATCCGGGACTTCCACGGGTACACCACCAAGCGGGGGAGCACCTACAATGCCTATCTCATCATGGGCGAGAAGATCACCCTGGTGGATACGGTGAAGGCCCCGTTCATGGGCGAGCTGCTCGCCCGCGTGGCGAGCGTGGTGGACCCGGGCAGGATCGACTACATCATATCGAACCATGCGGAGATGGATCACACCGGGTGCCTGCCGCAGGTCATCCATCAGGTGCACCCCGAGAAGGTCTTCGCCTCGGTAATGGGGGCAAAGGCCTTGAAGGAGCATTTCCGGACAGACCGGGAGATCGTGCCGCTGAAGGACGGCCAGGACTTGAGCCTGGGGAACCTGAACCTTTCCTTTATGGAAACCCGGATGCTGCACTGGCCGGACAGCATGTTCACCTATCTCAAGGAAGACCGGCTCCTCTTCTCGCAGGATGCCTTCGGCATGCACCTGGCCACCTCGGAGCGGTTTGCCGACGAGATCGACCAGTCGATTCTCGATTACGAGGCCGCCACGTACTATGCCAACATCCTCCTTCCCTACTCGCCCCTGGTGATCAAGCTCCTGGACAGGGTGGGGAAGTCGGGCATCACTATTTCGACCATCGCGCCCGATCACGGTCCGGTGTGGAGAACCGACCTGGCCCGGATACTCTCCCACTATCAGACGTGGGCGGAGCAGCGGCCCGCAAATAAGGCGGTGGTGCTCTACCACACCATGTGGCACAGCACCGGGATGATGGCCCGGGCCATCGAAGAGGGGCTTCGCACTGACATCACCCGGGTGAAAGTCATGTCCATGGACGCGTTCCACCGCAGTGACGCGGCCTATGAGATCCTCGATGCGGGCGCGCTCATCGCCGGGTCCTCCACCCTGAACAACCAGATGCTTCCGTCCATGGCGGATGTGCTCACCTATCTCAAGGGCTTGAGGCCCCGGAACCTCATGGGGGCGGCGTTCGGCTCCTATGGGTGGAGCGGCGAGGCTCCGGATCACATCAACGGCTTCCTTGCCGACATGGGGGTGGACCTCGTCAGGACCCCGGTCAAGGCGAGGTATGTCCCTGATGACGATGCCCTCGAATCGTGTTATGAGTTGGGCAGGACAGTCGCCCTGAGGCTCGGCGAGGTTATCTGACGATGGAGAGTGGAGCTAAAGGGGAGGACACTGCTGTCTGCCCCGGGTTTAACACCCTTTTCGATCCGTGTTCCCGGATGCCGGGACGTGTGCAGGCACCGGAGAAAAGCATAAGATTCCACAAGGGAGGATGAGATGCAGAAATACGTATGTCAGGTTTGCGGGTATATATACGATCCGGACAAAGGCGACCCCGAGGGCGAGATCCCTCCCGGGACCTCTTTCGAGGCACTGCCCGAGGATTGGGTCTGCCCGGTGTGCGGCGCCTCCAAGAGCGAGTTCGAGCCCGAGGCGTGAGGCTCTCCGCTCCTGACGGCAGTGTGTTCGCCCGGATAAATTTTCATGATGAAAGGCGGATAGCGCGAACAATGGTGCAGACAACCACGAAGACGGATTTAAGCGGGGGGATTGACCGGTCATGACAGTGTCGGATACTCTCAGGAAGGCGTTTCTCCGGGAAACGTTCGACCGGTTCCATCACCCCGAATATATCTCTCCTGATCCCCTGGAGTTCGTATATCGCTATGAGGATCCGCTCGATCAGGAGATCGTCGGGCTCCTCGCCTCGGCGCTTGCCTATGGGAGGGTCGCGCAGGTTCTGAAAAGCGTGGACAAGGTGCTCGGGAAGATGGGACGTTCTCCGCGTGCGTTTCTCGGCAATACGCGGGAACCGGCTCTGCGGGAGGTGTTTCGCGGATTCAGGCACCGGTTCACCACGGAGTGCGAGCTGGTGGACCTCTTCGTGGGCATCCAGGGCGTGCTCCGCAGGCACGGGTCGCTCCAGGCGTGTTTCCTCTCCGGTCTCCGCGCCGGAGACGATACGGTCGGTCCCGCCCTGTGCGCCTTTGTCAGCGAGCTCAACGTGCACGGCGACGGCGGTTACAACAGCCTGATCCCGGTCCCGGAAAAGAACAGCGCGTGCAAGAGGCTTCACCTGTACCTCAGGTGGATGGTACGCTCCGACGCAGTCGATCCCGGGGTGTGGGCCGATGTCTCTCCGGAAAGGCTCATCGTTCCGCTGGACACCCACATGTTCCGGACCTGCAGGTCGCTGGGCATGACCTCGCGAAAGCAGGCGGATGGAAAGACCGCCCTGGAGATCACGTCCGCGTTCCGGGAGATCGAGCCGGGCGATCCGGTGAGGTACGATTTCTCGCTCACCAGGATCGGCATCCGCAGGGAGGGTGATCTCTCCCGGATGATCGAGTCGTGCGCGTGCGTTCACCGCGCCTGAAATGTGCATAAAAAGGAGGTAGGCATGGACGAACGGATCCGCGATGCCATACACCAGGCATACACCGGAGAATCCAAGGCTTCGCTCAGGTTGAAGGTTTTTGCTGAAAAGGCACAGGCCGAAGGCTACCCCCAGCTTGCAAAGCTCTTCCGGGTGATATCGTTCTCCGAGGAGCTCCACGGCAAGAGGGCGCTGAAGCTGCTCAGGGAGATCAGGAGCACGGAAGAGAACCTCGCCGAGAGCTTCGAGTCTGAGACCAGGGTGGCGGGCGTCGCGTACGATCAGTTCATCAGGTACGCGGAAGAGGCCGAAGACAGGGCTGCATCGCTGTACTTCAGCCAGTCAAAGGATGTGGAGGAGATCCATGCAAAGCTGTACAAGGAGGCCATGGACCATGTCCTGGAAGAGCGGCAGACCACCTATTACGTGTGCGACCTCTGCGGGTATGTCTCCGACGGTGTGCTGCCCGGGGAATGTCCTGTCTGCGGGGCCGGGAAAGAGCGGTTCGTCTCCTTCGAGTAGGCCGTTGCCCCGGATATCGGGCGGCCCTCGCATGGGGGATGGACCGGCAGAAATTATTGCGAGTGTGAGTACCGGCTCACAGGGAACGTAGCCGCCCCGTACCCCCGGAGAGACTGAAAGAAATGTGCAGGCTGTTTCCGTGCCTGCGCCATGAGGGGACGGTCATCCACGTAGTCGTCACGGGAGGCCGTGACGGAGCAGAGGCTATCCTGGAGGATGCGGAAATCAGCCCCTGGATCGCTGCTTCAGGTGTTCGGCCCAGTAGATTTCGTATTCCCTGCAGGCCTTCTTGAGCCCTCTGATCGTCCGGATTCCGAGCCGGGTGAGTTCCTCCAGGATTTCTCTTCGTGTAAGCGTCACGGCATACAACCTTCCTGATGAACTGTATTCCGTCCGAATCGCCTCAGCTCGATTGTTACGGTCAGGTGATTCCTATATCAAAAAACAGCCGGTTCGCCAAGAATAAAGTGAATGGTGAATGTTTTCGTCCGGGAGGCGCTCGCCGGAAACGCCGAGAGGGGCGTCCGGGCGTTTTCTTTTGTATCCGGCAGCCGCACCCGGCGGCCGGATACCCCTGCGGAAGACCGGAATGGCTTATGGGTGCTCCTGCGGAGCGCTCCACCGCCAGTGGAGGAGATCGGAAAGGAACCCGATGCGTGAGTACCCGGGACCGTGCGCGTACGAGAAGAGGAACGAGAGCCCGAAGGAGCGATGCGAGCCGGATCGTGCATACCGGAAGGTTCGCCAGAGAACGCTCACCTCGGACGAGCCAGGCGCCGATTCTCCGGAGGCGAGGGTCAGCAGGGGCAGGTAGTTCCTCCGGAAGCCCTCGTCGTGGATGGGGACGAGCCAGGGGAAGTACCACAGCCTCCGGTCGCCGGAGGTATGCCGGTGCCACAGGGGCCAGGCGGTGAGCTGCTGCGAATCCACGGCCTGCTCCCTGATCAGGGTGTTCTTCTTGCTCAGGAGCAGGATGGTGGTCCGTTCCTCCCGGATGCCGGCGGCGGGATTGTAGCTCGCCTCTCGCTTGTACAGCGGCCAGAGTATGATTTTCATCCGGTAAGATTCGCCGGCTGTCTTGGACCAGTAGAAGGGAAAGAATTTGAGCTCCTCGTACGCGCCGGTCGCCTTGCGCAGCAGAGGCCAGGGAAAGTTCGCGCTCGTGAGCTCGGGCGAGGTGTCCCTGCTAAAGGTGAACAGCGGCCAGAGAATTGAGAAGTTCCAGTAGGTTTCCCCACGGGCGTAATAGAAGAAGGGGATGAATGCATTGATGTACTGGGCGCCCCGCCGGAAGTGGAGGAGGGGCCACAGAACGTAATCGTGGCGGTAGTTCACCGTCTCCTCGTACCCCCAGAGGGGAAAGACCTGAAACTCGCGACCGGGCGAATACCGGAACACCGGCCACAGCACGGAGTAGGACTCGATACCGTTGGTGGTCGTCTGCGAATAGAGCGGCCAGAGCACGAACCGGATCCGGTCGTGCCCGAAACGGTGATCAAGCCTGCCATAGAGCGGAAAAACCCCGCCGTAGCGCTGTGATTCATGCCTTCCATAAAAGAAGATGAGGAGGTTCACGTTCTCCCGGTCTTCCTCGTTCGTATAGGAGAAGATCGGGATGAACCGCCCCCTTTCGCGGGTGAAGTGGCCGAGTGGATAGAGGATGTCTGTCTGGGAGGCATCGTGGTAGAAAAGGGGGCGAATCGCGGTATACTCGTCAGTGAAATCAAAGAGGGGGCCGGCCAGGGAGAGCTGATGCCCCTGCTCGCCCGACTCGAAGAAGAGCAGGGGGGCGAGGTTGAGCGTGGCCGCGGACAGGCACTGCCACGGGACAAGGAGCATCACCGGGAGCAGAATCCGGAAGGCTGCGCGCAAGGGCGGCATGATCGTTACCAGATCAGGCCCAGGATCGTCCCCAGCACCGTCACAGGCATCTGCTCTTCGATTCCCTGCGCGGCGAGGTTGGCGCTCCTGACCGCTTCCTGGAGGTTTGCATAGAGCTCTTCGTCCGTGAGCAGCATGCCCAGCGTTCCCCGGCCTTCGGCCAGCTCGTCGGTGATGGTCCTGACGTTCTCGGAGATGACCAGGAGGTTGCTGTAGAGGGCGGGATCGTTCATGAGCATGGAGATGGTGCTCTCGTCATCTATGCCGGCCGTGATGTTCTGCAGGGAATCGAGAAATCCGGCCAGGGAGACATAGAGCGCGTCATCGCGCACAAGCCTGCCGATGGTCCCCTCTCCGGCGTTTATGGTTCTCACGATCTCACCGAACTCCTCGGTGGTGGAGGTGAAGCTTCCCGATGCATCCGCCAGGATGTCGGTGATCCGGCGCAGGCCAGAGACGATGCCGGAGATGTCCTCCCGGTTTTCCGCCACCAGGGAAGAGGACTCCTCGGTGAGGTTCCTCAGGTTCGTGAGGATGGCCCGCAGAGTCTCCTCGTCCCCCAGCGTCGCGTTCAGCGAGAACGAAAGCTCGGTCAGGTTGCCTGCAAGCTCGCCGAGCTGCACGAGGAGATCGTCCAGGGAGGGGGGCACGCTGGTCCGCGCGAGATTCCCGCCGGGCTCGATCATGTTCCCCGAGTTGCCGGGCTGGAGGATGATGATCTTGTCCCCGAGAACTCCCCGGGTTGCAACCGAGGCCTGGCTGTCTATGGGGATGCGCACGTCCTCGTAGACCTGGGTCCTGACCAGGGCCGAGTAATCCGCGTTTAAGGTTATCTCGCTCACGCTCCCCACCTGGACGCCTGCCAGGACGAGCTGGGAGCCTTTGTT
Source organism: Deltaproteobacteria bacterium (assembly GCA_018433775.1). Lineage (GTDB taxonomy): Bacteria > Desulfobacterota > Desulfomonilia > UBA1062 > UBA1062 > Phosphitivorax. The sequence continues at coordinate 140,781 of JAHDQN010000006.1, forward strand.
GAGCCCCTCCACCGTGGAGAACACCATGCTGATGGGATAGGTGCCCCTTCTCGTGAGGTTCAGCTCGCCGATGGTGAAGGAGAGGGCGGCGAAGACCGCGACCGCGGCCACGATGAAGATGCCGACCTTTGCCTCGTTGCTCATGCCTGCACTCCGGTGATCGCCATCGGTTCAGTCCACCAGCTCATTGATCTTTTCCTCCAGCTCGTCCCGGGTATTTCGGTTGAGCAAAGATGCCTTCAGGTAGTGGTCGAGGGCCTTGTCCTTTTTTCCCAGGCTCTGCAGCACGTCTCCCATGTGCTCGTGGATGGTGGGGTCGGTATCGAGCTTTTCCACCGCCTTTTTCAGGTAGGTCAGCGCTTCTTCCGGCATGTTTTGACGAAAGAGGACCCATGCCATGGAATCCATGATATAGGGATCGTCGGGACGCTGCCTCAGCGCCTCGCTGATCATCTCGTGGGCCTGGTCGAGATTGGTTGCCTCGTCGGCCCAGATGTAGCCCACGAAATTGAGCGCAACCGGATCCTTGGGGTTGCTCTGGAGCAGCTTGGTCGCGATCTCCAGCCCTTCCTCCCTCCTGCCGTCCGCGTCGAGCTCGGTAGCGAGCTGGTAGCCGACCTCTGCACATCCGTCCTTGGGGGAAAAAAAGTCCCACGCCCGGAACAGCTCGTCCATCATCTCGTCATGCCTGCCGAGGTCTTTGAGGATGGATGACCTGAGCAGGACGGCCTCACAGCCCAGCCTGCTGGTCAGAGTGATCTGGGAAAGCTGTGAGAAGGCCTCGTGCAGGCGGTCGAGCTTGGCGTATACGATGGCGAGATAGTAGGAATCTTCCAGGGTCATCTCCTGCAGGGAGGTGATGGTGCCCAGCGCTTCTTCGTACATGCCTTCCTGAAGCTGAAGCAGGGCGAGCTTGCGGATGATCTGGGGGTCGCTGCTGAGCTGCCTGAGCTTTTGCATCTGATCGATGGCGTCCTGGTAGCGGCTTGTCGAGATATAGAGGTCGGACAGAACCACGAGGGCCTCCACGGCATCGGGCTCTATCTCGAGGTACTGCCGGTAGACGGACTCGGCCTCCTTCTTCTCTCCCAGGAGCTCATGGACCCTGCCGAGCTCGAGGTATGCGGGGCCGAACCGGGGCTGAAGCTCGATCACCCTGCGGAGGTAGTCTTTTGCGCAGGGAAGGTCCTTGTTTCCCTGGCAGGCCTTGGAGAGGGTGTAGAGGACCATGGAGTCGTCGTCGGAGCCGAGCAGGCCGCGGAGAATCTCCTGGGCCCCGGTGAAATCCGCGACGATGATCTTCAGGTTGGCCAGAAAGAGTTTGAGCTGGGTGTTCTCGGGGTATCTTCCCACCAGGATCTCGGTATCTTCTATTGCCTGGGCCCAGTCGCCCTTGCGTGCGTATATTCGGGTTCTGAGATCGAGCGCCTCGTCAACGAAGGCGTCGCTTTCGATGAGCCGGTCGATGAACTCAAGGGCGCGGTCGGGCTGGTTGGTGATGTAGAGGATGCGCGCCTGAGCGAACCATGCTATGGGGTCGTCAACCGCGGCGTAGAGCTCAAGGGCATTGTTCCAGTTCCCCAGGTTTTCTTCGTACCGGGCGAGCATGAGGGTGAGGCGGGGAGAGTCCGGTTTTCCGGCGATATGGCTGTCCTCCTGAGGAGGCATGTGTGCGCATCCGGCGCTCAGTGCCAGGATGCTCAACGCGATGATAAGACTAATGCTTCCGGCTGTCCGCAATGGCAAACATCTCCCTCACGGCCGCCTCCGGATCGGAGCTGCCGAAAACGCTGGATCCGGCCACGACCACGTCCACGCCCTTGTCCAGCACCATGCCCAGATTGCCCGGGCCGATTCCCCCATCGATCTCCACGAGGATGTTCCTGCCGGCCGCGAGCCCCTTTGCCTCTGCGATTTTCGGCACCACCGCGTCGATGAAGGTCTGGCCCCCGAACCCCGGGTTGACGCTCATGATCAGGATGAGGTCGATTGCATCGAGGCAGTACGCAATCGTGCTCAAGGGGGTCGACGGGTTCAGCGCCACTCCCGGGGCGCACCCCAGCTCGCGGATTCTCGTAAGGGTCCGGTGCAGGTGCGGGCCGGCCTCTGCATGGACGGTAATCCCGTTGGCGCCGGCCTGGGCGAAAGCCTCGAGATAGCGGTCGGGGTCGGCCACCATCAGGTGGCAGTCCAGATAGGCGCCGGTGACTGACCGGACGCTCTTGACCACCAGGGGCCCGATGGTGATGTTCGGCACGAAACGCCCATCCATGACATCCACATGGACCCACTGCGCCCCGGCGGATACGACCTTCCGGATATCACGGCCCAGGTTCGCAAAATCAGCCGACAGTATGGACGGCGCGAGTATCATCCCAACCTCTTATGAACGTTTTTTCAGTTCCTTCTCTACACATGAGTGTCACTATCTTTTTTACCACGGATTCTTCAAGATTGCTGCACCATTTTTGCCGACCGCTACGGGCGGGCGGCATCTCCGAGCATGACCCGGGAGGCGCGCAGGCCGTTTGAAAAGGCGCGGGCATCCACGGCCTTTTTCCCCTCCACCTGCAGCACCTGCGGGAGCAGGAACCCCTGCCTGCAGGCGATGGCGAGCCCGCCGTCGGTCCTGCTCATGGTCCCGAACTCGAGCGCGTGCTCCTCGAAGCGGTACGTGCTCTTGAGGATCCTGAGAACCTTCGACCCGAAGAAGGTGTAGGCGCAGGGCCAGGGAAGAAGGCCGCGGACCATGTTGTGGATGGAGCGGGGGTCCGAGCCCCAGTCGATCTTGCCTTCTTCCTTTTTCAGCATGGGGGCGTAGGTCGCCTTGTCGTGATCCTGGGGTTTCGCCTCGATCCCGCCCCTTTCCAGCCGGGCAAGGGTTTCCAGGAGCTTTTCCGCGCCGAGCGTGCTCAGTCGCGCAGACAGGCCGATGGCGTCATCATCCTCGGGTATGGGCACCTCGGATCGAAGGAACACGGGCCCGGAATCCATGCCCGAATCGATCTGCATAATGCTCACTCCGGTCGTGGCACACCCCGCCAGGATCGCCCGGTTGATGGGCGCAGCCCCTCTGAAGGCGGGCAGGAGAGAAGCATGGACGTTGATGAAACCGTGCGCGGGGATCGCAAGCATGTCGTCGGGGATCATCTTCCCGTACGCCACCACGATGACCGCGTCCAGTGCGAGATCACGCAGCATCCCCGCTATCTCGGCATTTCCCTTCAGCGTCTGCGGCTGTACGACGGGAATACCATTGTCGAGGGCCAGCTCCTTGACCGGTGGCATCATGAGATGCCGGCCCCTTCCCTTTGGCTTGTCGGGCTGGGTGACAACGCTCAGGACCCGGTGCTCGCCGGCCTCGATCAATGCCTCGAGCGAGGGCAGGGCAAACTCAGGTGTGCCCATGAAGGCGAGTCTCATAAGGTTCCTTTTTTCCTTTTCTTCAGATAAATGGAGCGCTTCAGGCTGGATGCATAGTCCAGGATCACCTTTCCATCCAGGTGATCGATTTCGTGCTGGAATATTCTCGCGAGATACCCGTTCGCCTCCATGCGGACCTCGTTGCCCTTGAGGTCGATGCCCGTGACGAGTATCCGGGAGGCGCGGTCGACATCAACAGAGGTCTCAGGTACGCTCAGGCACATTTCGCTGTCCGTCTCCACGCCCTCCCTCTCGACGATGACCGGGTTGATCAGGACGACGAGCTGGCTCTCGTCCTTCCCCGCGGAAGGGTCGACGAGAACGAGCCGCATGGACTCCCCCACCTGGGGGGCGGCGAGGCCTACACCGGGGGCGGTGTGCATGGTGTGTCTCATATCCTCGGCAAGGGTGACGACATCGAGATCGATGTTGTCCACCTCGTGTGCCCGGGATTTGAGAACCTTGTCCGGATAGATCAGGATCTCTTTTTTCGGCATAGTACGCTACCATAAAACCAAAGCTTCTGGTCTGTCAAGTGGCGCTATTCCTTGCTGGTTTCCCGGGTTCGGGAAAGAGCCGGGGGTTCCGGTACTGCTGAAACGAACTGCATTTTATCCGGTGCTTGCACGCCATGCACACGTCGAGGGCGACCCTGGGCTCACCCTTTCTTCTGGGACAGATCAGATAGGTGCTCATGGCAGAGGCAGTCCCGCTGCGGCGAAGGCCTGCCGGACAACCGCGTCCGGCGCGTAAGCCCCGGTGAGAATCCGGAAGTTCTCGCCGGCCTGGTGGTAGAGCATGTGGTGCCCGGGGATGAGGGTGTGCCCGCGGTCCTTTGCCTCGCGGCCGAGCACCGTGTCGCGCATGACCGTCTCCAGGATCCTCGTGCCCTTTCTCAGGCCTCCCATATCCAGGCTCAAGGGGATGCGGTCAGCCACCGGAGTGGTCTGGACCACCACGTCAATCTCCGGGAGCATGTCCGGGTGGAAGAGGCCGGCCCGGTCTTCCGGGAAGTGCTCCACAAGGGCGCGGGCGCGCTCCATAGTGCGGTTGAGGATGACCACGCGGCTGGCGCCTGCCTGGAGCAGGGCATGGACGATAGCGCGGGCTGCACCCCCCGCGCCGATTATCAGGCACCCTGCGCCCCGGACATCGCCGATGGCCTGCACCGCGCCGGCGCCGTCGGTGTTGTACCCGGTGAGGGCCCCCCCGGGGCTCCTCACCACCGTGTTCACCGCCCCGAGACCGGTCGCGGGGGGGAGAGTTTCGTCCAGGAGTCCGGCCGCGGATTCCTTGTGGGGGATGGTCACGTTGAACCCGCCAAGGTTGTTCCATGAGCGGTACGCCTCGATGGTCGCGGGCAGGGCCTCGGGCGTGGTGTCGTGCGCGATATAGGCCATGTCGAGCGACAGGGCCTCGAACACGTGGTTGAAGACCGCGGGCGCCACGACATGGATACTGGGATGGGCGATGATGGTATAGATGCGCGTGGTGCCGGTTATCTTCACGCTAGCCTTTTCTCCGGCGGACCTTTTCCTCGATCAGGGACAGGACCTCGCCCGCAGAGCCCTGGATAAGAAAATCCGAAACATTCCCGGTCAGCGGCGTGGGCTCCCGGTTGATCTCCACCACGTGGCATTTTCCCTTGGGAAGGGGGATGCCGCCCAGGCCCCTGAAGATCGAGTTCATTCCCTTGGCGATCAGCGGAAGGGACGCCGCGGGCTCGACCTGGGCCGAGGTCCCGATCATGAGCATGAGATCGCAGTCCTCTGCCTCGGTGAGCGACCTCTTCATGGCTTCGTCGGGGATCGCTTCTCCGAAGAAAACCGCATCGGGCTTCAGGATACCTCCGCACATGCACCGGGGGAGGACGCCGGTCTCAAGATCGATCAGAACCTGCTCGTACCCGTATTTCTTCCTGCACTTCATGCATCTGGCAAAGAGCAAGTTGCCGTGGAACTCGATGACGTGCCTGCTGCCCGCCTTCTGGTGGAGATTGTCGATGTTCTGGGTGATGACCGTCCTGACGATGCCGATCTTCTCGAGATAGGCCAGGGCATGGTGGCCCATGTTGGGCCGGGCGTCCCAGAGGAAGAATTCACGGGAGTTGTGCATGTCGAGCATGCACCTCCAGACATCCTCAGGATTGATGAGAAAGCGCTCGATGAAGAACATGGTCGGGTCGTACCGTTCCCAGATTCCCCCCGGGGAGCGGAAGTCGGGAACCCCGGATTCGGTGGAGATACCGGCACCGGTCAGGACAATTGCGTGCTTCGCTGCCAGCAGGAGTTCCACGGTCTTGTCGATGAGGGGCAATTCCATAGCCCAAGCTTTATCAGAGGAGCAGGGGAAGGTCAAGGCGTATAAGGGCATGAATACAGGCTCGATCACGCTGCCGGGTATCCGCCTTCTTGGAAGGAGGGGTGTCTTTTTGTCCGGTCTGCTCCCCGCCTGCTGCGGCGCGCCCGCCTTAAGGATTCGAGAGGGAAACCCAGGCGCTTCCCCGGTTCTGCCGCCGGGATACACCGATATCCGGAAAGGTGAGTGAAGCACAGGCCGGCCGCGGGTCTGCGTTTATCGGGATGGGACCCCCGGTTCCATTGGCATCGGCGGCTGCTTCACCGCGCCCTCTTCTCCCTCCAGGTGAAAGAGGCTCTCCGGAAGACCGGTGTCGAACCGGTAGTTCGAGAGCCGGATATCGCTCTGGTTGCCCGTTGCATCCTTGAGGAGGATCCTCTTGATGGCGTGGGAATCGTCGGTCCAGACCGTGATGTGGCCGGAGCCTTCCCGGGGGTAGAGGAACAGGGCGTCCGAGCTTTCCTGCACCTCGTAACCCTCGCCGATGGACTCCAGCCCGGAGAAGAACCCCAGGATATTCTGATTCGCCATCTCGGGCGGCAGGGCCTGCACGGTGGTGGTGTCTTCCTCCGGGATATGGATAACTACCTCCTGGCCTTTGAGGATGATGACCTGTCGCTGGGGCTTGAAGACGTCCATTCTCACCCCCACCCCGCGCCTGTAGGACACCGTGCCCGTGAAACGGACCTCCTTGTTCACCAGGCTCTGGAAGGTATTCTGCGTGAAGCTCACGGTGAAGTCCTGATAGTCCATATAGAACCGCTGGATGTTCTTCAGGCTTTCCGCATACAGGGGGGACTCGACGCAGACCGCGAATATGAGTATGATCAGGCTATTCTTCCATTTCAGCGCCATAAGAGCTTACCAACACCTTTCTTGGTTTTCCCGCCGTATCGGCGGGGCCGATGATTCCTTCGCGCTCCATCTGCTCGATGATGCGCGCCGCACGGTTGTATCCGATCCGGAATCTCCGCTGAATGAGGGAGATGGAGGCGCTCCCCTTTCCGGTCACGAACTCCAGAGCCTCGTCGTACACGGGATCGTATTCGTTCTCCGGGGAGGATCCGCCGTTGTTCGAATCATCCTCTGCCATGCGCGCGATCTGATCGTCAAGCCCTTCGATGTAGTCCGGGCCGCCCTGCTCGCGAATGAACTCCACCACCTTGTCGAGCTCCTCCTCGGATACGTATGCGCCGTGCACGCGCATCAGGTGGGAGTTGCCGGGAGTGAGGAAGAGCATGTCGCCCAGGCCCAGGAGCTGATCGGCCCCGGACGAGTCGAGGATGGTCCGGGAGTCGATCTTGGACGACACCCGAAACGAGATCCGCGAGGGGAAGTTCGACTTGATCAGCCCGGTGATGACGTCCACCGAGGGGCGCTGGGTGGCCACGATCATGTAGATGCCCGCGGCCCGGGCCATCTGTGCGAGCCTTGCGATATAGACTTCCACCTCGCGGTTGGCCATCATGAGGTCGGCCATCTCGTCGATGATGATCACCAGCTTGGGCAGCAGGCCCGTGCGGGCCTCCTGGTTCCTGAGTGTGGCCAGGGTGGTGGCGGCCCGGTCTTTTTCGTTTTTCCTCACCTTTTTGTTGTACGAGTCGATCCCCTTGACGCCCAGGTCCTTGAACCACTCGTAGCGCATCTCCATCTCGCTCACGGCCCATTTGAGCACCGGGATGGCCTCCTTGGGGTTGACCACCACGGGATAGAGCAGGTGGGGGATGCCCTCGTAGTGGGAGAGCTCGATCCGCTTGGGGTCGATCATGATGAACTTGAGCTCGGATGGGTCGTTGCGGTAGAGCAGCGAGAGGATCATGGTGTTCAGGCCCACGCTCTTGCCCGTGCCGGTGGCCCCCGCGATGAGCAGGTGGGGCATCTTCGCCAGGTTCGTCACCACGGGCGTGCCCTCGATGTTGGAGCCCAGAGCCAGGGTGAGCGGCGTGTTGGACATGACGAACTCTCTGCTGGAAAGGATCTTCTTCAGACAGACCATCTCGCGGGTCCGGTTGGGGATCTCGATCCCGACCGCGTTCTTCCCGGGTATGGGCGCCACCACCCTCACGGGCGAGGCCTTGAGCGCCATGGCGAGATCGTCCGCAAGGGAGACGATCTTGTTGATCTTGATGCCCGGGGCCGGCGTGAACTCGTACATGGTGATCACCGGGCCCGGCCTGATCTCCAGGATCTCGCCCTCCACGCCGAAGTCCTTGAGCTTGGAGATGATGAGCGAGGCATTCGCCTTGAGCTCCTTCTCGGTGATGACGCGGTTTTTCCCGGGCGGATTGCTGAGCAGGGACAGGGAAGGCCGCTGGTAGTTGCTCACGAAGTCGAGCGTGGCCTGCTTGGGCAGCTCGACCACGGCTTTGTCCTCGTGCCCGGAGATGGTTATCTGGGGCTCCTTCTTCACGGAGGGCGCCTCCCCGGCGACGGCCTCGGGCGCCTTGGGCTTTTCCTCCTGCGGCTTCCGGGGGATCTTCTGCTTGACCGGCTTTTCCATCTCCCTGCGCTTGCGCTTGAGCTGCCGGTTTTCCCGTATGCTCGCGGTGAGGTCTTTCAGGGCGTGATAGGGGGTGAAGAGGTCGTAGCCCATCATCACCCCGGCGCACAGCAACATGAGCAGGAGCACGACCGAGCCCCACGAGAGATAGGTGAAGAGCGCGGTGCCGACGATATGGCCCAGGAGCCCGCCCGCCTTCATGGCCTCCTTTCCCAGCAGCTCGGTGTTCATCTGGACGATATCCAGCAGCCCCAGCGACACGAAGAAGAGGATGAGGGTGCTCACGGGCTTCGTCCACCGGGTAAGGGCCTGGTTCCGCAGAAAGCCCGCGCCGTATTCCATCAGGAAGAGCGGGATGATGAAGGCCGTGATGCCGAAGACGATGAACAGGCCGTCGGCGAGATAGGAGCCGATGATGCCCATCCAGTTGCTGATGCTCTCGACCTTCTGATAGTTGGAGAAGCTGGGATCGGCTGCATGGTGGGAAACCAGGGCCAGAAGGATGAATATGGCGATGAAGATCATGAACATCCCGGCAAGCGGGAAGGGGAAACTCGTTCTGTCGCGGCTGTTCTTCTTTGCCATTTAGAACCCTCCCAGGAAATGCGCTGCCAGATAGAGCGTTCCTGCAATCCAACAGTAGACGGAAAAGATGAAAAAGTTGTGCTTTCGTAAGGTCCATACCAGAAATTTCAGGGAAATCAAACCCACGATACACGACGAGAGGGCGCCGATGAGGTGCTCCGGCGTCACGGGCCTGACTTCGCCGCCCCATTCCAGGACCGCGGCCCCGAGAATGGCCGGTATGGACGCGATGAACGAATAGCTCGCGGCCCAGGTGCGGTCCATGCCCGAGAACACGCCCGCGAATATGGTGGAACCCGAGCGCGATATCCCGGGGATGATGGCGAAGGCCTGGAAAAGTCCAATGGTCAAGGCGTCCCTGGCCCGGATCTGCCCATAGGGCTTTCCGGCGCTTTTCTTCCGGTCGGTGGCAAAGGTGAGGAAGCCCGTGACGAGGAGCATGGCGGCCACCAGGGAGGGCAGGGAGAACATGGCCTCGAAGTGACCCCTGAACAGGACGCCGATCGCGCCGGTGACCGCGGTGGTGATGAGGATGCACCCGATGATCCAGGACTGATCCCGCCGGTAGGTCCCGGGCATGATGCCCCTGATCAGGCCGAGGATCTCCTTGTGGAAGAAGATCAGGACCGCCAGGGTGGTCCCCAGGTGGACCGAGACATCGAAGAGGATGTCCCCGAGCCACCTTTCGCCGAAGAAACCCTGGAGCAGGACGAGGTGGCCGGAGCTGGAGACGGGCAGAAACTCGGTCAGCCCCTGGACCGTGCCTAAGATGAACGCCGCGAGAAGATCGTGCACGGGTTCCTCCTATATCTCGACGATGATGGGAATGATCATGGGCTTCTTCCCGAGACGGGCCTTGAGCCGTGCGCCCAGGGCCTCGCGGAGACGGTTCTGGAGGTCCAGAACGTTGATCTCCCGGTCCAGGCACGAGTCCATGACGCTCTCCGCATGGCTCCTGATGTCGTCCATGATCTCCTGCTCCATGCTCGCCGGGACCACGCCCTTGCACATGATGTCGGGGCCGAGCACGATATCCGGCTTGGCCGGGTCGATCACCACGAAGGCGACCACGAGACCGCCCTCGGATATGTGCCTCCGGTCTCTCAGGACCACGTCCCGGATGTCGCCGGTGAGCTCTCCGTCGACGAAACACCTGCCGCGGGGGATCTCCCCGGTCAGGTGAAGGCCGTCCTCCTCGAGGCACCACACCTGCCCCGGCCTTGCCAGGACGACCTCCGGAGCCTTGCCGGGCATGGCCTGGACCATCTCCGCCAGGGCCTTCATCTGCCTGAGCTCCCCATGAATGGGCATGACGGTCTCGGGTTTGAGCAGGGTGACGGCCTTGCGCAGCTCCTCCTGGGGCGCATGGCCCGTGGCGTGGACCGGTGCCGTGTCGGGATACGAGACCCTGGCGCCGAAATCGATGAGCTTGTCGATGCACCGGGTGATGGCGAGCTCGTTGCCGGGGATCATCCGGGCGGATATGATCACGCTGTCGCCCTCTTTGACCTTGAACTTGTGCCACCCCCTTGCGATGAGCGACAGCACCGAGAACACCTCGCCCTGGGTTCCGGTACAGACGACCATGACCTTCGAGCGGTCCATGGAGATGATCTCTTCGGGCTTGACGATGTCCCGGGGGTCGATCTCCAGGGCGCCCAGGTCCATGGCGATGTCCACCACCTGGCTCATGCTCCGGCCGATGATGGCAACCTTTCTGCCACTTTGCACCGCGATGTCGCAGAGCATCTGGATGCGGTGCACGTGGCTCGAAAAGGTCGATACCAGCACCGCGCCCCTGGTGTTCCGGACGATGTCGGTGATGGTCTGCCGGGCCGTCTCCTCGTCGGAGACCCTGGGGTCCACCTCGGCGTTGGTGCTCTCGCACATGAAGAGCTTCACGTCTTTTGCACTCGTGCCGTACTCGGGCGGAACCTGCCGGAAGTCTCCGGAGTGTACGATCATGCCCTGCGGCGTGTCCATTTTCAAGGCATAGCAGCCCAGGGTGGAATGGAACACCTCGATGAACTCGATCTCGGTGCCGGCCAGCGTGATCTTCTGGCCCGGGTGCACCTCCTTGAGCCGGGTGTTCCCGTTGATCTCGGACTCACGGAGCTTTCTCTTCACCAGCTCCAGGGTAAACGGGTGGCTGTAGACGGGAATGGGGGCGTCTTTGAGGAGGTAGGGCAGGGCGCCCACATGGTCTTCATGGCCGTGGGTGAGGATGATGCCCTGGAAGGCCTCCTGGTTTTCCTTGATATAACTGAAGTCCGGGATGATCTGGTCGATGCCGGTGGGGTTGTATTTCGGGAACATCAGGCCCGCGTCCACGACGAACGAGCCGCTGCTCGTTTCGATGACCGTGCAGTTGAGGCCGAATTCCCGCACTCCCCCGAGGGGAATTACGCGTACGAAGCTCAATAGTTCTCTCCTGACAGATGTTGGATGTGGGTCCGCAGGACACGCTCTGCCTCCATGATGTCGGCGCGCGTCTGCTGCGGGACGGGAATATGGTCGAACATGAGGGGGGACCCGATCCGGATTCTCACCGGAGAGCGCCTGATGGACGAGGTCCACCGGGGCATAAGCTCATAGGCCCCCGAGATGCCTACGGGAATGACCGGCTTGCCCAGCGCCAGGACGAGCCGGATGGTGCCGGATCGGAAGGGAAGCAGGGAGTTGTCCCATGTTCGCTCTCCCTCCGGGTAGATCCCCAGGATGTGCCCCTGGTTTATGACCCGCACGGCGTTACGCACCGCCTGTGTGTCGATGGTGTAGCGCCTGACGGGAAACGAGCGGGCATGCCTGAGCGCCCAGGTGAGCAGCCTCCCCCGGTACTCCGAGTTTTTCGCCATGAACCAGATGTTTCGCCTCGGGAACGCCCCGAGGATGAGCGAGTCCATGAACGAGGTATGGTTGGACAGCAGGACCGCAGGGCCTTGTTCCGGGATATGCTCCAGGCCCGTGATGTCCACCGAGAACAGGGCCTTGATCACGGGCCTCGCGATGATCCGGACCACCGGGAGCAGCAGGCTCGAGTCGAGCCGGTACTGCCTCTTCACGGGTACTCGCAGGCTCCGGTGGCCCCCGGCCCGTGCCGGCTTCTCGCGGAAATCGTCCTCGAAGCGGAGCCTGGGATAGAACTCGGCGATCTTCCGGGGGGCGTGAAACCGCGCCAGGCAGTGGCGAATGCCGTCTTCCCACTTCTTGCCCGACTCGTGGAGAAAGTCGAAGAAGAGGATGCCGGAGGTGCGGCTGGTGAGAATGATGGTGTTGGACTCGATGGTGAGCGCGATGAGGTCTTCCATGGGAACATCCAGTGCTTCCACATCACCGGAGAAGCGCAGTCCGTCGTTTTTGAGGGTGATGACGCCCTCGTCGCACACCGCCCGGGTGAACCGGGTGGCAATCACCCCGGCAAAGCCCCGATAGGTGCCGCCCGTTGCCTCTCTCGAAAGGACGACCCTGCCGCTCTGCATGATGGGCCCGGTATCGCCCGGAGGCAGATCGAAGGAGAGGACCCGCCGGTACCAGTGGGAGATGGTGTTTTTCTCGCCGTTGATCGAGACCTCGGTGCGCGAGACGACCTGTACGGCTGCGTGGCAGTGGACGCACCCGGAGCCGTCCATCCATTCGAAGCTGCCGCACGAGGGGCATCGGTAGAGGATATCGGTGATCATTGGCTACAAAGTATAGCCTAGTTTTATCGAGTTGTACACCTCTTCCATGAGCGCCTCCACGCTGCGGCCGATCCGGGACTCCCGAACCTGCCGGTCGGCTGAGAGGACGCGCTCTCCGGGAAGCGGCATCGGCGATCGCCGGCCTTACCGGGTGATCACGTCCATGAGGTCGTCGAGCATCTCCTCGCGGGTGCCGATGGCGCCGAGCACTGCCTCGAAGCCCCTCTGTGCCCGGATCAGGTCGCAAATCTCCCGGGGAAGCTCCACGTTCGAGATGCAGTGCCCGTCTTCTGTGGGGACCCCTTCGGTTTCCGTCCGTGCGGTTGTGGTCTCGACCGATCCTTTAAGGCCCTCGTTTATGGTGGTGCGGATGGACCGGTAGTCCTGGGTGTTCATGTTTGCGATGTTCGAAGATGCCCCGCAAAGCAGGTCCTGGTGCGCCCGAAGCGAAGATATCAGGATGTCCGCCATCATCTCCCCCTTGCTCATATATCGGTTGCATGACTATAATCTTGATCATGAAGAACCGGGGTCTGCTGGAAAAGCTCATTGTGGCCTACGCGGTGTTCGTCATCGTCATCCTGGGCCTCGCCGTATTCCTGGTGTATGTGTCCTCCCGGATCGGCAACGTGACCGCCGACATTTACTACCTCGATCAGCACAAGCGCGAGATCACGGACAACCTCGTCAACGAGCTGATCTCGCTCGAGGAGACGTCGAAGCAGTATCTTCTCCTCCAGAAGGAGTCGTACAAATCCCTCATCGGGAAGCGGGAGGAAAACATCACCCGGGCCTGGGAATACCTGTGCCTGGAGGGCGTGTGCCCCAACGAGGAAGAGATGCGCGCCGTGCGCAAGGGCATCCAGATATGGGGAGGCTACCTGCAGCGGTTTTATTCCCGGCTCTCGGGTCCCCTGACCGACGCCCAGGCGCTCGAGGACGTGTTCAGGGAAAACAGCAGGGACATGGACACCATGATCAAGCTGGCCCGGTTCGTCAACGGCGCCTCCCTCAAGGCCCTGGACCGGAAGATCGTGTTTCTGAAAGGGCTGGGAGACCAGATCCGTGTGTTCACCTGGTGGGCGGTGAGCATTGCCGCCACTATCGGCCTGATTATACCCCTGCTCATCTACAAGAGCATCACGGACGACCTGGTCACGATCCGGACCGGGGTCAAGCACATCGCCCAGGGCGACTTCTCCTACAAAATCCCGCTTTACTCCAACGACGAGCTGGGCCTGCTCGCGGAATCGTTCAACTCCATGTCGCGGCGTCTGAAGGAGCTGGACAACATGAAGTCCGAGTTCATTTCCATCGTCTCCCATGAGCTCAAAACCCCGCTCACCTCGATGAGAGAAGCCGCGAACCTCCTCATGGAGGGGGTGAGCGGCAATCTCAACGAGAAGCAGCAGCGCCTGATCGTCATCATGGAGCAGGGGATCGAGCGGCTCATTCAGATGACGTCCGAGCTCCTGGAGATGTCGAAGCTCGAGAGCGGGATGGTACCGCTGCAGAAGGAATTCGTCGACATGAACGCTATGGTGTCGGATTTCATCTCCGAGGTGCAGCACTTTGCTGAAAACAGCGGGATTCTCCTCAATACCGTCTACCTTCCCGAGGAACGCAAGGTCTACCTGGACAGAAACAAGATCCTGCGGGTGTTGACAAATCTGACCCATAATGCGATCAAGTACTCTGACAGTGGTTCGGAAGTAGAGCTGAAGCTCGATACATCTGACGGGCACATCACGGTGGAAATCAAGGATAACGGGAAAGGTATTCCCCAAGAGGACATTCCCTTGATATTTGAGAAGTTTTATCAGTCCAAGACAACCAGGGGTCATAGCGGTATCGGTCTCGGATTGGCTATCTCCAAGAGTATTGTAGAGGCTCACGGGGGAAAGATATATGCAAAGAGCTGTGTCGGCAAGGGGAGCGTTTTTTCCTTTACTCTGCCTGTTCACCCTCGTATTTCTGCTGGGAGGGTGTAAGGCTGATTCCTTCAGCAACAAACTCAAGAGTGCCGAAGACGATCTCTCCCTGGGAAATCGGGTCGCCCAGGACCTCTCGACGGCCCCGGCGCTGATCCCTCCCCCTGTTGCAGCCCGCCATACCATTGCCATGGCGGTGGATTCGCTCCTCAGCGACAGCTATGACGCGAGCGAGATCAAGAAGACACTTACCCTCCTGCGCAAAGACCCTTTTATCCCGCGTTACCTGAAGGTGGAGGCAGGTTATCTCCTGATTTTGCTCGATAAGCTGGAGACGCAGAAAAGGCTCGCGGAAAAACACGCGGCGGAAAAGGAGCGGGTGCAGCGGGAGATCAAGAAGGAGCTCGAAGAGAAATACATGGCAGAGAATGATCGCTTGAAACAGGAACTGGACCAGTTGCGGTACAAGCTTCAGAAGATCGAGGAGATTCACATCAACACCGAGAAGAAGCGAGGCATTCAATGATCAGAAAAGCGAAGATCATCGTTCTGGACGATGAACCGAATATCGTGGAGGTTATTCTCGCCAGGCTGGAGGCCCTGGGCTTTTATGCCCGGGGGTTCACGGCCGCAGCCCAGGCCTTGGATACCTTGAAGTCCGACAGTTTCCACGTGCTGCTCACGGACCTCAAGATGCCCGACATGGACGGCATGGAGGTTCTGAAGCAGGCCAGGCAGATCGATCCGGACATCGAGGTGATCATCTTTACCGCCTACGGCTCCATCGAGGGGGCGGTCGAGGCCATGAAGCAGGGCGCGCACGACTACCTGGTCAAGCCCTTCGAGCCCATCGAGCTCATCGCCAAGATCGAAGGTGCCATCGAGAAACGGGAGCTCAAGCAGCGGGTGCGGTACCTGGAGCAGGAGGTCGAGGACCAGATCGAGCATCACATCTACGCGGAGAGCCCCGCCATGAAAAAGGTACTGGCGCTCGCGAAGCAGGCGGCGAAATCGGACGCCACCGTGCTGGTGCTGGGCGAGTCGGGCACGGGCAAAGAACTCATCGCCAAGATGCTCCATTACGAGAGCAACCGCAGAGACCGGAAATACGTGATCATGGACTGCGGTGCGACCCCGGCCTCGCTCATCGAGGCCGAGCTCTTCGGCTACACCAAGGGCGCCTTCACCGGGGCCATTCGGGACAAGCGCGGGATCATCGAGGAGGCCGACACCGGCACCCTGTTTCTGGACGAGATCGGCAACATCTCGCCCGAGATGCAGACGCGCATGCTCCGGGTGCTGGAGACGGGAGAGTTCCGGCCCGTGGGCCAGGTGGACCAGAAGAAGGTCGACATCAGGTTCATCGCGGCCACGAACATCGACCTCAGGCAGAAGGTGAAGGATGGAGACTTCCGGGAGGACCTCTACTACCGGCTCAAGGTGATCACCATAGACATTCCCCCTTTACGGGAGCGGAAAGAAGACATTCCCGGGCTTTCGCAGATTTTTCTCACCGAGTTCTGCAACCGCACCGGCAAGCGGATCACGGGCTTCAGCAAGGAGGCGGTGAATCTGCTCATGGATCACCGGTGGTCGGGCAACGTGCGCGAGCTCAAGAACGTCATCGAGTCGTCCGTGGTGCTCTGCAGGAACGAGGTGATCACACCCAACGACGTCTACCTGCACGATCTCGGGAGAACGGACGCGGACGATGAAGACGAGCTCAACCCCCTGGAGGCCCAGGAGAGGGCCATGGTAGTGGACGCCCTGAAGAAGGCGAAGTGGGTCCAAAAGGACGCGGCCGATATCCTGGGCATCTCGCGCCGGGTCATGCACTACAAGATCAAGAAGTTCAAGATACAGGCGGACAAGAAGTTCGCGTGATCCCGTTCATCATGCCGCCAGCTGCATGGCGTGCCGCCGTATTGGGGGCGGGACGGCGCTTTTTAAGGGCATTCAGGCACTGAAGCGCTGTGACACCTCTTTCCCACCGGGTTAAAAGAAGCACGCTCCAATAGGCCGCCTTGCCGGCCGCGGCAGCCAAGAAGGAGGTTTTCCCCTCCAGGCTACTCTTCTTTTCGGTCCATCTTCCGGTACAGGGTCCGGGTCGATATCCCGAGCAGCTTGGAGGCAAGCCCCTTGTCACCCCCGGTACGCTTGAGCGTCTCTTCCATGAGGATCCGCTCGACCTCCTCCAGAGGCGTTCCCAGGGGTATGGTGACCGACTCGGCCACCCTGGTGCTGCACCGGGCAAGCTCGCGGGGGAGGTCGTCGGCGCCGACGATCCCGTCCCGGTCGAGGACCACGCACCGTTCGATCACGTTTTCCAGCTCGCGTACATTGCCCGGCCATTCATAGGAGAGGAGCAGCTCCATGGCCTTGGACTCGATCCCGTTGATGTCTTTGGCGTTTTTCTTGGAAAACCGGTTGATGAAATGCTGCACCAGGTTCGGCACGTCCTCTTTGCGCTCTTTGAGGCAGGGCAGTTTGATGGTGATGACGTTGAGCCTCCAGTAGAGATCCTCCCGGAACAGCCCCTCCTTGACCATGGCAGAGAGGTCTTTGTTGGTGGCCGCGATGATCCGGGTGTCGGTATGAATGGATTTGTTGCTGCCCAGGCGCTCGAAGTTGCCTTCCTGGAGGATTCTCAGCAGCTTGACCTGGACGGCCTGGGGGACCTCCCCGATCTCGTCGAGGAAGATGCTGGCCTTGTCCGCCGCCTCGAAGCGGCCTTCCTTGCGCGCCGCAGCGCCGGTGAAGGCGCCCTTTTCGTAGCCGAAGAGCTCCGACTCGATGAGGGTCTCGGGGATTGCCGCGCAGTTCACCTTCACCATGGGCCGGGCTCCCCGGGGGGAAAGCTGGTGGATCATGTCGGCGATCACTTCCTTGCCCGTCCCCGACTCTCCCAGGATCAGGACCGTGGCCTGGCTGGGGGCCACCTGCCGGACGAGCTCCACGATGCTTCTCATCCGGGAGCTGGAGGACTCGATGAGCGGGCCCGACTCGAAGGCCTCGATCCGCTCCTTCATCCGGATGTTGTCCATGGTCAGGATCTGCTTTTCGATGGCCTTGTTGACCGCCTTTAAGATATCGGCCTTCTTGAACGGCTTGGTGATGTAGTCGTATGCCCCCTGTTTCATGGAGTCGACCGCGGTGTCCACCGAGGCATAGCCCGTGATGACGATGACCTCGGTGAAGGGTGATACGGACTTGCACACCTTGAGCAGCTCCACGCCGTCCATCCCGGCCATTCGGATGTCGGTGATCAGGAGGTCGACGCCCCCCTGCCGGACGACCTTGAAGGCCTCGTCTCCATTGGACGCCGTCTCTACCGAGAACCCCTCCTTGCCCAGGATCTTCTGCAGGGATTCTCGTATGCCGATCTCGTCGTCTACGACCAGGATTTTCTTGTTCATGGCACAAACGGGTCCTTTTTCATCCCGGCAGCGATCTCCTGCCGTCCATGGCCGCTGACGGCGACCTCCTCGAACACGGCGCCGCCCCTGCCGTCGGGCGCGTAGAGGTAATAAGTGCCGGCAGGGACGCTGTCGAACACAAACCGGTTTTTCTTGTCAGGGCGCACCGAGCAGCGAATCGAATTTTTCTTCAGCTCCGCGAGCGATGCCTTGAGCCGGCCGTCAAGCTGTTCTTTCCCTTCGGTGAAGGCCGCAAGCGCCTTTGCGTGGGCGTTTTTCCTCGCCTCCATGTCCGCCTCGGCCTGATCGATGGCATGCTGCAAGGGCTTGAGCCGCCGCGAAAAGGCGGAGAGGAAGTCCTGTACCTCGACCTGGCCCTTGTAGCCCTTTTGATCTGCGAAATGCATGTCGATGATCTCGATGCCGAACTGCTGTGTGGCATCGGTCTTGAGCGCGCCTATCTCCTCCCGGGTGAGCTCGCTGATGAAAAACGAGAACCGCTCGGGATCATGGCCCCGGTTGGTCATGGTCTCACCGGGACCCACCCCGGAGATCAGGGTTTCGGGGTGGATGAACTCGAGTACGAGCGAGGTGGTGGTGGGAAGCGGCTTGCCCCCCACCCGCGGTGTATAGGTGATGTCTGTGATGATCCGGTCGGTAGAGTTGCGCGCCGTGTAGAAAAAGGTCACGTCGCCCAGGGCCGACGACGACGGAGAGATGGATGACTCGATGGCCTCCAGGGTGATGGACAGGGACGACAGGTGTTTTTTGCGGATGGAGGCGAGCGTGTCGGCATATGCCTGGTTCCTTTTTTCGAGCACGTCCTGCGCCTTTTTGACCTGCGCGTCGAGCCCGTCGATCCGGAGCTCGGTGCTCATGGTCGCGAGCCCGCTCTCATAAACGGCCCTGAAGTGCTCCGTCATTGCCGGGGTGCCTGCCGAGAGGAGATGGGCCTCGGCGACCTCCGGGGGCAGCGTGCATCTGAGGCTCCCTGCGCACAGGGCCGCAGGAGCGAGAAAGATCATCAGTGCGATGGTGGCGACATGCTTCATGCGTCTGCAGCCTCCTCCTTGACATCTTTTGTGGAACCAAAGGGGATGGAGAAGATAAAGGTCGAACCCGTGCCCTTCTGGCTTTCCACCTCCACCCATCCGTCGTGCGCGTTGGCGATGTACTGGACGAGGGCCAGCCCGAGGCCGGTTCCGTTTTCCTTGGTGGTGAAGTACGGGTCAAATATTCTCCTTAAGTACTCTTGGGGGACGCCGTAGCCGGTGTCCTTGACCAGGAGCAGAAAGTTGTCCTTGATCTTCATGAGGGATATTTCCAGGTTCCCTCCCGAAGGCATGGCATCTTCCGCGTTCTTGATGAGATTTATCAGAAGCTGCTTGAATTGTCCACGATCGATCATGATATCTGGCAGCGTTTCCGGGCACTTGAGGGCTACCTCCACGCTGCGGCGTTCGAGTTCGGGCATGAGCATGGACACCACGGACTCGACCTCCCGCCTTGGATCCACCGGGTGCTTCTTGGGGTGGGGGAGCCGCGCATAGGAGAGATACTCGTCCGTAACCTGGGAAAGACGGTCGATCTCCCGCCGGATAACACGGATCAGCTCCCGGGCCTCCTCGTTGTCTCCATTGCCTCCGATCTCGTCTTCCAGCAGCTCCGAGTGGAGCAGCACCGAGGTGAGCGGATTGCGGATCTCGTGGGCTACGTGAGCGGATATCTGGCCTACGGCGGCGAGTTTTTCCGCCTGGATGAGCTTCTCGGTCAGGGCCTTTTTGTCGGTGATGTCCACCGCGTATTGGACCACGTAGTCCACCTCACCCCGGGAGTTGAACAGCGGAATGGCGCTGATGTCGAAGAAGTAGGGCTTGCCCTGGATCTCCATCCGCATGTCGCGCTCGGTGACGATCTGTCCGGAGGTGAAGCACTTTGCCGCGATGTCGGAGTTGCACATGCGCTCGTTTTCCGGAAAGTCGAGCGAGCAGTGCTTGTCCACGATGTCTTCACGCCTCTTTCCATAGAGCTCGCAGAGCCGCTCGTTCACGTCGGTGATGATAAAGGCTGCATCGATCATGGCGAGGTAGTGGGGCACCCCGTTGAAGATGGTCTCCAGCCTCTTGTGCGCGATGAGCACGGCCTCGGCCCAGCGGTTGCGCTCGGAGGCCGTGGCGCGCGCCCGGTTGATCCTCAACAGGACCAGGGTGGCCGCGACGATGAACCCGATGCTCATGGAGCCGAGCACCAGGGTGTTCCTGAAGGTGTCGGACATGAGGTAGATCACCTCGCTGTAGGGCGAGGAGGCGGCCGTGATCCATCGGCGGTTGAGAAAGTGGACCGAGGAAAAGGCCAGGAGCTTCTTGATGGGCTTGGAGTCGGGAAAGTGCGGGAACAGAAACTCGTACATGCCGTCGTTTTTGAGCTCCATGGCGTCCTTGATGCTCTGGATCCCCTTGATGCTGTGTCCCTGCCGCTCCATGTTGAGGACTACATCGTAGAGATTCAGGCCGATCCACCGGGGGTTGGGGTGGTAGAGAATCATGCCGGTCTCGTCAACGAGCCAGGCATACCCGGTCTCGGACGGGCGCAGGGGAGCCACGTAGTGGGCGGTGATGTTCGACAGGTCGATGGCGCAGCCCAGCACGCCGTTGAAGGTGCCGTCGCTTCCTTTCAGGGGGAAAGAGATGATGAAGGTCTCGAAGCGGCCCGGGATGTCCTGGTAATGCTCGCCCCCCACCATGATGATATCGGAAACGAAGGGCACGTTGAGGTCTCTGGCCACCCGGAAGTAGGTCCTGAAGCTGAAGTCCTTGCCCTCCATCCCTGGGAGGATCTCCATGGGGTAATGGAGGGCCATGACGCCCTCGGCATTTTCCCAGAACACGAACGAGACCTTGTTCCTCAGGGAGCGATAGGCGTTTTCGAGGGCGATGCCGATCTCCTTCGGGTCTCCGTCGGCAACGGGCTGGATGTGGGCGGTGAGGCTGAGGATGTTGGTAATGTCGTTCATGTACTGCTCGATGCCCATGGCGGTCTGCTGGGCGAGCAGCATCTGCTCGCGGTTGAACTGACCGGCCATCTCCCGCTCGACGCTCTTGTAGGAGTATACGGCGAAGAGGACCACGCAACCCAGGACAACGAGGCTTCCCATCCAGATGATGATCTCCCAGGATGCCTCCCTGATATTGATCGTATGCCTTTTCATCGGCTGCCTGCGACCAGGCGTCCTCCCCTCACTCAATGTACATGTCTTTCTCGATCTTCGCCGGCAGGCTCTGTGCCCGCGCGGCGAGGTCTTCCTTTTCCAGGGCGGCCAGAGGGCTGATCTCGATCAGGCTCCGGCCCGAGACCTCCACCCCCAGATCCTTAAGCCAGCTCTTGTGGAGCTCGCTCTGCATTGCCCGGGAGGTTTCCAGGGAGTCTTCCCCGGTCCTGTTCTTCACCGGGGCGAACTCGCGATCTCTGAGCACCTCGAGGGTAGCCGTTTTTTCCGCCATGGGAAGTGCATCGAAAATAAAGGTCTCGAACTTTATCCCCGGGATCTCCACGGGGTTTCCCTGCGAGTCGAGGGCGGGGATGCCCTTCTCTGCCTTATGGAAGGGGAGCCTCAGCCCCGAGCCGGTGAGCGACTCCACGAAATCGCGCCTGATCATGTGGATCGCGCCGTTTCCCGCCCAGTAGAGCATGTTTCCCCTTTCGTCGACCGCGTAGCGCATGTCGTCGCTCATGTCGCTGTATTCGACCACGCGGGTCTTCCCGTCGACCTCAGCGATGACGCCCACCTTTTCGTCGAAGTCGCGCTTTCTGACCACCTTGGAAGACATCCGGGCGCCCTTAAGGTTGTGCAGGCCGATGAAGAGCGGATCGCACATCGCCACCAGGGGGTTGTCGACCTGGAAGTAGAAGATCTCTTCGATGCCCTTTGCCCGCATGGCATCGAGGCAGCCGCTCCTCCTCAGGGCGGCCAGTGTTCCCCCGTGGCCGTCAGGGTTCATGAAGAGACCTCCGCCGCGGGAGAGGACGAGCCGTCCTTCTGGGGTAATGGAGGGCAGCATGCCCTGGACGAAGAAGAAGACCTCCTCCGGATCGAGCCCGAAAAAAGAGTGCCGGGCGAAGAAAGCGCGCGTATCGGCATCGTTGGCGCGCGAGGTCATGACGAACAGGGGCACGGCCCGTCCATACTTTTTCGACAGGGCGAGCACCTTCTCTGCATGGAGCTGGAACAGGCTCTTGCCGGATACCGGGGTCACCTCCACCACGCCCTTGGGTGCGTCGATGCCCAGCCGGGAGCCCTGTCCGCCCGCCACCACCAGGGCCGCGACCCTGCCCTTTCTCAGCAGGTCTTCTCCGTGAGCGCGGTACCGGCCGGCCTCGGGGGACGCGGAAAAGGATGCAGGCACCACAGGCACCGGCTTCACCCGCACCAGGGCGGGCTCCTGGTAGAGATGCCTGCCTTCCATCAGCTCCTGAAAGAGAGAAACGTTTATTTCCTCAAGATCTTTCTCGATCTCGCTGCGTGAAACAAACCCGGCCCCGGACTCAAGAAGTTTTGCGATATGGTCCTGACCGAGTCGCCGCAATTTTTTTTCGAGCATTCATAATCTCCTTTACGCGTTTCTCGAAGCCGGTGTCGCGGGGGACATAGAGCCTCACCTCATCGATCCCGTCGGGGAAGTAGTTCAGCAGCAGGGCCCCGTGCGGGTCGTCGTGGGCATAGATAT
Organism: Deltaproteobacteria bacterium; assembly: GCA_018433775.1. Taxonomy (GTDB): domain Bacteria; phylum Desulfobacterota; class Desulfomonilia; order UBA1062; family UBA1062; genus Phosphitivorax. The sequence goes on from JAHDQN010000006.1 coordinate 163,398, forward strand.
ATCCCTTTCCATACCCCAGCTCGCGCATGAGCCTGGTAGGGGCGTTGCGCAGAAAGAGGGGCACCTCGGGCGTACCGGTCTTCCTGATCAGCTCGCGGGTTCGCTTCTCGGCCAGGTAGACGGCGTTGCTCTTGGGCGCGCACGCGAGGTACACCGCGGCCTGGTAGAGTGCGAGTTCCCCCTCGGGAGAGCCCAATGTGGTGAACGCATCCTTGGCGCTGATCACCATGCGCAGGGCGTTGGGCTCGGCCATACCGATGTCCTCTGACGCGATGCGGATCATCCTGCGCAGGACGAACAGCCGGTCCTCTCCCGCCTCGAGCATCCTCCCCAGCCAGTAGACGCTGGCGTTGATGTCGCTTGCGCGCACGCTCTTGTGAAACGCCGAGATGAGGTCGTAGTGGTTCTCGCCGGTCTTGTCGTGGTAGAGCGGCCTGTCGAGCAGGGCCTTGAGGTCATCGATCTCCACCCGCTCCTTGTCGATGGTGCTCAGGGCGAGCTCCAGGAGGTTGAGCGCGGCGCGGGCATCGCCGTCAGCGGCGCGGGACAGGGCCTTGACGGCCTCGGGAGATATGGTTTTCCCCAGCGAGGTCAGGTCCGGATCGATCTCCACGGCCCGTTTGAGGATCTTCTCGATGTCCGAAGGCTTCAAGGCCTTGAATGCGACCACCTGCAGCCGGGAGAGGAGCGGCGAGGTGATGGAGAATGAGGGGTTTTCGGTGGTGGCCCCGATCAGGACAATATCGCCCCGCTCGACAAAGGGCAGCAGGGCGTCCTGCTGGACCCGGTTGAACCGGTGCACCTCGTCGATGAAGACCACCGGCGGCTCCGGGGCGCTCTGCGCGTGCTTGGTCACCCGCCTGATATCCTGGATGCCGCTGGTGACTGCGCTTATGGCGAAAAACGAGTCCTTGCAGAGCAGCTCGATAATGTGCGCGGCGCTACTCTTGCCCGAACCCGGCGGCCCCCAGAGCATGACGGAGCGGCGGTTGCCGGCTATGAAGCTTTCGATGAACCTCTTTGCGTCGTCCTGCCCCATGATCTCGTCGATGCTGTCGGGACGGATCCGGTACGCAAGGGGATGGGCATGCTTTTCCATACGGTTTTCCATACGGATCATATATCACAAAATCCAGGGGAGAAAAATTTGAATAAATCTGCAAGCAGGGGGTTAAGTAAACCTGGATCGTGACGATAGAAAATAACAGGTTCTTCAAGATTCATTCCCCGTAGAACCTCCTCATATGTTCGCAGGTCAAAAAGGCCTGCTTTTTTTTTGCCGTTTTCATCCTCCATGCCGGTACGCTTCGCATCCTTCCCGAAGAACAGCCTCGCAGGCATCCATTTTCAGCGGGTAAATTTCGACACCATTCCTCCATGTCAATACAAATACACAAATTTATTTAAAGTTTGCCGTGCGGATCAGGAAATCTCTCCTTGACAAACCCTTTTGATGCATTATAGAAGACTCACAATCAAATGACGCGGGGTGGAGCAGTCCGGTAGCTCGTTGGGCTCATAACCCAAAGGTCGCAGGTTCAAATCCTGCCCCCGCTACCAAACAAATCCTCTTAATTCCAATAAGTTAGCCAAGAAATAACAGCACTCCATAAGAGGGGTTAACCTTTTCGGTTTAACCTATTGCTAACCTGTTGCGATTTAAACGGCCTCTGTGAGCGGCCAAATAGTTTGATAATAGGGTCACTTAGTTTGATAATTATATGGTATGGTGATTGATGAGTGTTGAGATGTGTAGCCCCTGTGTGGTCAGGCGTTTTCATACTCATGTAGCCTTTCAAACCACTGCACAACTTCGATATTATGAAGCAGCCTGGGATTGCAGGTATACTCGAACTCTTGCATTTGATTTATGCTGTGATCATTTGGACCGGCAAATATAGCTGATGGAGGTGCATAGGCCTTCAGCAAAACACCACCAGACTCCAGCGCATTTAGACCTCGTGCAAATTGTGTCGCCACCTCGATATTTGGCGTCCAACAGAAACCTATCATTCCATCTTTATATAAAAATTGACATTCGCCTCTATACAAATTAAGGCCACTACCACTATACCCGGGTAATGATCTCATTAAGACTGCAAGCACAAGATTATCATCTTTGATTTTGCGTCTAATATGCCCACCGTTCACGGTCCACAGGGTGTGAATTCGTGACTTGTTGAGCCTCATTTGGTCCAAGTTGTGAATCAAATATTCAAAAGTATCCCGCCATACTTCCCCATCGATGTTATTCTCATACTCACCTTGGCAGAATTTACTTGCTAATAAGATATGTTTCTTCATGTCCAATATATTACTCAAGAAATAAGACAGCGTATTTCGTATTCTCCCACTTTATGGCAACGGCTTTAACCAGATAATCTCGTGGATAGTGCCATCTTCAGCATGACTAATAATAAGCCTGCTCTGTTTTATATCCATCACTATGTAGGATGGTCCTTCCCTTAATTGTTGACGTTCATCATCTGATGCCGTGGGTGGGATATAATTACGCTCTGTTCCTTTAACATCTAGCTTTGCATATGACCAGTTGGACAGGAACAAAGGCGGATCATTCTTAAAGTTTTTAATGCCTATGGCTGTTGGATTCCCTAGGATCTCCTTCACCTTACCGATATTATGAGGATTGGACTTTAGCAGAGCTTCCACCTGAACGGGATCTATCATCGTGTCAGTGCTCAATGACGTGTACTCCGGGATCATCTCAAGGCCACATAATTGTTTGAGCTGCTGAGGCCTGACTTTGCCAAGTAGCTTAATATCATCCTGAAAGGATGACACCCAGATAAGATCTTGAATGATCCCATTGTCATCATATCCAAGCAGTATCCATTTCTCTCTCATTACACCACTACTCTGGGCTTGGGATGAGTCGTAATATATTATGTTATGGGTTATACCGAACCGGCTGTCGAATCGCCTTCCGCTATAATCAGGCCTGCCCAGCTTTTCATAGGCTACTTCAATTTTAGTTTGCCCAGTCGATATGTTCTCAGCGAGATTTAAGATAGGAAGATCCTTGTTTACTACTATCTTTGGGTCAGAAACTCTCGATGTGAAGTAAATAATATTTGCCAGGTCATCATTCTTGTAACTTATGAAGGCAGTGCCAGAATCGCATTGAAGTGTACTTAGAGTGGCTATACCAGCCATTCCATAATAAAATGTCAAGGGATAAACCTCTCCCGAGATAATATGAACCCCTTCTCCTTGTGGAGACCCTAATAACAATTCAATGTCGTTCTTCTTGATACCTGGATGAATCGATTCATACTTTTGATAGTCAATTACTATCGGTGTCTTAACATGAAAGGAACAACCATACGTCAATAGAGATAAAAGCATTCCAATG
>JAHDQN010000062.1 GCA_018433775.1 Deltaproteobacteria bacterium
CCTGAGTTCCCGAGTTATTGTAACGAGGCAGGGGTGGTGAGGCCCAGTTTGACATAGAGATCCATCTGGCGTTTCGTAATTTCGCCGACCTGCCGTTGCTGACCTGGTACCTCAAAGCATTCAATGACATCGAGCTCATCGAGTATCTCCTGCAGGGTGTAGTCCTTGAACAGCTTGCTTTCCTGCATTTTCTTCGTGATGTATGAAAGGAAGATCAGTGCGATGAACTGCACGAAGAGCTTGCCCTCCAGACTCTGCTCTGATGAGACAGCCACACGCCTGAGGTTCAACCGCTCTTTGAGATTGTCGAAGGCCTTCTCCACCAGGTCCTTGTTCCGGTAGATCTCAAGGGCTTCCACCGGATCCTTGATCTCATTGCTCAGGAGGGCAAAATACCCGTAATTTCGTTTCGCCTCCGCCAGGGCACCTTCCTTGGCAATAGCCTTCGTGCCTCTAACCGGCGTGCTCCTGACCTCGAAATACTTGGCATAGAGCTTCTCGTGATCCGGGTGGCGATCTCCGCTCTCCAACTCCTCTTGTAAAGAGACAAGCCGGTTGGTGAAGGCCTTCTCATCCTCTAAGGCCCGCTCCGGGGAATAGTATAGATGAAGATACATCCGGCGATCTTCTTCGATGGTGTCCCCTTTATAGGGGCGGTCCTGAACATACTCCCAGGTAATCGGCAGACAGTAGGCATAGAGCTGGTAGGCCTGACTGTAATGGGTAAAGCTGCGCATCTTCTCCCGAACGGGGTCGAGATGCTTCTCGATGAGCTTTAAAGGCAGCTTGGCGGCAATGAGGAACTTCAGGTGATGCTTGTACATGGCATTGATGTTGGCTGCGCTGAAGAAGCCCCGGTCTAAGACCACCTTGACCTTCTCATACCCAAGCGTGTGCATGTCGTAAAGCAGCTTCCTCAAGGTCTTCACATCGGGAATGTTGCCTGCGAGCTTGCGGTAATAAAACGGCAGACGGGACTGCTGCCCAAAGAGCAGGCACAGATTGAGCTGAGCCAGATGCTCGTGATCCTTGTTCTTGCCGTAGCGCACCTGCCTCAAGCACTGTGAATAGCTGGATATGGACGTGCTGTCATAGGCCAGGTATTCCTTCTCCACCCGGCGCTTGCCCTGAAGCCGGAAAAACCGCTGCCTGGCTTCTTCGGTGATGGATGCGAAGAGCTCGCTGCTCCTCTGCGAGGAGATGACCTCACCGTGGGGGTGATGATGGATCGCAGCCCAGCGGGGGAAACGGCTCAACGGGTTCCTGTCCTCCAGGATCAGGTAGTAGGCAATGGAGAGGATCTGTCGGTAGCTCTCGGGGAAGCATGCCTTCAGATCCTCATTCACCCCGGTATCCTCCCCGATGCGGTCGAAGAGGTAGGTGGCACCAAAGAAGCATCGGGCAGTCCGTGTAATGGGCACCGGTCCTCTCTTGGGTTTCTTTCCCCTGCCTGGGATTGCTTCTCTCTTTTTGGTGGGAACAATTTCCCTGGTTTGGGGGTCAATCCGGCCGATGCACTTGCGCTTTGCCCGAGACTGCTTTTTGTCCTTGTCCCAATAAGAGATCGACTCATACACGTAGGTAACCCCGGTTCTTTTATTGATCTGGTGAACGATAGCAGCCATGTACGATTCCCCCCTCTCCTCGTTACATTGTATACATTGTAACGAGGCTAAATGCAAGAGAAATCACACCATTTTTTATTCTTTTTAAAGACTTATCCCCTCCTCATCGTTACAATCTTCCGGGAACTCAGG
>JAHDQN010000007.1 GCA_018433775.1 Deltaproteobacteria bacterium
GGGCGAACTGTTATCGTCTCCTGCATATGCAGCCATCAGCTATGCCGGCAGGAAAAGCGATCCCATCTGTTTGAGCTTTAGCGAGTCGATGGGATCGCCCTGCCGGCATACGTGACTGCATCAGGAGATGATTCCAGTTCGAACGGCAATCCCCTCGAACCCACACTCCCCAAGCACTATTCTCGCCCCCATCTTTAAAGCTCCCCAAAAGCAACACTCACGAATCAAGCAGGTCTCGTGCAACCTAGGCCTATGGGAGCGAATAAACCAATCCCATCTAGGTCTCGCTAACAACTGCAGGAGGCCGTGCATATTAGGATTATATGCAGAGAGGGTTTCAGTTCGTCTCGCGGAAATAGGCGATTACCCGGTCGATGTCTTCCCGGGTCAGGGAAGGGCATCCTGCAAGGTCTTCGGGCTTCCAGGAGGAGGGCTCGGGCAGACGGGCGGTGTGCATGAGGATCGAACGGGCCTTTTTCGGGCCGATCCCGGGTATGCTCTGGAGGAATGCTGTGGCTGACTTGGAGCGGAGGTGCTTGTGATAGGTCACGGCAAAGCGGTGGGCCTCGTCTCTGATCCGCTGCATCATCTTCAGGGCCTGGCTCCTGGGCGGCAGCATGACGGCGTCTTTCCTGCCGGGAAGGAAGAAACGGTCCTGCTTCGATCCCCTGGGCTTGGCCATGGCCACCACCGGGATGTGGGTCATGCCCAGAGTGTCGAGCACCTTACAGCAGGCGCTGAGTTGGCCTTTGCCTCCGTCGATCACCAGGAGATCGGGCCGCGACTCGTCGCCTGTGAGCCTCCTGGTCAGGACCTGCTCCATCATGGCGAAATCGTCCTGGCCCTCGATACCCCGGATGCGATAATGCCGGTAGAGGGATTTGTCCTCCTCGCCCCCGATGAAGACAGACCGTGAGGCAACAGGATGGCTGCCTTGGAAAGAGGAGATGTCGAAGCACTCCATCCGGTAGGGTATGGCGGGAAGGTGAAAGTGCCGGGCGATGTCGTCCAGTGCTGAGGTCTCTGCCTTTTTTCCGTGGGAGAGGGCGTTTTCCCGGGCCATGTTCATCCACTGCCTGGGCTTGCCCCTCACGGCCCGCCGGATGGAGACCTTCGATCCTTTCAGGTCCGAGAGGATCTGCTGGAGGTCTTCCACGTCCTCTGGCACGGTGTCGGTGTAGATGACAGGCGGGATCTCGTTGTCCTTGAGGTAGAACTGGAGGATGCAGTTGCTCATGAACTCGTCCTCCTGGGTGTTCTTCACCACGAATGACTGACTGTCGGCGATGACCCCCTGGGTGACGTGCAGCACCGCGATCTGGACCTGGTCGGTGTGACGGTAGGTCGCGAAGACATCTGTGTCGGTGCGGGTGTTCCCCACCACGACCTGGGGGATGAGGGTGGTCCGGATGGCGTAGATCTGGTCGCGGATCTTTGCCGCCTTCTCAAAGTTCTGCCGGGCTGCTGCCCTCTGCATGCGCTCGATGAGCCGCTGCTCGAGGACCGTGTTCCTGCCCTCCAGAAAGGCGATGAGATCGTCCACGAGCTGGTCGTACATCTCCTTGGATATCCGATTCGCGCAAGGGCCGGTGCACAGACCGATCTGGAAGTACATGCACGGCCTCATCCGGTTTCTGAACACGGTGTCCTTGCACCTTCTCAGAGGGAAGATCCGTCCGATGGCGCTTAAGGTCTGCCGGGTGGCCTGGGCGGACGAGTAGGGGCCGAAATATTGTGCCCCGTCCTTGAGCACCTTCCGGGTGATGGATATCCGGGGCCACTGCTCCTGCGTGCTGATCCGAAAGCGCACATACGACTTGCCGTCTTTGAGGTCGATATTGAAGCGCGGCTTGTGGGTCTTGATGAGCTGGTTCTCCAGGAACAGGGCCTCTTTTTCGTTGCCGGTGATGATGAAATCGACCTTGACGGTCTGCTCGGCGATAAAGGGCACGTTCGGGTGGGTGTCCTGGCCGAGGTACGCATGCACCCTGTGCTTGAGGTCCTTGGCCTTGCCGATGTAGAGAATCTCGCCGGCTGCGCTTCTCATGAGGTATACGCCGGTTGAGCGGGGCAGGTTCTTGATGAGGTCCGGTGTCAATGCCATAATTTCTCCATACCACGAATACCGCCACAGTCAAGGCGCTGAAAAAAACGGGGAGCAAGTGGCAGAAAATCCAAGAATAATCATATCAAACCCGCAGAAAGTACGCTTGACACCGATAGGGTTTGGGTATATACATCCGGATGATGAATGAGTATTCATTTTTTGGATGCGCGGATGAAATTGATATACGGTCTGGGGAACCCAGGCGATCAATACAAATATACCCGGCACAATATCGGCTTTCTCGTGGCGGATTTTCTCGCAGAGAAGTGGAACATCTCCCTGAAAAGGCAGAAGAATCGACTGGTCTGTGGAAAAGGCTGGGTCGATAGGACCCCCGTTATGCTCGCCAAACCATACACATACATGAACTTAAGCGGGGAACCCTTGAGGTCCATGGACGTAGACATGCAAGATCTCATCGTCATTCACGACGACATGGACATTCCTTTTGGCCTGGTCCGCGTGAAGTCAGGCGGCGGAACAGGGGGGCACAAGGGGCTCATCTCCATTGTCGAGGCCCTATCCGGCAACGAATTCGTCAGGATACGCTGCGGGATAGGCAGGCCGGTAAGCAGTTGCGACGCAAGGGATTATGTGCTAGGGCATTTCTCGCAAGAAGATCTGCCGGTTATCCGCTCTCAGATCGAAGATGCGGCATCAGCGGTTGAAGTATGCTTGCGTGATGGAATCACCAGGGCAATGAACGTCTACAACAGACGGGACAGAGATATACCAAGTACGTGAAGGGAGGTTAACGTCGTATGGAACAATGGGCAAATTGGGCGTGGATTGTAGGTGTAGTTGGATTCATCATCGCCTTCTTGATGTACCTCAATCTCAAGAAGAAGGATGCCGGAACTGAGGCAATGCAGGATCTGGCGGCACAGATTCACGAGGGCGCTATGGTATTCCTCAGGAGGGAATACAGCATCCTCGCGGTCTTCGTCATCATTGTGGCTCTGCTCCTGCTCTGGGGCCTCAACTGGCAGACCGCGATCGCCTATGTGGGCGGTGCGATCTGCTCGATCGCTGCCGGGTTCACCGGCATGAACTCCGCCACCATGGCAAACGTCCGGACGAGCCAGGCCGCAAAGACCGGCGGGCTCGAGGCTGCACTGAACGTCTCCTACTTCGGCGGCGGCGCGGTCATGGGCATATCGGTTGCCTCCCTTGGTCTCATAGGTGTCGGAATATTCTACTACATCTTTAATGCCCCCGATACGATTCAGTATCTGAACGGATTCGGCATGGGCGCTTCTTCCGTGGCGCTGTTCGCCCGTGTTGGCGGCGGCATCTATACGAAGACCGCTGACGTGGGTGCCGACCTTGTGGGAAAGGTGGAAGCCGGCATTCCTGAGGACGACCCCCGTAACCCCGGCGTCATCGCTGACAACGTGGGCGACAACGTGGGTGATATCGCAGGCATGGGCGCAGACATCTTCGAGTCGTATGTGAACTCGGTGATCGCATCTATCGCCATTGCCGCCACCATGAGCCTCGGGGTCCTCGGATGGGAAGGCGCTCAGTCCTCCTACATCGCGCTGCCCCTCGTGCTCGCAGTGGTCGGTTTCATCACCTCTCTGGTAGGTGTATGGTCTGTTAAGGCCCTGGCCAAGGCGGGTCCTGCTGCGGCACTGAGGTATTCGAGCCTTATCGCCGCTATCCTTTTCCTGATCCTTGCTTACATCGTGGTGAGGTCCATGCATGTCCACAATGGCGTATTCTGGGCCGTGTTCTGGGGCATGATTGCCGGTACCCTCATCGGCTGGGTAACCGAGTGGTACTGCTCCGCCAGCCCGGTCCGGAAAATTGCTGAGGCCTCTCAGACCGGTCCTGCCACCAATATCATCACCGGTCTTGCCGTGGGTCTTGAGTCAACCGCCATCCCGCTCTTCATCATCGTGGTGGCCATCGGCTTCTCGGCCTACTTCGCCGGTCTCTACGGCATCGGCATCGCGGCTGTGGGCATGCTCGCAACCGTGGGCGCCACCATGGCGGTGGACGCATACGGACCGGTCGCTGACAACGCGGGCGGCATCTCCGAGATGGCGGGCCTGGGTCCGGACATCCGGAAGATCACCGACGAGCTCGACTCCCTGGGCAACACCACCGCGGCCATCGGCAAAGGCTTCGCCATCGGCTCCGCGGCCCTGACGGCCCTGGCACTGTTCTCCGCCTTCGGACAGGCGGTCGGGCTGGAGTTCATCAACATCACCTCGCCGGTGGTGGTCATGGGTCTGTTCATCGGCGGCATCATCCCGTTCCTCGTAGCGGCCATGACCATGACCTCGGTGGGCAAGGCCGCATACAAGATGGTCGAGGAGATCAGGCGGCAGTTCCGCGAGATCCCCGGCATCATGGAAGGCAAGGGCAAGCCCGATACGGCCAAGTGTGTTGACATCGCCACCAAGGGCGCCCTGGTCGAGATGCTCAAGCCGGGCATCCTGGCGATTGCGTCCCCCATCCTGGTCGGCTTCATCCTCGGCGCAGAGGCCCTGGGCGGCATGCTCGCCGGCGCAACCCTGGCAGGGGCACTGATGGCCCTGTTCATGGCCAATGCAGGCGGAGCCTGGGACAACGGCAAGAAATACATCGAGTCCGGTCACTTCGGCGGCAAGCACAGCGACGCGCACAAGGCCGCGGTCGTGGGTGACACCGTGGGCGATCCGTTCAAGGACACCTCTGGTCCGTCCATGAACATCCTCATCAAGCTCATGAGCGTTATCGCACTGGTTATCGCACCGCTGCTCGTCTAAATCCGTCACACAACAAGGGGGGAGGGATCGTTCTCCCCCCTTGTCCAATACGCATTCTCACGGCCGTCTCTCCGTCTCCCGGCAGACTGCGCACACCGGTTCCGCACTGCACCTATGCTCGTCTCCCGCGGTTACAAACAGCGAACCGTCCTGCAAAGGACATGCACCGGCCATGCAGACACCACCTTAAGGCCTTTCCTCCATCCGTGCCCCCGATCATGCTTCAGATGCGCCGTTCCTTTCGTGTGAATCCGCAGGACAGGCTGCTCTGCACCACATACGGCATGTAATGCTTTATTATGATAAAAGATATTTTTCGTGCCTCTCTTGACTTTCATGAAGCCCCCATTATTTTTTAATTCCAGGGATTCAAAGGTTTTTCGATTTTTATGGAAATGATTGCCGTTTTTCGATCGGGTTTGTTTGATTTTCATGAATGTGAATGAATATGGGGGTTTTCATGACAGCTTTCGTGTGCGTGGTTATCAAAGCTCTCGGGGAACGAACAGAAACAGGCCCATGCGCGGCCTGCCTCATGCCGGGGCGACATAAGCTTGAAAGATATTTCTCATTTTCACCGCCTGCGGTACTCCTGACGGCATAGTCTGCGCCTGAAAGGGACTTCTCGGGCGGCATTTCAGGGACAATGAACCATAACACTGAAAGGGGAGAGAGTCATGGGTGAGATGATATATCAGAAGATTGTTGAATTGATTCAGGCAAACGCAGACCATCTGACCAAGCGTCTGATGCGGGATATTCTCAGCAGGGAGGAAACCAAAAGTTATACAACCCTGCCCGAAAAAGAGGTGTACTGGCGTGTTTACGATGTGTACAGCAGGCTCGATTCATGGCTCAGCAAGGATAAAAAGAAGGGCGAGATCAAGCAGCACTACACCGAGCTCGGAGCGCAGCGTTACAACGAAAACATCCCTCTGAGCGATCTTGTCATGACGCTGCTGCTCATCAAGCGGCACCTCTGGATCTTTGTCATGGAACACCAGTTCTTTTCCTCCTCGTTCGAGCTCTCGCAGGCGCTGGAGCTGAACAACAAGGTGGTTCTGTTCTTCGACAGGGCAATCTATTTTGCCGTCATGGGCTATGAGGAGGAAATGCGCAAGGCCCTGAAAAAGGCAGGTTAGCGAGTTTGAACTGAATGCCCTGTTCGCGGTGGAGGCCTATTGTGGAGGCTTATTAAGGAGCCGGCAAATTACCATGGAATAAACCGTATCTTCAAGGACAGTGAATTTCCACTCCAGGCGAGGGGATGACGACCGGAAAGGGAGGTTCTATCGCACATGGTCCCGATATTCATCAACTATCCTGAAGAGATGTTGCGGGTCAGAGTAGCCGCCTTGAAAGACAGCTCGTCAGCAGCTCTCACCGATCTGCAGAAACTCGGTGTGCTCCATGTGGAAGAGGCCAAGGAGCTTTCCCCCCCGGAGGTGGAAGAGATCACCTCAAGGAAGCAGCGTACGCGAAAATCCGTACAGGAGATAAACGAAATTCTGGACGGCCTCAGAGGCGTTCGCGAGGTAGCCATCCCGCCCCAGACCGCGCCCATGGAGCCCGGGGAGGTCATGATCCGCGTCGATGCCCTCAAAGGCCGGCTCTCGTCCCTGATGGAGCAAAGGGAAGGCTTCAGGGCCAGGATCAACGCCCTGGACACCTCTGCCCGGTTTCTGGAGGCCCTGGCTCAGGCCGTCGATGTGCCGCTGGCAGATCTCCACTATACCGGCCCCTACCTCTTTTCACGCGTGGTTATTTTCCCCCGGGAGGCCACCGGCCCGTTCCTGGAAGACATGGGGGATATCCTGCTGCACCGCGTGGAGGCGCAGTCAGGCAGTGAAGACGTGATCTATCTCCTCGCCCGGGTGCACGACCGGGACCGCATCGAAAGGGCGGCCGCTAATCTGGGCGGCAGCCAGCTTCCCTCCATGGACGAAGACATGACCCTGCGCGAGTTCAATGCTCACCGGCGGACCATCAAGGAAGAACTGGCTGCAAACCTGGAGGCACTGGAGAACGATATTCAGACCATTATCGAAGAACACCTGCAGAAGATCGTGCTCTACCGGGATATTCTCCAGGGGGAGTATTCGCGGCTCGATATCCTGGAGATGGCGGCAACCGCCAGGTATCTCACCGTGTTCGAGGGCTGGGTGCCCAGGGGAAGCATCGAGAGGGTTTCATCCGAGTTTTCCCACAACGGCAAGCAGGTTTTCATCGACTCGCGCCCCCCCGACCCGCACGACATCCCACCCACCAAGCTGAAGAATCCAGAAGGGATCAGGCCTTTCCAGGTGATCGTCAAGCTCTTCAGCACCCCCCGGTACGGAGACTGGGACCCGACGCCTTCCATCGCCTACTTCTTCGCCTTCTTCTTCGGGCTCATGCTCAATGACGTGATCTATGCCATAGGACTGCTCCTGCTCGCGGGGTTCCTGCTGAACAAGCTGGTGGACGACCCTCACGCCGAGGGCACCAGGCTCTTCCGGAGGGTGCTCATTATCTGCGGCGTGGTATCGCTCGTGCTGGGTATCCTCTCGGGCACGTTCATGGGGGATTTCCTCGGCCGCTATGCAGGGATCCCGCCGGAAAGGGTCGCTCTTGCAGGTGCCGTCCAGTCCATGCTCTCACAGCCCATCTCCTTTATCGTCTTCTCCCTGATCATCGGTCTTGTCCACCTGAACATCGCCCACATGCTGAGCTTCATCAGGGGTATCAAAGAGCGCAGCACAGGCATCGTGATCAACAAGCTCGGGCTCTTCGCGGTCCAGATCTTCGGGATACCCTATCTCTTCCACGTGATGCTGGGCATGGATCTCCTGCAGCTGAGCGCGGCAACCTATACGGTGTTCGGCTACCTCCTCGCACTGGGGGTTCTGGGTGTCATCATAGGTTCTTTCCTCCAGATGGGCGGGCTGGGCTCCATCTTCTGGGTTTTCGACCTCACGGGCATTCTCGGCGATGTCATGTCCTATTCGCGGCTGGCCGGTGTGGGGCTCGCCAGCTACTATCTGGCATCGTCGTTCAACCTTCTCTCCGAATGGGTCTCTTCGGGGCTGGGGAGCGCCATCCCCGGGGTAGTGGGTGCAGGCTTGAGCTTCCTGATCGGGGTGGTCCTGCTCACGATCTTCCATGTGTTCAACCTGCTGCTCAGTGCCCTGGCGGCGTTCATCCATTCCTTGAGGCTCTGCTTCGTTGAATTCCTGCTCAAGTTCTACGAAGGAGGGGGAAGAGATTATTCGCCATTCCAAATACCCCAGCAGCGTACCGTCCTGGTGGGGAGAAAATCATAACAAAGGAGAGGTGAAAAGTATGACCCTTATTCAGGCCCTGGCACTATTAGGTGGAGCACTTGCATTGGCCGGCGGGCTTGCCGGATCGGCCATCGGGATCGCCAATGCCGCATCCTCGGGCGTGGGGACTCTCTCGGAAGAGCCCGGACAGCTGAGGAACGTCATTGTGCTGGCTTCTCTTCCCATGACCCAGAGCTTCTACGGGCTGATCATCCTGATCATCATTCTTACCGTGGTGCTCCCGAATCTCACCGTGGGAATCGCAGGCGGGATCGCCGTGCTCGCCATCGGAATCATGGCTGCCTTTGCCGAGCTGTTCTCCGCCATATTCCAGGGTTCGGTGTGCGCGTCGGGCATCGCCCTGCTGCCCAAGACCAGAGGACAGATACTCACTTCGTCGATGATGCTGGCCGTCTTCGTCGAGCTGATCGGTGTTCTGGGGCTGGTCTTCACGATCATGGCCCTGAGCATCCTTCAGCTCATGTAAGCCGGCGGGAGGACAATCGTCATGGAAACTCCAAAAATGCGTGAGGCCATTCTCTCCAAGGCCAGGCAGGAGGCGCAGGAGCTCGTCGAAGAGGCGCGTTTAAGGGCCGGGGAGACGGTCCGGAGGGCCGAGGAGCAGTGGCGGCAGCGTTTCGAGACCGAGAAGCAGAGGCTCCTCTCCGAGTCGAGGCGCGAAGCGGCCAGGATCATCGCTCAGGCTGAACTGCGCGCCCGGCAGGAGCTCCTGAAGGAAAAGGACGACATCATCAGGGAAATGATCGGCCGGGTAAAACAGAGGCTGACCGGCAAAGCCCCGGAGGCGGTCACCCTGTCGCATCTTATCGGCGAGGCGGTCGATGCATTCCAGTCCGACCAGCCGCTGAGGATCAAAACCGCGGGCCAGGATGTCGCGAAGGTAAAGGATATCGTTTCCCGCGACCCGAAGCTCAAGGAGCGCATAGCCGACGTGCAGGAGACCTCGTGCATGGGCGGAGTCATCAGCGAGAGCGTCGATGGGAGGGTGAGCGTGGACAACACCTTCGACACCCGGCTCGAAATGCTCATCCCCAAGCTCATGCCCCGGGTGGGCGATATCCTGTTCGGAGACGGCAGACAATGAGACTTGTCAGCAACCGGTTCGCATTCCTCGTGGCCGTCCTCAAGGCCCGGGAGGCAAAAGGCGTGGGGCACGAGATGCTCGAAGAGATCCTCCTGCGCGCCGCGACCATGGCCGAGGCCGTGGATTTCATGAAGGGCACCGACCTGGGCGAATTTCTCTCCGAGTATGGAGCGGCGAGGTTCGATGAGATGGACGAGTTGCTCTGGAAATATCTCGACAGATACTTCGACCGGATCAGGAAGCTCAGGCCCGATCCCGGGGCGACCAGGCTCATCGACCGCTACCTGCACAAGTATGACGTTGCCAACATCATAAGCGCCCTCAGAACTGCGGTTCTTCAGAGACCGGCGCATATGATACCTGCAGGGACGCTCTTCGATCAGGGGCTGCTGAACGACCTGTCCCGCGTGCAGTCTCCGGGCGAGATCGTCTCCGTTCTCGTCACGGGAGGCATGGCCGAATACGCCGAGCCCATCCGCAGGATGACCGATATCGACCGCAGGACGCTCCGGCAGGCGGAGAGGGGGCTCGACCAGCTGTATCTGCAGATGCTCCGGAAAACGCTCGAGGGCATGGACGACCACGAGATTCTCCTGCGGGCGCACGGCATACTCATCGACTGCCTGATCCTGGGGAGGGTCCTGCGGGCGGCTGCCTCCGAGTTGCCCGGAAGAATCGACGGAGGAGACGCTGTCTCGGGAGGTCATCTGCTCACCCCGGACCTGGTCCGGGAGCTCGCGGGCCTCAAGGTCCAGGAGGTCGCAGCCCGGCTCGAAGACACCCCGTATCATGCCATGGTCCAGGAGACAGCCCGGCAGGTCGAACAGCAGGGCGCCTACGTCATTGACCGGATCATGGAGTCGGAGCTGATTATGCGGGTCCGCGAGCTGCTTTCCCCACGGTCGCTGTCTCCCTGCGCGGTTTTGTGGCACCTGATTTTCAAGGAGCACGAGGTGCGCAATGTGCGGGTCGCCCTGAAGGCCGTGGAAGACAGGCTGCCCCCGGCCGAGGTCAAGGATTATCTGGTGGTGGGCTTATGAAGAGACGGGAGAATCTGACCATGGCGGTCATCGGCACCCGGGATCAGGCGGCGCTCCTGCGCCTGGCCGGGGTACAGAAGTACCGGGTGGTCGATGAGGGGCAGAATACGGCTGAATCGGTGATCCAGGCGCTGGGAGACTTTCTGGAGGACGGATCGGTGGCCGTCATCGTGCTGCCCGAGGTGTGGGCGGAGTATGTCCAGGACATCATCCGTTCCCGGAGGGAGAGGAAACAGTACTCCCCGGTCATTATCACCATACCTTCGGGATACCGGGCCGCCGCGATGGACGTGAAGGCCTTCTACGAGGCCTATACCAAGCAGCTCATCGGATTCAATATCGAAATCTAGTATGTGAGGGCTTAGACCATGGGAAAGATCTGGAGGATTTCAGGACCTGTGATCATCGCGGAAGACATGCGCGGTTCCCAGGTATACGAGGTGGTGGAGATCGGCGAAGAACGGCTCAACGGGGAGATCATCGGGCTCGAGCAGGACAAGGCGGTGATCCAGGTCTACGAGGACACGGTCGGGCTGACCGTGGGAGAAAAGGTCATCGGGACTGGCGAGATCCTGATGGCCGAGCTGGGGCCGGGGCTCGTGGGGAACATCTACGACGGCGTGCAGCGTTCGCTGGTGACCATGAAGGATGAGGTCGGCGACTTCCTGCACCGGGGCGTACGGACCTATGCCCTCGACCGGGAGAAAAAATGGCGTTTCATACCCGTGGTAAAGGCGGGCGCCAAGGTGGAGGGCGGAGACATTATCGGCACCGTGCAGGAGACCGGTCTCATCGAGCACAGGATCATGGTCCCGCCCGGGATGAGCGGCGTCATCGATTCCATCGAGGAAGGCGACTACACGGTGGAAGAAACCGTGGCAATGCTCGGATCGAACGGCAAAACCATTCCGCTCGCCCTCATGCAGCGGTGGCCGGCCAGAAAGCCCAGGCCCTACAGACGGAGGTTCGACCCCGTGGACCTGCTGGTGACCGGCACCCGGATCATCGACTATCTCTTCCCCCTGGCCCTGGGAGGAAAGGCCGCTATTCCCGGCGGGTTCGGCACGGGAAAGACCGTGAACCTCCAGCAGATGGCCCGCTGGTCGCAGACCCAGTTGAACATCTACGTGGGATGCGGCGAGCGGGGCAACGAGATGGCGGATGTGCTCCACAGCTTCAAGGAGCTCAAAGATCCGGGCTCGGGACGTTACCTGCAGGAGAAGGAGATCTTCATTGCCAACACCTCCAACATGCCCGTGGTGGCACGTGAGATCAGCATTTTCATCGGGATCACCATGGCCGAGTACTACCGCGACATGGGCTACGATATCCTCCTGGTGGCCGACTCCACCTCGCGCTGGGCCGAGGCCATGCGCGAGATCGGAGCCAGGCTCGAAGAGACCCCGGGCGAGGAGGGGTTCCCCACCTATCTGGGCTCGCGCCTGTCGGCATTCTATGAGCGCTCGGGCAAGGTGGAGTGCCTCGGAAGCCCCGACCGCGTCGGGTCTGCCACGGTCATCGGTGCGGTGAGCCCCCCGGGCGCTGACTTCAGCGAGCCCGTGACCCAGAACACGCTCAGGATCGTGGACGCCCTCTACTCGCTCGACGTGGCGCTGGCGAACCGGAGGCATTTCCCCACCATCAACTGGCTCCAGAGCTACAGCCAGTATGCCGACTCCGTGGATACCTGGTGGGAAAAGGTGAGCCCGGACTACACCGAGGTCCGCAACCAGGCGCTCATCACCCTTCAGAAGGAGGCCGAGCTCGAGGAGATCGTCCGTCTGGTGGGCCCGGAGGCCCTGCCGGAAAACGACAAGCTGCTGCTCCTCATTGCGCGCATGATCAGGGAAGATTTCCTGATGCAGAGCGCCTATCATCCCGTCGACACCTACTCGGACCCCAAGCGGTCGCACCTGATGCTCAGCACCATCATAAAATTCAATGACTTCGCAAGAGGCCTGGCAGAGACGGGGATGATGGTGAGCGAGATCTCCGCCTCGAGGATCAAGCAGCGGATCTCCCGCATGAAGGACGTGCCCAACGACGAGATCGATCAGTATATCGATTCCATCCGGCAGGACATGGCAGGGGGGGCGGTCTCCCTTGAGGAAGGAGGCGTGTGATGGATTCCATGCAGCTCTTTACCAGACAGACCAAGGCCATCAGTACGGCCCGCAGATCGTTGCTCATCATCGAGAGCATCCCGGGCATCCAGTTCAGCGAGATCGTCGATGTGGAGCTTGGCACGGGTGAGGTCCGCAGCGGCCAGGTCATCGAGGTAGGCAAGGGCACCACCGTGGTCCAGGTGTTCGGCGGGGTGAGCGAGGTCGATCTTCTCAACAGCAAGGTGAGATACAAGGGCGAAACCCTGAAACTGCCGGTCTCCCCGGACATTCTCGGCCGCATTTTCGACGGGAGCGGCAAACCCATCGACGGCGGTCCTCCAATCATCTCCCAGAAATACCAGGACATCAACGGTGTGCCTGCCAATCCGGCCTCCCGCATGCCCCCGGCCGAGTTTATCGAGACAGGCATCTCGGCCATCGACGGGCTCAACGTGCTGGTGAGAGGCCAGAAGCTGCCCATATTCAGCGGCTCGGGCCTGCCGCACAACAAGATCGCGGCCCAGATCATCCGTCAGGCATCCTTGAAGGGCAAGTCCGATGACTTCGCCATCGTGTTCGGCGCCATCGGGGTCAGCTACGACGACGCCGCATACTTCATCAGCAACCTGGAAGAGACGGGTGCGCTCAGCCGGGCAGTCGGCTTCATCAACACGGCCTCGTCCCCGGTCATCGAGCGCCTTTCCACCCCGCGTCTGGCGCTCACCGCGGCCGAATACCTGGCTTGGGAGATGGACATGCACGTGCTCGTCATCCTCACCGACATCACCAACTATGCCGACGCGCTGCGCGAGCTCGCGGCCATGCGGGGCGAGATACCGAGCCGCCGGGGCTACCCCGGGTACATGTACACCGACCTGGCGTCCCTCTACGAGCGCGCCGGGAGGATCTCGGGACGGGAGGGCTCGGTGACCATCCTTCCCATCCTCACCATGCCCGACGACGACATCACGCACCCCATCCCCGACCTGACGGGCTACATCACCGAGGGGCAGATCGTGCTCTCCAGGCCGCTCGACCGCAAGCGGATTTACCCGCCCATCGACGTGTTCCTCTCGCTTTCGCGGATGATGAAGGAGGGCATAGGGGAGGGCAAGACCCGCGAGGATCACAACAACGTCTTCATGCAGTCCTATGCCATGTATGCGGAGGGCAACTACCTGCGCGAGATCACCACGGTCATCGGCTCCGAAGCGCTCACCGAGCGCGACAAGGTGTATCTCGAGGCTGCG
Organism: Deltaproteobacteria bacterium; assembly: GCA_018433775.1. Classification (GTDB taxonomy): domain Bacteria; phylum Desulfobacterota; class Desulfomonilia; order UBA1062; family UBA1062; genus Phosphitivorax. Next base: position 13,666 of record JAHDQN010000007.1, read on the forward strand.
GACAGGTTCGAGAGGGAGTTCATCGCCCAGGACGAGAACAGCCGTCGAACCGTGGAGGAGACTCTGGGGGTTGCATGGGATATCTTTTCCATGCTCCCCGAGGAAGACTTGAAGCTCATCAACGAAAAATACATCAAGAACTATCTGCCCGAGCCGTCGGAGAACGAGTAGAGCCATGGCGGCGAAAATACGAGTTGCCAGACCGACGAAGATCGAGCTCGCACGGCTGAAAAGGCGCCTGAGGCTCGCCATGCGGATCCAGAAGATCATCAAGGACCGGCTCTCCATCCTGGTCATGGAGTTTCTCCAGACCGTGAGGGAGAGCGCGGAGGTGAAGGAACGGCTCCAGAAAGAGTACGATGACGCCTACAAGGCCCTGTCGCTCGCTTTGGGCTATCACGGGTATGCACCGGTGGAGCAGACACTCATGATCTCCGAGATGCCCTTCAGCCTGCATGCCGCGACCCGCAACGTGGCGGGAGTGCGCCTTCCCACCTTCCAGATGGAGGAGAATCGGGAGGCGCCCCAGGCGGTTCATCCCGCCGAGAACTCCTCGCTCCTGGAATATACGTCCGACATGGCGCGGAAATGCCTGTCCACGACCGTGGAGCTCGCCGAACTCCAGAGCGCCCTGGAGCTGCTCGGCGACGAGATCAACAAGGTCAAGCGCATCAACAACGCCTTGGAATATGTGGTGATACCCGGACTGGACGTCACCATCAAATACCTGTCCATGAAGTTCGAGGAGCGCGACCGCGAAGAGGTGGCCCGGCTGAAATACGTGAAGCTCCTGATCGAGAAGAGGGAGGCCTATGCCTATTGAGCAGGAAAAGGACGATGTGATCGCCCGTTATCTGGGGAGCGAGCTCAGCTCGGTGAACGCCCAGCTGCCGAAAAAGCGCAAAACGCTTTCCCAGCTCCTGCACGAAGAACATCCCCGGGTCTCCTGTCTCGACGGGTCGGAGCATTTTTTCAGAATCGACGAGCTGCGATTTCTGGCCTCCATCCTGGAGGATCATGAGCGTGACGACCTTCTGCTGCCCATGATCATCGAGGTGCACTCGGGCCGGAGCGATATGATGGTCCGGAGCCGCCGGAGCGACGAGGAGCAGGGAGTGGAGGCAAAGGTTTTTGCCGAGGTCCTGGACATGCCGGTGAGCGTAGAAAAAACAGGCGTCAGGATTTATCGGTCGCAGCTCGGGGCCATGCGCAGGGCGTTGAAGACCACGACTCAATATGTATTCACTCTCTGACGAGAGCACACGCACTTAGGGAGGAATTCCATGGCAGAAGATTTCATCGGATCGGTAAAGGAAATCGAGCAGGAGGCTGAAGTGCTGATGGAGCAGGCACGCTCAGAGGCCAGGGCCATACTCGAAGAAGCCAGAAAACAGGCCGGTGATATCCTTTCCCGCAGCCTTCCCCTGGACGAGGTGAAAAGAGAACAGGAGAAGATCGTTCAGACCGCCCGGACACAGGCGGAGACCATGATAGAAAACGCCCGGCAGCAGGCCGAAGCCCACCGGAAAACCGCAGGCACCAGGCTCGACGAGGTGGTGAGTCTCATGCTCACCCACCTGAAGGGGAACAACTCGAGCAGCGCCTGAGAGATTCTTTCGTTTCACACTGCCGGAAGTATCAATGGAGAGAGTGCCGTTTCCCAGCATAATCCCTGCCCGGCCTCTCATTTTAAATTCCCCTTCCTTGTCCTGCAGGACCTCCAACCAGGGTCGCGCCAAGGATGTCCTGCACGTCTTCGGGTACCGGACAGGAGAAAGCCTGAGCCTCAATTTGGGATATAGAATTATCGAGGGAGTCGTCGACAATGGCGATTTCTAAAAACTTTGCCCTGTTCAACCTGCCGGCTGCCGGTGTGACCTGGACATTCAAGCAGGATGGCTTTCCCGTCGTTTAGCGTGGTCGAAACACGCAGCCCGGCCGGCTGAATCCCGGTGCCGGGCTTAAAAAAAGGAGTCCTCGATGACGATGATTTCAAAACGCACACAGTTTGCAGGCCTCGTTGCGTGGCTGGTGATCACCTTTCTTGCAGCCGGTATCGGCAGCCTGGCAACGATGCAAGCAGAGACGTTCTACACACGGCTCGTGCTCCCTTCATGGGCGCCGCCGTCTGCCGTGTTCGGGCCGGTCTGGACGGTGCTCTATGCCCTCATGGGAATTGCTGCATGGCTGGTCTGGCGTGAGGGAGGTTTCGGCGCGGCGCGTACCGCACTCACATTGTTTCTCCTTCAGTTGGCTGTCAATGCGCTTTGGAGCTGGCTCTTCTTCGGTTGGCATCTGGGCGCGCTGTCTTTCGCCTTCATCCTCCTGCTGTGGGCTCTGATCGCGGCTACGCTCGTCACCTTCCTTCGCATCCGGCCTCTGGCCGGAATACTGCTCGTTCCCTACCTGCTGTGGGTGAGTTTTGCATCGGTTCTGAACTACACCATCTGGCAGCTCAATCCCCGGCTGCTGGGTTGATGTGGAGCTCAGGCTTTCGAGGGAAGAATCGGGGGCCGCCCTTGAGACCGATTTTCTGTGAAGCCGGCGGCTTCTCCCTCGTATCCATAATCGGAATGCCGCGGTCAAAAAACAGCTCCATGACTGCTCAAGACAGCTCATGCGCTCATTCCCCACAACGAAAGTGGGTTCGTGGGTTCTCAAAGACAGGCTTAATAGCAGAGCTATTGGATAGCGGGATCGTTGGGGCAAACAGCGGCCGGCTGTTCGGATCATCGTTGTCTTTCGCCGTCCCGCACCCTAAAATATATACGACTACGAACCGAGGACAGCGATGCAGAGTTCCGCCCGCTATGCTTCCGGAAAGTTTCAGAACACGTTCCAGACCCTGGTCATACTCGCCGCCATGGTGTCGCTGTTCGGCCTGCTCGGCTGGATGATCTTCGGGGCATTCGGCGTCTTCTGGGCGCTGATGATCGCCGGCTTCATCCTCGTGTCAACCCCGAAGCTCTCGCCCCTGCTGGTCCTGCGCATGTACGACGCCAAGGCCCTGTATCGGGAGGATGCAGGCAGACTGTACGATATCGTGTTCGAGCTTTCCCGCCGGGCCGATCTCCGGCACGTCCCCCGGCTGCACTATATCCCGAGCCGGACGATGAACGCATTCAGCGTGGGCTCGAAAAGCAACTCCGCGATTGCGCTCTCCGACGGGCTCATCAGGATCCTGAACGAACGAGAGCTCGCAAGTGTTCTGGCGCACGAGATCAGCCATATCAGCAGCAACGATCTCCGATTGCACGCCCTTGCCGACATGATGACCCGGGTGACTTCCATGCTCTCTTTTTTCGGGCAGATTCTCATTATCTTCTACCTTCCCATGATCTTCTTCGCAGACGCCCATCTGCCGCTCATATTCATCCTGATACTCATATTCGCACCCATGATCAGCATCATCCTGCAGCTTGCACTGTCCAGAACCAGGGAGTTCGATGCGGACCTCACCGCCGTGCGCCTGACAAACGACCCCAGGGGACTCGCCTCGGCGTTGCAGAAGATGGAAAGCTACGATCGCGGCATCTGGGATATCCTGGTGACCTCGGGGAAAAAAGATCCCCATCCCTCCATCCTGAGAACCCACCCCCATACCCGGAAACGCATCGATCGGCTCATGCACCTGGCGGAGGCGAGAGAGCGGGATATCCTCGAGTCACGGGAGAGGATCGTTCTGCCCGATCGTTTTCCCGAGGTGCTGCGCCCCCCGAGATGGCACTGGTACGGACCGTGGCGCTAACCCCTTAAAGGGTTGCATCACCTTTTCCTGTTTCATCTGAAGAGACGGATTTGTCATACAAAGGCATTACAGTTTGACAGACAACCACCTGCAGTGATATTTTACCAAACGCGTACGTGGCCTGACACGCTCTTTTCTCTACACCAGGCACACTCTATCTTAACAGGGGGAGAAGATGAAAAGGATTACTGTATATTGACTGGAGTATGCTTTGTCCTGTTCTCAGGGGCTGCAATGGCGGAAGATGCCGTCAAGCTCGGAGTGCCCGGAGCGCACAGCGGCGACCTGGCCTCTTACGGTCTGCCCTCGGCACACGCCGCCAAGCTCGTGGTGGATGATATCAACGCACGGGGCGGCGTGATGGGCAAAAAGGTGGTCATCCTTCAGGAAGACGACCAGTGCAAGCCCGAGGTGGCGGCAAACGTTGGCACCAAGCTCGTGTCGGAAAAGGTCGACGTGGTCCTGGGCCATATCTGCAGCGGCGCCACCAAGGCTGCCATGAACATCTACAAGGACGCGGGCATCATCACCATGTCCCCCTCGGCCACGAACGTGGAGCTCACCAAGAGCGGAGACTATCCCAACTTCTTCCGGACCATCTCTCCGGATGATGCGCAGGCCCTGCTCCAGGTGGACTTTGCCCTCAACACCCTCAAGGTCGAGAAGATTGCCGTCATCCACGACAAGGGCGACTACGGCAAAGGGATTGCGGAATTCGCATACGGCTTCATCGAAGAGCGGGGGGCCAAGCCGGTCCTGTTCGAGGGGATCACCCCCGGCGCCGTGGACTATTCCGCGGTGGTCCAGAAGATCAAACGCTCCGGCGCGGAAGCGGTGATCTATGGCGGGTATCATCCCGAGGCCGCCAAGATCGTCTCGGGCATGAAAAAGAAGAAGATGGACACGATCTTCATCTCGGATGACGGCGTGCGCGACGACACTTTCATCAAGGTCGCGGGCAAGTATGCCGAAGGCGTGTACGCCACCGGGCCCATCGACACGACCAAGAGCCCCATGGCCGTCGCCGCCATCGAGCAGCACAAGAAGGTGTACGGTGCTGAGCCGGGCGCCTTTTATCTGAATGCCTATGCAGCAGCCCTGTGCCTCCTTCAGGCCATCGACAAGGCCGGCTCCACGGAGTTCGACGCCATTGCCGAGACCCTGCGCTCCAACTGGTTCGACACCCCGCTCGGCAAGATCAGCTTCGACGAGAAGGGCGATGCAAAGGGTATCGGCTTTGCCGTATACCAGGTGCAGAGCGGCCAGTATGTAGAAGTTGGGAAATAGCTTTTTGAGTTCAGCGAAAAACGAGTCCGGAAAGGGAACAGGGCAACCGTTCCCTTTCCTCTTCTTCTAAAGAGACGAGAGCACCTGTAGACACTCATGGACTATTTTCTCGAACTATTCTTCGGCGGTCTTACCAGAGGCAGCATCTACGCGCTCATCGCCCTTGGTTATACCATGGTCTACGGCATCATCGAGCTGATCAACTTCGCCCACGGCGAGATCTACATGATCGGTGCGTTCACGGCCCTCATCGCGGCGAGCGCGCTCTCGCTGCTGGGGCTCAACGGGCCCGCGCTTCTCATTATCGCAGGGCTCATCGCCGTGATCTACTCGTCGGCGTACGGATATACCATCGAGAAGATCGCATACAAGCCGCTTCGTAAGGCTCAGAGGCTTTCCCCTCTCATCAGCGCGATCGGCGTCGATCTTCCTCCAGAACTACGTGCTCCTCGCCCAGACCTCGGATTTCCTCTCGTTCCCCACCCTGGTCGACGAGTTCTCGTTCATGGAGCCGGTGTCGCATATCATGCGCTCCTCCGAGCTCCTCATCGTCGCCACCACCCTGGTTTCCACCGTGCTGCTGACCCTGTTCATCAAGTTCTCCCGGATGGGCAAGGCCATGCGGGCAACGGCCCAGGACAAGACCATGGCCATGCTCTTAGGCATCAACATCAACCGGGTCATCTCCGTGACCTTCATCATCGGTTCCGGCCTGGCGGCCATCGGCGGGGTGCTCATTTCCAATCACATCGGACAGATCAACTTCTATATCGGTTTCATCGCGGGCATCAAGGCGTTCACCGCGGCCGTGCTCGGGGGGATCGGCAGCATCCCTGGGGCCGTCCTGGGCGGCCTGATCCTGGGCTGGACCGAGAGCTTCGCCACGGGCTATGTCTCGAGCGATTATGAAGACGTGTTCGCCTTCGGGCTGCTGGTGTTCATCCTCATCTTCCGGCCTGCCGGCATTCTCGGGCGCACCACCACGGATAAGGTGTAGAGAGGCCCATGACCGCGCAGAGCACGCTATCCATCCGCAGGGCCGCTTCTGAGATCGGCCGGTCGCTGCTGGTCTCCTGCTGGTTCATGTTCCTCACCTTCCCGATCATGGTCATCAAGGTCAACCCGCTGGAGAGGACCATCGACTGGCAGTGGATGAGGCTCGTCTGGATAGGCCTGGCCGTGTTCCCGCTCTCCTTTGTCTGGCGCTGGCTCATGAGGCGCAAGGAACATGGGGGCTCGCAGGATGGCGAGGACAACTGGCAGAAAAGGCTGGGGGAAAAGATACGGGCCGACGGGAAGATCTACACTGCGCTTCTGGCTATCCTCGCAGTTTTTGTGGTCGCATTTCCCTTCATGTTTTCCAGCTATCAGACACAGATCATGATATCCGCGCTCATGTATGTCATGCTCGGCCTGGGGCTCAACATCGTGGTGGGCCTTGCGGGCCTGCTGGATCTGGGCTACGTGGCGTTCTACGCCGTGGGCGCCTACAGCTATGCACTGCTCAACCACCATTTCGGTCTGGGCTTCTGGCCCGCGCTTCCCCTCGGCGCCGGCCTGGCAGCCGTGTTCGGTATTCTGCTGGGATTTCCCGTACTGAGGCTCCGCGGCGACTATCTCGCCATCGTAACCCTGGGCTTCGGAGAGATCATCCGGCTCGTCCTGGAGAACTGGAACACGTTTTCCTTCGGGCCGAGCGGCATCGCCGGCATTTCCAGGCCATGGTTCTTCGGCGCTGATCTCAGCCTGGGCCAGCATACGGTTTTTCTCTATTTCATCGTGCTGATCCTGGTGGCTTTCACCATAGTGGTCGTGAACCGGCTCAGAAACTCGCGGATCGGCAGGGCCTGGATCGCTCTGCGTGAGGACGAGGTCGCCTGTCAGGCCATGGGCATCGACAAGACCAGGACCAAGCTCACCGCCTTTTCCCTGGGCGCTACCTGGGCGGGATTCGTAGGCTGTGTTTTCGCGGCCAAGACCACATTTATCAATCCGGCGAGCTTCACCTTCATGGAATCGGCCATCATCCTGTCCATCGTGGTCCTGGGAGGCATGGGGTCCATTATCGGGGTCATCGTGGGCGCCATGGTGCTCATCCTGCTGCCCGAGTACCTGAGGGCGTTCTCAGAGTACCGGATGCTCGTCTTCGGCGCCAGCATGGTGCTCATCATGGTGTTCAGGCCGCAGGGCATCATCGTCGGGGTCAGGCAGCACTACCGGTTCGGGCGGAAGGAAAGCACGGAGGAGCAGGGTGAGAGAGATGCTGCAAGTGCTTGACATACAGCAGCTCACCATGGATTTCGGTGGGCTGCGGGCCATCGATGGCGTCGACCTGAAGGTGCACCAGGGAGAGATCGTGGCCCTTATCGGTCCGAACGGCGCAGGCAAGACCACCTTCTTCAACTGCGTCACCGGTGTCTATGAGCCGACCGGAGGCCGGATGACGGTCCGACCCCCGGGGAAGAACGTCGCTGTCAGGCTCAACAGGCTCAAGCCCAACATCATCACTGAGCACGGCTTGGCCCGCACCTTCCAGAACATCCGTCTCTTCCAGAACATGACCGTCCTCGAGAACGTCATGGTCGCCAGGCACTGCAGAACCCGCTCCGGGATCCTGGGCGCGATCTTCAGGAACGCCGGTAACCGCAGGGAAGAGCAGGAGATTGTGGATTTCTCTTATGGTCTGCTCGAGAAGGTGGGCCTTGAAGGGCATGTGAACGATCTGGCGAGGGAGCTTCCCTACGGGGCCCAGCGGAGGCTCGAGATCGCCAGGGCACTTGCCACTGAACCGTTTCTGCTGCTCCTGGACGAGCCTGCCGCCGGTATGAATCCCCGGGAGACCAGCGAGCTCGACGCCCTGATCACCCGGATCAGGGACAACGAAGGGGTTTCGATCCTGCTCATCGAGCACGATATGAAGCTCGTCATGAGCATCTCCCAGCGGATCTACGTGATGGACTACGGCAGGCTGATCGCCCAGGGCACGCCCAGGGAGATCGCGGAAAATCCCAACGTGATCAAGGCCTATCTCGGAGAGACCTTCGATGCTTAAGGTCAAGAACCTCCACACCTATTATGGCGGGATTCACGCGCTCAAGAGCGTCTCGTTCGATCTTCCCGAAGGGGAGATCGTCACCCTCATCGGCGCCAACGGCGCGGGCAAGTCCACGGCGCTCATGTCCATATCCGGGATCGTCCCGCCCCGCTATGGGGAGATCACCTTCCTCGGCAGGCCCATCCACCAGATGTCGCCCGACAGAATCTTCGCGCTGGGCGTCGTGCAGGTGCCGGAGGGCAGGAGGATCTTCCCCCAGCTCACGGTCACGGAAAACCTCGACATGGGCGCATACCTGAGAAACGACCGGAAGGGTATCACACAGGACATCGACTACATCTTCAGCCTCTTCCCGAGGCTGGCCGAGCGGCGCCATCAGATGGGCGGAACCTTAAGCGGCGGAGAGCAGCAGATGCTCGCCATCTCCCGGGGGCTCATGAGCAGGCCCAAGCTCCTGCTTCTGGACGAGCCCTCGCTGGGGCTCGCACCCGTGCTCGTTCAGCTCATCTTCGCCACCATCGAGAAGATCAACCGTGAAAACAAGACCACCATTTTTCTCGTCGAGCAGAACGCCAACATGGCCCTGCGCATCGCCCACCGGGGCTATGTCATGGAGAGCGGCGTCATCACCCTTCAAGACACCGCGGCAAACCTCCTGAACAGCGAGAAGGTCAAGCAGGCCTACCTGGGCCTCTAACACGCAGGAATACCCCGTGCCCGGGACCCCGGACCCGGCAGTCACAGTCGTACCATCGTCCTGACCGCTCCCTGCACCGCAAGTGCCTGAAGGGTCCTGCACACGTCTCGCCGGAACAGGCTCTTGATGGTTCACCAGGCCTTCCACTTGCGGATTCCGCTGGCTCCCGCTCCGATCGACATGAGCCAGGGTACAAGCATGCCCCGGTTTTCCCAGGTGAAAAACGCCCGGGAGAAGCAGGCAAAAACGGGAATGCGGACCTGCCCTTGATTGGCACCGGTTTGCCGGTGCTTGAGAATCGCCAGTGCCCCTCTATTTAACTTCTTAGATTGCGAGATGTGGGGATGCGCCCTTGCGCTGTGCTGTCGAGAAAGGGCTGATTCACCCGCAGTAGCGGAGCTTCGATTTCATGATATCCACTGTCGAGTCATCATATACCCTGCGGCCTCTCTGGTATCTTGTCCTGTTCGGGATACTGGCCGTGCTCCTCTACTCCTCAACCCTCATCGAGCTCGCCGCCCTGTGGGCAAGAAACGAGGACTACAATCACGGCTTTCTGATCATTCCGGTATCGGCATACCTCGTGTGGCAAAGGAGACGGCAGCTCATGAGGCAGCCGCTGCACTCGAGCCCGCTGGGGCTCATGGTTCTTTGCCTGTGGGCGGCGTTCTATCTGCTGGGTGTCGGCGCGCAGATACTGATGTTCGAGTGCTGTTCCCTGATCATGTTTCTGCTGGGCACCCTGCTTTTCACCGCAGGGGTGCGTTTCACCCGGGTTGTGCTCTTTCCCGTCGTGTTCCTGATCCTCATGATCCCCATACCGGCAGAGGTGTATACCCTGCTCACCGCACCGCTTCAGGCCGTCACCACCGGCCTGTCGGCCCATATCCTGAACCTGATCGACATTCCCGTGTTGCGGGAGGGGAATCTCATCCACCTTCCGAACTACTCCATGCAGGTGGTGGTGGCGTGCTCGGGCATCCGGTCTCTGCTTTCCATTGTCGCGCTGTCTCTTCTCATGGGATACCTGCTCTTCACCTCGAATGTCGAAAGGGCGCTCCTTCTCTCGCTGTCCGTTCCCGTGGCCATGATCGGGAACATTCTCAGGATCACCGCTGCCGGCTTCATTGTCTACCGTTTCTCCCCCGGCATGGCCGAAGGGTTTCCCCATACCATGGCAGGTCTGATGACCTTTATTCTCTCGTTTGTCCTCTTGCTGGGCGGTGTGTTCCTTGTCAGATGGATAGAACGAAAAAGAATGCAGTATATGTCCTGGTTCTTGCGCTGAGTGTGTACGGCTCTTCCCACGGCCTGAAGAAGGCCCTGTATTCAGAACAAACCTGCACGTACGCGATCCCTCCCACAATCGGGCAGTGGATCGGCTCGGACGTCGATGCCGACATCAAGGGCCTCAAAGAGGCGATCGGCGCTCAGAGGGTCGTGTTCAGGACATACCGTTGTGAGCAAGATGAGGTCAGTGTGTACCTTGCATATTATCAGAATGTGAACTCCGCCGACATGGTTCATGCCCCGGAGGTATGCTACACGGGGCAGGGATGGTCCATGAAGGAAAACAATATCGTGTCGAGAAAATTTGGCCCACGGCACGCCATGGTCAACCGGATGGTGATCGAAAAGCTCGAAAGGCAGGAGCTGGTCTATGCCTGGTGGCAGACCGGCGACAAGACCATCCCGCGCAACAGCGTCAACCGGTTCTACCAGGTGATTCGCAGCATTACCGGTAAACACCCTTCAACCGTGTGGGTGAGAATATCGGTGGCGCTCGGCGATGATACCACCGGCGACGAAGACAGGCTCACGATGTTCGGCGGCCAGCTCATGCCCCTTCTCGGCAATTATTTTACCGGCTTGTGATAAAGCAGTATCCATGAATCCGTGAACAGCGCTCCCTGACCGACCCCAGGCACAACCGCACTCTCCAGCTCGTGAACATGATCATGCACACCAGTTATCTGCCGGCAATCTTCTGGACCTGTTTTCTGCTGACCGGGTATGTCTATTTCATCTACCCGATTCTCCTCACCAGACTGTCCCGGTTCATCGGCAGGCATTATATCCGCAACGAGATCGTCCCTCCCGTATCGATCATTATCTCGGCCTTTAACGAGGAACGCACGATCGCCGAGAAGATCGAGAACACCCTTTCCCTCGACTATCCCCGGGAGCTCGTCGAGATCATCGTGGGCTCCGACGGCTCGACCGACCGGACCGACGAGATCGTGAGGTCGTATGCGGACAAAGGGGTGCGCCTGCTGGCGTTTCCCGAGAATCGCGGCAAGACCATGGTGCAGAACGATTGTGTCTGTCAGGCCTCCCACGAGATCGTGGTCTTCATGGATGCGGCGTCGATGTGCGAGAAGTGCTCGCTGAAGAGGCTGGTCGCGAATTTCGCCGACAGCAGGGTGGGGGCGGTGGCCGGCAGGGTGGTGTTCACCCGGGAGAGCAAAAACCTCACCACCGAAAGCCAGGGGGTCTACTGGAAGTACGAGCAGATTCTCAAACAAGCCGAGAGCTCCCTGGGCTCGCTCGTGGGGGTGGACGGCCCGCTGTACGCGATCCGCAAGTCACTCTACACCAACCTCGACCAGGACATGATGAGCGACTTCATCTCGCCGCTGCTGGTCATCAGCAACGGCTCCAGCGTGGTGTACGAGCCTGGTGCCGTCACCTATGAGGAGGCGACCACCAGCACCGGAGACGAGTTCAACACCAGGCGCAGGATCGTGACACGCGGGTTCACCGGCATCTCCCGGTATCCTCAACTCCTCAACCCAGCCAGAAAGCCGCTGCTTGCATGGCAGATCCTGTCCCACAAGATCCTCAGATGGCTGGTGGGGTTCTATTATGCGGGGATGCTGGTCTCCTCCCTGTTCCTCGCGGGCCGGAGGTTTTTCCTGCTGGCGTTCTGCGGCCTGGCCGCCGTCCTGGGCCTGTCGTTCTACGGCATGAGGTCCCGGGGCGGTTCGGGCGGTAAGTGGTACGCCATCCCCTACTACTTCATCCTGGTGAACCTGGCGGCCATGTTTGGCGTCATCGACTATCTCCGGGGCAGGAGGGTGATATCCTGGAAACCTGTCCGGCAGGGAAGGAAGGCCTGAGCATGAGCATGAAAGCGGCTCTGATACATTCAGAGGAACGGTTCGCATCGTTTCGGAACACGCTTCAGCGATACGGCATCGAACCGGTGGTCCTGTCGTTCGACAACCAGGAATGGATCGATTTCGACTATACGAGTGTGGATTTTCTCATCTTCTATTCAAGCTTCGAATTCTCTTCGCACCATCCCCTGGCGCTCTACCGGGTGTACGACAACCTGGCGCACATCCACCGCGACTTTCCGGGCCTGGTGATATATCCGGACCCGGGCCTGATCTATTTCTACAACGACAAGTACCGCCAGCATCTCTTTCTCAGGTCGCACGGGTTCCCCATACCGGAGACCGTTCCCCTGCTTTCATGGAATGCGGTGGAGATCGCCCACCAGCGGCTGGGATATCCCATGGTGGTGAAGAACCGTTACGGAGCGGGAGGCGGGGCCGTGTTTCTTATCCGCGACAGGGCCGAGCTCGAGTCGTACTACCGGCTCTCGCAGCTCGATTTCGTGCACCCCGGGGCATTGAGCTATCTGTTCCGAATGCTGAAGCAGCGCATGTTCTACTATAATCTGCTCAAGGCGCGGAAGATGACCTATCCCTTCCTGTCGCCGCCGCTTCTCGCCCAGAAATACATCACCACGGACCGCGACCTGAAGACCGTGGTGGGAGACGGAAAGGTGGTGGAAGGGCACTGGCGCTTCCAGGCTTCCAGCGATCAGTGGAAGGTAAACATCGACGGGGGAGGGATCGGCCAGTGGAGCTATGTCCCGCCCGAGGCCCTGGAGCTCTCGGAGAGGCTCGCCGGCGAGCTCCCGGCGAGCTGGGTCAATCTCGATCTCATGCCCGCGGACAAGGGCTTTCTCATCTCCGAGTTCTCGCCGGTATGGCACCACTATGCCTTTCAGGAAAAACCCACCTTTGTCTATAAAAACGACTACAACATCAACCCGCCCCTGAGCGTCTCCCTGGACCTCGAGCGGATCATTGTCGAATCCCTGATAAACAGGCTGGATGCGGCGGACGGGTCACCGCGCCGGGAAACGGTGTGATCGAGATCCTCAAATACCTGTACTGGGACCTGGCGTCCCGCACGGGAAGGGATCAGTACATTGCCCTGCTGCTGCGAAACATCCCGGGCGACTTTGGTGTTGTCCTCAGGCGTGAGTGGTACACCAGGAGGTTCGGGAAGGCGGGCAGGGGCTTGAGCATCCACCCGGGGACCACCATCCTGAATCCCGGGTGCATCGAGTGCGGAGACCGCATCGACATCGGACTCTTCAACTATATTCAGGCGGGCGGCGGCGTCATCATGGGCAATAACGTGCTCCTGGGGCCTTACACGAGGATATGGACCCAGAACCATAACTACAAGAATCCGGACATCCCGGTTCACGATCAGGGCTACACCTTCAGGCCGGTGATCATCGGCGACGATGTCTGGATGGGTGCAAACGTATTTGTCATGCCGGGTGTCGTGTTGGGCAGCAGGTGCGTCGTTTCGGCAAACTCCGTGGTGGGGCGCAAGGACTACCCGCCCGGTACCGTTCTGGCAGGATATCCTGCACGGAAGATAGGAGCGAGGTGACATGGATACAGCGGATCTCGAACAAAAAAAGGTGCTGGTCATCGCATATGGATTTCCTCCCATCGCGCACGCAGGGGTCTATCGGACCATGCGTTTCTGCCGGTATCTCCCGGATAACGGCTGGACGCCCACGGTCATCACGATCAACGAGTCAAAGGATATCCACAGCGACCACAGTCTCATGAAACGGATACCCCCGGAGGTCCGGATACACAGGACCTATATTCTGGACATCTGGAGAATGATCCAGCGATATCGGGCAAGGGATGCCCGGAGAGAAGCCGTCCGTGCGTCACTGCGCGATCCCGGCTCACGGGGCGGGGTGGCCGGAGCGGTGAAGAGGGTCGAGAGGTTTTTTCTGTCGGCACTGCTCAAGATCTTTTCCATCCCCGATCACATGGTGTTCTGGATTCCCTTTGCCGTGATCAGGGGCATCAGGCTCATGCGCAAGGAAGACTTCGATGTGATATACACGACCTCGCCCCCTCATTCAGAGCACCTCGCGGGGCTCATCCTGGCAAAGATCTTCCGCAAGCCCTGGGTGGCCGACTTCCGCGACCCCATTGTCGACAATTTTCATACCGAGGAGCTGTTCCGCATCGAGCTGTGGCTGCACGGTCTGCTGGAGAATATCATCGTCAGGTTCGCGGACACCGTGGTCATGGTCACCGAATCTCACAGGCAATCTCTGAAAAATCGCTATCCTGCCCTAGGCGGCAAGTTCGTGGTGGTCAGAAACGGATTTGACCCGGCCCTTTTCGAAAACATACAGCCGGACAGCTTCGACAGGTTCACCATCCTGTTCGGCGGGACACTCTACGGGACCATCAGCCCGGACTTTTTCATCCACGGCCTGGCCCGGTGGCTGGAGACCAAGGATCCCTCGGTGCGGGACAACGTCCAGGCCCTCTTCTACGGCATGGGATGCGAGAAGGCGGGAGCCCTGGCGCATGAGCTGGGGCTGGAGCATGTGGTCAGGACGAGCGGCCTTATCCCGCACGACGAGATCATCCGCAAACAGAAGGGCGCCGATCTTCTCCTCCTCATCATCGGGCACGACAGCAAGAGCGCCGGGGTCATCACCTCCAAGCTCTACGAGTACATGGCGGTGAAACGGCCCATCCTCGCGATCATGCAGGAGAGCGAGGCCCTCGATATCATCCGGGACTACGGCAACTTCTACCATGCCCCGCACGATGACTATCCGGCCCTCCTCAAGGCGCTCGACAATGCATATGAAGAATATCTCCGAAAAGGCCGGGCCCGGGAAGAAGAAAACCGGGAGCAAGAAAAGGAGAAACGCGCACCCGGCTTCGACAATTCCCGATATGACGTAACGGTCCAGGTGAAGGACCTCATACACATCTTCAACGAGTCGAATCTCCGGAGGGCGGGGATTCCCGGTGAACACCCGCTCCCGTAAGCGGCCCCATCCATCGGGGATGGTTGCCCCTGTTTCTTCATAAGCCTGTCTTTTCGAGACCATACATGTGGCAATAAGCGTCGGGAATGAGTCAAAGCTGCTGGCCAGGCACTCGATCATCTACGGGATCGGGACGAGTGCCAACAAGATCGTGGGATTTCTCCTCCTGCCCATCTATACCCAGTACCTCTCCACCCGGGAATACGGCATCAAGGAGCTCGTGGGTCTGAGCACGGACATCCTGGGGATCCTCCTGGCTACCGCCATTTCATCCGCCTTTTACCGGTTCTATTTCGATTATACCGAGGAGAGCGACCGGAACATGGTGCTGAGCTCATCCTACATATTCCTGGGCATATTCGGGCTGATCTTCGTGTGCATCCTTTCCCTGGGCTCGCCGGTCATGGCCCGCTACATTCTCGACTCCTCAGGGCTCTATGTCTATTTCCTGATCGCGTTTGCATCCCTGTGGTTCCAGACCATCAACACCAT
This sequence comes from Deltaproteobacteria bacterium, assembly GCA_018433775.1. Taxonomy (GTDB): domain Bacteria; phylum Desulfobacterota; class Desulfomonilia; order UBA1062; family UBA1062; genus Phosphitivorax. The sequence continues at coordinate 29,069 of JAHDQN010000007.1, forward strand.
CGGCCTCAACTACCTCAGGGTGACCCTGAAGTCAGTCCAGTTCGTCGTGCTCTCGCTCTTCAGGCTCGTCCTGGCCATTGCCCTGAACATCTATTTCATCATCGTGCTGCGCATGGGGGTCCTGGGCATTCTACTGAGCACACTCATCACCTCCATCGTCATGTCCCTGGTCCTCAACGTGCCGCAGCTGGTGAAGACCGGGTTCGGGTACTCGCCTGGGATCATCAAAGACATGCTCAAGTTCGGCCTCCCCATGATCCCGTCGCAGTTCGGCACGCTCATCGTGAACCTCTCGGACCGGTTTTTCATCAAGGGCTACTGCTCCATTGCCGAGGCCGGGATCTACTCGCTCGGGTACCGTTTCGGCATCCTGCCCGGCACCTTCGTGTCCGAGCCCTTCAACCAGGTCTGGCAGCCCCGGAGGCTCGAGGTCTACAATCAGGAGAACGCCGAGGAGATATTCGGGAGGATATTCACCTACTTCCTTCTGTTCATCTCGTTCGTGGCCCTGGGCGTGGCCGTGCTCACCGAGGAGATCCTGGTCGTCATCGCGGACCGGGCGTTCTGGCCGGCGTACAGGATCGTCCCGATCATTGTGCTGGCAAACGTGATCTTCACCTTTCATTATCACTTCAACATGGGCATCATCATCGAGAAAAAAACCAAATACCTGGCCTATATCAATGTCTCGAACGCAGCACTCGTGCTGATCCTGAACTTTCTGCTCATCCCGAGATACGGGATGTACGGCGCAGCGTATGCAACGCTCGTTGCCTACATCTACAAGGCCGTCTCCACCTATTTTTTCAGCAACCGCTTCTTCAAGATCCACTTCGAGTTCATCCGGATGGGAAAGATCTTTCTGGCGGCCTCAGTCATCTATTTTCTCTCGCTGCAGGTGAACACGGCCTCGGTCTATGCCGATGTCGCCGTCAAGACACTGCTGGTTTTCGTGTTCCCGCTCGTGCTCCTGCTCGTGAATTTCTTCACTCCCGAGGAAAAGAGCAGGATCGGATCGATCTTCCGGCCCGCCGAGGGCGTGGTGAGGCCGTGGGAATGACCGGCTCTGCCCCAAGCCCCCATGCAGGCCTCATGCCGCCCCTTTGCGAGCCTTTCGCATGCACTTCTTCGCCGCCTGCCCCAAACACTACAGTGGCGGAGTTTGATACAGGATCGGGTCACACCAGGATCGGGGTCAGGTCTCAACATATCACCAGGATCGGGGTCAGGTCTCAACATATGACATTCCTTTTGTCATATGTTGAGACCTGACCCCGGTGTTCTCGTTCTCGCTGCTGACCCCGGTGTTCTCGCCGGTGACTGCCGGGCTTCAGGGGCAGAGCACGTGAAAGGCTGAAAAAAAGGAGTCTGTTCCAACCGTCATGCTGCCTTCCGCCGAATCCGTTCAGATCATCCTGCCCATCGTGTGTGTCCTGCTCCTGGTCATGTCTCTCAAGAACCCGGTGTATGGGGTGATCGCGTACTTCATTGTCCTCAACGCAAAGCTCGGCGATATGTATCCCCTGCTCGGGGCCATCCGGTTCGAGCTGCTCGTTGCCGCCTATGTGCTCTTCAGGATCCTTGTTTCCGGCAAAGGACTCGGCAATTTCCTGCCCGGTTCCAACCCCATAAACAAGGCCTTCTGGGTGCTTTTCGCGGTGGGGATGTTCTCCGTGGCCTTCTCCGTGAACCCTGTCGTATCCTGGAACGAGGGGGGATATTTTCTCCTGAAGATCACGGTCTTCTACATCATGATCGTGTCCACGGTGCGCTCAACCACCGACCTTGCCAGGATTCTCTGGGCCTTTATCCTGGTCACCGCATGGATCGCCTATGAGCCCGTGGTGAACTACCTCTCGGGCGACGTCAGCGAGCAGATGTACGGCGCCGTGGCGTACGGGAGATTCGGGGCCGCTTCCGGCCATGTGGCCCTTGCCAACACTCTCAACCAGGTCATTCCCGTGCTCCTCTATTTCGCCATGACCAACAGGAAAAGATTCATCAGGGTCACCTCGCTCATGATTCTCGCCCTGCTGGTGTTCGGGGTGTATGCCTCGAAATCCAGGGGCGGCTTCCTGGGGCTCATGGTGACCGCCATGGGCGTGGTCTATTTTTCCCGCGACCGGCTCAAGGCCGGGCTCATCGCAGGGGTCTTCGTCGTCTTCTTCCTCACCCTGGCCGCGTCTGACTACCTCTCCCACATGTCCACCATACAGGAGGGGGTTCACTCGAGCAGGACCACCTCGGATAGGTATCTGGGACTGCTCAACGGGGTCTCCATGATGATCAAGCGGCCCGTGCTCGGCGTGGGCATCGGCTGCTATGCAGAGGCCCGCAGGCAGTTCTTCCATTATTATTTCTATGCCCACAACCTCTACGGCGAGCTGTTCGGCGAGCTCGGTCTTGCGAGTATTGCCTGGTTCTACCTCATCTACCTGGTCTTCAGGCGAACGGGCGCCATCAAGCGGAACCTCGTCCGCGGCAGCCCCCGGGATGCGTTCTATTTCAACATCATCACCGCCATACAGCTCGGGCTCTTCGTCAGGCTGTTCGTGGGCAATTTCACCCACGGGTCTTTTATCTGGTTCTGGTTCCTGATGGCCGCCCTGACCGTGGCCGTTCAGAACATCCTGCTGCAGGAGAGGCGCGTTCCCCTGCAGAATATCTAAGGAAGACAGGAGTCACTCTTCATGCTCAAAAACGTGATCAAGAACGTCACCTTTCCTCTCATCGCACGCCGGGAGGGTCTCGGCGGGTTCATGGGTAACCTGCGATCTCTCGAAGAGAGCCAGTTCTGGCCCTACCACCGGATCGCCGATCTGCAGCGGGATCGCTTGAAAAACCTCCTGGTGCACGCCTACGAGAACACGGACTTCTACCGGAAGAGGTTCGACGACGCCGGCTTCAACCCCTACACCTTCCGGCACCCGGACCAGCTGCTCAAGATACCCGTGCTCACCAAAGAGCAGATACGGGACAACATGTCCCGTCTCATCGCGCGCAATTATCACCCGGAAGAGATCCACTATGCCGAGACCGGCGGGACCTCGGAGGTGAAGATGCGGTTTTACCGCGACAACAAATGCCTGTCCATGAAAGAGGCGGCCATCTACCGGTTCGGCCGGTGGGCGGGATGGGACTTCGGCGACTATATGGGGCTGGTCTGGCCGGCCCACCAGGACTTCATGGGCTACGGCACGCTCAAGGCGAGGATGCGAAACGAGCTCTACAAACGGATCGTGCTCTTTGCGTCAGCCGTGATCGATGACCGGGCGTGCAGCGAATACCTGAACGTGCTGAAGCTGAAAAAACCCACCACCATCCTGGCGTTCAGCAGCCCCATCCACGAGCTCGCGAAGTACATGGCCAGAAAGGGAATCGACGGATACCGGCTCAAGGGTCTCATCACCACCGGCGAGCCGCTCTACGACCATCAGCGCCGCCTGGTGGCCGATATGTTCCACTGCGATATCCAGGATTCGTACCGCTCGCGCGAGGCAGGCCCCATGGCCCAGGAGTGCGGTGCCCACTCGGGCATGCACATCAATGCCGAGTGCCTCTACCTGGAGCTGGACGATCCCCGGCCCATGGCCTCGTCCGGGGAGCAGGCGGGCAATGTGCTCGTCACCGACCTGCTGAACTACGGCATGCCCCTGATCCGCTACTACATGGGCGACACCGCGGTGCTGAGCGAGAGGACCTGTCCCTGCGGCAGGGGCCTGCCCCTGATGAAGGAGATCGTGGGCCGCGCGCTCGACGTGTTCGTCACGCCCGAGGGCAGGCTGGTATCGACCATTGCCATGGTGATGTACATGGTGAATGCGGCCCCGGGTTTCTTCGGCCAGATGCAGGCCGTCCAGGACGCCGCGGATCACATCACCCTGAAGATGACGCGCGATCTGATTCCAGGCAAAGAGGTCATGGATCACCAGGCCAGAATCGTGGAAAAGCTCTTCGGCGCGAAGATGCGGATCACCTACGAGTTCGTGGACGAGATCCCCCGTGAGAAATCCGGCAAGTATCTCTTCGCCAGGAGGCTGATTCCGTTGCCTCAGTGATTCAAATACAAAGACATAAGGACAAAGCCATGATCAAGATCGGTTTCGTGGGCGACATCGCCCTGACACACGGTTACGACGCACTGTACGAGGCCAAGGGCCCCCATTACCCGTTCGAGCGCATCCGGGAGACGCTCGCGGGACACGACATCCTGATCGGGAATCTCGAAGCCCCCCTGTGTCTCGGGGGTGAACCATATCCCGGCAAGGTGAGCCTGAAGGCCCATCCGGGATATGCCGCGGGCATGAAGGATGCCGGATTCACCGCCCTGTCGCTCGCCAACAACCATATCTTGGACTACCGTGAGCAGGCCATGTACGATACCATGGCCAGCCTGGACGCGCAGGGCATCGGATGGTTCGGCGCGGGCGCCTGCCTCGAAGAGGCGAACCGGCCTGCGATCATCGAACGGAACGGCATCTCTCTGGGGGTTCTGTCGCGCTCGGAGGTGACGATCGACTCGCCGTTTTATGCCTCCGGCCCGGAGCGGGGCATCGCCCCGCTCGACCTCGAGGAGCTCGCGCATGCCATCGCATCGCTCAAGGGCAGGGTCCATGCCGTCGCGGTCTGTCTGCACTGGGGAAAGGAAGACTGGCGCTACCCGGCCCCTGATCAGGTTCGGACCGCCCGCGCTATCATCGACATGGGGGCCGGCCTCGTCATCGGGCATCATCCCCATGTGCTGCAGGGCATCGAACGCTATCGCCAGGGCCATATCGCCTACAGCCTCGGCAACTTCCTGTTCTCCGATCTCGACTGGCGGTGGGTGAACGGCGAGGGCGAGGTGGTGCATTCTTTCATGAAGCTCAATCGTGCCAGGAGAGAATCCGCCGTTTTCTCGGCCGATATCTCGGAGACAGGCATCCACGGGGTGAGTCTGACCGGGTGCAGGACCGCAAAAGACCTGCGCGTCGCCGTTGTGGACGATCCCGGGCGTTTCGAGGTCCGGATGAGGGCCTTGTCCGCCCCCATCGCCATGAGCCGGTATGCCGCTTTCTGGACGATGTACGATGAGTTTCATACCCGGTGGATTCAGATGATGTATCAGATGAAAAGGGCACGAAAGGTGCACAAGATAGGCCCCTATATCGCCCGGCGGGTCCGTGACGGAATCACGGTCCGGATGCACGCCCGGGCAGGGGCCGGTTCGCTGAAGCAGGAGAACCGGCCGCAGAGCAATCACAGGGCCCGATCCGGAACCATGCCGGCGCGGACGGAGCCGGCATCTCAGAATGGTGAAGGACGGGCAGGAAGCCGGGAGCAGAAACAGCCGCCCGGCGAAATAAACAGGAATTCCGATACCCTTGGAAAACACGGACAGAAGAATCAAACTCTTATCTCGTGAAGCAAAAGAGAGGATATACCAAGGACTTGCCATAACCCGGTTACCACGGTTTCTGAACAGAACACTCTTCAGGAAGGCACATACCGTTATCACGTACCACGGCGTCAGGAATGCAGACCTGCCCATCCCGGATGAGTGCTTCATCGCCAGGGACAGGTTCATCAGCCAGATGCTCTATGTAAGGCGGCACTTCACCGTGGTGCCGCTCTCTCAGGCGCTCGAGCTTGCGGTCTCACGAAAAAAACCGGTGCTGCCGCTCTTGTCCATCACCTTTGACGACGGTTTTCAGAACGTATACGACAACGCCTTTCCCGTCTTGAAAGAGCTGGGGCTTCCGGCCACGGTGTTTCTCGTCACGAGTCTGACCGACACCGACGACACCATCTGGTACTGTGTCCTGAACCACGCATTCTCCGAGACAAGCAAGAGAAGCATCGTGTGGCGTGACCGGCGCTTCGATCTGACAAACCCCGGAAACCGGGTTCATGCCTGCCTGACGCTCCAGGGAATTCTCAAGGAGATGCCGCAGGATGTTCTGGTGCGGGAAGTCGAGGGCATCATTACCGCACTCGGATTCGACCCCGGCAGCGGGCTCCCTAAGAACAGTCCCTTCCGTATTCTGAACAGCCGTGACATACAGGAGATGCACAAGAGCGGGCTCATCGAGTTCGGCGCTCACACCCATACCCACTCGATCCTCAGTCTGCTGACCGAAGATGCCCAGGAGCACGAGATCCGGTCTTCCATCGACCGCGTGTGCGCGATCACGGGAAAGCCGTGCACCCTGTTCAGTTATCCCAACGGCGAGGCAGGGGATTTCGGGGAGATGACCCGGGATCTTCTGATCCGCAACAATATATACTGCTCGGTAACCATGATGAGAGGACCGAACTACCCTGATACCGATCGCTTTTGCTACCGCCGCTATGGAATCGAAAGCGCCATGAGCGACCATCGATTCGTGATGAATGTCCATCACATGGTATGGGTGAAGCGGTCCATAAGTCGAGCGAACAGGGCGTGCCCGGGGCGGGCTTAATAGGCGGGTAAGGGCATTTTCTTGCGCGTGCGGGCCCGGATGTGCCCGCACATGGTCCTAAACAAAAGAATCGTTTCACGGATAAAACCCATGGATATCACCGGATATCCCGATCAGGGCGCCGACAGCTGTGCCCAATGCATGCGGCGATACCGGCAGGGCGACCTGCACGTCTTTGAGCGTTTCTGGAATGCCCAGGCCGGAGAAGCCTTTGCCTCGGAAAGGGCACGCGCGTTTCACCGGCTGCTGAGCGGAAACCCGTTCAGCAGCACCCGCGACGATTACCTGGTGCTCGAGCTGGACGGCAGGGTGGTTGCCTACGAGGGCCTGATGCCGTTTCGATTCAGTGTCTCAGGCCGCGATATGGACGGGTTTATCTACCACGATACCATGGTCGCCCCGGAGATGAGGGGCAAAGGCGTGGGCAGGGCGTTTGTGCAGGCGATTGTTCAGAGCCGGCCGGAGTTTTCCATCGCGGTGTGGATGAACGCCGCCAACAGCCACGTCTTTGGAAAGTGCGGGTGGCTTCCCGTAGAGAATCTCCCCACCTATGTGCGGGGGTATAGCGTGAGGAACATGGTGAAAACCCGATATCGCCTCATCAACGCCGCTGTCGAGCAGTCGGCCGGAAAGGTCCTCTCGCTGCTCTACCGGCTGGAGAAAAAGGTGTTTGATTTCTCCGGCCGGGGATATCGCATCGAGCTCACGGATGGTTTCGATGAGCGGATCGATGCATTGTTTCACGCCGTAAAGCACGAGTTCGCCTTTATCGCGCATCGCAGCGGCGCCATCCTGAACTGGAAGTTCGCAGACAGCCCAAGCTCCCGTTTCGTCAGGCTGATCTGCATAAGGGGGGATAATGTGCAGGCATACCTGGTCTTCAGGACCAGGCGCGCGCATGACGGCAGGAGGATCGCCACCATCTTCGATTTTCTCTGCTCTCCCCGGGATGCAGACCTGTTCAGGGCCCTGATGAGGCGGGCCGTGCTCGAGATCGAGAAGACCGGCCCCGACACGCTGGAAGTGCTGTGCACGGACAGGAGGTTTTCCCGCGTGCTCAAGACGATGGGGTTTGTGCGCGCAAGGGAAAACCCCGGAGCGCTCAAGTACATCCATGCCGGGGCCGCAGGCCGGCCTGCAGGGATCGGCACCGGCGGAAACTGGTTTTATACCTTTGGTGACGGAGACAAGGTTTTCTGGGATGTGTGACCCCATCGAAAAAATCCAACGGATCTGTGTGTAAGGGGAATCATGGATCGAAAAATACGTATAGCGTTTCTCATTGATACCATCAATTCCATCGGGGGCACCGAAAAGCAGCTCCTGAGCCTTATGGCGTCGTTGCCTCAGGAGAGGTTCGAGAACCACCTCGTCAGCCTCCGGCCGCCCAATGCCTATTTCCGGCAGCGGGACGACTGCTTCAGCTATCGGCAGATCGGCATCCCTTCGCTTCTCAGCATACAGTGCATCGGCCGCACCATCGAGCTCGTCCGGTTCTTGAGGCAGAGGCGTATCGATATCGTCCAGACCTACTTTGTCGATGCGCAGTTCGTGGGTCTCCTCGCCGGCAAGCTCGCCGGTGTGAAGAAAATCGTGTGCTGCAGGAGGGACCTGGGCTTCTGGCACTCCCGCGCCCTGCTCCTGCTGCTCCGGCAGGCCGACCGGCTGGTTGACCATTTCCAGGTGAACTCGCAGGCGGTCAAACGCCAGGTGGCGTCCGACGAGCTGGTGGACCCCGACCGGATTCACGTGATCTACAACGGAATCGACTTCTGCCTCTTCGACGGCCTGGCAGCGCCCGGGAGTGCACCGGCCGTGTCTCAGGATACGGAGAGCCGTCCCTGTGTCGGAATCCTGGCCAACTTCAACCGGCGGGTCAAACGGGTGGATATCTTCATCCGGGCTGCTTTCGAGGTGCTCAAGGCCGTCCCGGGCGTGCGGTTCTGCATTGCCGGAGACGGCAACCAGCGCAGCGAGCTGATGGCCTTGAGCCGTGAGCTGGGTGTCGACAGGCAGGTGAATTTTCTCGGCGCCGTCACCGACGTGCCCGGGACCATCAGATCGTGGGATATCGGGGTCATCTCATCTGATTCGGAAGGCTTCTGCAACTCCATCCTGGAGTATATGGCCTCGGGCCTCCCGGTGGTGGCCACGTCGGTGGGAGGGAACGCCGAGCTGGTGCAAGACGGTGTGAACGGGTTTCTCGTGCCGGCCGGGGATCACCGCGCCCTGGCTGAGAAGCTCTGCATCCTGCTCAAGGACGACCGCCTCAGAAAGGACATGGGAGGGCAGGGAAGGCAGATCATTGCCCGGAGCTATGACTGGCCCCGGGTCATTGATCGCTACGAGTCGTTTTATCACGAGATTCTGGGGTATGATTATGAACGCGATATGGATCACATGGGAAAACCAGAGGAGAAACCGGGAGATCAGCCGGGCTCTGGGGATCAGACTCTACGAATTCAAAGAGATCGATGAGCTGAAAAACCCGGCCGGGAAGTATGCAACCGGCCTCCTGAGGACCTGCGCCGTGCTTCTGAAAGAACGGCCCGGCCTGGTATGCTGCCAGAACCCCTCGATCGTGCTCTCTTCCTTTCTGGTCACCATAAAAAGGGCCTCCGGTTTCAGGGTTTGTGTGGACGCCCACAACGCAGGGCTCTTCCCCGCGGAGGGAAGATCCCCGCATCTCATGAGGCTGAGCGCATACATCCAGAAGCGCTCGGATCTCACCCTGGTCACGAACAGGGACCTGCACGAGCAGGTGAAAAGAAACCAGGGCAGACCGTTCATCCTCCAGGACCGGATACCCGATATCCCGCGCACGCCCCCAGCAGCGCTCAAGGGCAGGCACAACATCCTCTTCATCTGCTCCTATGCCGCAGATGAGCCGTATCACCTGGTGTTCGATGCGGCCCGCATGCTCGACTCGGATGTGCACATCTATGTGACCGGCAACTATGGCAAGAAAAACATCGACCCCGGCCTTTTGCCCGACAATGTTTCCCTGACGGGCTACATCCCCGAAGAACGCTATGTCGAGATGCTCAATTCCGTTGACGCGACCATCGACCTGACCGAGCGCGAAGGCTGCCTGGTATGCGGGGCCTATGAGACGGTGTCCGTGGAAAAGCCGCAGATCCTCTCCGATACCCGGGCGCTCAGGCGTTACTTCAACAAGGGGGCCGTGTATACGCCGCACACCGCAGAGGGCATCCGTGATTCGATCCGGGCGTTGCTGCGCGACCGCGAACGGCTTGCGCAGGAGGTCCGGGAGCTCAAGGCGGAGCGCGCGAGGGAATGGGAGATCAAACGGTCTGCGCTCGCGTGGCTCCTGGAGGACATGGCGCGCGGATCGGCAGCGCACCGGGAGGCACGTCTGAAAAGGAGCGCGGTCCGATGACCAGGGCTTCGTATCCCGGCTAAAGGGTGAAAGGGAAACGGTCACCGGAATGCACGCAAGAACGGGAAGATCAGCTGATCTTCCAGCGGGCGTGCGCAGGCCTCGGAAGGATCATGACCGGTCGAAACCGCATAAATGTGAACCCGTCCCCGAAAAGGGTGCGGGTTCTGCATATCCGCGACAGCGGGGGTATGTTCGGGGGCGAGCGGGTTATCCTGACCCTGGGCAGGAATATGGACCGGGAGGTCATTGACTGCTCGCTCATGTGCATGGACCGGGGTGACGGCCGGAGCCGTCATCTGATGGCCGCTGCAGAACGGTCGGGCATGCATGTGGAGAGCGTGCGGGTGCGGGGCAGGCTCGACTGGAGCGCAATCCGGCATCTGGGCAGGTTCATCCGGGAGAGGGAGATCGACCTGATCCATACCCACGACTTCAAGTCAGACTTCTATGGTGTCCTGGCCACGCCGGGCGGGAGGGTCAGGAGGGTTGCCACCGCTCACGGCTCCACGCGGGATTCTTTTGTAAAGAGGCTCTACCTCTCGTTCACCGAGAACCTGGTCTACCCGCGGTTCGACACGGTTATCGCCGTCTCCGAGGACCTCCGTCCCAGGCTCGAGGGCAGGTGCTTAAAGCCGGAAAAGATCCGGGTCATCCAGAACGGCCTCGACATCGGAGTCCTCGACCTGTGCGGTGACGATCACGAATCTTCGCTTCCGCTCCCGAGCAACGGGAATCACCGGGTCTTTGCCGTGATCGGGAGGTTGTATCCGGACAAGGGCCACATGTTCTTTCTCCATGCCTTTGAAACCCTTGCCCACGAGTTTCCGGGCATCACCGGCCTCATCGTGGGGGACGGACCGGAGCGGGAGCGCATACAGAGCGGCATCCGGGCGCTGGGCATCGAAGAGCGGGTCCGCTGCTGCGGGGTGAGGAAAAACATGCGCCGCGTGTACGACTCCATCGACTATCTCGTCATCCCTTCGCTGACCGAAGGGCTGCCCTATGTGATGCTCGAGGCAATGGCGTGCGGCATCCCCGTGCTTGCCACTGCGGTCGGCGATATCCCCCTGCTGGTCCGGGACGGCCGGACCGGGTACCTGGTGGGGCCTGGCGACACCACCGGCCTGACCAGGAGGATGCGTGATCTCATTACCATGCCCGAGACAGCGCAGGCTATGGCGCAAGAAGGCAGGAATCTCGTGAACGAACGCTTCTCGGCACCATCGATGGTCGGAAAGACACAGGATCTCTATCTGTCGCTGGTCGGCAGGCAGGGATGAAGAAAAGGAGAACCATGCGCATACCAAAGATAGCGATCATCGGTTGCGGCGCCGCGGCACGGAGATACTATGTTCCCGCGCTGCGGAGATATCAGGGCCTGAAAGACAACCTGTATCTGGTGGACACCGACAGGGACGGCGCCGAAGAGACCCGTGCAGAGCTTGGGGGAGGCATGGTCAGGGAAGATTTCCATGACGTGCTCCATGATATCCGGGGCGCGGTCATCCTCCTGCCCAATCACCTCCACCACCCGGTGGCCATGGAGTGCCTCGGCGCAGGCGTTTCCGTGCTGTGCGAGAAGCCCCTTGCCGTGCTGCCCGAGCACGCGAGGGAGATGGTGCGGAAGGCCCGCGAACAGGGGGCGGCCCTGTGCGTCAACAATACCCGCAGGATGTTCCCCTCGTTCAGAGAGGTCCGGGAGCTCATCGGCTCGGGCCGGCTGGGCAGGCTCCAAGGCATCGAGTATGTTGAGGGGAACGTCTTCGGCTGGCCGAGCGCCACGGGATTCACCGTCGATCCGAAGGTCTCCTCCCGGGGGGTGCTGATGGACCTCGGCGCGCACGTCATCGACACCATTTGCTGGTGGCTGGGGGCAAAGCCCGTGCTCGAAGAGATGCAGGACGACTCCTACGGCGGGCCCGAGTCGGTGGTGAGGATCCGCGCGCACAAGGACGGGTGCACGCTCAATATCACCCTGAGCCGGCTGAGCGATCTGGGCAACCACTACCGGGTGACAGGAGACCGCGGCAGAATCTCGGGGCGTATCTTCGACTGGAAGAGAGTCTGCCTTGAGGACGACGGCGGAACCATGAGCGAGCACAAGCTCGCGAGTGTCTCCCGGAATTACCCGGGCTTCGTGGCACCCATCGTGGAAAACTTTCTCCAGGTGCTCCAGGGCAAAGCGAAACCCCTGGTCAGCGGGAGCGACGTGCTCGACTCGATCGAGTTCATCCACGAATGCTACGGGCGAAGATCGCGGCTCGATCTTCCCTGGGATAAAAAGGTCTGGATACAGCCCGCCTCAGCCAGAGGTTCACAGGCACGGCAACCGGGCAGGATCCTCGTCACCGGGGCCACCGGATTTATCGGGGGGCGGATCGTGGAGATGGCCCACCTGGACCCGGAGGCACGCTACCCGGTCAGGGCCGGTGTGCACCAGTGGTCGAGCGCGGCGCGGCTGGGGAGGTTCCCGGTGGAGACTGCCGTCCTGGACCTCACGGACCCCGCCCGCACCGAACGCGCGCTGGAAGGCATCACCCATGTCGTGCACTGCGCCAAAGGCACGCCCGAGGTCACGGTCCAGGGCACAAGGAACCTGCTGGACGCGTCGCTGAAGAAGGGCATATCCCATTTCATCCATCTCAGCACCGCCGACGTCTACGGCGATGCCGGCGGTGTCGTGGACGAGAACAGCCCGTATCGTTACACCGGAAACCCCTACAACCGGATGAAGATCGATTCGGAAAAGGTCTGCTGGGAATACCGGGAAAAAGGGCTCCCCATCACCATCTTCAGGCCGTCGATCGTGTACGGGCCCTTCAGCGCGAGCTGGAGCCTGCGCTTCGCGGCCATGTTTCTGGCCGGTGAGGGAGGGGTCTACGAGGGCTACGGCGAGGGCAGGTGCAACCTCGTCTATGTGGACGATCTGGCGAGGACCATCCTGGGCGCCTTGGATTTTGTGGATGCGCAGGGCAAGGTGTTCAACATCAACGGCCCGGAGGTCCTCACCTGGAACGAGTATTTCACGAGATTCAACACGGCCCTGGGCCTGCCGCCCCTGAAAGTGATCAGGGCGAAGAGGGCGGGCGCCGCCACCTGGGCCATGACACCGGTGCGCACCCTGGGCGGAATGGTAAAGAAGCGGTTCATCAAGCCCGTGAAGCTGATCGCCGAGCGGGTGGATGCCGTCGATGCCCTGATGCGCATGGTCGAGCACCGGGTAAAGATCACCCCCTCGCCGGATGAGCTCAGGCTCTTTGCAAAGGATGCGGTGTATTCGGATGCCCGTGCCAGGAGCACGCTTTCCTGCTGCCCGGATACGGGAATAGATCAGGGTTTGGCTGACACCCGTGAATGGGTGAGGTACCTGGGAATGGTATCATGACTGCTCAGGGCGGAGGAGGAAGACCATGGCAGGCATTCTCATAACCGTAGGAGAGCGCATGGGCGACGATCACGAAGCCATGCGGCGGTTCTTTGTCCGGCAGAAAGGGCTCCAGCCCACTCACGACGAAGGCTGGGGCAAGGTTCTGCTCTCGAAGTTCTCCCGGAAATCCGCCGTCGACTTCAACTTCATCACCCACGAGAAGATAAGTGTCTGGATCATGGGCACGCTGATATACGGCAACCGGGCGGGCAGGGACGCGCTGGAGGATCTCTGGCATGATCTCCACGAACGCCCCCTGGAAAGGCTGATGGAAAACTGCGACGGGCCGTTCTTTCTGGCGGTCAGGGACCATCTCGATGACAGCCTCGCGCTCGCGACCGATCATGCGGGCATTGCCAACGTCTATGCCTGCCGGTCGGGGCGGAACTGGGCTGTCGGCTCGTCGTCCATGGCGCTCTCCACGCATTTTCCGGTCACGCCCGATCCTGACAATGTGGCGCAGTTTCTCCGGACCTCGAATACCTACGGCTCGGGCACCATCTATCAGGAGATCACCCTGCTGGAGCCGGCCTGCATCTACCGCATCCCGGGCTCGGGCGAGGTCACGGAGCTCTCGGGCCGGCCGTACTGGAGAAGCCCGGTCGAGATACGCCGGGACCTGCCGTTCGACCGTGCGCGTGACCTGCTGGCGGAAAACCTGGTCGAGAGCACCGCGCCCCTGTCGAGGGAGAACATGGTGTGCGACTTTACCGCAGGCTTTGACTCGCGCCTGCTCGTCGCAGCCTTTTCCCGGCACCGGGCCTTTCCAGAGCTGCCCACCTTCGTGTTCGGGCCGAAAGCGTCCCGGGAGGTGAGCCTGGTCAGGGGCTACTGCGAGAGTCTGGGACTCCCGAACCATCATCTGGAGCTTCCCCGTGACTGGCCCGATATCCTCCCGGACTATTTCGAGCAATCTCTTCAGGTGACCGACGGGGAAGAAAACCTTATGGTCTACGCCCCCATTCTCCTTGCTCAGGAGCACAAGGCCAGGGAGAGCTCCTGCTCCATAAACGGGCTGGGCGGAGAGCTGTACCGCGACTTCTGGTGGATCCAGGAGCTCTATGGATCGAAGAGACCTGCGAACCTCGACAGGCTGATCAGCATGCGGATGCTCCAGTACGAGTACGACCATTCCGTCTTCTCCGAGCCCTGGCGCCGGAGGATGCTGGGTGTGAAGGACACGCTCAAATCGGTCTTTCTGGACACGCTGGCCGACATGGATCTGCACGGCTCCTACAACACGCTGCAGATCGACAACCTCTATCTTCGGCAGAAGATCAGGAGATGGGCGGGCAGGACCATGAGCAGCTCCAGCCAGATCGTGAGCGCCCTGGCTCCGCTCACCCTGAAAAGGAATCTGGACCTGGCCCTCGCCGTGCCGCCCGGATACAAGAAAGGCGGCAGGCTGGTCAAGAGCGTGATCGCCCTGCTCTCAGAGCCCCTGGCCGGCTTGAGGATGCTCAACGGCGCACCGTGCCGGAACATCACGATCGGCAATGCCCACACCTTTTTCCCCCTGCTCGCCGACTATGCAAAGAGGGGCGTGCGCAAGGCCGTGCAGAAGGCCCTGAACCGCACCATCCTGCTGGATACCTCGGTGAGCTACCAGCCGTCGTGGTTTTTCTCCTGCCTGCTCTCCCACCCGAAGGTGCGCAAAGACTTCACCTATTCCTCGCTGCTCACCCAGGGCCTGTACGATCCCCGCAGATACAACCGGTTCTATGAGGATGCAGGGGAGGCGGGCTTTTCTTATTACAGCCAGCTCGGCAACATCATGACCCTGGAGATGAGGATGAGAAAGGACAATATCCGGCCCCACTTCTCCTTTCAGGAGATCAGGGAGACAGGCCCTGCCGAGGGGAAGCGGGCATGATCCGCCGGCTCTCGGGCTTGCTCCCCCGAGGCGGTCTCAGGGGGCGATATCCCGGTCCACTGCGGCCGGTGCACCCGGCAGGGATGATTTGTTACAATTGTGGCCGGAATGTTACAAATCGCGCCCGAGTCCGGCCGGCGGGATCGATGCCGGTGTGAAATATCCGGCAGCCTTTTTGAAGGATTCTCCCGCTGCCTGTACACTCTACAGGATATAAATCTTCGGGCCGGTACGGCAGGAAAAAAAAGAGCTTGTTCTCCTTCGATAGCGTCTCACGAGGCCCCGGAAGGTTTCAGGGGGCCTTTTTTGTATCGTCTTTCCATGCAGGGAATGAACGATCTGATACCACTGAACCTCTGTGCGAAGCATGCACAGAAATGCCTGCTCATGAGCGAAGAAAAAGGGTGTCCACCTTCTCCCGCCGGGAGTCGAAACACGCCCTGGGGGAGCTGCGGCGCCGGTCTAACCGGTGATAATCCATGGCCAAACCGGTTTCGCCTTTTTCCCGGGGCAAGAGGCAGGGCCGGTTTTTCCGGCTCGGGAGGCAGCGCCGCCTGGTATGCTTGTTGCTGCCCTTCAGCCCAAACAACGACGAGGGGGTTATAGCCTTGAGCACCATAGGAAAGATCACCACGATGGTTTTCATCATCATCGCCTTGACCGGTATCGACGTCCTGGCAGCCAACCGTCTCCTGTATGAAAACTTCGACGACCAGGCCATAGACCTGAGCAGGTTCGTCGTCTACGGCCACAACTGGGCGGTTATGAACCCGCCGCAATACAATCTCAACCAGGTGGGCAGAGACGGGAAGGGCTCCTGTTTCTCATCCGGGACCATCAGCGAGGCACATCTGTGCTGGAGAAAGAACATACCCAATCCCTGGCCCACCGACGAGTTCTACGTCTCGTTCTGGATGCGCTATCCCACCTTCAAACAGACCGACAGCCACGAGAACCTGAAGCTGTTCTATCCCCACTGGGACGGGGTGGACAGCTATGTCCACTACGCCATGTGCAACGACGACTCGATCTACTACTCCGCAAAGGGCAAGGGCCAGTTTCTCACCCAGGGCAGGTGGCTCAACTGCCCGAACCAGACCGACGGCAAGTGGCACCGCTATGAGTTCTATGTGAAGTTCTCCGCGGGGATCCACAAGTTCTGGTACGACGGCAAGCTGATCGTGAACGACAACTTCGGCTCCGGCAAGTGGACCAGGGCCATGTATTACATCTCCACGCCCTCCATCGACGCCGAAGAGCCCGGGTCGTTCTCGCGCCAGATCGACGACCTGGAAGTCTGGGACGGCATGCCCACGTCAACCCAGCCCCAGGACACCGTTTCTCCCTATCTGACCGACGTGAGCCCCCTTTCTGGCGCCACATCGGTTCCCGTGGACGCAAACATCACCTTCCACGTCAAGGACTCGGGCAGCGGCGTGGACAAGAGCTCCATCTCCCTGAGAGTGAACGGCACAAAGGTCACGCCGGTGATCACCGGGACCGCGGCCGATTATACCGTCACCTACGACCCGGCCCTGAACTTCATCCACGGCACGGCCGTTACGGTCGCGGTGAGCGCAGAGGACCTGGCCGGAAACACCATGGCCCCGGTGAGCTATTCGTTCACCACCATGGCAGCCCCGATCGTCAAGCCGGACCCGCCCCGCGGGGTTTCGGTCCAGCTCGTCAACCCGAAAGGATAAGAGTCTTCGAGCAAGATATCTCCTTAAAATGCCTCACTCTGCCCCCGCGACCCCGGGGGCTTTTTTTTTGGACAGGGCATTCCCGCTCAAGGGGTGGAGCTCCTATCTGGTTTTGATGGAGTATCACCGGCTTGAGAATCGTACATGCCAGCATACTAATAATGGTAAACGATCGAAAAGGAGCCGCCCATGGCCAGTGAAGACGTGAGAACGCTCGAACGGGGCAACATCTATTTCTTCTACCGGCCGAAGACCGGGGAGACCCACCCGGAGGATCTCGGCGATGTTCAGAGGATGTACATGGTCTTGAGCCCCGACGAAAAGGCCCGGTACCGGCTCGCGGTCATCGGGCGCAAGCGCCTGCCCGATCCCGCCGGAAAGGGCCGGGGCAGGTTCTGGGGGTTCATCGACCAGGTTGCCGGAGCCCCCGAGCCTATCCGCGACGAGCTCAAATCGCTCCGTCCGGGGCCGGACACCCCTGAAGAGGGGAAAACGCCCGCAGCCAGGCCGGTGGGGGAGGGCGTCTACCGGATCCTGAGGCATAAGGACCACACGCACCTGGTGTATTCGCTCGAGCTCCCCAAGAGGCCGGGCGAGGCCCAGGACATATTCCGCGTCGAAGACGAGGCGAGCTATATCATCATCGTCAAGAACCCCCGGAAGGGAGGGCGCAGCGCCGAGTCAGGCCTGGGTGAAGGCGAGCGGGCGGATTTTCCCGCAGACCTTCAGCAGGCCTTCCACGGCCAAGACTTCGGCAGCGCCGAGCCTCCGGATCTCCTCGACTACCGGGGGGCCGAGTTCATTCTCATCTCGGCCTCGGAAGACATATCCAGGGAGTTCGGCATCGATCTCCAGCCCGAGCATGAAAAGCGAGATACGGCGGACATATTCACGGACCTGAAGCTGCAAAGGGGCGCGAATCCGGTCAAGCCGCTCTTCGAAGGCACGATGGTCTGACCGGGCGCCGTGCTTGACGGCTCACGGCGAGTTCGCCGGCTGGATACGGCGAAACGGCCGCATGCCTGTTTGCCGCCGGGGGTATGTACACTCCCTTGAGCAACACTGCCGGTAAAGGGCGTTGGAATGAGGAAAACCCAAGGGGCTTGTTCATACACTTTGTGAAGGGCACCTTTCTCCACCCGGGAGAAACAGTCTCGGGCAGGGAAGGGAATATGGTTATCGGGGAGGAGGTATGCAGTTCACCTATCTGCGGTATGATCTCTACCGGTATATCTATCCCACCGACGAGGTTTTTCGGGTGACGACTTTGAGTAAGATCAAGATCCTGCTGCTCACACAGGGGGTATGGGCGACCGCCGTGTACCGGCTCAGGAGGTGGGCCGAGTACGAGTGCGGCTCACAGCCGGTGCGCGCGGTCATGAAGATTGTCGGGGGCGTGCTCCAGCTGCTGGTCGAGCTCACCACCGGAATCACCATCGAGACCGGGGCCGATATCGGTCCGGGACTGTACATCGGCCACTACGGCAACATCTTCATCGGCGGTGGAGTTACCATCGGAAAGCTGGTCAACATCAGCCAGGAGGTATCCGTGGGATACGGCGGAAGAGGCCAGAACTGGGGCCGTCCGAGGTGCATCGGCGACTGCGTGTATATCGCGCCCGGGGCAAAGATCGTGGGCAAGATCACCCTAGGCAGCAACGTGGTGGTGGGCGCCAATTCCGTGGTGTCGAAGTCTATCCCGGACAACGCCGTGGTGCTGGGGGTTCCCGCCCGGATCATCAACTACGACTCGAGCAGGGATTTCATCCGGTTCAACCGTGAAAAAAACAGGCCGATCCTCGAAGGGATTGAGAAGGCACTCCCCGCAGCGGTCCAGGAAGCCGGGCTGCGTGTCGTCGGGGGCGCATGAGGGGCCGGAAGGCGAGCGTGAAGACGGTTTTTTTAAGACACTTGCCACTTGTGATCGATCTCGATCTTTCTATCTATATATTTTGATACCGTTGGAAACGAATATGCTGTTGTTTTGGTAAGCTTGAAGGGGGTCTTTTCACCTGCCGTAGCGGAGCTTTCACCCCGGTCCAGGGGAACGCCCATCCTGAAGAACACCATGTAATGCCCTGCGAGCGCTTTCGGACCGGCCGCGTGAGACGGCTGGCGAGGCGCAAAATGCGGGCAATGGCCGATGCCTTCGCCCCGGATTGAAGGTGACGGCCGCCACAGAGGCTTCAACCCGATGCCCACTGAACAGCCGGTGCCCAGTTGAGAGAGTGATTGCCGAATGATAAAAAAAAGTCTTCACTTCCCGAGGGCGGTACTCCTGCTTCTGATCGCCGCAGGGTGCCTGCAGGCCATGGACAGGGCCGGGCAGACCCCGCTCGTCAGGCCGCTGGACGATATTCCCTTGGGGCTGGATACATGGAGCGGAATCTCCATGACCTTCGATGCCGGCACTCTGGAGAACGCCGGGGTCGACCAGTATATCATGCGGGCGTATGCAGCACCCGATCGTCCGCCGGTATCGGTGTACATCGGATTCTACAGCCGTCAGGGTGTGGGCCGCACCATTCACTCGCCGCGCCGCTGCTATACGGGAAGCGGGTGGGAGGTGGCATCCTGCGAGACAAGGCTCATCCCGATGGCCCCGGCGCCCGGCGGGGAAATCCCCGTGAACAGGCTCCTGATCCGCAAGGACGATAGCATGCAGGTGGTGTACTACTGGTTTCAGTCCAGGGGCAGGGCGATCACCAGCGAGTACCTGGAAAAGCTCCACCTGATTCTGGACACCATCGTCCTGGGGAGGAACGACGGTGCCCTGGTGCGCATCTCCACGGATGCGGCCCTGTCCGTGCCCGAGGCCGAAGAGCGCCTGCAGGCGTTTGCCTCCCGCCTGTATCCCCACATGATGCAGTGTCTCCCCTGACAGCCGTGATACCGTATCTGAAAATCATTGCCCTGATCGCGCTCGTGGCCCTCGTGTACCACGAGGTTCTGGTGAAGCTCGTCTTCGACTGGTGGAAGGACCCCAACTACTCCCACGGCTTCGTGGTGCCGCTGGTCTCCCTCTACCTTCTCTGGCGCAAGAGGGCGCAGCTGGTCCGGTTGAACCGGATAAAAAGTCCTTCGTTCCCGGGGCTGGTGCTCATGGGGGCGGGCCTGGCCATGCTGGTTGCCGGGCGCGCCGGGGCCGAACTCTTTCTGCAGCGGTTTTCGCTGCTCGTGGTAATGGCCGGCATGGTGCTGCTGTTCTGCGGCAGGGGCATGCTCAAGTCCGTATCTCCGGCACTGGCCTTTCTCATGTTCATGATCCCCATACCCTATATGCTCTACGACAGCATCTCCTTTCCCCTGAAGCTCTTCACCTCCTGCTGCGCCGCCATGAGCCTCACCCTGCTCCACATCCCGGTCCTGCGCGAGGGGAACCTCGTGCACCTGGCGAACACGACCCTGGAGGTGGCCGATGCCTGCAGCGGCATTCGCTCGCTGATCTCCCTCCTCGCCATCGGGTCGGTCATAGCCTGGGTCACGCTCAGGAGCAACTGGAAGAGGGCCCTGGTCATCCTGCTGGTGATTCCCATAGCCGTGTTTGCGAACGCGGCGAGGGTGGTGATCACGGGTGTTCTGGCGCACTTCTACGGGAGTGCGGTTGCAGAGGGTTTTTTCCATGAATATGCCGGGCTGATGATCTATCTCGTGTCGCTCTTCCTGCTGCTGTCGCTGTGCGGAATCATCCGGAGGGATGTTTCCGAGCCGGGCCGTGAACAGGCCGGGACCCCGTACCGGGGAAAGGCGGGTGCCGTATGATCAGGATCATGTTCGTTTTCGGGACCAGGCCCGAGGCCATAAAGATGGCGCCCGTGGTCCTGGAGCTCAACAGGAGAAAGGCCGGGGGATGTCCGGTCGAGCCGCTGGTGTGCGTCACGGCCCAGCACCGTCGGATGCTGGACCAGGTGCTCGCCCTGTTCGGCATCGTTCCGGACTTCGACCTGGACGTCATGCTGCCCGGCCAGAGCCTCTCCACCCTGACCGCGCGGATTCTGGAACGCGCGGGCGAGGTGCTGGATCGCGCCCGTCCGGACATGGTCCTGGTCCACGGTGACACCACCACCACCTTTGCAGCGGCACTGGCCGCATATTACCGGCGCATCCCCGTGGGGCATGTGGAGGCGGGGCTTCGCACCCACGATAAATACCGCCCGTTCCCCGAGGAGATGAACCGCCGCCTCGCCGGAACACTCGCGGACCTGCACTTCGCGCCCACGGAAACAGCGAGGGCAAACCTGCAAAGGGAGAATGTCCCGCCCGAAAATATTCTGGTCACCGGCAACACCGTGATCGATGCCCTCCGGCACACCGCCGGCCGGATCGGAAGAGGTCCGGCAGGACCGCTTTCACGCTACGGCGCTGAGCTCGGGCCCCTGGACGGTCGGGAGGACACGGACAGGATCGTGCTGGTAACGGGCCACCGGAGGGAGAGCTTCGGGCAGGGCCTGGAGAATATCTGCCTGGCCGTGTCCGACCTTGCACGGCATTGGCCCGATGTCTTCTTTGTCTACCCCGTGCATCTCAATCCCAGCGTGTTCGAGCCCGTGCACCGGATCATCGGGAACAGGGACAACATCCTTCTCCTGCCCCCCCTCGACTACGAGCCGTTCGTGGCGCTCATGGGCCGGGCATATCTCGTCCTGACGGATTCGGGGGGCATTCAGGAAGAGGCGCCGAGTCTGGGCAAGCCGGTCATTGTCATGCGCGAGGTCACCGAGCGGCCCGAGGCGGTGGATGCGGGCACGGTGAGGCTTGCAGGGACCGACAGGGAGAAGATCTTCCGTGAGGTGGACCGCCTTCTGCGGGACAAGGTCCTGTACGGGAGAATGAGCTTTGCCCACAATCCCTATGGTGACGGCAAGGCTGCCGGGCGGATCGTGGATCATCTGCTCGCGAAGTTCGGGATAGCCGGATACCCCCCGGCGCGTGCCGCCGGGGATGCGGATTGAAGGAGTGTGAAGATACGGTTGGCAGGAGAGTTTGCGTGAATCCTCCTTCGAAGGTCGGTTTCCTAAGGACTTTGAAGACAGGGGTCACATTCACTGCCGTTTCCAGGCTTCAACCGGGTCCAAGGCTTGCCCGGGGGTCCAGGAAATCCATTTGTCGCGAAGGAGGCGAAGAAGGCATGAGAGAACAGTTGGAGAGAAACACGGTCAATAGGATGATTCATCAGTTTCCGCGGCCCTGGTTGGGCGTCTCCCTAATGAAAGGACGCCCGGAACCGGAGCCCGGATTGATGACAGGGAAACTGTCCTGGGTCGCGTGGCGCGGGCTCCTCGCTGTGGTGGTCGCGCTGATGATCCTGACATGCCTTCCTGCGGGCGCCCGTGCCGATGTCCTGGTGGACAACGGCGATCCCGGGACCTCGTTCACCGGGCTCTGGCCGGTTTCGGGCGGAAACGACCATTACGGCTCTGACAGCCAGTGGTCGCGCGACGGAAACACCTATACCTGGGCCCTGGGCTCCCAGCAGGCCGGTGTGTACGAGATCTTCATGTGGTGGTCGTCGTGGCCCTCCCGCGCCTCGTCGGTTCCGGTCCAGGTCCGCCACGCGGACGGGGTAAGCACGCTCAGCATCAACCAGCGGGAGAATGCGGCCAGGTGGAACAGCCTGGGAAGCTTTTACCTCGATTCGTCAAGCAGGGTGACGATCACCGCAGCCTACGGCTCCACGGTGAGCACCTGCGCGGACGCGGTCCTGTTCGAGTATGTAGGAGGCAACAGCCCGCCCTCGGCCTACATCGACTCCATCGCGCCCAACCCGGCGAAGCCCGGGCAGCCGGTCACATTCACCGGCCACGGGACTGACAGCGAGGGCGCGGTCGTCGACTGGGTGTGGGAGTCCGACCTGGACGGAGAGTTCTGCGATTCGGCATCGTGCACGGTCTCGTTCCTGAGTGAAGGCACCCATACCATATCCTTCTTTGTCCGGGACGAAGAAGGCCTATGGTCCGAGCCCGCCTCCGCAAACCTGGTTGTGGGCGGAGCACCCGATGAGGTGATCATCGACAACAACAGCAGCACAGTGTCGTTCACCGGGCTCTGGCCTGTTTCCGGCGGCTCGGGATCGTACGGCCCGGATTCGCAGTGGAGCCGCGACGGCAACACCTTTACCTGGACCTTCACACCCGCGGTCTCTGCCTACTACGAGGTGTCCATGTGGTGGACCGAGTGGCCTTCCAGGAGCACGAGCGTGCCCGTGACGATCGAGCACTATGACGGCGGCCCGGCATCAACCGCGCTCACGATCAACCAGCAGCAGAACGGAAGCCGGTGGAACAGTCTGGGCGTGTATTTCTTCGAAGCTTCACAGTACTACCGGGTGACGATCACCGCTTCGTACGGCTCCACGGTGAGCACCTGCGCGGACGCGGTGCGGTTCGTCCTGACTGATGAGCCGGGAAACAGCCCGCCGGCGGCCGGCTTTACCGCGGACAAAACCACGGGCGGGGTCCCGTGCACGGTCAGGTTCTATGACCAGAGCACCGGGCAGGTGGACAGCCGGCTCTGGGATTTCGGAGACAGCTTCACCAGCACGCTCAAGGACCCGGTGCACCAGTATACCCGGGCCGGAACCTTCCGGGTCTCGCTCACCGTAAGCAATGCCTACGGCTCCGACACCATGGTGCGCGACGCTTATATCCGGGTGTATGAGGCAGTGGAGAGGATCTACCTCGTCGACGGCTACTCCAAGAATGCCCTGTTCCTGCCCCGGTGCTACGAGTACCTGGCAGGCATCGGCGCCATCGAGCAGGGCGGCGTGTGGGTATACACCAACCCGGTCAAAGGCGTGACCTATCACATCTTTACGGTCCGCACCCCGGAGGGCATGGAACTGGCCCTGAAGGACGAGGGCTCCCACATCGTGTTCAACGGCCACTCCAATTTCGGCTTCGGCGCCACCTTTGCCGATTCCCGGGAGATCCAGAACCAGCAGATCGACAACATCTATTTCGTGGACGACGACCGATTCACGAATTACTCGACCGAGATGGTGTCCGTGAAGCCCGACGGCATGCGATACGGCCAGGCCTACCCCAACTGGAACCCGGTGTTCAAGGACGGGAGGAGCGCGCTGATGCCGTACACATTCAGCCAGGGAACCCCGCCGTACAACTACTATCTCACCTACACCATCCCGGGAGATTCTGCTGTATACAAGGTGGAGCTCTCTGACGGGAGCTATCTGGAGCGGTTCCCCGATGCCAACACGCCGGCCTGGTTCTCGGCAGACGGTTTGCCTCCCGATCCGGTGAGGAACCGGGAATACTTCATCACCAATTCCGATCCCGACTTCAACCACTGCGACTTCACCGGCACCTGGGCCATAGGCCAGATCCCGGGCGGCGGCTACCTGGGAGAGCCCGGATACCTGGGCTACAACTACCAGTACCGCCCGGCGGGCACCGGCGCGAACAAGGCGGTGTATTCCATCTATTTGAGACATCCCGGCAACTACGACGTGCTGGTCTCGTGGTATCCGTCTTCGGGCAATGCCACCAATGCCAGGTACATCATCCGGCATGCAGGGGGTGCCGCCACCGTGGAGGTGAACCAGCAGGAGCCTCTGCTCTCACTGGTCAAATCTATCGGCACCTTCTATTTCGATGCGGGGACAGCCGTGGTCGAGATCACCGACGAGGCGGATGGAAGGGTGATCGCCGACGCAATTGCGTTCAACTGCATGGACAACCCTGCCCTTTTCCAGGCGGAGTTCGATACAGACACCGTATCCGGCGGCTCGCCCCTGACCGTGCAGTTCACCGACCGGAGCATGACCTACAACGCCCAGATCAGAGAACGACTCTGGGACTTCGGCGACGGCACCACGAGCACGGAAAGGAACCCCCTGCATACCTATGAAGGCTCCGGGATCTACACGGTGAGCCTGACCATCACCGATGCCCTGGGGCAGAACCATTCCGAGGTCAAGGAGGGATTTATTGCCGTGGACAACCCTGCGCCGTTTCATGCCGAATTTTTTGCACGAAGGAGGAATAATGCCCAGAGGACCATCGTCGAGTTCCAGGACCGGAGCACGGGCAACATCACCTCGTGGCGCTGGGATTTCGGCGACGGGGCCACGAGCACGGAACAGAACCCCACCCACACGTACACGGACATCGGTTTCTTCACGGTGAGGCTCACGGTCTCGGGCCCGAACGGGCAGGACAGCGAGACCGAGCAGAACTATATCTGCAACATGGTGGCCATCGAGTTCGTGGACAACACCTTCCATGAAAAGCCCCACTTCTACTCGGGGTCGCTCATCAAGTTCGGCAAGGTCATCTGCAACACGGGCACGGTCAAGATCCCGTCCGAGGAGATGCGGTATTCCCGGATGTTCTACGGCGGGTGCAACTCCTCGAACTACTACGTGGGGGCGTTCAACCGGGGCGTCTTCTTCTTCGCGCGCAGAGACACCAACGAGATCCTCGGACCGGAATACCTGAGGCGCTATCTTCTGGGCGACACCGACGACCAGATCCTGGCGCTGCTCAACGTCATCGAGCCGGCATACGAGTACTACGACTTCAATCAGAGGCCGCCGTCCATGCGATGATCATGCACATTCATTCAGCGGCACCGCCGCCGAATCGATGGTATGGACCTTTTCAGGGCAAGCCCTGGACCCTTTCGAAGCAGCACGTTTCAACGGGAACCAGGCCCGGCCTTCTCGTCCTTCAGAAGCGAGCGCGAAGGAAAATTGAAGAACATGCGCATTGTCGAAGCCATAAACGTGATCAGGCGATATGCGGCCCACTACGGCAGGATCAAGGACCTGTTCAGGGGGTTTGGCGACCCGGGCATGGATGGGGACGGCAACCACGCCAAGCCGGCCCTCACCCGGGTCATAGACTATCTCTACCTGTTCTTCGTGCTGGGGGTCCTGCCTTCGCACTATCACCTGTTCCGGTTCGATACCATGGAGAGAAGGAGGTTCAAGGAGTATATGGACGATCCCCACGCCCCCCTTTTACGTCCGAGGTTGTGGAGCACCTTGTGGAAAAAGACCCACTACCTCCTGGTGCACGACAAGTATCTGTTCTCCTGCCTGTGCGAGCACCACGGGCTGCCCTGCCCGCGGTGCTACGGACTGGTGAAGCGCGACGCCCTGCCCGAGGCAAGGGTGTTTCTCAAGGATCTGATGCAGGAGAACGGTCTGGAAAGGGTAGTCATAAAGCCGGTGCTGGGCCTGATGGGAAAGGGCATCCACTTTATATCCTTACAGGACGTGGATGCCCTGGAACGGATTGTCGCGCACGACGATGTGGATGACGAAAACAGTGACTATCTCGTCCAGGAGGTCATCCGCCAGCACCCGGATCTTGGGTGGATCAACCCGCATTCTGTCAACTCGGTGAGAATCGTCACCTTTCTCACCCGGGACAACCGGGTGGAGATCGTCGCTGCCATGCTGCGCACGAGCTCGTCGACAAGCCCTATCGACAACTTCTCTGCCGGCGGCGTGGTGGTGGGCATCGACGTGGAAACCGGGAGGCTGAAGCGCGAGGGCCTGATCACGATTCCTCGGGGCAGGATGCTGACCAGGCATCCCGTGACCGGCACGGAGTTTTCCGGGTTTCAGCTGCCGCATTGGGACGAGCTGAAAAAGATCGTGGTGCAGGCCCAGCGGGTGTTCCACTACATCAAGTCCATTGGCTGGGACATTGCGTTCACCCTTGAAGGGCCCGTGATCATCGAGGCAAACCAGGAGTGGGGCACCGCCGGCCTCCAGGCGGCGAACGGCGGCCTGCTCACGCCGAAAAACCGTGAACTCTTCGCCCAGTACGGGGTGTTGTTTCACGAATAAGCAAGAGACGCGGAGCACCCGCCGCGGTCATTTTGATGGAAAGGTGGTTTTTAGAGACAATGGCACGCATCATCGATTCAACGGGCCTCGTGCTGTTCCGGAACGGCCGGAGGCTCAAGAACAGGCTGAGCGCGGTCGTCCGGCCCGGGAACAAGCCCGACACGACCGGGCTCGAATACTCGTACTACCTGCACGAGGCTCACGGTATGGGCATACAGGCCCGCATTCTCGACAACAACATACTCCAGCTCAGAAAGAACGGTTTGGTGCAGAACATCTTCCATGCCTTCACCGACCTCGACGGCGAGGCCTCGCTCATGATAGCGGGAGACAAGATATTCTGCAACTCCCTGCTCAGGAGGCAGGGCATCCCGGTGCCTGATCACGCGGTCCTCAGGAGCGGCGACTACCGGGGGGCGGCGGAGTTTCAGCGGGAGTGCGGCGCTCCGGTCGTGATCAAGCCCGCGAAGAACACCGGCGACAGCAGGGGCGTGTGCATCGACCCGGCCACGCCCTTTGCCCTGTGGCGCGCGGTCAACCATGCCGGCATGTTCGGCCGGGAGATCCTGGTGGAAAAGTTCTGCGAGGGCACGAACTACCGGTTGCTCTTCTGCCGGGGATCGTTTCTGGCTGCAAGCTCACGCGATCCGGCCCGGGTGATCGGCGACGGCGCCCATACCGTACGCGGCCTGATAGATCTGGCCAATGCGGGCCGGTTGGAAAACGGGCGCCTGATGAAATATGACCCGAAGACCCGGCCCATCCTCTATAAGATCCCGGTCACCAAAGACCTGGCCGGCGTGCTGAAAAGGCAGGGCCTCACCCTGGACTCGGTCCCGCTCAAGGGTGAGGAGGTCCGCGTGCAGGATATCTGCCACTGGCTCTATGGCGGATCATACCACGATGTGACCGACGAGGTGTCGCCCGACTTCATCGCGCTGGGAAAAAAGGTGGTGGACCTTCTCGGCATCAAGCTGGCAGGCATCGACCTCATTGCCCGGGATATCCGCACCGCCCTTCCCGGGACCTATGTGATCAACGAGGTGAACACCTCGCC
This sequence comes from Deltaproteobacteria bacterium, assembly GCA_018433775.1. GTDB lineage: Bacteria > Desulfobacterota > Desulfomonilia > UBA1062 > UBA1062 > Phosphitivorax. The sequence goes on from JAHDQN010000007.1 coordinate 56,792, forward strand.
CGGCATCCTGGTGCACTACGAGGTGCAGAACCGGCACAAGGTACGCCCGGTGGTCCGGGAGATCATCAGGGCCATGTTCCCTGCCGAATCGTTTTCCTCTTCGACATGATCTTCCACAGAGAAAAAGGAGGTTCTCGTGATGAACATCAATCTCAGCTGGTACCGGAAGCATGTTTTCTCCATTTCCATGGTGAATATGATCAAGTTCCCCGACTTGAGGATATGCCCGCAGATCACATCGACAGGCGATGTCGAGGTTTTCCTCCTGAGCAAAGGGGACATCCCCTCCCTCATGGATCTTCACGACACGAAGTGCATTGCATGGAACCATGCCTTTACCGCCCAAGAGGCCGAGGAGAGGCTCGCGTCAGGGCAGATATGCTCCTGCGCCCGGGTCGGGGGGCGCATGGCCGGTTTTGTCTGGTTTGCACCCCGCAGCATCTACTCGCCCGATCTGCGCTGCACCTTCGAGCTCGACAGCACGAGCGTGGTCATCCACAACGGCTTCGTTGACCCCGCGTACCGCGGGATGAAGGTGGGCCCTCAGATGATCGGGATATCCTTCCGGAGGCTGGCCGAGACCGGATACAAAACCGTGTACGGCTATCCCCGGGTCACGAACCGGGCCTCGAAGAAGGCCATGGGCCATCACGGGTTCGTCACCTTCGGAAGCATCGTCTACGGGTATGTGCTGGGGTATTACTATTTCCTTCCCTTTCTGAACAAAGAGCAGGGCATACATCTGCGGCTCGAGGTCAGTCCATGGCACCGCTGGAGGACATTTGCCCGGAAAAGAGGTCTTGTTGCATGAGTGTAAACTATCGGTGGTATGTGAAACATGCATTCAGTCTGCAGGCGGTCGATGTCATCAGGAAATCCGGACTCGCCTCCTCTCCGGGGATGCCGGGGATCGACGGGTACGAGGTGCGCCCCCTCGATGAGGCGGAGATTCCACAACTCATGGAGTTCCACGACAGCCGGTGCGTCCGGTGGTCGAACGTCTTCACCCGGGAGGAGGTCGGCACCCGGCTCGCCGCGGGTCACCCGTGCTTCTGTGTGTGGTGCCGCGAGGATCTGGCGGGTTTTGTCTGGTTCGCTCCCTGCTCGATCTTCTCGCCCGACCTGCACTGTGAGTTCACGATGGAAGGCGGGAGCGTCATGATCTACAACGGCTTTGTCGAGCCTGAGCACCGCGGCAGAAGCGTGTTTCCCCTGCTGATGGACGAATCGTTCCGCGCGCTGGCAAAGCTCGGCTACACCCGGGTGTACGGATTCGTCCGCCACCGGAATTTCCCGTCGAAGCGCGCGCTGGCAAAGCACCGCTTTCAGACCTTTGGCATCGTGCTCTATGGCTTCGTGGTGGGATGTTACTTCTTCCTGCCCTTGATCAGGCAAAGCGCGGGTGTACGGGTAAGGCTCTGCTCCAGCCCCTGGCACCGGTGGCAGGCGTTCTTCCACAAAAGGCTGTTCAGGGAAGAACCGGTTCAATGACGGCGCAGATGCCTGGATCCTCCCTCGCGTCCGCTTCAAAGGGCCTGGAAGGTGGAGTCACATTCCCTGCTGCATGCGCCGGAGCCGGGGTTGGGGCCGGTCATGGGACCAGCGCCATCGATCGCCTGGATCGCCTGGTCGCCGGGCTCTGCGCCCGGCAGGCATCCGTTTCCGTCGTGCTGGGCGGCCACGGCCTGGGCCTGATCCGGAGCCTTGGCGAAAAAGGTGTCCGGAGCATCGTGATCGACGACGGGCCGGTGAGTGTGCGCGACTTTTCGCGCTACTGCCGCAGGATCACGGTGGCCGACATATCCACGGCCCCGGACAGGCTGTGCGAGATCCTGCGGTCCCTGAGCACCCTGGCCCGGCGCTATTCCGGCAGACCGCCGATCATCTTTCCCACCACAGACGCGGTCCTGAACTATATCGTCGGCCGGTACGACGAGATCGAGGAGCTGGCTGTCATTGTCTCCCCATCGCGCGAGGCCCTGATGCTCACCCTCGACAAGGCCGCCTTTTACCGGCGGCTCACCGGCCGCGGCTTTCCGTGCCCGAGGACCGTTTTCCCCTCGGCCGGCCCGCTGCCCGGCGACGTGGACATCGGAGGCATTTCCTTCCCCTGCATCGTCAAACCGTCCCTGACCTTTCTGCTCGAACAGGCCGAGGGCAGAAAGCTCTTTGTCGCGGGCAGCCCCGAAGAGCTGCAGGTCTGCTGCCGTGACCTGTCGGAGAGGGGCATGAGATATGTGGTCCAGGAGATCGTGCCGGGCAGGGACGAAGACCAGTATTCACTGGCGGGATACTGCGGGCGGGGAGGCGAGATCGTGGGCTATGTCATGACCAACAAGCTCAGGCAGAGCCATTTCGGCGCGGGGACCTTTGTTTCCGGTGCCCATGTTCCCCCGCTGCTCGCGCTGGGCCGCAGGCTCCTGAAAGACCTGGATTACCGGGGCATATTCGAGATCGAGTTCAGAAGAGACGAGCGCGACGGCACCTACCGGATCATCGAGCTCAACCCCCGCTGCTGGTCACAGATCATGCTCGCCACCCGCATGGGGGTGAACGCGGCATACCATGCATACCAGGACCTTGTTGGAACGCTATCAGGCGGGGAGCGGCAGGCGCCCCGTGACGCAAAAAAATACTGGATCGACCTCGAGCGTGATCTGGGCAACCTGAAGCGGAAATGGAAGCAAGGCGACTACTCGCTCAGAGATGTGCTCTCCGTGATGTCGACCATCCCTATCATCGAGCCCTTCAACCTGCGCGACCCCGGGCCGGGCTTGTGGTATCTGAAGCGAAAGATCGGACGCAGGCTCGCGAAGAGGCACGCACAGGCGGTTTTCGCCGGTAAGGCGGCAGGCCCCCTGCCTGACTGACAGTCCCCCTGCACGCGGCTGATCCATGTCTTGTTTTCATTGGAATACCGGCAATATCCCGCGAGCCGGGAACCCCCGGACAGGGAAGGAGAGGAATATGTCCCAGGCACAGGAGTTCATCGCGGCTATCTATCCCCACATCATGCGCCACGGCTGGCGCGAGGGACTCCGGCATCATTACCGCACGCTGCAGCGTGATACGGCATACGCGCCGGGCGGATTCACCCCTGCCTGGTTCACCCCCAGGCAGGGCGTGTGGAAGCTGCTGCTGCCCGGGGATTTCGCGACCGACCTGTTCATCGCAGATGCATCGCTCGGGGCGATTCCCATCGATCTTTCAAAGAGCTACTCACGGGTGATCGTCTACTCGTGGTACGAGAGATCCGCGGACCTGGTGAGAAAAAGGGCTCAGGAGGCGGGCGCATCCAACGTGCATGTCTGCGACCGCGCCGATGCAGGGGAGCTGGCAAGGCTCGGCTGTTGCATCGGCATCAGTCTCATGGTCGTCACCCGCGACCTCGTCTCCGCCCTGGGCGGGCAGGGCGTGGAGAACGGACTTGCCCGGATTCTCGACTGCGTGAGCGGATTCAGCACCGGGACCTGGACAAATGTCTTCGTTTTTCCGAACCGGCACGGAAAGATTTTCTCCGGGTGTTTTCCGCATTATTGCAGCCGGGCGGGCATGACCGCCGCGGATCTGAAAAAAACCGGCGCGCCGCACGGGCTTGAATACGCAGGGACGCACCGCCTCAGGGGATATCCGGAGAACATGGTTGAGGTCGGCATGAAAGGCTTCAGGGCTTGGCCGGGCTCCGATCGATTCCCGGCTGAGGGCTTGAATCTCCGTCCCGGCGGCATCACCAGGGCTCTGAGGAGCCGCGTATTCTTCTCTCAGTCGCAGGCCCTGGTCCTGCAGAGAGGAGAGAAGCGCCCGACCTGGCTCCACGGCTTCCTGTCCCATCTCCAGGCCCATGGATGCGGCCGGCCGGCCGTGAGGAGGTGCCTCGCGGGCAAGCCCAACACGGTTCTCCTGGAGTTAGTGCAGGAAACGGGCCGTTCCGCAGTCTGCAGGATGCCCCTGGGAAAGGGGGAGATCACCGACGACCGGGCCGAGAACAATTACACGGCGCTCCAGAGGCTCGAATCGTGCGGTGAGCTCTCGAGGCTCGTTCCCCGGCCTGTGTGCCGCGGCACCTACCAGGGGCAGAAGTATTACGTGGAGACCTTTCTCGACGGAGAAAAGCGCATGCTCGTCTCTGAGAACCACGCCAGGGTCTTTGAGATGGTCCGTCCGGCACTGCTCTGGCTCCATCTCGACGCCGGCAGAGACATGCATATCGACGGGCAGGTGTTCAGGAGTCTGGCGGGCGAGGGGATCTCCATGCTGAAGAGATACGCGCGCGACAGAGAGGACGTAAGGAGAATCCAGGAGCTCGACCGCATGCTCAAAGACATCCTGCTCGACACTCAAGACCGGCTGCCCCAGATCCACGGCGATTTCAAGCTGGAAAACATGCTCTTCGGCAGCCACCGGCTCGAGGGAATCGTCGACTGGGACCTCTCCTCGGCCTTTGGGCCGCCCTATCTGGACCTGCTGTATTTCTACGCCTATTCGTTCCACCACAGCCCGTTCTCCAACGGCAGGGGCATCATGGACTTCGTCCTCAAACGGTTGCTGCGCCCGGACCCCGGGCCCGTGCTGCAGAACTGGCTGGAGGATTATTCATCGTCTCTCGGCATCTCACCAATGTGGGAGGAGATATCCGGAATCCTGTTCTGGCTGCACTATGTCACCCGGATCATGGGCACGGCGCTGCCCGCGTATGATTCAAAAGCCTATCGGGAGAACGTCAGGGTTCCGCTTGCGGTCATCTCGGAGAAGATGAGGCGGTTTGCGTGAACAAGAGGGCCCTGCTGTCGTCGCTGATGTGCCGGCCCGTGATGTATCCGGTCATGGCGGGGGTCTCGAACGGCCGGTGGGTGCGCATCCTCGCGTATCACCGGGTGCTCGACGTCGAGGAGCAAATCTACCCCTTCGACTGCGAGCTGATCAGTTCCTCTGTCAGGGGCTTCGATCGCCAGATGGAGCACGTCTGCTCCCGCTACCGCGTGGTGACCTTTGCAGACCTGGAGGAGTATGAGCGAAACAACGAGAGAATCCCGGACAACGCCCTGGTCATCACCTTTGACGACGGGTATGCCGACAACTACGAGCATGCCTTTCCCATTCTCGAGCGCTACGGGCTCAAGGCGGTGTTCTTTCTCTCCACCGGCTATATCGGGACAGACACGCCCTTCTGGTTCGAGAGGCTCGCCTACCTGGTCAAAAAGGGGCTGGTCGACACCTCGCGGCTGGATCTGGGCGCCTGCGAGGACATTGCCGGCAAATGGCGCGACAGCAGGGGTATGCTGCCGCAGGAAAACCTCTATCACGTGATCGTCCGGCTGCCCAACCGTGAACGGCTGCGCCTGCTCAGGCAGGTCGAGGAAGGCATGCCCCCCCTGCCGGCGGGCGAAGCCGCCCTGGTGAGGCCGCTCACCTGGGATCAGGTCAGGAAAATGGCGGAACACGGCATGGAGATGGGCTCGCACACCCGGAGCCATCTGATCCTGGGCAACGGATCGCCCGCAGAGGTGGCCCGGGAACTGGAGGCATCGAGGAGAATCATCGAAGAGCAGGTTTCTCGCCCGGTCCGTGCGATATCATACCCCATAGCGTCCTACGGCTTTGCCGTGAACCCGCTGGTGATCAGGCTGGTGCAGCTTGCAGGCTACCGCTTCGGTGTCGGCTATACCTCGGGGCCGGTCAGGTCTCTCGCAAAGGAGCGCTACCAGCTCAAACGCCTGAAGATTGAACGATACGTGTCCTTCGACCGTTTCAGGGCAAAGCTCCTGTTCCCGGCCCTGTTCGCCTAAAGGCGGGGTCAGGTCTCAACATCTGACATCATAGGTCAGATCGGGGCAAGGTTGCAACATATGACACAGGGAATGTCAGATGTTGAGACCTGACCCCTTTGTATTGCAGGGATGAAAAAAGAGCTGAAAAGCCTGGGCAAGCAGACCGTCGTCTACGGCGTGGGGAGCATGCTGGGCCGGCTGAGCGCGTTTCTGCTGCTGCCGGTATACACCAGCTATCTCACCCCGGCCCAGTTCGGCACGCTGGAGCTCTTTTACATGACCAGCGCCGTGATCTCCATCTTTCTGGGAACCCAGCTCTCCCACGCCACCTTAAGGTTCTACTTCGATTACGACACCGAGCCCGAGCGCTACCGGGTGATCAGCAGCTCGTTCATCCTGTATTTTGCATTCAGCGCCGCTGTCTTGGGCGTCTGTGCCCTGTTTTCTGAGCGGTTCTCCCTCCTGCTCTTTAACGGAACACACTACACCCGGCACTTCGTGGTGCTGTTCGTCTGGCTGCTCCTGAGCCTTTCGAACGAGATCCTCTTTGCCTTTGTCAGGGCCCTGGAGCGTGCAGGCCTCTTTGTGGCGGTCATGCTGTTCGAGCTCATCGTCAAGCTCGGGCTGTGCGTTTTCTTTGTGGTGTCGCTTCAGTGGGCTGAGTTCGGCGTGCTCGCGGGCAACCTCGCGGGCACCGGCGCCGCCTTTGCCGCGCTCGCCGTATTCACCTTCTCCCGGTGCCGATTCGAAGTCGACGTGTCCCTGTTCTTCGGGCTGGTGCGCTATACGCTCCCGCTCATCTTCGTGAGCATGTGCGGCACTGTCATGGGCATGGCTGACCGGTTTTTCCTCAAGACCTACACCTCGCTCGCCATGGTCGGGCTCTATGCGCTGGGCATGCGGTTTGCGAGCGTGGTCAACTTTCTGGTGTTCCATCCCTTCACCAGGGGCTACGGCCCGTTCCGGTTTTCCATCATGAACCGGGACAACGCCAAAGAGATCTATTCGCGGGTGACCACCTACTTCTGCTTCTTTTTCCTCTGGGCGTGCCTGGGCGTGATCGCCCTGGCGCGGGAGGTGATCGTGGTCATGGCCGACGAGAGCTACTGGGGCGCCTACCGGGTGGTTCCCGTGCTCCTGGTGTCGGTGTTTTTCTCCGGGCTCTACTACATGGTGCAGATCGGCATATATCTCAAAAAGAACACCCGGGTGCTCTCCTACGTGTTTGCCGCGGCCGCTCTCTTCAACCTCGCCTGTTTGTGGACACTGGTGCCGGCCTTCGGTATCATGGGCGCGGCCCTGGCCGTGTGCGCCACCCGCGCGCTCGTGGTTCTGCTGGGGTGGCGCTGCTCGCAGCTCGTCTACCCCATGAGGTATGAGTGGGCGCGCTGCACGAAGATCGCGGCGGTGTTTCTTGCGCTCGCGCTCGCGACATCGTGGCCGTTTCACCAGAGCCCGTATCTCTCCATGCTCATGAAGACACCGGTGCTGCTCCTCTATCCCCTGATCCTCTACAGCATCGGTTTTTTCAGCCCGCAGGAGAGGGAGTTCATAGGCAAGCTCCCCGCGCGGATGGTCACCGCAGGGGCGCTCAGGCGAAACGTGTCATAGCGAGTCGGCCCTGGTGAACGGGATGCACAGCATGCCCCTGAATGATGCCGGGCATGCAGCCGGATAAGGAGTGGGACGATCCCGTGGTGAACAGGGCATGCCCGCGTATCTTGGAAAACCGGCCATGATTGATATGAGGAGGTTTCATTTTCAGCCAATGATCGGCGTGGAGGCTTTCCACCCGACACGCACTATCCTGCTCGTGTAATAAGGCGCGTCACACAGGTTCCCTTCTCAGGCAAAAGGCGGTTTTTTGTCCGCTCGAGGGGCTCCATTCGGGCAAAAAGGATGGATCTTTCCCGGGAAAAGGGTGTGGCGATGATCTTGTCCGGGCATGGTGAAAGGGCCGGGAGCACGTCCCGTACCCCTGGCGACGGGCTGAAAAACCCCCCGAATTTCCTTTAAGAAAGAGATTCACCCACCCGAGCGGAGCTTTGTCGTCTTTTCAGGACTCAAGGGATTTCGAAGATGAAGATACTCATCCATCACCGGACACAGGGAAAGGGCGTGGAGGCGGTCCACGTGCAGGGGATCGCGCGCGGCATGGAGGCCTGCGGGCATGAGGTGCGGATTGTCTCGCCTCCCGGGGTGCGGCTCTCGGTGCATGAGCGGAAGAATGGGGTGGTCAGGTCCATTGCCGGCAATGTATCACAGCCGGTCTTCGAATGCCTGGAGCTCGCGCACAACCTGGCCGCGTTTTTCATGCTGGCAAAGGCCGGAAGGGAGTTCGGCTGCGACCTGATCTACGAGAGATATGCCTTCCTCGGCCTGGCCTCGGCCCTGGCCTCAAGGGCCTGGAAGGTTCCCCTGGCGCTCGAGGTCAACTACACGGAGGCCAGCGATCTGGGGGTGCGCACCCGGTCGAAGCTGCTGCAACCGCTTACCGCATACTGCGAAAATTTTGTGTTCGGCCGCGCGTCTCTCCTTGTTCCGGTGTCTACCGCGCTCGCCTGCGAGCTCGAGGCCCAGGGCTATGCAAAGAACACTATTCATGTCTCGCCCAATGCCGTCGACCTCTCATATTTCCGGCCCGGCGGGGGCGTGGGCCGGGAGCAGGGGAGGGAGCTGTTCCGTCGTCCGCCGGACGTGGTGATCGGGTTTGTGGGCAGTTTTGCCCCGTGGCACCGGGTCGACCTGCTCATGGATGCATGCTGTGCAGCCGCAGAATCGGTGCGCGTGAATCTCGGGCTCATGCTCGTGGGCGAGGGGGGCAACCGGCGCGATATCGAGGCCCGGGCCGGCCGGGTGCCGGGGAACCTCGAGGTCGTTTTCCCGGGCTTCGTGCCTCACAGCCGGCTTCCGGGGTACATCACATCCATGGATATTGCGGTCATGCCCCACTCCAACGACTACGGATCGCCCATGAAGGTCTTTGAGTATATGGCCATGGAAAGGCCGGTGATCGCGCCCGATCTGGGCCCCCTGCGGGATGCCGTCGACCACGGGCGCGAGGGGTTCCTGTTCACACCCGGCAGCCGCGAAGAGCTTGCGTCTATGCTCCTGAGGCTGATCGAGGACCCTCTCGCGAGAAGGGAGATGGGCCGCCGGGCCAGGCTCAGGGTCGAGCGGGACCACAACTGGAAAAACCGGTGCGAAAGAATTCTCGGTGCGATGGACGGTGCGCTCCCCCGGGTATGAATATCCTGGTTCCCTATCTCTCCCGGTGGAACTCGATCAACCGCTCGCGGTATGTGCAGATCCTGAGCCGTCTGGCGCAAAACGGGCACAATGTCTACCTGGCGCAGCCTCCGGTCATGGACTCGCCGGACTCGGGCTTTGTGGAGTCGCGGGAGGCCCCGCAGGGCACTATCCGGCTCATTGATGTAGAGATGCCGTCCCTGTTCTGGAACGCGGCCCTGCCTCTGGAAAAGGTCGTGAAAAAAGGGGCCTACTGCCTCAAGCTCAATGCAGCGATCGGGCGGATGATCAGGGCCTATCATATCGATGCGGTACTGTTCTATTCCATGGCCCTCTACCCGCTTGCGGGCCGGGATGATGTGGTGAGCGTCTACGACCTGGGTGACGACCATGTCGACCTGCTGCGCCATGAGCTCGGGAAATTTTCCGCCCGCCCGGTGATCCGTCTCGCGGAGAGGCTGCTGGAGAAGACCCTGAGCCGGTGCGACTGCGTGTTCTCCGTATCGCACCACCTCGCGCAGATGTACTTTCCGGACAGCATCCATCTGCCCAACGGCGTCGACATGGACATGATCCGGCCCGGCAGCGGAAAACACCTGAGGCCGGTCGTACAGGGGCCGGTGGTGGGATTTGTCGGGTCCCTGGAGTATTTCATCGACTTTCAGCAGATCCTGGATGCGGCATGGCTCAGGCGCGATTGCACCTTTGTGGTGGCGGGCGGAGGCAGGCAGTACCGAAGGCTTCAAGACGAAAAGCAGAGGCTCGGGCTCGGCAACCTGATCCTGACCGGGGGGCTCCCCCACGAAGAGATTCTCAAATATGTCGACTCGTTCGACATCTGTCTCAACCCCTTCCATTTAAGCCCGCTCACCCATGGCGCGTGCCCCATCAAGCTCTTCGAGTACATGGCGTTTCACAAACCGGTGATCTCTTCGCGCATTGCCGAGGTGCAGAGAATCGGCGACGGCTTTCTCTACTGGGCGGACAGCGCATCCGAGCTGGTTTCCCGCATCGACGAGATCGTCGGGCAGCCCCGCGAGGCGGCAGGGCGTGCGCAGCAGGGGTTCGAGGTATTGCAGCGGCACTACACCTGGCCCCGGATTGCAGACCGGTTCGCCGCAGTCGTGCAGGAGCGTGTCGAGGAGAAGCGCCGATGCTGAAGGCCGACCTCCACTGCCATACCGTGTATTCCCCCGACTCATGCAACCGGCTCGACTGGGTGATCCGGAGATGTGTGGCAACGGGTATCAACTGCCTTGCCGTGACCGACCACGACGAGATCGAGGGCGCCTTGAAGCTTAAGAAAATCGCCCCCTTCCCCGTGATCCCGGGCGAGGAGATCGACACCGGGCAGGGCGAGATCATCGGGCTCTTTCTCAAACAGAGGATCAGGCCCATGCAGGGCATGGAAGACACCATCGGGGAGATCGGATCACAGGGAGGCCTGGCATATCTCCCGCATCCCCTGTCGATCTGCCGGAACCAGCCGCTCGATGTGGGTGTCATTCAAGGTCTCTTGAGCAAGGTGGACATCGTAGAGCTGTTCAACTCGCGCACCCGCCGCGAGAGCGCGGACCACGCATGGCTGGCAGAATGGATCAGGCGGGGCGGGGTGGTCATCTCGGCCGGGAGCGATGCACACGCGCCCCACGAGCTGGGCAACGTGCTGATCGAGATGGACGATTTCTCTTCGCCCCAAGAGTTTCTCAGGTCGCTCGCCAATGCGCGCTTCTCCATGAAAAAGACCTCGACCTTCTTAAGGGCGGTGATGAACCACCGGGTCCGCAGCATCATCAGATTGTGCGCCTCCAGCTCCCCGGGCCGCCCGGCCGGACATCTTTGAGCGGCGCCGGAGCAGGCGAGGGGCCCTCAAGGACAGGGGTCAGGTCTCCACATATGACATTTTTGTGTCATATGTGGAGACCTGACCCCATGACTGCTGTATGTGGAGACCTGACCCCATGACTGCTGTTCTCGTTTCACGCTCCCCTCTCAAGAAGGGGGAGCGATCACTCAAATCAGGGAGAACCCATATCATGTATATTCCCGATATATTCAATAACAAGGTCAGTCCGGCTCCATACCCGGACATTCCGGCCCCCGGCCCGGGGCCCGAGAGGATGCCCGATCTCTTTCCGCAGCCCGTCATTGTCAGGCCGTCCATGCAACCCGGCCTGCACGCGAGGCGGGTCATGGTCACGGACGCCTCCCAGAGAAAGTCCGTGCCCATCATCCGGTCGCTGGGCCGGAAGGGGGTGCACGTGGTCGCCGCAGAAGACGGACCGATGTCTCTGGGCTTTTACTCGAAATATGCACAGCAGAAGCTCACCTATCCGCCGCCGGAGAAGGAGGAGCGGTTTGTCAACTGGCTCATCGACTCGGGCCGCTCGGGCAGGTTCGATATCGTGTTTCCCATAGACGAGCGCACCATGGCCCCGGTCACCAAGTATAAGGCCGAGATCGAGCAGTATCTGACCGTGCCCGTGGTGGACCACGAGACCTTCATGCTGGCGCGGAACAAGGCCAGGACCATGGAGCTCGCACGGAACCTGGGCATACCGATTCCCCGCACCGTGGCGTGCACCCGCGAGGAGGACCTGGGGGAGACGCTCAGGCTCATGCCCGTGCCGGCCGTGATCAAGGCCAGGGAGAGCTCGGGGTCGCGGGGTTTGTGCTATGTAACGGACAGAAGACATATCTTCAGCGAATATCGGAAGATCCACGCGCGCTATCCCTTTCCCCTGGTTCAGGAGCTCATCCCGCCCGGGGGAGACACCTATGGCGTGGAGGCCCTGTGCGATGAGGGACGGATTCTGCGGCTCTTCGTCCACCGCAGGATCAGGGAATATCCCATCAACGGCGGCCCCAGCACCCTGCGCGAGAGCGTGTACAAGCCCGACCTCCTCGAGCATGCGGTGCGCATGCTCACGGCCATCAAATGGCACGGGGTGGCCATGCTGGAGTTCAAGGAAGACCCGAGAACCGGGAAATGCGTGCTCATCGAGATCAACCCCAAGTTCTGGGGATCGATCGCGCTGCCCATAGCAGCCGGGGTGGACTTTCCCTACCTGCTGTATCTGCTCGCCTGCAGGCACCAGATCAGGGAGGAATACAGCTACCCCGAGCACGTGCTGTGCCGGTGGCTCCTGCCGGGGGACCTGCTCCACTTCATCTTCAACCCAAACCGGCTCAACCTCGAGCCCAGCTTCTTCGACTTCAGGAACACGGCCTACGATATCATGGACACAAAAGACCCGGGGCCGTTCGTCCTGCTCATCCTCACCCTGATCAAGGACATATTTCTGCCCAGGACATGGACCGGCAAGATACTGAGGAACTAGAAAAGCCCCTGTCATGATATTCATGTATTTCTATGAGCTTCAGCTTATCTTACGGCCCCAGGACTTTTCCCCCATGTTCCTGGGATGGCCGGTGGCCTGGATGACGGTGTTTCCGGGTTTTTTCCTGGGCCTGCTGCTCAACGGGGAGGTGCTCAGGAGAAAGCTGCCCCAGTTCTACCTGCTGCCGTTCTTCCTCGGAGTCATCTTCCTCTCCGCTGTGTACAATGCGGGCCTGGAGAACTTTTATCCTCCCACGGCCACCTTCATGAAGCGTATCCTGGTGTTTTACATGATTGTTTTTCTCGTAGACAGCGAGCGAAAGCTCAGGGGCGTCATGACCATGTTCATGGCGCTGGCGGGCCTGCTGGGGGTTCACGCGATCCTGCAGCTGACAACGGGCACCGGCTTCGGCGGGATCGCGCCTCTGACGCACTATAATCCCCCCCGCGCGGTATGGTGCGGGGAGTGGGACGGCTCCAACTCGTTCGGCGTCATCTTTCTGCTCGCCATACCTGCCTGCCTGGAGTTTCTCTTCAGCAGGTCCGCCCTGGGGCAGAAGATCGTAGCAGGGGTGAGCCTGCCGCTGTGCGCCATGGGAATATACTGTGTCGATTCCAGAGGCGACACGCTGGCCCTGATGGCGGCTATGTTTTTGTATATCGCCATGAGATTCTCCCGGAGAAGACTGGCCTTTGTCGTGATCACGGCATTCATTCTCGCGGGCGCGGTCCTGCCGTCGAGGATGTCGCAGCTGACGCTCTCCGAATCGTCGGCCCACCAGAGAGAATGGGTGTGGGAGCAGGGCATCGATCTGCTCAGGGACAATCCCGTGCTCGGCGTGGGCCCGGGCAGGTTTGTGAAGCATACCGAGTCGGGCCTCATCGCGCACAGCAATTATGTCAGTATCTTTTCAGAGACCGGGCTGACAGGGTTTTTCGGGTTTATGGCCATTCTCTGGTTTACCTTCAAGGGGCTTTTCCTGGTCATATTCAATCGCGGCAAAGAAGGCGGCATAGACAGCATCCGCATGCTGGTATCCAAATTCTTTTTCCTCCGGGACGAGAACCCCGGGCATAATCCGGATCTCGCCAGGGCGCTGCTATGCAGCCTTTTTGGGATCTGCGTGGCGACGCTGTTCATCGTTCTTCTGAACGATCTGCTCTTTTTCGTCCTCGGGCTGTGCGCGGCTTCGTTCATCGTATCGGGCGGCGCACAAGGTCATGTCCCGCTGCTGTTCAAGCGAAGCGACATGCGGACCATCGGCGTCCTCATGGCCGGGATCATCTTTTTCTACTGGCTCGTGGCGGTCTATGAGATATTCTGACAAGTCGATTTTGTCTCCGCCTGTCCGGCGCCCGTACCTGAAGCCGGATAGAAATAGCACGCACCCGCCCACGGCCTGGCATAGGAACATGCACCGGTGGATCGTGCCCTATCTCATGGGCGAGCTGAAAGCATGCCTGCGCAAACCGCTTCGCGACAGGCTCCATGTCATGTTCTGCGTTGCAGATCACTTCGAGCCCTATACCAGGGGGGCCTCGCCCGAGCAGGCGGAGAAGAGGCTTAAGCGCTGGACAAGCAATCTGCCTGCGCTGGCAGAGGGCATCGTTGGAAGCGACGGCAAGCCGTACCGGCACACCTTTTTCTACCCCAGGGAGCAATATTCCAGGACCATGCTGAACAGGCTCTCAGACACCTGCCGGACAGGACTCGCAGAGGTGGAGATCCACCTGCACCATGACAATGCCGCATCCGAGGAATTCAGGGCCGACATGCTCCACTTCAAGAGGTTTCTGAGACAGGGCCACGGCCTGCTCTCGGCAGACAAAAACACGGGCGAGGTCAAATATGCCTTTATCCACGGCAACTGGGCCCTTGACAACTCACGCCCCGACGGCAGGTACTGCGGCGTGAACAACGAGCTGATCATCCTGAAAGAAACCGGGTGCTATGCCGACTTCACCCTCCCGTCCGCCCCGAGCGCTACACAGACAGCCAAGATCAACAGCATCTACTATGCAAAGGACAACCCCCGCAGGCCCCGTTCACACAACACCGGCATCGATGTCCGCACAGGCGCCGGCCCGTGCGGTGACCTTCTCCTCATCCAGGGGCCTCTGACCCTGGACTGGAGGGCGCGCAAAAACGGTGTCTTGCCGGGCATCGAAAACGCGGAGATCGGCGGCGGAAGGCCCCCCACCATCCGGCGCTTCGATCTCTGGAAGAGGCAGCACATCTCGGTTGCGGGCCGGCCGGAGTGGGTTTTCATCAAGGTGCACTGCCACGGCGCTCTTGAAAAGAACGCCGACATGTTTTTCCGTGGACAGATGAGGCTCTTTCTGCAGCATCTCGTGGAGCACGCCGGGCGGTCAGGCTTTTCTCTGCATTTTGTCACTGCCCGCGAGATGTACAACATCGTCAAGGCCGCTGAGGCGGGTGAAAACGGCGACCCCGGCGCATACCGGGATTATGTGCTCGCATGAAGAAGATCCGGGTCATGCAGATCATCAACTCCCTGGACATCGGGGGTGCGGAGCGGGTCGCGGTCAATATCGCCGCCCATCTCGACCCTGACAGGTTCGATTCTTCCCTCCTCACCCTGGAAAGGCCGGGCCCCTTTGCCGCGATTCTGGAGAAAAGGGGCATACCGTTTACATCCCTGTGCAAAAAGCCGGGCGCCAGGCCAGGTGTTTTCCTGAGCATAGCGCGGCATATCAGAAAGAATGGGATCGACATCGTCACGACCCACAACTATGGCGCACTGTTCTACGGGTCTTTTGGAGCGCGACTCGGCGGATGCTCCCGCCTGCTCCACGTGGACCACAATCCCCAGCTTTCCTCGAAGAGGAGATACCCCATCCCGCACAAGCGGCTCTCCTCCACGGCCTTCAAGGTGATTGCCGTGAGCGGTGAGGTGCGGGCAAACCTCATCGCACAGGAGGGCATAGCCCCGGAAAGGATCGACATAATCGCCAACGGCGTCGATGAGAGCCTGTTCGACATGCCCTTCGACAGGCACTCTCTCTCGGCCCGGCTGGGCATCCCGGAGAACCGGGCCGTGATCGGCACCGGGGCCAGGCTGGTATACGAGAAGGGCCTGGCCCATCTCCTGGATGCGGCAGGCCTCATCAAAAAGAAGCGGGGCGACTTTGTCCTGGTGATCGTAGGCGACGGCCCGTTGATGGGCGAGCTCCAAAAGAGGGCCCATGACAACGGCCTGAACGGCCAGGTGGTGTTCACGGGCGCGAGGACGGATTTTCACGAGATCATCCGGCTCTTTGACATCTTCGTGCTGCCCTCTGTGTCGGAGGGGCTGCCCCTCTCCTTGCTGGAAGCCATGGCCGCGGCACGGGCCATAGTCGCCTCGCAGGTGGGCGGAATTCCCGAGGTAATCACCCACGGCCGGACCGGGCTGCTGGTGCCGCCGAGCTCCCCGGCACAGCTGGCAAGCGCGGTCGAGCTCCTCATGGACGACCCCGGATACCGGGCAAGATGTGGGCAACAGGCCCGCCTGACATTCGCAGAAAAGCACTCGGCCCAGGCAATGGCCGCCTCCTATGCCCGCCTGTACGAATCAGTCCTGGGGTCAGGTCTCAACATATGACAATCCCTACGGAATCAGTCCTGGGGTCAGGTCTCAACATATGACAATCCCTACGCAGGGATTGTCATATGTTGAGACCTGACCCCTATCTGACCCCAATCCCTGAGCCATGATGCCTGATAAAAAGACCGTTGTCTTCTTCACCAATTCATTCCCAAACCGGCTTCAGCCGCACCGGGGGGTGTACACCGAGCATCTGGTGGCTGCGGCGGGGGGGTGGATCGAACCGGTCATCGTGTGCCCGCTTCCCTGGGTGCCCAGGGTGAGGCTGCTGAAGCGGTTCAGCTCGCAGTACCTCTTTGCCCGGATACCCCGGGAATATGACTATAAGGGCTTTCATGTGTATTCTCCCAAATATCCGGTGATGCCCAAGGTGCCCTGGCTGAGCCCGTGGTCCATGGCTCTGGGCTCGTATCCCCTGCTCAAGAGGCTGGCATGCACCAGGCGCATCGACGTGATAAACGCCCAGAACGTGTTTCCCGAGGGCATCGCCGCCGTGTGGCTGGCAGCCAGGCTCAAGCTCCCGGTGGTGATCACGGCCGTGGGCTCGGACATAAACGAGGCTGCCAAAAGCAGGCTCAGGCTTCGCATGACGAGAAACGCCCTTCGGCAGGCCCGGCATGCCACGGCAAAGAGCATGCTGCTGGGCGAGAAGATCATCGGCATGGGGATGGACCCCGGCCGCGTGCATTACACCCCCAACGGGGTCGACACGACCCTGTTTCACCTGCAGGACAAAACCGTGTGTCGAAAAACCCTGGGCCTGAAACAAGACATCAAGATCATGCTGTTTGTCGGCAAGTTCAGGCAGGTCAAGGGGATACACGATCTGCTGGAGGCACTGCATGTCCTCGATGAGCATGGAGCTCTCGATTTCCAGACCGTTCTCATCGGCAGCGGCCCTGCTGAACGGGACTATGCCCGGATGATGCAGGCCTTCGGTATCGGCGACAGGGTCTTCTTGGCGGGAAACCGCAGTCACGACGAGATCGCCCAATGGATGGGGGCCTCAGACCTCTTCTGCCTGCCCAGCCTCCGGGAGGGCATGCCCAACGTGGTGCTCGAGGCCCTTGCCTCGGGACGGCCCGTGGTCGCAACCCGCGTGGGCGCGGTCCCCGACCTGGTGAACGAGAGCAGCGGCATCCTGGTGCCGCCGGCGGACGCCCGGTCTCTGGCCCGGGCCGTCTCAGAGGCCATGAGCAGAACCTGGAGCCCGGAGCGTATCCGTGCCCGTGTCCAGGACATGAGCTGGGAGAGCGCGGCGGCCCGGTATGCCGACATCTTTTCCCAATGCTGAATCCGATGCAGGTGCCCATGCTGAAGCCATTGAATCCAATGTATGTTCCCATGCTCAATCCACGGAACTATCCCGTGTCGTGCAGGCAGATGCTGCTCGGCCTTGCGGGCCTGCCATGGACGCTTTCCCTGATGCGGATGGGCCGGACAAAAGGGCGGGGCACCCTGCTCGTGCTCTGCTACCACCGGATAACGGAGAGCGTGTCCGCCGGGGGCTTTTGCGACGACCACTACTTCATCACCCTGCCGAAAAGGGTTTTTTCGAGCCAGATCAGGTGGCTGACCCGCCACTACCGGGTGGTGGGCCTGGACGAGGTGCTCTCCGGAAGGCCGCTGCCCCCAAAAGCCGCGCTCATCACCTTTGACGACGGCTTCAGGGACGTCGCCGAAACAGCCTTTCCGATCTTGAGCGCTTCTGGTCTTCCCGCAACCGTGTTTCTCATCGGATCGGTCATCCGGGAAAAAAAGGTTCCCTGGATCACCCGTCTCCACTGGCTGCTCGACCATGCCCGGGAGAGGGGTGCGGACGCGGGAATTCTGGATATACAGGGAGACGAGGCCCGGAGCGGCAACAACCACAGGGGCGGAATACCCGGTGTGCTCGCTTCGCTGAAGACCCTCCTGAAGCGCAGGGACATCCGCGAGATCGACGATCGTCTCGCCTGCCTGGAGGAGAAGTTGAGCCTCGAAACCCCTCCCGACCTTCTCGCCCAGCGGTTTATGGACAAAGAGCAGATCGCCGGGCTCGCCGGCCACGGGTGGACGGTGGGCAACCACACCGATCACCACCTCAACCTTGCATCACTGGGGGACAGGCGCATGCGCGAGGAGATCGCACATGCGGGCGACACCTTGGCCGCACTGCCCGGCTACCACCCGGTGATGGCCGTGCCCTTCGGCCTGGCAGGATCGTTTACGCCTGCAACCGTGGATATTGCCCGCAGATGCGGCATGAGGCATGTGCTCACCTCCCTGGGAAGCCCGAACCGCTTTCCCGGGCAGGGCATCATTCTCGACCGGGTGATCTGCGAGACCTTCTCGGGCCTGTACTTCAGATTCATGGCATCGGGCGGCAGGAAGGCTGTCAAAAGTATGCTCGACAAGAATTATTCTCAATAATTCCAGGAGGACCACATGAAGACGATGCAATATGAGGCTGCGGACAGTGCGGACAGCCCCGTGCCTTTGGCCGTGGTGCTGCACATCGCCTATACCGGCTACGGGGTGGTGCGGTCGCTCGCGTCCGCGGGCATACCCATCGTGGCGTTTCAGAAGGACCTGACACCGCCCGAGGCAAGGTCGGGCCTGTGCAGGCGGGTTGTCACCTTCGCGGACGAAGACGACCTGCTGGCGCGCCTCGTGTCCCTGGCCGGCGAATGCGGGGAAAAGCCCGTGCTGTTTATCACCTCGGATGTCTATGTGGAGTTTTTCATCAGGCACCGCGATATCCTGGAGGATCTGTTCCTGATCCACTATCCCGCCACCGAGACCGTTGACCTGCTGCTCAGGAAGGATTCCTTCCTTGACTATGCATCCAGGCGCGGGCTCCCCATGCCCCGGAGCTGGAAGATCGGGAGCATGGATGATCTTGATGAACATATGCACAGCATGGCCTTTCCGGTGATTGTCAAGCCCTTTCACAAAACCAGGGCCTGGCTTGCGGCCAGGCTGGCCAAGGCGTATCTGGCCGGAAGCCGCGAAGAGCTGGTCTCGCTGTATCGGAAGGTCTTTCCGGTAGAAGCGAGGCTGCTCGTCCAGGAGTGGGTGCCCGGCCCTGATTCGAACGTGGAATACTGCCTCGCCTATTTCGATCAAGACTCCCGGTGCCTGGCGAGCTTCACCGGGGCCAAGATACGTCAGTGGCCGGTCGGCACGGGCAGCACCGCATCCACCAGGCCGGTGGACAACGAGCTGATCAGGGTGGTCACCATCGCCCTGTTCTCGGCCCTGGGCTACCAGGGCTTTGGATCGGTCGAATACAAAAAGCACGAAATAACCGGCAAGTATTATATCATGGAGCCCACGGTGGGCAGGCCGAACCAGCAGTCGTACGTGGCCACGGCCAACGGGATCAACATGCCGCTCGTCGCCTATAACGCGCTCACCGGCCTTTCCCTGGGGCAGCCGCACACACCCGTGGATGAGCCGGTCTATTATGTCGATGAATGGGCCGATGCGGGCAGCGTGCTGATGCACCTGCTCAAGGGCAGAAACTGTCTGGGCGACCTCCTGGACCTGCTGGGCAGAAAGAAGGCTTTCAGATATGCCGACCGGCGCGACATGCGGGTGTTTTTCGGCTCGTGCCTGAGGCTTGCAGAGGTCGGCTGGGACAGGCTCTCGCGAAAGAACGGCAACGGCTGCCGTCCGTGAGTTGTGAGATAGATGCCGGGACGAGGTCTTTCCCCCTATGAGGCCCCGGCCGTCCCCTTGGCACCAAACTTGCTCAATCTATGTTGTCAGGAAAACAATAGCTGGTTTTCCAAAACCGGGGGCGCCGACGGTTCTTCACCACCGGCCCTTTGGCGCCGCGATACGGTTTGTCAATTCGGTATAACAGGGCTTGTCGAGCGGTCCGGTTCCTTCCACAGGTGCCCCTTTGGGGCAGGGCAGGGAAGATGAGCAGGATCAAAGGGTTGGGCAAAAAATCTTGTAATAACAAGAGGAGTGTTCCATGTATCAGAAGAAGTCTATCACCTTGAGAAGCATCGGTCTCACCATTGTGTTCACCCTCGTGTTCATGAGCATGCCTCTGCACGCCGCGGTCTATTATGTGAGCACGGGAGGCACCCGGACATCGGGTGCAAGTACGGAAGGAAACTGGTCGAATTCCAACTGCTATGGCACCATTTCCGCAGCTGTCCAGCGCATGAGCGGGGGCGACGAGGTGGTGGTGAACGACGGCACCTATACCGGGGTCAACAATGTAATCGGTCGTTACAATTCTTTCAATGTTCCGAGCGGAACCTCGTCGCGCTATACCGTGATCCGGGCCCGCAACCCCTTTCAGGTGACGATCGACTCCGGGCAGTCTTCGGGCTGGGGCTATTACGACATGATGATCTACATTTCATCGGGCAGCAGTTATATCCATGTCGACGGCTTTAAGGGCATCAACCGGGACGGCTCCAACAGCAGCTTTGTAGGCATCTTGGGCCACCATGTCAAGATCACCCGGTGCATGTTCAAAACCCAGGGATCGGCCAATGATGAAAACTGCGTGGTGTCGGTAACAGGGAGCGCCTCCCACGTGCTCATCGAAGACTGCGCGCTCACCGGCGGTTATCGCTACGGCTTTATCGTCAGGGGCGTCAGCTCGGCCCCCCACAACATCATTTTCCGGCGCTGCGTCGCCCGGGGCGACTGGGTGCAATCGTCAGAGCCCAACTCCATTTTCGCCGTATACGGTCACAACAGCAGCGCGGCCAGCGGCCCGTACAACATCATGTTTCAGAACTGCATCGCCATCAACCAGAACGCCTCGGTGCCCGACGCCGACTGGAAACCCTACGGCCCCTGGTACATCTTCAAGGGCAACCACGACATCACCATGAACGGCTGCATCACGCTCGACAACGACCAGACAGGCTCGACCAGCGGCTCGTGGATCCGCAACGACTACGGCGGAAAAAACATCGATGTCGTCAACTCCGTGTTCTGGGGCTTCAGGGGCATCGGCACGATCTTCGCGGGCAATACCGCCAATATCAGAAACTGCACCTTCGGCGGCAACACCACCAGCTACAGCCTGGTGAACTACGCATCGCCGTCGAGCTTTAAAAACAACCTGGTGATCCGCAGCTCAAAAGGCACCCTCTATGGCTCGGCGTTCGGCACCGCGAGCTACAACTCGTTCGACAGCGGTTCGTTCGGGTCGAACGTGGTGGCATACAAAAACGATCTTCTCTACCTCCCCCGGGTCGAGAGCACCTCGAACCGCATCAGCGCAGGGGAGGGCGGCGGCAAGGTAGGTGCCCACGTCATGTACCGCATGGGCAGAACAGGCTCCCTCTGGGACGAGTCGGGCTGGAACACCCAGACCTCAGAGCCCCTCTGGCCCTGGCCGCATGAAGACAAGATCCGCGAGTGGTTCAGGGCGTCCAACAACCCGCCCGCAGGCGCGAGCCCGTCGAGCAACAACACGGCAAGGGGCTTCTGCGCCGACGGCAAGACCCTGACAAAATACATCTGGGAATACCTGGGCAGAACCATCCCGTCGGACATCTACAGCGGCGACCCGGGCGACCCCGGCGATCCAGGAGACCCCGGAGACCCCGGCGATCCGGGTGACCCAGGAGATCCGGGCAGCCCCGACACCATCCCCCCCACCAAGCCCACAGGGGTGACGGCCAGGCAGCAGTAACTAGTGAGGGGGTCAGGTCTCAACATATGACACCTCGGTGTCATATGTTGAGACCTGACCCCCTGTTTCTGTCCGGGGGAGCATCCGCTCCCCTTTTTATTACGCCCCTTGTCCCTCGCGGCTTGAGCGAAAAGGCGATCCGTCACCGAATTTGATTTGCATTTTTTAATGAGGAATATATATTGTAAACATATGATTCGAGAAAACAAATTGCCAAGCACCATACATGAAAGACTCCCTCTGCTCGTGGACCGGCTGAAGACAATAGATGACGTCAACGCCGTGTTCTTCTTCGGCAGTATCGCACA
>JAHDQN010000086.1 GCA_018433775.1 Deltaproteobacteria bacterium
ATAGAGCAGCTCCAACTGTTGTAGATAAGGGATAACGAGGTGCGGCACGACTTGGAGCCCTGCCTCCTCAGGGGGCAGGGCATACCCCCCTATGGGGGGATCATACAAAGCCGCACCCTATGGGTGCGGATGATTTACTCCTTGATCCTACTTGCGGCTCTGGCACAACTGCATATGTCGCAGAGCAATGGGGCCGCCGTTGGATCACGATCGACACCTCCCGCGTTGCCCTCGCACTGGCCCGTGCCCGAAACATGGGTGCACGCTATCCCTATTACCTCCTTGCCGACAGCCGCGAGGGACAGTTGAAAGAGGCCGAGGTGAGCAGGATGGAAACCTCCACTGCACCGGCACGCGGTGATATCCGGCAGGGCTTTGTCTATGAGCGGGTACCGCATATCACCTTGAAATCTATTGCCAATAATGCAGAGGTTGATGTCGTATGGGATAAATTCCAGGTTGACCTCGAACCCTTGCGAGAAAAGTTCAATAAGGCCTTGGGCAAGACCTGGGAAGAATGGGAGATCCCTCGCGAAGCGGATGAGAAGTGGCCGGATTTGGTGAAAGAAACACATAAGCAATGGTGGAGTCACCGCATCGCCCGGCAAGAGGAGATCGATGCATCCATAGCCGCCAAGGCAGAGTTCGAGTATCTCTATGACAAACCGTTTGAGGACAGGAAGAAGGTTCGGGTGGCAGGCCCATTCACTGTGGAAAGTCTCTCGCCTCATAGAGTTCTGGCTGTTGACGAAAATGACGAGCTGATAGATGGGCAACGGGGCAGTGTAGAGCAGGGTGGGGAAGAGTCCGAGTTTGCCCAGATGATTCTTGAGAACTTGAAAACAGCCGGTGTGCAGCAGGCCCACAAGGAAGATAAGATCGCTTTCACCTCGCTCACTCCCTGGCCGGGAGATCTGATCTGTGCCGAGGGACGATATGCCGATGGCGAGAAGGGCTCTGAGAATCGCGCAGGCATCTTCATCGGCCCGGAGTTCGGCACCGTATCCAGGCCTGATTTAGTGGCAGCAGCCCGCGAGGCCGGTGATGCCGACTTTGATGTTCTCATTGCATGCGCCTTTAACTACGATGCCCATTCTTCTGAGTTCGACAAGCTTGGTCGCATCCCCGTGCTTAAAGCCCGGATGAACGCTGATCTGCACATGGCCGAAGATCTCAAGAATACTGGCAAGGGTAACCTGTTCGTCATCTTCGGCGAGCCCGATATCGATATTCTCGATGCCGGGGATGGTCAGATCGAGGTAAAGATCAACGGTGTGGATGTTTTCCATCCCAATACCGGCGAGGTCCGAAGCGACGGCCCCGAAGGCATCGCCTGCTGGTTTGTCGACACCGATTACAACGAAGAAAGCTTCTTTGTCCGCCAAGCGTATTTCCTCGGTGCCAACGACCCCTACAAAGCACTCAAAACTACTCTGAAAGCTGAGATCAACGAAGAAGCCTGGGATACGCTCAACAGCGACACTTCCCGACCTTTCGACAAACCAACTTCCGGTCGTATTGCGGTGAAGGTTATTAATCACCTTGGTGATGAAGTAATGAAAGTATTTAAGATGTTGTAACGGGTTAATGAAGTGAATATCCAAAAGGAGATTATAGACTGGTTGCACAGCAGGCCAGAGTGGCAGCAAGAAGCTGTGGCCAGGTCTCTTGCAAACGGTGGATTGAGTGATTCTGATTTAGAGGAGCTTACATCGTCATGTAAAACTGAGGATGGGAGAAGGGGTACTATCAGCCCGACCTTTTCTCAGCTTTATGGCCATAAAACACAAGGCAAGCAACTCCATATAATTTCAATTGGCGACGTAAGCGGTATTGAAAATCTGAAACCAAGAAAGCCAGTTAATTTTGGAGAAGGAAATCTTTCCGTCATCTATGGAACGAATGGTTCAGGCAAATCAGGCTACATCCGTATCCTTAAGCAGGCGTGCGGCAAATCAAATAATGGCATTCTCCGAACAAATGTATTTGCAGGTCCACCCGCTAAACGTAGCTGTACGATTAAATATAAATTAGGAGAAAAGGAAGCCACAGAGGAATGGACTGTTAATGGGACCCCTCTTCATGATCTTGCATGCATAGACATTTTTGATTCTGAAGGTGGCAGATTATATCTAAGCAAAGAAAGTGAGGCCTCTTATACACCTCAGGCAGTAGCATTATTTGACGATCTTGTGAGAGCTTGCGAAGGAGTAAGGCAAAAGTTGCATAATGAAAGAGAAATTCTTATATGCAAACTCCCAGCTATGGCTGCCGAGTATAAGGAAACGAGAGCCTATAAATTATATTATGGACTTAAGGCTTCTCATACCGAAAAAGATTTATCTACAATACTTAGCTGGAATGAAGAAGATCAGAAGAAGCTGAATAGCTTGAATGAGCGGCTTAAAACAGAAGATCCGGCAAGGCTCGCAAGCTCTAAGCGAAAACGTAAGTTCCAGGTTGATAGTATTTTACAAAAGATTTCGCAAGCCCTTTTGGCGTTTTCTCCTGAATCATGCCAGAAAATAATTACGCTGAAGGATGACGCTAAGGAGAAAAGAAAGATAGCAACGGAGAGTGCAGCAATTGCTTTACCATCGGTACCCTTGGATGGAGTAGGAGGCGACACATGGCGTGCTCTTTGGGAAGCGGCAAGGCTTTATTCTGAGCAGACAGCATATCCACTGGTAAAATTCCCAAACACATTGCACGAGGCAAGATGCGTATTGTGCCAACAGATTCTTACAGTTGATGCAAAGCAACGTCTGACTGGATTTGAAGCGTTTGTAAACGGTATAGTTGAAACATCAGCCAAAACTGCAGAGACAGAATATCAAAAGGAAATGGAATCACTGCCAATAATCCCGAATGAGGAAGAATTGATAACGGCTTGTCAGGCATCCGGGCTTTCAGAAGAAATTTGGATGGGCCGTTTAGCAGCTTTTTGGAAAGAAGCTGCACTAATGAAAAAACTCTTTACAAGTTCGAAGTTAGATGAAACCAAAGGAATTACTATGGATCTATACCCTTGGATAGTGGATCTTAAGAATAATAGCTCGGATCTTGAGAATGAAGCAAAACAGCACGACGAAGACAAGAAGCTTTTCGATCGACCGAAAGCGATTCAGGAAAAGTTCGAGTTCCAGGCTAAGAAGTGGACAGCACAACAGATCGAAAGCATTAAAACCGAACTGGCAAGACTTAAACTCGTTGATCGTTATAACTTACTCATCAAGGGAACAGACCATACAGCCATTACAAAAAAGGCAGGTGAAGTTGCTGAAAAGGTTATAACTGCCTCCTATATCAATAGGTTTAACAAGGAGCTTGAGAAACTTGGTGCCAAGAAGATCAAAGTTGAATTGGTAAAAACCAGAGCATCACGCGGTAAAGCGATGCATGCCATTAGACTTCGTGGAGCAACGGCAAGCAGTGTTTTACCTCTTGATATCTTAAGTGATGGAGAGAAGCGTATTGTCGAACTTGCTGCTTTCTTAGCAGATGTTATGGGTCGCCCAAGTAACACCCCATTTATTTTTGATGATCCTATTTCTTCATTAGATCAGGATTTCGAAGAAAGAACTGCTGATCGTTTGGTTGAGCTGAGTTCTGATAGACAAGTCATTGTTTTCACGCATCGTCTCAGCTTTCTCGGTATAATGAATGAAAGAATGAATAATAAACTTCATTGGCTATGCATACGAAATGAACCCTGGGGTACTGGCGAGCCTGTCGAAACTCCATTGTTTGGAGGAACACCAGTACGAGATTTGAAAAAGCTTATTGATGAACGCTTGCCACAAGCAAAAAAAATCTTCGAGAAGCAAGGGTTCGATGCCTACTACCCATTAGCAAAAGCTATTTGCAGCGATTTTAGAATACTTTTAGAACGTATAATCGAGTTTGTTTTACTTTCAGATGTAATTCAACGCCATCGCCGAGTAGTTCATACAAAGAATAAAATCGAGCGACTTTCGAAAATACGTAAAGAAGACTGCATAGTGATTGATGGCTTTATGACGAAATATTCTTGTTATGAGCATAGCCAATCCTTCGAGTCACCTGTTGAAGTTCCTTATCCTGAGGTGATACAAGAAGACCTTCAATCTCTTCTTGATTGGCACACTAATTTTATAAAACATCAATCAAACTAATAAATATGGGGATTTATTATTTATAAATAACAAAGAGCAAGTTTATGGAATTTCGCATCGCTGACACCTTCACCGATAGCCTCGCAAAACTGACCGGCGAGGAGCAGAAGGCTGTCAAGACCACGGCCTTTGATCTGCAGATGAACCCGGCGAATCCGGGAATGAGTTTTCACAGGCTCGACAGGGCCAAGGATAAGAACTTCTGGTCGATACGGGTCAACATCGATATTCGGCTCATTGTTCACAAAACCGATTCCAGCCTGCTTTTGTGCTATGTTGGCCATCACGAAAATGCTTATAACTGGGCCGAGAGGCGCAAACTAGAAACTCATCCCAAGACTGGGGCTGCTCAGTTTGTGGAAATCCGGGAACGGGTCGAGGAGATCACAATCCCACGGTATGTGGGGACTGCTCAACCGGCATCTGACAAGCCCTTGCTCTTTGCCCATTTCACAGCTGAGGCCCTACTCGGTTACGGTGTGCCTGAGGAATGGATCGATGATGTGCTTGCCGCTGATGAGGATTCGATATTAGAGCTTGTAGATCATCTGCCCGATGAGGCCTCCGAGGCCTTGCTTGAGCTGGCTACCGGTGGCAAGCCCCAGGTACTCCAGCTTATGCTCCATACGGCTAATCCTTTTGAGCATCCCGATGCCAGGCGCCGCTTCCGGGTGATGAACAATGTAGAAGAATTACAGCGGGCACTTGATTATCCATGGGAAAAGTGGACGGTATTTCTTCACCCCGCCCAGCGGCAGATGATCGAACGTGATTACAACGGTCCTGCAAGGATTTCCGGATCAGCAGGCACTGGCAAAACGATAGTAGCACTCCATCGGGCAGTCTTCCTTGCCCGAAACAACCCAGATGCCAGGGTGCTGCTCACCACTTTCTCTGAAACCTTGGCGAATGCTCTGAGAACGAAGTTGAGGCGATTGATCAGCAATGAGCCCCGCATCGGAGAGCGTCTCGAAGTACATGCCATGGACGCGATCGGGCAAAGGCTTTATGATTTAAATATTGGCCGAACAAAGATCATCACTCGGGAAAAGATACGGCAACTCATGAAAGAAGCGGCAGGAGCTGTTGAAGGGCACAAATTCAGCTTGCCTTTTCTCATGACAGAGTGGGAGCAGGTCGTTGATGCCTGGCAGCTTGAAACCTGGGAGACCTACCGGGATGCCAAACGACTGGGACGAAAAACGCGGCTGCCAGAGAAGCAGCGTGAGCTGCTCTGGTCGATTTTTGAACGGGTGCGGTCCAGCCTGGGGGCAGGAAACCTCCTTACCATCTCTTCCTTGTTTAGCAGGCTTGCACATCACTATGCAGATGTGAAGAAAAACCCTTTCGATTTCATTGTCGTGGACGAGTCGCAGGATGTGAGCGTATCCCAGTTGCGGTTCCTTGCCGCTTCAGCCAACGGACGGCCGGATAGGCTGTTTTTCACCGGAGACCTGGGGCAGCGGATCTTCCAACAGGCTTTCTCATGGAAGGCGCTTGGCATAGATATTCGCGGCCGTTCACGCACTTTGCGTGTGAATTACCGGACCTCTCACCAGATAAGGAGGCAGGCCGATCGTCTGCTCGCACCTGAGATATCAGATGTGGATGGCAATATTGAAGAGCGCCAAGGTACGATATCTCTCTTCAATGGACCAGACCCCACGATCATGGTTCTCAATACCATGGAGGAAGAAGCCAGAACAGTAAGCAGATGGCTTCAAGACAGGGCAGGCGAGGGCCTTTTACCGCAGGAGATCGGCGTTTTTATTCGCTCATCCGCCGAGCTGGACAGAGCAATTGCCGCAGTGAAAGATGCAGGGCTCGCCTTCCGTGTGCTCGATGATAGGCTCGAAACTGTCAGCGGTTGTGTATCGGTCTGCACCATGCACTTGGCCAAAGGGCTAGAATTCCGTGCTGTTGTCGTGATGGCTTGCGACGATGAAATTATTCCATCACAAAGGCGCATAGAGACCGTAGCAGATGATGGGGATCTGGAGGAGATCTATAATACTGAGCGTCACCTTCTGTACGTCGCCTGCACAAGAGCACGAGATTATCTGCTGGTAACGAGTGTTGATCCGGCTTCGGAATTTCTCGATGACCTGAGGATCTGACTCGGCGCGAGTTCATGGAGAAATAAACATGTTAAGCAGCTTCCTTGAGGCTGCTTGATATCTCTAATGATTGGGGAGAGGTGTTTTTTATGGCAGTTATTAATCATGGACAATGGGAGGCACCATTCTGGGGAGCATCAAAGAATTTTATTACAGGCCAGGATATGCTGGGCATGCAGGTGACTTCTGTTGCTACCTATTCTACATTGCTTCCAGGCCTTACCAACCTTACCCGGCGAATCAGATATTACGGCTTCTACATGTGGCTTCTGGAGCAGTATGCCAAAACTAAAGGGAAGGTTAGTGTCTCAGAATTCAAAAAGTTCATGCGTCGTGGAGAACTGATTCTGGCTTTTGTGATGTCATACAATTATGCGGATGAAAGGGGCGTGGTTGGCAGCCAGTATGCACGGAATAGTCTCCAAAGGGACTTTGATCTGATAGATATTGCGGCAGGGGCAGATAGTGGAAGTGGTAATGCCTACTGGAAATACTCTTCGGGTGCATTCGGGCAGTACTATCAAGGTGCTCTTACGGCCTTAGGGCTTATCGCTCCAAGTGCAAGCAATCCCCAGATTCTTGTTTGCACCCCTGATTATGGGCGTGCACTCGCAGGTCTGTTCGAAGACACCATAGAAGAAACTATGCGGAAAAGATATCTTGAAGCAATCGACCGGGGTAGTGTTTCAAGAGAAGAACTCACTGCTTTCAACAGGGATTTCTCACTTACTTCTATTCTCCCAAATTCGAAGGAGTGGGAGTTCTATGTTGAGATGCTTTTTGGAAAGGATTATCCCTCAATCGAAACATCAACCGGGCATAACACTTTCAGGGTAGAGACAATACTTCTCTATATGGAATACCTTGAAAATATAGATAAATATGAGAGTTCTGGCTCGTTTCCGCAAAGTTTTCATTATAGACAGTGGGACAAGAAACCTTTTGCCAATTATACGGCATGCACGGGATGGTACTACTTTTCCTTGAATGAATTCGCACATTATGCCTTGGAAACAATCCTCTGGGCTTTTCTTGTGGAATTAGAGGCACAAGTCTTTGTGCCACTTCAGGATATGTTGGATGTTTTCACCGAACACACGCATTCCACATTGTTAGAAGGTTTTGAAACTGAGAACAAGCATGCAGACCTTAGCTTTCAGGAGTTTAGTCAAATAATTTATAACCAGTGCTTTGATCCGGCATTTCATACTGATGAGATAGCGCGAATCAGCGTTGAGGAGCCTTTTGAAGGAGCTGCTCATGCGCTGAAAGTACTGGCAATGATTTATCAGCACGACAAGGAACAGATAAAGGAATTAAACGCTTATTCCCGCCAACATGGAATGTATCGAAATGGTGACGTAACTGAACTACTTTCATGGATTCAAAAGAATGAGCATCATAGTTTGTCAACATTCATACGAAAATTGATGCTCCAAAGTATTATCAACAGGCATATCGAAGTGGCAATGCGTAAAATGCGTAACCGTAATGAAAATACTCTAAAGTTTATACTCGAAGATAATATCTTGAAGCCGGTAGCCATCAGTGTGCCTGTTTGGACCAGTCCCCGAATCGATTCCCTCCATCAATTTCTTGTGGACTTAAAACTTGTTGAGGACCAAGCTCTTACTTCTTTAGGAAAACAACTACTGAGAGAGAAGCTGCAATGAGCAAAGGCCGTGAAATACCCATTCTCTCCACATTACCGGCAAAACAATACCATTCTTGCGTACTCACTACATATTCTTTTGATTTTAACTACTTCAATCACAATGCGCTCCCTGTATTAAGTCGTGCAGGGGTTCGCAATGTCTGTTTATACATTGATGATTCAATGCTGCAGCAATATCTTGGTAATTTATCTGGATATTCTACAGGCGCAGCAAAGCGCTATTCTCTCAGTAGTATACTTCGATCAGGTGCTTTCCATCCGAAAATCGCTCTGTTTTTCGGTCGAGGGGGACAGGGTTTTCTCATCTGATTGGCGTCAATTAAAAAACCTCATCGCATTGACTCATAGAAAATGCTACCGAAGCCGAGCTGTTGCCTCATGGGGGATGTTACCAAGAAATGGAGGCAATAAATGGCAGACAAAGGCATCAGCAAAGGGACAAGGAGAGAGATAATCGAAGCAGTAAGGATTCGTTATAGTCAGGCATTGAAAAAA
>JAHDQN010000066.1 GCA_018433775.1 Deltaproteobacteria bacterium
AACTGAGCTACTCCCGCATCAACAAGGAAGCGCAGTCTTTACGACTTACGTCTCCTGCGTCCCTCACATCTTTGGTGGAGGGGGGAGGATTCGAACCTCCGAAGGCTGAGCCGGCAGATTTACAGTCTGCTCCCTTTGGCCACTCGGGAACCCCTCCCAACACTCTTCTTGGAGCTGGAGATGGGACTCGAACCCGCAACCTGCTGATTACAAATCAGCTGCTCTACCGATTGAGCTACTCCAGCCCTTTCAGCGCACGAATAGCTTGCGCAGAAAGTGTCTGTATCTCAAGGATCACACAAAAGTCAAGGGTTAATCGCACCTGAAAAGAAATTCGTGCATGCCCTTGGCGAAGGCTTGCATTTCCGAATGCGAGATATGCGTAGCCGACCCTTTATGATGACCCATCTGCTGTTTCGATTCGCGCGCGTACGTTTTTTCCATCAGACCGACCTGTGCAGGATGTGAGCTCTACATCAGCGTTCAGCATCCTGTCAAGAATCAAAATCAACCGGACCGTACACACTGTTTTCCTTACTGAAAGCTCATGGTTGACCCCCCGGATGAGCGTGTGCTAACTATGCCGCAATATGACAAATAAGATCGATCACCTCGCGCTCATCATGGACGGAAACGGCCGGTGGGCGAAAGGCCGCGAGCTTCCCCGTCTCAAGGGACACGAGGCTGGCGCTCAGGCAGCCAGGAAGATAGTGGAGGCTGCCAAGGAGCGACGGATCAGGTTTCTCACCCTCTATGCATTTTCATCCGAGAACTGGAGGCGCCCCCGGGAAGAGGTCGAAGGACTTTTCAGGCTCCTGGAGGGGTTCATCGACAGAGAGGTGGAGCGCCTCGTAGAGAGCGGCGTCCGCCTGCACACCATCGGCGACCTGTCCAAATTCCCTTCCAGCCTCAGGCAGAAGATCGCGCTGACCACGGAGAAAACCCGTGCCAACGGCGATCTTCACCTGAGCGTGGCCCTGAACTACGGCGGCAGGGACGAGATCCTCCGGGGGTTCCGCCGGGCCATGCAATCCGGGCTCTCTGCCGAGGACCTCGACGAAGAGGCCTTTTCCCGCTGCCTCGACACCTCGTTCATGCCCGACCCCGACCTGCTCGTCAGGACGGGCGGAGAGCGGCGCATCAGCAATTTCCTGCTGTGGCAGCTCGCATACACGGAGATCTACTTCTCGGACACCCTGTGGCCCGACTATGACGAAAACGCCCTCGACGCAGCCATTTCCTGGTTCAACACCCGGCAGCGCCGCTTCGGCATGACGCCCGAGCAGGTCGAGGGCTTCCCGCTGCCATGACCCGCATCCTCGGCGCCCTCATCCTCCTGGTCGTATTCGCCATCCCCGCGGTGTTCGGACCCGCATGGGCCTTTTTCATCGTCGTGCTCATCGTCCTGCCCATCAGCCTCCACGAGCTCTACCGGGTGGGGCTGGACGCCGGCGCACGCCCCCTGGGCCTGATCGGGCTGGTCGGCTCGTTCCCATACCTCTATACTATATACATGGGTTCCTTCACCGGAGCGCTGCTCGCCATCTGCGGCACCGGCCTGGCCATCCTGGCGGCCGGACTCTATCTGTTCGAAAAGGGCAAGTCCACTGCCCGGCAGGTTAGCTTCGCCCTGTCCGGACTCATCTATCCCCTGGCCCTGCTGAGCTTCTGGATCCTGGTGCGGGGCGGCACCGACGGCAGGTTCTGGATGATCTTCGGTCTCCTGGCAACCTTTCTGGCGGATATCGGCGCGTACTATACGGGCAAGAACCTGGGCAGACACGCCCTGGCAAAACGCCTGAGCCCCAAGAAGACCGTCGAGGGCCTGTTCGGGGGCATCGGCTTAAGCGTCCTGGGGGCAAGCCTGTTCTTCGTTCTCTACTCCCGTTTCCTCCCGCTCGAGATGCCGTATCCCCTCTGGGTGATCCCGCTGATCGCCGGGGCCATCAGCCTGCTCGATCTCGTGGGGGACTTGAGCGCATCCATGTACAAACGGGATTTCCAGGTCAAGGATCTGGGCAGCCTCATACCCGGGCACGGCGGCATGCTCGACCGCATGGACGGCATCGTACCGGTGGGCATCTTTCTCTATTTCGTCGTGCGGGTACTGCAGTAAATGAAGAAAGTCGTCGTTCTCGGCTCTACAGGCTCGATCGGCCGTTCCACCCTCGACGTCGTCAGGCGCAGGCCCGATAAGCTCAGCGTTGTCGGCCTCTCCGCAGGCACCCATGCCCGGCTCCTCGAGGAACAGGCCCGTGAATTCGGCGTGGACCTAGTGGCACTGAACGCCTTCTCGGGCAGCTCCCCGGAAGGCGTGCAGGTCCTCTCGGGGGAAAAGGCGGCAGCGGAGCTCGTGGCTCTCACGCGGCCCGACATCGTGGTGAACGGGATATCCGGCGCGGCGGGCTTCCTTCCCTCGTGGCAGGCCGTGCGTCAGGGGGCGGTCCTGGCCCTTGCCAACAAGGAGTCGCTGGTGATCGGCGGGGACTTCATCACCCGGGAGATGGAGCGGCACGGGGCGCGCATCGTCCCCGTGGACTCGGAGCACTCAGCCATATTCCAATGCCTTGCGGGCGAGCGGCCCGAAGAGGTCAGCCGGATCCTTCTCACGGCATCCGGAGGCCCTTTCCGCACCCGGCCCAAGGAGAGCTTTGCCGGCATCACCCCCGAAGAGGCCTTGAGCCACCCGACCTGGTCCATGGGCCGCAGGATCACCATCGATTCGGCCACCATGATGAACAAGGGGCTCGAGATCATCGAGGCCTACTGGCTCTTCGGTGTGGACCTTGACCGGATCATGGTTGTGGTCCATCCCCAGAGCATCGTCCACTCCATGGTGGAGTTCCGCGATATGAGCATCAAGGCGCAGATGGGCATACCGGACATGCGTGTGGCCATCGCCTATGCGCTTTCCTGGCCCTCACGCATGGAGCTGAACCTCGAACCCCTGGACCTTGCCGCCATGAAGACGCTCGAATTCTTCCCGCCCGACGAGGACAAGTTCCCGGCTCTCGGCATCGCGCGGGAGGCCATGGAGCAGCCCTGCACTCTGCCCTGCGTCATGAACGCGGCCGACGAAACCGCGGTGGAGGGCTTCCTGGAGCGGCGCATCCGTTTCGATGAAATCACCGATATCGTCCGAAAAACTATGGACAAGCTTGCCGGATCGCGGGTAAGCTCCCCCGAAGACCTGATCGAACTCGATCGTGAATCGAGAAAAATAGCGGAGAACATGATACCATGACTACTCTTTTTGCTTTCGTTATCGTGCTCGGCATCCTGATCTTCATCCACGAGCTCGGGCACTTCCTCTTTGCGAAGATCAACGGCGTGGGTGTGCTGAAGTTTTCCCTGGGATTCGGCCCCGCACTCGTCAAAAAACGCGTGGGCGAGACCGAGTACCGGATCTCGGCCATTCCCCTGGGCGGGTATGTCAAGATGCTCGGAGAAGGCTCCACCCCCGAGGAGGAAGAGCTCACCCCCATGGACCCGGAGAAGTCCTTCGCCAGGAAGGGCTTGGGCGCCCGTGCGCTCATCGTTGCGGCAGGGCCGGTGTTCAACCTCCTGCTCGCGATCGTGATCTACATGGTTATCGGCTGGTCAGGCATCCCCACCATCCCGCCGGTGGTGGGCGAGGTGATGGACGGAACCCCTGCAGAGGCCGCAGGGCTCATGCCGGGAGACCGGATCGTCTCCATCCAGGGCACTCCGGTTCAGTCGTGGGAAGACATCTCGCTCATCATGCAGGAAGGCGAGGCGGGCAAGAACGTCCAGTTCGTCATCGAGCGCGACGGCACCAATTTCACGGTCAATGCAACCCCGGTCATGATCA
This sequence comes from Deltaproteobacteria bacterium, assembly GCA_018433775.1. Classification (GTDB taxonomy): domain Bacteria; phylum Desulfobacterota; class Desulfomonilia; order UBA1062; family UBA1062; genus Phosphitivorax. The sequence goes on from JAHDQN010000066.1 coordinate 3,833, forward strand.
AGGACAAGAACCTGTTCGGAGAGGAGATCGAGCGCCCCATGGTCGGCATCAGCCGGTCGGAAGAGTTCGTCATGAAGCGACTGGGGTTCTTCCCGGGGATCGGCTATGGCTTTACCCAGACCTGGAAGGTCATCGAGCTGACCGGAATCGGGGTCTGGAAGATGATCGACGGCACGCTTGACGTCAGGGAGAGCCTGGGCGGCCCCATCCTCATCGCCCAGGTATCGGGCGAGACGTTCAGGGCGGGCATGCTCCCCTTCTTTTCCATGATCGCGTTCGTGAGCATCAACCTCTTTCTCATCAACCTGCTGCCCATACCGGTGCTGGACGGAGGGCACATCCTGCTCTTCGGCATCGAGGCGGTGATCGGGAGGCCGGTCGAAGGAAGGCCCCGGGAAATCGCCCAGCAGATCGGGCTGTTCCTGCTGATTCTGCTGATGATCCTCGCCTTTTACAACGACCTCGCCCGGTTGTTCCAGGGGGGATAGAACGTGGTGGTCCTGGCGGTCGACACCTCTACGGAAGTCTGCTCTGTTGCGCTGATAGACGAAGAGAGGCCTGCCTGTGAGATCAGCTTCCCGGTCAGGACAGGTCACGGAGGGAGCCTGCTGCCGGTGATCGACACCCTGTTTTCCCTGGGCCCGTTCTCCAAGACGGACGTGGATCTCATCGCGGTGGGCGTGGGGCCGGGCTCGTTCACGGGCATCAGGATCGCCGCGGCCACGGCCCGGGGGCTCTCCCTGGCCCTGGGATGCACACTGGCAGGCGTGAACACCCTGGATACCATCGCCATGGGCGCCCTGCCCTCCGCAATCCCTGTCATGCCCGTGATCGACGCGAGGAAATCCGAGGTGTTCTGCCGCCTCTATGCACCGGACGGCAATCCCCGGACACCCTCCATGAACCTCAGGCCCGAGGCCGTAGGGGAGATCGTACAGGAAGAGACGCTGTTTATTGGAAACGGCGTGAGGCTCTACCGGGAGATGTTGAGCCGCGCCCTGGGCCCGCGTTTCCGCGAGGGTCCGGAGCACCTGTGGTATCCCCGTGCGTCCGTCCTGGCACGCACGGCCCTGTCCCAGGTGTCCCGGGGGGCGATCGAGCCGGCGCTGCCGCTGTATGTACGGCCCTCGGATGCGGCGCTCGCGCTCGAGAGGATGAAGCCCGGGGCGTGAAATGAACTGCCCCGCGCCGCAAGCTTGAAGGGTATCAAGGCATCCTATAAAGAAATACGACCCCTCACGGCAGGCTGAAAGGGCATCGAGCCCAAGGAAGAAAGAGAAACTCTGCCCGGACGCCCTCCGGCGCTACGGTGATGAACAACCGTCAGACGGGCCGCCAACGGGGCGTTTTGCCGGAGCATCGCCCATGGTCTCCCGTCGCGGGCCTGTGACAAACGCCGGGCATCCCCGCAATGACCGGTCGAATATCCGGAAAAGAAAAAACGGTGCTCCTTTTCAGCCAAGCTAAAAAGGAGCACCTCCCGAAATGACCTTTCCGGCGCGTGTGCGCCTTATGCCTTCTGCCCCTTGACGGCCTAAAGGGGCGTTGCCCTCCCGGCTCCATTCCGGCCAGGGGGTCTAGCCGCGTCTATCCTTTCGACCTTATCCTGGCGCCGGCCAGGGCCAGGAACCCCGATCCGAACAGGATCAGCATGACGGGCTCGGGCACGGGCTCCACGGCGTCACCCGCAGTGATTCTCCCCCACAGATAGGCGTTGTTCAGGCAGCCCTCCGGAGTCTGCAGGCTGCTGACGAGATTGGATGGATCAGGCCCCAGGCCGAGCAGCTCGAAGGTGTACCATGCGCTGTCCGCACCGAACACCACCGGCGCAAAGGATGTGGGGAAACAGACATAGTCGTCGCTCACGCTGTCGATGTTTGGCGTGTTGGTCAGCGAGAGGGTGAACCCGACCTGCCCTGCCAGTCCTGCGGGATCGATGAACGACATGCTCACCAGCAGGTCGACCCCGGTGATGGAAGACCCCTGCACCGTGGGGGCGTTGAGGTGCCTCAGCCGACCGAGCTCGAAGATGTCTCCCGAGTCGAAGGCATAGGGGGTGCCCACCCCGGCGAAGCCGAGACCGGACTGCTCTCCGTTCGCAGCAACGCCGAACCAGACCCGGTTCTCGATTCCGGAGCCATAGGAGACTGCGCCATCGCCGTAGCTCAGCGCAGCCTGGTCCCCGCCTGCGGGGTTGATCCACTCGCCGGTCACGCTTCCCAGAATCAGGGCGTACAACGGTGATGTCGAGAAGAGCAGAACCAGCAGACCGCTACAGAAAATCTTGACAAGAACTCTCATACCAGACCTCCAGAAATTCAATTTTTCATCCGAACGCCCCAGGGAATGCAACATGCAGGCCAGCGGAAATTACGAAAGTGAAACAATGAGATATTGCCTCGCATCCTTGGGGAGCATATGGACTGTAAATTTTATCGACACCAGAGCAGGATAGGGATGGCTCCCAGGGGGAGCAACCTGCTGATATGATTTGTACAGGTTCACGGGATTGCTGTTAAGTTTTCCGACACCCAGGGATACGGGCTCCGGGAGAGTATCGGCGCGAACCTGCGTCTACTCCTCTTCTTTCCTGATCGTGACGCGGACGCGGGAGATGCGGTTGCCCCGCATGCGCTCGATCCGGAACTGCATGTCCTGCCAGACCACCTTGTCCCCCTCCTCGGGGATGCGGTCGAGCAGCTCGTAGATCAGGCCCGACAGGGTGTCGTACTCCTCGGGGAACTCCCGGTCGATGTACCTGCCCAGGTCGCGCAGGCTGATGTTGCCGGTGATGATGAAGCTCCGCTCTCCCACCGGGATGACATGGGCCAGGATGATGTCGTGCTCGTCGATGATGTCGCCGGTGATCTCCTCGATGATGTCCTCCAGCGTGATGCCGCCCTTGACCGTGCCGTACTCGTCCACCACGAAGGCGATGTGCAGGTGCATCTGCTGAAAATCGATGAGCTGCTTGAGGATGGGCTTGGTCTCCGGGATGAAGTGGGCCTCGCGCAGGCAGTCCATGATCCGGAAGGACTCCGGATCGTCCACGTAGCGCCACAGATCGCGGATGTGGAGATAGCCCACGATGTTGTCCCGCTCGCCCTCGTACACCGGATATCTGCTGTAGTTTTTCGAGGCGATGGTCCTGCGGATGTCTTCGAACGAAACGTCGATCGGGAGGAACTCCATGTCGGAAAGGGGCAGCATGATCTTCTTGACCGGCACGCTGTCCAGGTCCATGACCGCCACCAGCATCCGGGCCTTGGGCTCCTCTATGAACCCCTCCTTGTGTCCCATGGTGATGACAGACTCCACGTCCTCCTCCGTAAGCGTGTCCGCGCCTTCCTGCTTGAACCGGAAGACCAACAGGAGCCCGTGCGCCGCCAGGCTCATGAGGTGCGCCAGGGGGCCCAGCACCCTGATGAGCAGGCTTACGGGGTAGGCCACGATCATGGAGATGGTGTCGGCCCGATAGGCGGCAATGGTCTTGGGCGTGATCTCGGAGAATATGAGCAGGATCACGGTCATGGCCAGGGAGGCCAGCAGGATGCCCCGGTCTCCGAAGACGGACAGGAACAGCGCCGTGGCGATGGCCGAGCCCAGGATGTTGACAAAGTTGTTGCCCAGCAGGATGACGCTGATGAGCCGGTCGGGATTCTCCAGGATGGTTTCCACCCGCCTGGCCTCGCGGTTTCCCTTCTCGGAGAGGCTCCTGATCCGGAACCGGTTCGCCCGCATGAAGGCGGTCTCGCTGCCGGAGAAGAATCCCGAGAGGATGACGATCACCACCAGGATGATAATATACGCGATCTCTCTGGGGCCGAACATCATGTCTCCGCCGCCCTTTGTGCCCGGATCGAAATCAACGGCCGCGAAGCTGCCCTGCGTTTGCCGGATATCATCTCTTCACCATCCTTTTTCAAGCACCATCGGCAGTGTGCCCGGGAAAATGTAGCCGGCCCGCCTGCGGAAAGGGGGCGATGCGGCACAATAGCCGATTGCCCGCCTGAAGAAAGAGGGTGGTGCGGTACAATGGATTCATGCTGGTGCGACAAGGCAATCCTGAGAAGCAGCCCATTGCCGAAGGATGGGGGCTTGGTCTCGGGAATATCGTCTTTTTTCATTATCCTCTGCACTCTTGGCTCTCAGAACAGCAGCAGCTGCTCTGTCCTTTCCTTCCTCGCCTCTTCCCGGTACGCGCAGCACTCGCGTGGTATCCGTGAAAGGAAGGGGGCGGGTCCGCCGTCGGAGCAGACCAGATAGAGCCGGTCGACCGCCCGGGTCATGGCCACATAGAACAGGTTGCGCTCCTCGTCCTCAGGGCAGCCCTCCAGGGGGAACACGCCCGAGGAGAGGCCCGGAATGAACACGCACCCGAACTCCAGGCCCTTTGCCGCATGCGCCGTGATCACGCGCACCCTTTCCTGTGCGAGCGCGTCCTGATCGTGGCTCAGCCGCAGGAATCGGATAAACCCGTCCGCATCGTCGCCGAACATCCGCGCGTAGCGATAGAGCACATGGTCGCTCTCGAGCATGGGGAGTTTGAACAGGGACGAATCCTCCAACAGACGCATCCGCTCCAGGACCGGGCCGCCAAGCGATCTCAGCAGGCCGTCCGCCTCTTTGAGCCTCCGGGCCGCGGCCGAGTCGGCCTGCCCGGGAAGCGCGGCCTTTTCTGCGGTGTGCTCCCCTACCCCCCTGACCAGGGTCTGCCAATCTTTGAACTCCAGGAGGGCGAGGCGCTCCCTGATGCCGGGCAGAGAAGCCAGGGGCCTGGCATAGGCCGTGTCGAACGGGATGGATGCCCGCGCCAGGGCCTCCATGACGGGCTGGGCCTGCTGCCGGGTGCGCACGATCACGGCGATCTCGCTCAAGGGGTAGTCGGCCCGGGCCCCGCCCGTAGTCCGGTGGGAAAGGCCTCCCGCCAGGGACTCGATCTCGCGGGCCATGAACTCCGGGCCGGACGATGTGCGGACCACCGTGATGGGAGCGCCCGCGCGGGGGCTCACCACCGCTTCCCGGCCGATGAATGCGTTCGACCCGGCCGCGATGCTGCCGCTGAACCGGTAGGTCTGCGTGAGGTCCAGGCAGCGGGCGTCAGGATGGTCGCGGAGAAAGTCGTCGAAGCTGGCCGGGCTGCTGCCCCGGAAGCCGTAGATGGCCTGGTTCGGGTCACCGATGACCATCAGGCTCTTCACCCGGGGGGTGAGCGCCTTGAGGAACTCGTACTGAACCGGATTGATGTCCTGGAACTCGTCCACCATGACATGCTCCCAGGCCGGCGTGAACCTGCCCGAGCCTACCAGCCCGGCGGCCTCGCGGATCATGCCCTCGAAGGTATAATAGCCTTCCGCCTGGAGCGCGTCCATCAGGAATGACTGCTCGGGCCCCAGGGGACGCCCGGTGCTCAGGCGCAGCAGCAGCTCGCGGACGAACGAGCCGTCGCCGTTCAGCCCCCACCGAAGTGCCGTGCCGGCGAGCATGTCTTCGTCGGCGATCTGGAACCCGACCCCGCTCTCGCGCAGGATGCGCGCCGCCAGGGCATGGAAGGTCGACACCTCGATGCGCTCGTCGCCGCCCAGCCTCTCGCGGATCTCGCCGGCGGCCTTGACCGTGAAGGTGACGGCGAGCACGGACGGCTGCCCTGCGGCCAGCAGCGAGCGGGCACGCTCCACCAGGGTGCAGGTCTTTCCGGTGCCCGGCCCTGCCCTGACCACGAGCCCTCCCTCTTTGCAGGCTGCGATCTCCTGCTGAACCGGGCTCAACTCGAGCTCAGTGACAGGGGCCGCGTCCGCCTGCGCCTCAGCGGCGGGCCTGGCGCGCTTTCGCGGGCGCTTGAGCGGCGTGCCCAGCAGATCGCCCGAAAAGAGCAGGTCGTCTTCGTGGTCGCGGAACACGCGCACGCGCCCGAACCTGCCGTCGTAGCCGGGCTCCTTGCAGACCTCGCCGCTGCGCATCCGGGCGATCGCCAGGGCCAGCACATCGCCTGCCACGGATCTCACCTCGTCGAGGCCGGTATCCAGAAGCAGGGGCAGCTCACCACCCAGCCGGGAAGTAAGCCGGGCATAGGCCTCCTTCACCCGCTTGGAGGCGCTGCCTGTCTGCAGGATCTCTCCCAGAATCTCGGCCAGGGGTACCAGCGAGAAAAAGGGCCGCGCCGACGGGGGCATGGTGCCGTCGTGCCGGTCGGCCAGCTCCTCCACCCTGTTCAGGACACCCACGGTGAGCTTTCTGCCGCACACCGGGCAGATGCCGCCCAGCCCGGCCGTCTCCTCGGGGCTGAGCACCACGCCGCAGTCGCGGTTACCGTCGAGATGGTACTTGCCCTCTTCGGGAAAAAACTCCACCGTGCCCCCGAGATCCTCGCCTGTCTTCATGGCCCGGAGCATGGCGAAATAATCGAGGCCGGTCTCGAAGACCGTGGCCTCCCTGCCGAGCTTCTCGGCCGAGTGGGCGTCGGAGTTGGACACCAGGCGGTAGCCGTCCAGGCTGCTCACCATCCAGTTCATGGGCGGGTCGGAGGAAAGGCCGGTCTCCACCGCGAAGATGTGGGGGGCCAGATCTCCGTAGCACTCGGCAATGGTGTCGAACCCGGACTTGGACCCCATGGCCGAGAACCAGGGCGTCCAGATGTGGGCCGGGATGAGAAAGGCATGCTCGCTCGCCTGAAGCACGATCTCCAGCAGGTGGCGCGAGGTGATGCCGAGGATGGGCCTGCCGTCTGAGAGGATGTTGCCCACCCGGGCGAGCGAGGTGGAGATCCTGCGGGCGCTCTGAAGATCCGGGGCCCCGATGAGGTGGTGGACCTTGCGGACCTTGTCGCCCTGCTTGTAGATGGTGCTGATCTCGGACGTGAGCATGAACCGCACCGTCTCACCGCCCTGTTTCATCCGGAAGAGGCCCGGCTCGGCCTCTTCGAGCCCGGTTTCGATCTCCGCGAACCACGCCGGGTGGGTGAAGTCGCCGGTGCCCAGCACGGCAATGCCCTTGTCGCGCGCGCCGCGTGCAAGGGCGTGCAAGTCGAGGCTCTTGCTCGTAGCGCGGGAGAAACGGGAGTGGATGTGGAGATCGGCAAAGAATTTCATGCTCTTACGCGTTGCTCTCTGTTCTTCCTGTTTGGGGAAAATATGACGTATTGTCCTTCACGGTTCGTTCTGCTATTACGACACGACATGAACATTTTGCATCGACTCATACCATGCATAATATTGATGGCGGCCATAGTAGCATGCTCCCCGGATAATAACAAGGAGCAGATTCGGCCCGTTAAGGGCTCGGCACCGTCCGCGCCCGTTTCCGGCGACGTGCTGGTGAATTCCTCGATCGGCGACGCGTCGAACCTCATCCCCATGCTCGCATCGGACAGCGCCTCGCACGAGGTGGCCAATTTCATCTATAACGGTCTCGTGAAGTACGACAAGGACTACACCATCGTGCCCGACCTGGCGGAAAGTTGGGATATCGAAGACGACGGCAAGCTGCTGCGCTTTCACCTGCGGAAAAACGTCTACTGGCACGACGGCGAGAAGTTCGATGCACACGACGTGATGTTCACCTACAAGGTCATGATCGATCCCGAGACCCCCACCGCCTATGCGGAGAAGTACAAGCTGGTGAAGGAGGCCCGGATCGTCGACGACTACACCATCGAGTTCACCTACGAAAAGCCCCTGGCCCCGGCGCTGATCAGCTGGGGGGCGCTGCAGATGCTGCCCGAGCACCTGCTTGCGGGCAAGGACATCTCCACCTCGGAGCTCACCCGCAGGCCCGTGGGCACCGGCCCCTTCAGGTTCAAGACCTGGGAGACGGGCTCGCGGATCGTGCTGGAGCGCAACGAGCGCTACGTCGACGGCCCGCCGAACCTGCTGGGGGTGCTCCTGCGGGTGATCCCGGACCAGAACACCCAGTTTATGGAGCTCAGGGCCGGCAACATCGACATCATGGGGCTCTCGCCCCTGCAGTATCTGCGGCAGACCGACAACGCGGACTTCCAGAGCCGCTACACCAAGTACAAGTATCTGGCCGACGGCTACACCTTCCTGGGCTTCAACCTCGAAAGGCCGCCCTTTGACGACGTGAGGGTGAGGCAGGCCATCGCCCGCGCCATCGACAAGGAAGAGATCATCAAGGGCGTGCTCATGGGCCTGGGAGAGGTCGCCACCGGCCCGTACAAGCCGGGCACCCGGTGGTACAACCCGGACGTGCAACGGTATCCCTACGATCCGGACAAGGCCCTTGCCGTCCTGAAAGAGGTCGGCTATGAAGACTCCGACGGCGACGGCATCGTGGACAAGGACGGCAGGCCGTTGTCGTTTACCATCGTTACCAACCAGGGCAACCCCCTGCGCGAGAAGACCGCACAGATCATTCAGGAGCGGCTCAAGACCGTGGGCATCCAGGCCAAGATCCGGGTGATCGAGTGGACGGTGTTCCTGAAGGAATATGTGGACCGTGGCAACTTCGACGCCGTGATCCTGGGGTGGAACATCCTCCAGGACCCGGACATCCACAATGTATGGCACTCGGACAACGCGAGGAAGGGCGGGCTGAACTTCGTGATGTACAAAAATGCCGAGGTGGACAAGCTCCTGGTCGAGGGCAGGCACACCTTTGACGAGCGGGAGCGCACGCGGTGCTACCATCGCATCCAGGAGATCCTGGCCGAGGAGCAGCCCTATGTGTTTCTCTATGTGCCTTTAAGCCTGCCCGTGGTGAGCTCCCGTATTCACGGGATCGAGCCCGCGCCAGCGGGGATCGCCTATAATATGGAGAAGTGGTTTGTGCCCAGGGAGCTGCAGAGGTACCAGGTGGTGCCCTAATACCCCAGTTGGGGAGTTTGGTACAGGATCGGGGTCACACGATCGGGGTCACAGGATCGGGGTCAGGTCTCAACATATGACAAAATGTCATATGTTGAGACCTGACCCCATGACCTGACCCCATGACGAAACGGGTGGCAACTTAAGAGAAAAGAACGGGAACCATGCTGAAGTATCTGCTGAAACGATTCGCAATACTCATACCGACCTTCATCGGGATCACCATCGTGTGCTTCCTGGTGATTCACCTGGCGCCGGGCGAGCCCACGAGCATGCAGGCCGAGCTCAACCCGAACATCACGCCCGAGGCCATCGAGCAGCTCAAGCACCACTACGGACTGGACAAGCCCCTGCCGGTGCAGTACCTGGTGTGGATGAAGAACCTGGCCAGGCTCGACTTCGGCCGGTCGATCTCTTCGGACGCCAGGCCCGTGTGGGACAAGATCAAGGAGCGCCTGCCCGTGACCATCTCCATCAACGTGGCCTCCATGGTGATCATCTTCCTCACGGCCATCCCGCTGGGCGTAATCTCGGCGGTGAGGCGGGGCTCGATCCTGGACCGGTCGATCACGGTGTTCGTGTTCGTTGGCTTCTCCATCCCCGGGTTCTGGCTCGCGCTGATCTGCATGGACTATCTGGGCGTGCGCCTGGGGTGGCTGCCCATCTCGGGCCTGCACTCACAGGGGTATCAGTATATGGGCTTTTTCGAGCAGACTTGGGACCTCGCGAGGCACCTGGCCCTGCCCGTGGTCATCTCGGCCTTCGGGGCGCTCGCGGGACTCAGCCGCTACATGCGCTCGAGCATGCTGGAGATCATCAGGCAGGACTACATCCTCACGGCCCGGGCCAAGGGGCTGCCCGAGCGGACCGTGATCTACAAGCACGCCATGCGCAACGCCCTGCTACCGGTGATCACGATCCTGGGGCTCTCCATCCCAGGGCTCATCGGCGGCAGCGTGATCTTCGAGAGCATCTTCTCCATACCGGGGCTGGGCAAGCTCTTTTATGACGGCATCATGATGCGCGACTACAACCTCATCATGGGGAGCCTCACCATCGGCGCGGTGCTCACGCTGCTGGGCAACCTCATTGCGGATATCGCCTACAGCGTGGCCGACCCCAGGATACGGACGGGCTGATCATGGGCTTCTGGTCGCGCTTTTTCAGAGACAGGCTGGCCGTGGCGGGGCTCGTGATCGTGCTGGCGTTTTTCGCGCTCTCGATCCTCACGCCCGTAATCGCGCCCTATGACCCGAGCGCCATCGACGTGGACAGCATCCTCTTGCCGCCTTCGGCTCAGCACCTCTTCGGCACGGACGACCTGGGCAGGGACGTGTTCACCCGCATGCTCTACGGCGCGGGCATCTCGCTGAAGGTAGGCTTCGTGGCCGTGGGCATCGCCACGATCATCGGCGTGCTCCTGGGGTCGATTGCGGGCTATTACGGCGGCGTGATCGACCTGGTCATCATGCGCTTCGTAGACATCATGCTCTGCTTCCCCTCGTTCTTCCTGATCCTGGCCGTGATCGCATTCCTGGAGCCGAGCATCTTCAATATCATGGCCGTGATAGGGCTCACCTCGTGGATGGGGATCACCAGGCTCGTGCGCGCGGAATTCTTGAGCCTCAAAGAGCGCGACTTCGTGCTCGCGGTGAAGGCCATGGGCGCGAAAAGCCCGCGCATCATCTTCCTGCACATCCTGCCCAATGCCATGGCGCCCGTGCTGGTGGCCGCCACCTTGGGCGTCGCGTCGGCCGTGCTGGTGGAGTCGGCGCTCTCTTTCCTCGGCATCGGGGTCCAGCCGCCCACGCCCAGCTGGGGCAACATCCTCACGCTCGGCCAGAGCACGCTGGGCGTAGCGTGGTGGCTCTCGCTCTTCCCGGGCATGGCGATCCTGATCACGGTGCTGGGCTACAACCTGCTGGGCGAGGGCATCCGCGACGCGATCGACCCCAGGCTGCGGAGCTGAGGGACGGGAAAACGGACGAGGCGCTTATCCCAAGGCCCGCGAAAGCCTGCAGCGCCCCTGCCTTGTCCCGTGATTGCGGGAAAAAGAGCCGGCCATCATCCGCGAAGTTGCCGGCTATGGAGGGCAGCCCCCAAAGCGGTGGCGTTTCCGGTATGCAGTTCATAATATTCTGGATTTCATCCCGTTATTACGCTATCATCTCCTGTATTGGAATGCACGCGCAGCATGATTCCCGCACCGTACCCAGGTTGAAAAGCCATGAAGCTGAAAAGGAGGCAGGATTGTTCCCCGCTGTTTCACCCGCCACGGACGGAGTCTGCCCTTTGTACACGGCCTGATGTCCGGCGATGTCTGAAGGCCGCCCGTCAACCTTCCTCAGATGTCGAGAGGGCTTTTCACCGCAAGGGGGCCTTTATTCATCACGTGGGTGTAGATCATGGTCGTACTGATGTCCTTGTGCCCGAGCAGTTCCTGCACGGTGCGGATATCGTATCCGCTTTCGAGCAGGCGGGTGGCGAAGCTGTGCCGGAAGGTATGGCAGCCGACATGCTTGTGGATGCCGGCCAGAGCGACCGCTTTCTTCACGGCCCTTTGCAGGGTGGTCGGACTGACGTGGTGCCGCATGGTTTTTCCGGTTATCGGGTCTCGCGAGACATCGTCTGAAGGGAATACGTACTGCCAGCCGAGTTTCTTCGAAGAGCCCGGGTATTTCCTTTCCAGGGCGAACGGGATATGAACCTCTCCGCACCCTCTTCCGAGATCGTACGCATGCATGGACCGGACAAGATCTATCTGCTCTCTCATAAAGGGTTTGATCGTTTCCGGCAGCATGACCACCCGGTCTTTTTTCCCTTTGCCGTCGAATATGGTTATGCAGTTTGTCTCGAAGTCGATGTCCTTGACCCGCAGGCGAAGACATTCCATGAGCCTGAGCCCGCAGCCATAGAGCAGCTTTATCATGGATTGATGAACCCCCGTGATGGAGCTGATCACCTTCATGGCTTCTTTATGGCTCAGAACGACGGGTATGCGGGCCTGCTTCTTTGCACGCACGGCATTGAGGTCTTGCGTGAGGTCGATCTCCAGCACGTCGCGGTAGAGAAACAGGATGGCATTGAATGCCTGATTCTGCGTAGATGAAGCGACCTTGCGGTCAACGGCCAGATGGGTGAGGTACGATTCGATCTCATGCTTGCCCATGTCTCTCGGGTGACGCATGTGGTGATAGCGGATGAATCTCTTTATCCAGGACAGATACGACCGCTCGGTCTTGAGGGAATAGTGTTTCCTGCGCAGGACATTGACGATGACCGCAAAAAGCTTTTGATCCCCGGCGCTTCTGTTCATCACCGGACCTCCTCATGGAATCGAAATATCAAATGTTCAATCACAATTAATTGTCACCTTACGATTTTAATGAAGAAATGATATAAAAACAACCGGGAAGAAATGATTGATGCCAATCCATATTCAATTTTCCATATATTGCAGCAAAAGTTGCTATATAGCAACTTTTACTGCAATTGTGCAGTAGAGGAAGTTGTTATGCTTAATAAAAAGGATTGAAGAATGGGATGGAAAGAAGAGTACAAGCACTTCAAAGATGAATTCAGTCAAGAATCTGATCGGGCTGCAGTTATATTAGCTGCAGCAAAGATTGATGAATTACTCAGATTAGCAATCATCAAACGCTTGGCTCCTTCACCAACTAGTCGTGATGATCTGCTTGAACCAGAAGGCCCTTTAGGTACTTTGCGTTCACGAATAGACATCGCTTACCGTCTTAATCTCATTGATGGTACATTTGCTCGTGCTCTGCACCTGATTAGAAAAATCAGAAATAATTTTGCCCATGAATTATCAGGAGCATCACTTTCATCTGGTGCGCATGCAGATAGAGTTAGAGAATTAGCGTTACCTTGGCGAAAAATAATTGAACTTATTCATGAACTCAAACCTGAACTTAACCACAATACTATAAGAGGTCAGTTCGAATTTATGGTCGGTTATACACTTGTCAGGTTAAACCAGATCGTCAAACATTGTGATCAGATCCCAACTTTACCTCCCCCACTTGGTATATTTATGGAACCAGTTAAAGAACATGGTTTTGGAAATGAAGAAGCATAACCAAGGCATGCACCAGACGGCTTTTAGCCGCTGGTGATGCCTGCCGTTAGCCATACCGTTTTCAGAATTTTGAATTAGTGATTAACGTACATTCTGATCACTTATTTAAGGAGTATGTGATGTCATCAAAATGTGAAAAAAGAGATTTTAGAAAAATCCTTGTAACTATGGTCATTGGGATGCTTCCAGAAATAATTCTTGCAATTATTGTTGGGAATATATTCGAAATTGCTATTTGGAAAGTGTGGCTTTTAATCCAAGGCATTAGCATAATAATCTCCATTGTTAAAGAATCTATGGAGTATTTTGTATATCGTTTTATTTGGCGATACGACATGATCGATGATATTAGCGAATCTCTATCTTCTCATGAGTACCCAAACCCAAAAAAATATCCATATGACACTTTAGCTGAGGATTATTTTGGCAATGTTATGCAAGATGATATGCTCGAAACAAGTACAAGGCTTGATGCAGCATTCACCCTTGGCACAATATCTTCACAACAGGGTATCTTAAAATCTCTGCGTATAAATTCCGGAATGTCTGAGGCAATTGAAAAGTACCATCGCATAAAATTTGGCGGAAAAGACTATATCGAAGAACCAGCTTAATATCAGAAATATTTATTGGGGGTTGGCTAACAACAGCATCCAGGCGGACGCGGGCTGCTGCCCGCGCCGCTGATGCTGGCCGTTATACGCAGGTAAGATATGACAACTAAACTTCGGCAATACATAGAAGGCCTTCTTGTTAATCATAAAAATATTTTTACAGAATGGAATGAGAATAGCACAGAAATAACAATCAAGAAGGCAGAACAAAACGGTTTTGATGTAACAGTTGGTATGGATAACGATATGATCTACTTATACACAGATTGTGGTTATCACGATCATTGGCATTTAGATCAATTTCAAGGTACCGAAACTGCGTTAGAAACTGTGTTTGGGTTAGTTCGGGATTTACTGTCTGAGAATATGAGGATCAAAGTAATGCTATCAAATAATAAGCCATACAGGTGGTTACTTCAAGCAAAAGAAAAAGAAGAAGATAGATGGTTGGTAGAGTCGAGTACAGGTTTACTGTTATGGAATTATTTTGGTAGACGTAGTGAGCAAATATTTTCAAACAGTCAATTAAGTCCCAGAGATCTAAGAAAGTGAGAAAAACGTATAACAAAAGAATGCACCGGACGGCTTTCAGCCGCCGGTGATCCTTACGTTCGGTTGATGAGAATGAACACTGATCATTTTAAAAATGTTGAGCAGGCTATAGACAGCCTTTGTGAGAATATCGTTTGGGTATGGGCGTATTACAGATCCCTTAATACTCTTCACAGGCTAGCCAAGATGAAGCCTTCTTCTTTGAAACCCTACCCTGAATTTGTTTCAAGCTTGTATCATGGCTATTTTGACTTGCTCTTCATAAAGATCATTCATTGTGTTGATAACACCAAAGGCACATGTGGTCTTCCTAATTTATTCAAAATGCTTCGTCGCTATGCCCCAGAAGAAAAGCAACTATTGGAACGAATCAAGAAAGACGAGAAACGCCTCAAGAGAAGAGCGGTCTTAGATAAAATCAACAAGTGGAGGAATCAAATCTCTGCTCACTTAACTCAAAGCAACAATAATCAAGAGTTCTTTAATGATAACCGTCTCCATCTTAAACAGATAGAAGCTGTAATAAAAACATTGGAAGAAATGATTGATTATTATTCACAGGTATTACTTGGTAGAGCCAATTTCATGAGAGATCCTTCAAAGAAATTATCCAGAGAGGTAAAATCTCTCTTCATGGGAAAACCGAACCAGCTCATCCAGACGGACGCGGGCTGCCGCCCGCGCCGCTGATGCGCGCGTTAGCTTGTAAAAGATTAAAATAGAGGAGGATTACATGGCTAAAACCAAAGGCTCATCTTCAGGAAAACCAGCAGGAAGTAAGGCTGAAAAAACCACGGATAGAAAAAAAGCCGGTAATCCGGCTCCAAAAAAAAATATAAGGAACGATAAGTCTGTTACTAATAGTGGCGGGCCAAGGAAACAATAATGATATTAGAAGATGCTAGGCAACATTACTATACATTTAGTGGTTCGCTAAGTAATGTAAATAGGCAGCTATGCTTTGCTGGCATTGCGGTAATTTGGATTTTTGCATCTAAAAACGTAGAAGGAAGTTATACGTTACCTAGCAGCTTAATGTTCCCATTAGGTTTTTTTGTCTTAGGGCTGGCTTTAGATCTCCTACATTATATTGTTGCATCGGCAACTTGGGGCACTTTCCATAGGTTGAGAGAGAAAAGTGGAATTGGTGAAAATACTGATTTTGGCGCACCATGGTACATAAACTTCACTCCTAATATTTTGTTCTGGTTTAAAGTATTCTCAACGTTAATTGGTTATGGGGCATTGCTGAAAATATTTATCAGCTAACCACAGCATCCAGGCGGACGCGCTGTCGCGCGCCGCTGATGCTGACCGTTAGACTTTAACGGTATTGATAAATGAGTGAAGAAAAACAGTTCATGCAAGTCTTTCTAGATTTACTTCCAAACCAACCACGCAATGATCAAACTCGAAAAGAGTTTGAACAAATGATGCGTGGTAAATTTGAAGAGAGGCTTCCTGAATCAGTAGAACGGGTATGGGAACTGCCACCCATTATATTAAAGGAACCCTTTGGTGAGTATATTGAGCTTTTACTTGAAGCACGTGAATTATTTCTAGCAGGTCACTTCTACTCTTGCGTAGCTATGTGTGGCATTGTCGGTGAACGACTTATAAAGGATGTTTTGCGAGCATCTGTAATAATTGAAAAAGATGGTCAACTGCAACGACCTCAAGAAAAAGCCTTCGATCAATTTGAGCGTGTTGATGTTAATGGTATCGTCAGATTTTTAAAAGAATCAGAACTTCTGTGTAGTGAAGCCGCCAAAGCTGCTGATGACCTAGGACAGTTACGTAATAGTTATGCACATGCTCGGGGCAAAAAACCAAAAGATGATGCAATTAAGGCTATAAAATTTCTTCATACGTTAGTTGAAGATACGGTGTCGGTATTCAAACAATTTGAAATAAAAGATGGTGCATTTGTTAAAAAAGATGATCCACAAAAATAAGGTATACAAGTCTAACCAGGTCATCCACCGGACGGCTTACAGCCACCGGTGTTCCGCACGTTAGATGCAGGAGAACACAATGCGAATATCGACATTACTCTTTATGATATTGGTCATAATGGTCAATCAATCCGCAATAGCTCAAAGCCCTGACACATTACTATCAAAGCTACCCCCCGACATGCGGGAATGGGTTAATCGTTCTTGTCCTCGCAGCCTTGGACCCTCACTATGGTCCAGTTGCATAATCCGAGAAGCATCGGCCGCATCACGTGGAAAACCAGACTTATCGCATCTAAAGCCTGATTTACAAGCATGGGTCATTCGCAGTTGTCCTGATTCGCTCGGACCATCTTTATGTATTAGCTGCCTCAATCGTGAAAGCAGCGCTTTGGCAAATGCGCGATTAGACATTTCATTTCTTACAAAGGAACAAAAAGAATGGGTGGCAAAATCATGCCCAACATCTCTAGGGCCCTCACTGTACATTTCATGTGTTCAAAGAGAGTCGGCAGCGCTCCGTGGAACTCAATCCGTCCCCCAACAACCGCGTGTAGATACATCCCGCGTTCCCAGGCAGCGCTATGCTGTGCCCGGCCGTGGTTCAAGTCATGATAGCTATGAAATTGAAGTGGCGCATAATGATGAATTATTCATCATAAACGGTGAAAAATTTAAAGCAAAGACATACTGCTTAGGGTGGGAAGAAGGTGACCAAGTTCTGTTTCTCGAAGGAAGCCCTTATGGAGCGTGTGCAAGTGCAACGTTGTTGAATTTAAGAACACGAGAAAAATGTGACGTTTGGTGTGAATAGCGGCATCTAACAAGGCTTTTGCAGCGGACGCAAAAAGCCGCGCCGCTGAAAAGCGACGTTAGGACACAAATGACATGAAGAATAGGCGTAAATGGAGAGCTTGGATTAAGGCAATAGATGAAAATATCTATATGCCAATTAGGCGTTTTACACCCATTTATCGAGAGTACATTTCTATCCTTGAGAATAATCCTAAAATTCGAGAACCTTTTAATTTTCATGAGTGGATACTCTATAACCACAGCCAAACTCTGTTGTTAACTCTAAGAAAGATATCTGATAATGATAAAAGGGTTTATAGCGTCAAAAGGCTTCTTGGGAGTATTTACGACAAACATAAGAGTTTAAATCTTCATTCATATATGCATGGTTCTAAAAAATTCCACCGGGATAATATCTTCAACTATTGGACTTCAATATGTGGTGATTCAGAATACATTCCCAAAGGAATTTTACAGGATGATATGAACGCAATTAGTGAGCTTACTGCCAAAGCTTGTAAGGCAGTAAATGAAAAAGTGGCCCATATCGCAAGAACTGGTAAGAACAGACTGTTTGATTATGAATCTGTTTATGCAGACTTAAAATCAACGCTTCAGATTTTTCAAAAATATTCAATCCTTCTAAAATGCCCCGTTGATGATTCTTTGAAAGCAGTAATACCATATGATTGGCAAGCAATTTTCAGATATAGATGGATACAGCCCTAACAAGGGCATCCAGGCCGACGCTCTACGCGCGCGGCTGATGCCTGCCGTTCGGTGACATAGCTTAATGAAATACGACTCTGACATTTTCAGTTACCAGTTCTCTATTGTTGCCAGTTTTGTGCAACATCTTGCCTACTATCGAGTCGGCAAGATTGTCTATGATCGCCTTTCGATGAAATCACCTTTCTGGTGTGCAACAATAGATGCACATCTGAAAATCGCGACAACCGAGTGGTGCAAGGTTTTCGGCTCAGATGGCTGTAATGCAATACATTGGAAGAAGACAGCCAAGCTGGATGTTGAGAAAGCAAAGGCTTCTTTCCGGTTAAGACTCAAGAACGATGGCGTCAAATGGGATCACTGGGAGAGGTATCATAAAACTGTGCTCGCTTTCCGCAACAAGTATGTGGCACACACCGAGATTGGTTTCTTAAAGCCAGTTCCTGATTTCGATACAGCCCTCAAAGTAGCTTTTGTTTATGATGAGTGGGTAAGGGATCTGATAAAGCCACATATATTTCTTGAATTTTCTCTAAGTGAACATTTTGATAATTGGAAGTGTGCGGCTGAGCCATTAATAGAGGAAGCAATGGCAGCTACAAAGGGTATTACAGAAGCATCACCCACAATACAGGATTGTGAGTAAAAAACACCGAACCAGCCCATCCAGACGGACGCGGGCGTGCCGCCCGCGCCGCTGATGCGCGCGTTGGACACTCAATAATATAACCTGAGTTCCCGGAAGATTGTAACGATGAGGAGGGGATAAGTCTTTAAAAAGAATAAAAAATGGTGTGATTTCTCTTGCATTTAGCCTCGTTACAATGTATACAATGTAACGAGGAGAGGGGGGAATCGTACATGGCTGC
>JAHDQN010000037.1 GCA_018433775.1 Deltaproteobacteria bacterium
ATGAAATTACGAGGTATGGTGTGGGTCTGCCGGGGGTTTGCGTGACAGATTGGCAGCAGGGGTGCTTCCGCCCGGGCAGGCCTGTGCCAAAATGGCAAAATCCCCCGGCGAAGACCGGCAAATCCGCGACATTCTGGCAGCGAAACATGCTTTTAAAGTGCCTGTGATCGAAAAGGATCCCTTGGATATGATTCTGGACACGATCGAGCATGGAGAGAACAGTGGTGCATCGGACTAGGCAGGCCCCTTCCCGGAACAGGGCGTACCCGTGCGTGTTCGGGAGCCTCTTCTCCAGCTAATGTGAACCCGTCCCCGAATTGATCCGGACACCCATGTCCTCGTAGGCGGAGAGTCGCGACTGGAAGCTGCTGATGAGCATCCCGTTGTCGTCCACATAGTCGTAGATCACGGCCTCGTCCTTTCCTTCGGTCACCCGGAGCACGCGGCCGATATACTGCTTCACCCTGCCGGTGAACCGGATGGGGGTGGCGAGGAAGATGGAGCTCAGGGTCTTGAGGTCGAAGCCCTCGCCGATGAGCTGGGAGGTGGCGACGAGAACGTGGGTGCGGGAGCGGTTCAGCCGTTCAACGAGCTCGCTCCGCCTGGCCATGGGGACCGAACCGGTGAGGAGCGAGGCCTCTACGCCCGAGGACGAGATCATCCGGTGGAGTTCCTCGCAGTGGGAAACCCGGTCGGAGATGACGAGCGCAATGCCGCTTTGCCTGGAGCGGACATGATCGGCCACGTCGCGGGCAATGACGGTGTTGCGCTCATGGTCCGCGATCAGGGTGGAGATCATCGACTGGTACTCGTCCGCGTCGAAATAATACGCGCACCGGGTCTTGCGCACCTTCAGGGTCGCCCGCATGATCCTGTCGATTTCCTGGAGCTCGCGGGGAAGGATCGTGTGGAGACGGTCTCCCAGATAGAAATAGATGAGCCGGGTGAGCTTGTCGCGGCGGTATGGGGTTGCGGAGAGGCCGAGCATGAACGAGGTGTCGAGCCCGCCCACCACCTCGGTGAAGGTCCGGGCAGGCGTGTGATGGCACTCGTCCACGACCACGTGGCCGATCGTGGGCTTCACCTCGTCCATGACTCTGTGGAGCGAGTTGATGATGGCGATGGTGAGCCATCTGCCGATATCCTTCCTGCCGTCGCCGATCAGGCCTATCTGGTCTTCGCCAACATCCAGAAACTCGGTTGCCCGCCTGAACCACTGATACATGAGCTCCTTGGTGTGCACGACCACCAGGGCCCGCTGTTTCCTGCGGGCGATGATACTGAGCGCGATCACGGTCTTGCCTGCCCCTGGCGGCGCCTCGAGCACCCCGAACCTCCGGGAGGAGAGGTCCCTGACCGCAGCGAGCTGATAGGGGTGGAGGCGTGCCCGGAAACCGAAATCCACGGGATCGAGCGTGCGCGTCCGGTCCACGACCAGATATGGGCGCCGGCCGAGCCTGCCGAGGAGATGGTTGATATAGCCACGGGGGAGCAGGAGCACGCCGTTGTGCCGCCGGTAGTAGGCGAGCATCTCGGGCTGGAAGTTTCTCCTCCTGCTCCTGCTGTATTTCTCAACCTGCTCCCATTTGGGATTGGGCAGGGTGAGGTCCGCCTCGATACGCTTGATCAGCTCCGGCGGGAGATCCGCTTCGAGGATGCGCACGGCGTTGTCCACATGGACGGTGATCTCCATGGCTTCTTCAGTTCCCTCCGGATGGGCGGACTTGATCGGGCATGGTCATGAGATCGTGTTTTTCAGGTCATCCATGAGTCGCTCGACCTCCTGAGCGCTCAACTCGATCGTCACCGTGCCGCCGCCCGGGTGGGCAAAAGTCAGGTCCGCACCCGAGTCTTTCTTCTTGAGCAGCCATTTTTTCTCTCCAGGCATCCTCTCCTGGGGAGAGATCCAGTCGTCGGGCCGGAACTCAGCGATCTGGATGAGCACGCCGAAGGCGTCTCTCGGGTGAATGAACAGCTCCTTCCACACCGGCCCGTAGTCGTTGAACCCGAAATAAGGGATCCCGCTTTCTTCAAGGATTTGCCGGGCCCGATAGATGTCGGACGTCTGCAGGTTGATATGGTGGACACCTCCCTGCCGGTCTTTGAGAAACCCGTCCAGAAAGCTGCCCTCTGAGGTGGGGGTGAGAAGCTCGAACCTGCTCAGGTCGCCCAGTGAAAAGATCTGCCACAGGTACTTCATGGAGCCGTCTTCTGCATAGGCCCCCGGGACGGCGCCCAGAAGCCTGGTGAAAAAGGCGGACGCCTTCTCGTAGTCCTGTACTGCAAGTGAGACATGGTCGATTCGTAAAATCATGGGGAACGCTCCTGATGACATGATCTTTCTTCGTATAGGAAAGACCGGCGGCCCGTCAAATGGTTTATGGGTCCGTCCCTGGAGGATCCTGCCGCTGATCGGGTCCGCTGCAGGGTTTCCGCCGGCCGTGCAGTTCGAACCGAACCTGAAGGCCGCATCATGGGGTCAGGTCTTGTTGGATTCGAGCAGGGCCGATATGCTCGTTCACGGAACCCGCTTATTCCGTTCCGCCCGGGCATACCCTTCCGGGAGCCCCGGAGTGAGGATCAGGGATCAGGCCGGGGCAGGGGACCGGAACCTTTTTGAAGCTTGTCCACGAGATCTCTGATGTTTCCGTCCCGGTGGGTGAAATTCACTGCCACCCCGCTCGGGGTGGTTCTCAGCACTCTGCCCCTGGCCATGAAGAATTCCCCGGGATTCTTTCCGAAGAGGTTCGCGCTGATATACCTGCCTCTGGCATAGGGCTTCCGGGTGATGAGGAACATGCCGCTCTCGCTGATATTGGTGACATAACCCGGCATGGAGGTGTCGTCGCCCTGGGCCTTGTATACGATCTCGAGCATCAGCGGGTAGCGCCTGGCCTTGCGCTTGTCGGCGAGGAGGCCGCGCGCTTTTGTTGAACCGACCTCATCCGATACGGCCTGAGCAATGGGCGTGTAGGCAATGCCGAGCTCCCGGGCGGCCTTGCCGCCGTCCGCCGAGACGCCCTCACGCAGCGTATCGAGATAATCCCGTGACAGTCCCCTGAAAGGGGGCCTTCCAAGGATACCGGCCATGACGGCGAAGGCCGTGCCCATGATCCTGACAGTTGAGCCGGACATGCTTCCGCGTGACAGCCTGGTATCTGAGGACGCCTCGACCATTGCCGCAAGACGGCGGATGGAGATGCACTCGCCCGAGATGAAATACCGCTGCCCGGGCAGGACAGGTCTGCTCAGGATTTGGCAAACCGCCTCGACCACGTCACGGACGTGCACAAAGGCATGAACGGAATTGAGGAACGCCCGGTGCACCCTTACGGTATCGAGCAGCCTCCCGACAAAGGAGGTCCCGCACCCGGAGGATCGGGCGCCAAGAACCACGGCGGGGCAGCACACCACGAGGGGGAGACCTTTCATGACATGAAGACCCCAGGCGATCCGTTCGGCCTCGTACTTGGTTCTGGCGTATTCACTGAACCGGACAGGGCCGACCATGCTCTCTTCGGTGAACGGCCTCCGGGCGGGCCTGCCGTAGACATGCAGGGTGCTCATGTGGACCACGCGGGATATGTGCGCCTCCAGGGCGCATTCCATGACATTGCGCGTGCCCTCGGTATTGACCCGGCTGTAGGTTTCCCTGTCGGGCTCCCAGAAGGATGTTGCAGCGGCCAGATGGACCAGGGCGTCGCACCCCGACATGCCGGGCAGGAGCGACCTGCGGTCCTGCACATCTCCCAGGACGAGCTCCGCACCGATGTTTTCGAGCTCGCGGATTGAGCTCGACCTTCTCACGAGGCAAACCAGGCCGTGGCCGCGAGAGGCGAGATCCCTGGCCAGATGAGTACCGATAAAACCAGTGGCACCGGTGAGAAAGATCTTCATGCCACCCCCTTTTCATGATCACACAATTACAAACATGGTCTACTTTTCCACACGCATCGCAGCCTGAAGGAAGACCGCCCGGAGACATCTGTATGAGTGGAAAGGGTCAAATAATTACAGAACATACTACCCCGAGTTGGAATGAATTTCAAGAACCGAATGTCCTGTATGAGCTGCTCGACATCGATGCGCGGCGGGCCGGGTCCGCACGTGCTGCACGGATGCGGCGTGCCGTGCCCAAGCGCATGCACGGCAGACGGGCCGGCGGAGGAGGAATCTTCTCTGCAAGGGGCCGGAGTTACGCCCGTCCGCTCACACCTCGATGACCATTCCGTCATGCGCACACTCGAATTCCAGAGAGCCGCACCTCTCGATCATGGTGTTTCCCAGGTGGGTCAGCACGATACGCCGGCAGTCCAGCTCGTGACGATGATCGAGCAGCGTGAGATAGTTGATATGGTTGCCTGCGGCCTGACGGTATTCATAGGTCTCGCAGATAAAGAGGTCCGCGCCCCGGGAGATCTCGGGGAGTACATGGCTCCACTCGGTGTCGCCGGAATAGGCAATCACGGTTCCCTTGCAGTCGATCCTCAGCGAGAGGGGATGAGCCATGGGGGAGTGGGCTGCGGGATATGCCCTGACCCATATATCGCCGATCTGCAGGGACTTTCCGGCGGAGATGACCGGGAAATCGGGCCAGAAGCCCGATCGGATGTCTCCGGGGCCGGGAAAGAGGAGATTCAGGAGCCCTTCCACGCGGGGCTCCAGATCCCCGGGCCCTGCAATGGTCAGTGCCTTATCACGGGTGCCGGTGACCTGGATTTCCTTGATGAGAAAGGGCAGGCCGCAGAAGTGGTCTCCGTGAAGGTGCGATATGACGATCGTGTCGATATCCGAAGAATCGATCCCCTGGCGCTTCATGCCGCTCAGGGCGGTCGCCCCGCAGTCGATGAGCAACCCGGACTCCCCGGTTCGGAACATGACACAGCTCTGAAGCCTTCCGCCGCTGCCGAAGGCATCGCCTGAACCGAAAAAGCAGACCTTCAAGGAGCTCATAATGATAATTCTCCTGCCGTTCCCGGGACTCTGTACGGAAATCCGGAACGTTCATCAGTACATGGTCTGTTATAGTATGCGTATTTCCTCAAGGTATCAATACCGCTGAATGGGTTGTCGTGCGTAAAAGGCACGTGCGTGCCGGGCGAGGTGGGCGGTGGGGCCGAGGGGCTGTTCCCGAGAAGGAGGCCGGCGATGGCGATCCCTCGTGCCGCCGCCTGTGTGCGGATGTTCCGGGGGAAAGCGTGAATCACAGAACCGGTCAGGGAGTAGAACAGCCAAGGCGAGAGCAGGTGAAGCGCCCTTGCCCGTGCCGTGCCGTCCCTGACGGTGCGGGAATCGTTATTTGGCTCGGTAGGCGGCAGGCTCCCTGTTCGTCATCCTGGTTATAAACCGATAGCCGATGGCGATAAAGAACACGGCGCCCGTGGCGGCCAGTGCAATAGTCATGACGATCTGCTCCTTTCTGCAGCAGCCTCATGCAGGAAACCCCTGAAGCCAAGAATGATCCCGACGACAAGCCCCAGCAGGGTGAAGTTCGGTGCCATGTCCGTGACCTTGTCCAGGTAGAGCCCTCCGTAGAGGCCCAGGAAGGTCATGATCACCAGCACGAAGCCGTAAGCGCTGATTCTCGTGAACCGTGCAAACAGGGTACGGTTCGGTCTCTGTCGCTTCATACGGGCATGGTCCCTAAAAGAGCTGGGCTATGATCTGCCGGGCCGGACCGGTATTGATACCAACCAGCATCACGATGAGCACGAACACCGCCGTTGCCTCCACCGGGGTCAGACCCAGCACCCGGTACATGAACCTGATGCCGATCCCTGTCAGAAACAAGCAGCCGATTACTATCCAGAGGGCAATCATGGTCTTTCTCCTTTTCAATAATTTTTCTGCCGGTGTAAGGGGCAAGATCCATGCCATGGATAAAATGGAAATAAGTAAATGATTATATTATTAAAAACAGACAATATTCCCATGTCTTGTGACATATTGGCAAAAACGGGGCAGGCTTTCGGGAAGGCATTTGCCAAAATGACAAAAACAGTCGATTCAGCAGCCGCGGCTTGACAATTTGTCAATACCTGCATCGCCAAGCGGCACTGCACCGGCCTTTCAGGTGCAGACATGACCCAAGCGGCCCCGTTCGCAAGGGCCTTTCCCGGTGAGCACCCACCGTGAACCTGCCGCGCACCGGCGGTGTGGTCCCGTGCACGATCAGGGGCAGGGTGTGCCTTTGATCGCGCGCGGAGAAGGCGCAGACGGCGCGCGGCAGGCAAACGAACACCAGGGAAGGGCCTACCGGGCGATCTCGTAGGTGAGGTTCACATACGATTCCACGGTGATCTGCCCCGGAAGGATCGGGGTGACGGCCTCGCCTTCGGCAAGGGCCAGCTCCATGCCTCCCGGCTGCATCATGTTCGGCACGAATTGGATATAGGTGATCCCCTTGAGGCTTAAGCCCGCTGCCTTTGCCAGGACCTCTGCGTTCTCGACCGCATTCTCCAGCGCCATGGCGGCAGCCTGCCTCTGCAGTGCATCGCTGTCGCTGCGGGAGAAGGAGAGGGACCCCACCCGGGTTGCCCCGGCCGCGACAGCCGCATCGATGAGCTCGCCGATTCTTTCGATCCGGCCGGTCTTGACCACGATCGAATTGCTGACCCGGTAGGCCTTGGGGGTGAACCCGGAGCTCGATGCGTCCGGCTTATCCTCCCTCTCATGGACCGGCTGGATATGAAAGCTCGACGTTGACAGGGTGATGTCCTGTTCCGCTTTCTGCTTCAGTGCCCGGATGACCCTGTCCGCGAGCTTTGCGTTCCTTTCAACGGCAGAGGCCGCCTTTGCCTCTGACGTCTCGACCGTAAAGGTGATGATCGCCTGGTTCGGGGCCACGCTCATCACGGCCTGGCCGGTGACGTCCATGGACGTCCCGGGCTGACGGTCCTGTGCACCGGCAGGTAGCGTCAGCAGGGCGAACAGAACCGTGAGCACGCCGATGGTACGGTACTCTCTTTTCATAGCTCCCTCCTTGAAAAATATGATGGGACGCGGTGATGCTGTATCCACCATGTGACAATGCTTCCCAACCCATTGAGAATGGATGGATACTACCACATGCCGGGGTGGAAAAAATGATGAAAATATATCTCATGGGGTATTCACAAGCGCGGTTTTTTTGAGTATAATGAAATTGCACATGGTTAAGGCACCTTCGGTCATCATCGCTGCCGCCAAGGTTTTCTGGATAAGCCTTTGCGCTGTGTTTATCAGCCTGGTGCTCTTCGTGCCCGTGACACTTGCCGCGGTCACGAGCTCGACCGGGAATCTGGCCTTTACGCTCTCGAAGCAGTGGGCGCGTTTCATGCTGTACGCCACCGGCGTGAAGGTGGTGATCAGAAACCGCGAAAAGATTCGTCCGGGCACCTCATACATCGTCATCGCGAACCACCAGTCCGAGTACGATATTCTCGCCCTGGTCACCAGCCTGAGAATCCAGTACCGGTGGATCATCAAGAAAGAGCTGCGAAGGGTTCCCCTGTTCGGGTATGCCCTGTATGTTTCACGCAATATCTTTATCGACCGGTCCGATCCGGGCAAGGCCATCGAGAGCATCCACGCCGGGATGGACCGCCTCCCGCCCGGCACAAGCGTGCTGTTTTTCGCCGAGGGTTCCCGGTCGCCGGACGGGACCATCCGGGAATTCAAGAAGGGCGGATTCGTCACGGCCCTTCAAGAGGGCTTTCCCATCCTGCCCGTGACCGTCAACGGGTCGCGGAAGGTGCTGCCTAAGAAGAGCCTGGTCTTCCGGCCGGGCACCATCGAGGTCGTGGTGGGAGACCCGGTCGAGACATCCGGCCTCACCAGGGACAATCTTCCGGAGCTCATGGAGCGGGTGAGGGGTGTGATCGTGGGCAATCACCGGCTCGACGATCTCCAATGAAAACATCCGGAGTTTTCTGACGGGCCTTGACGAGCCGAGGCTGGATCGGCTATAGGTTTTTTCATTGCGGAGTATGTGCCTTTGGGGCTCTCTTCCCGGGACCCCGCGGCAGACATGATGCCGGTCTGAGGAAGGCCGGCTGAAGATGAAGGAGCACGCGGATTCACGAGATACTGATCCTGTTTTACCGCGTCTCGGATTCGACAACTAGAGTGAGGAAAGTATCGTGAGCGAACCGAAGAAGATCTGGTACCGGCTGCGTGGAGCACTCATCGTCCCGTTTTATCTGTTTGCGCTCTTTTATAACCAGGGAGAGGTCAGCAACCCCTGGATCGTCCACCCTGCGGGCACGGTTCTTTTCATGCTGGGCCTGGGGCTGCGCATCTGGGCACAGATGCATCTGCACTACCGGCTCAAGACCCACAAGACGCTCACGCTCACCGGCCCCTACCTCTATGTGCGCAACCCCATCTATATCGGCAACACGCTCATACTCGTGGGCGTTACGGTGCTCGCGGATCTGCTGTGGTTCGTGCCCGTCATGGTGATCGCCTGCGGATTTACCTATCACATGACCGTGCTCTACGAGGAGGGACACCTCACCAGGAAGTACGGGCAGGGCTATGTCGAATTTCTCGAAAAGATACCCCGGTGGCTCCCCCGTCTCCGTCCGGCACAGGACGCACCGGCCGCAAGCGCCAGGTCATACTTCCTGCCGAGCGTGGTGGCGGAGCTGCATATCCTGCTCCTGCTCGTACCCCTGTTCTTCTCGTAGCCGGGGCCCGGGTCTGCACGAGGCCCGTTCAGCCCAACGCTCTGCCGGTGATGAAATTCTCCCGTCATTTCCGGGTTATGGTCTTTTCACCATAATGTGGTTTGGCCTACTGTGGCAGTTTGGGGATAAATACCGCATAGACTGAAATAGATGTAAATCAATATAACAAATTCAATAACATAACAAAACAGAACAAGCCCTTTTCCCCATGGCATGGATTTCGCTTTGGTCTGTTGCGAAAAAACTGCATGAATTGGAGGGTATGTATGGGAGTGTTCGACTACAGCAGGGAGGCGCTCGAAAATCTTAAGATAGACGACCCGGGCATTCTGGACAGGCTCGTGGATTTCGAGAACGCACGCGCGGTCCATCTGAACAAGAATCGATCAAAGAAGGACAAGAGGATATCGCTCAAGGAGGCAGTGGCCGAGTTTGTACAGGACGGTGACGTGGTTCTGGATACCGGGTTCGGCTACGTGAGAACCTGCATTCAGAGCCATTTCGAGATCATGCGGCAGGGGAAGAAAGATCTCCAGATGATCGGGGCACCCAACACCAACCAGAGCTACATGATCGTTACCGGCTCGGTGCGCTACTCCCACAATTCCTACACCGGGGCCGAGATGCGGGGCACGGACCGCAACTATACCCGACAGCTCAAGGCGGGAAAGGTCAGGATCCTCTCCGAGTGGAGCCACGGCGGGATCGCCCAGGGGCTCAAGGCGGCACAGCTTGGCTCTCCGGGGCTGCTGAGCAAGCAGATGCTCGGCTCGGACATCGTCAAGTATAATCCCTATCTCAAGGTGATCCAGAATCCGCTGAAAAAGGAATCGGATCCGTCCCTGTTCATCCCGGCCCTGTACCCGGACGTCACCTTCATCCATGCGCAGGCCGCGGACAAATACGGAAACGCCTATATCTACGGTCCCACTGTGAACGACCTCGCCGGGGCTGCAGCTTCCAGGAAGGTGGTTATCACCGCAGAGGAGATTGTCCCGGAGATGGATATCCGTTGCAACAAGAAGGGATCGATCATCCCGTTTTTCTATGCGGACGCGGTAGTGGAGCTTCCCTATGGTGCCCTGCCAGGGAGCATGCCGGGGTACTATTACTGGCCCCGCCAGTGGTGGGAGAAGCTCATGCGGTTCTCGGCAATCAACGAAGAGAACATCGGAAAGTTCATCGACGAGTGGGTCTTCGGCACAAAAGACCAGATCGAATTCATCGAGAAGCTCGGCGGGGCGAAATGGATGATCGAGGCCAGGAGGCAGACCAAGGCCGCCGAGGGGGACAACGAGGACGTCGACTTCTCGTATCAGGAATACACCATCAACAATGATCCAGGAATTTTCTACTGATGCCCGGTGATATAAAGAAGGAGGAACAAAACATGAAAAACGACGCCCCGGCAAATCCGCTTGAGATTCTGGCATATATCATTTCCGCGCAGATCAAGGACCACACCATCGTGTACGTGGGCACCGGCCTGCCCATGGTGGCGGGGATCCTCGCCCGCAAGACCCATGCCCCCAACATCACCATGGTCTATGAATCCGGAGGCCAGGACCCCATCCAGGGAGGCATGCCCTGGTCGGTGGGGGGGCCCTTCACCTGGCGCAAGTCGCCTGTGGTCATGGAGATGGCATACTCGTTCGGCCAGTGTTACAACGGCTATGTTGACATCGCCTTTCTGGGATTCGCCCAGGTGGACAGGTACGGCAACGTCAACACCCACATGATCGGCGACGACTTCCATCAGCCCAAGGCGAGGCTGACCGGGTCGGGCGGAAACAACGACCTCACCTCCCTGACCGAAAACATGGTGCTGGTGGGGTTGCAGACCCCCGAGAAGTTCCCGGAAAAGGTCGACTTCATCACCTCGGTGGGGCACTTGAGGGGCGGAAACACCCGCAAGGAGGCCGGGCTGCCCGGCAATGGGCCCGTAGCCGTCATATCCCAGTGCGGGGTGTTCGACTTCGAGCCAAAAACCAAGAAGATGCGGGTCAAGACACTGCACCCGGGGATGACCCTGGACATCGCCCAGATGTGCACGGGCTTCGAGCTTCTGAAACCCGAGGGGGAGATCCCGCTCACCCCCATGCCCACGCCCGACATCATCGAGATCCTCCGGAGAGAAGTGGACCCCAGAGGGGTGTTCACATCGCTGCCGTCGGCATAAGTATCTCCCGGTTGAGGGTGCCCGGGCGGCGAAGAGCACCCTCGCATTTCGTTTATCAACATGCCTGTACGTGAGGCTTATTTCCTGTCATTACATCCTCCTGGCGATCACCGGAACCGAGGCTTCCAGTGCTTGTCATCCTGCCGGGCGAAAGGTCATGGACCTCATAGTTGATCTGCCGGGCAGCGTCCTTACCGTGCCAGTGCTCCACGCCCAGGTATAAGATGTGTCCGTGTAAGACTCGTCGCCCATCGGGACTCTGCAAAGAGACCCCGATGATTCCTGAATAAAAGGGCATGATTCCTATGATGAAGCTTCTCGCAAGAAAGGGTTACCAGACCGGCTAATTTATGTTATGAGTAACATAATATAACTCTCTGTCCCCGGTCACCTGTCGCAGTCCGACCAATTTGCCGGGAAGACGAAAGGGATTTCATGATCATATACAGATTCCGGATCAGGGCATTGGCGGCGCTTATCCTGCTGGCCGCCGGCAGCTGTCTCTGTGGATGCACCCGATCGGCGGATGTGCCGCAGGAGACGGTCCCCGTCGTGGACCAGCTGGGGAGAACCGTGGAGGTGCCCCGGCGGATCGATCGCATTGCAGCGCTGCACCATTTCGGAGGCAAGATTGTCTATGCACTCAGGCAGCAGGACAAGCTGGTGGACCAGTCGCTCTACTCGATGGAGGCGCTGGCCATGGAGAGGGTGGACGAACGATTCGCCGCCCTGCCGAAGCTGTTGGACGGCCGTGAGATCTCTGTCGAACAGATGGTGTCACTGAAACCCCAGATCGCGTTCGTCTATGCTTCCTTTGACCGGTCAGAGATGAAACAGTTGACGAATGCGGGCATCAGCGTGGTCGCCGTCCGGGGGGAGACCTTCGAAGAGAGCTTCGAGGCGGTCAATCTGGTGGCCCGGGTGCTCGGTTGCCAGGATGCGGCGGATGCATACATACAAGACTGCACCGCCCTCCTGCGCCTTGTGGATCAGCGCCTGACAGACATCCCCCCAGGCGGGAAGGCAAGGGTGATGTTCGCCGGTCCCAAAAACATCTATTCGGTCGCCACGGGCGAGATGCTCCAGACAGAGATTCTGGAACTGGCCGGAGCGGTGAATGTGGCTAAGGGGCTCAAGGGCTTCTGGACGGATGTCTCCCCCGAACAGGTGGCCCTGTGGAATCCGGATGTAATCTTTATCGGCTCCAGCCTGCAGACCTACGGGATGGATGAGATGGTGAGAAATTCCCAGTTTGCCACGGTGGCTGCCATCAGGAACAACCGGGTGTACACATTCCCATCGAATATCGGCTGGTGGGACTACCCCGCGCCGCATTGTGTGCTCGGGGTGCTCTGGACGGCGAGGACCCTGTACCCCGAGCGGTTTGCCGATATCGATATGGTAAAGA
This sequence comes from Deltaproteobacteria bacterium, assembly GCA_018433775.1. Taxonomy (GTDB): domain Bacteria; phylum Desulfobacterota; class Desulfomonilia; order UBA1062; family UBA1062; genus Phosphitivorax. The sequence goes on from JAHDQN010000037.1 coordinate 12,257, forward strand.
CGGCCGATGAATTCTACGCGAAGTATCTGGGACATTCGTTTACCTCCATGGGCGGTAAGCTGTAACGGGGAGACACGACATGACCCACCGGCATGCGGCTATGAGGGTGCACAGAAGACTTCTCCATCAGGCATGCACGGCCTGTAAGAGCACACCGTGAAGAAAAGAAGCTCGATCATTCTGGTGTTATTCTTTCTGTTCAGTCTATTCGTCTCCCTGTGTGCCGGTCGATTTCCCATCGGCATCGAGGGTATTGCCAGGCTGGTGCTTGTCGGCCTCGGATTGGATGAAGCCTTCGGGACACCGCTTCATGAGGTGCAGCTCATCTTCTGGAACATCCGCTTGCCCAGGATCATCATGAGCTTTGCAGTGGGCTGCGGAATCTCCATTGCCGGGGCGGTCTTCCAGGCCCTGTTCCGCAACCCGCTTGCCGCTCCTGACATCCTGGGTGTGACCGCGGGCTCCTGTTTCGGTGCGGCTGCGGCAATCATGTTTTTTTCCGGCATGACCGCGGCCGTGCAATGCAGCTCGTTCGCGTTCGGGGTTGTCGCCGTTTCCCTGGCATATCTCCTGGCAACACGGAGTTGGGATACCTCTGCCGCTGTTCTGGTGATATCGGGCATCGTGGTCTCTGCATTTTTTCAGGCAGGGCTGTCCGTGCTCATGTATATCGCCAATCCTTATGACCAGCTCGCCCAGATCGTCTTCTGGATCATGGGCAGCTTTCACGCCTCATCCTGGGCAAAGGTCCAGACCACCCTGCCCATCGTCGTGGTGGGCTCGGTCCTCATCGGCGTGTTCAGCTGGCGCCTGAACATGATGACCCAGCACGAGGAGCAGGCCCTGTCCATGGGCATTGACGTGTTCCGGTGGCGGCTGTTCTATGTCGGCGTCAGCACGCTCATGGTGGCCTCTTCCGTGGCGTCGGTGGGCACCATCGCCTGGGTGGGACTCATCATGCCGCATATCGCCCGGTACCTGGCAGGGCCGGACCATAAGAGGCTGATCCCCGTGACGGCATTTTTAGGAGGTACGTTTCTGATGCTCATGGATACCATCGCCAGGTCGATTCTCGCGAACGAAATCCCCATCAGCATCATCACCTCGATCTTCGGCGCGCCGTTTCTCGGATATCTGGTAATGAAAAGAAGAGAAGCAGGAGTAAACGATGAGCTTGCACATTGAGAACATTCACGCAGGATACGGAAAGGCGAACGTGCTCGACGACGTGAGCCTGCAGGTGAATCAGGGATGCATCTGCGCCCTCATGGGACGCAACGGCTCCGGCAAGACGACGCTCATGCGCTGCATCAACGCGGTCCTGAAGCCCGCTCGGGGCAGGGTGACGGCAATGGGGCAGGATATCACCCGTCTCTCGCGTCTGGAGATCGCCCGGCTTGTCAGCATCGTTCCCCAGAGCAGCGACACCGCATTTCCCTTCTCATGCATGGAAATGATTCTCATGAGTTGCGCAAACCGTATCAAGGCATGGTCGGCACCGTCGAGCCGGGAACATGCCAGGGTCCGGCTCATATTGGAGGAGCTGGAGATCGGGCATCTGGCCGACAGGCCGTTCAACCATCTCTCAGGCGGTGAGAAACAACTGGTGATGCTTGCACGTGCCCTGTTCCAGGACACTCCCTTCATGCTGCTGGATGAACCGAATGCGCACCTGGATTTCGCCCACCAGCACACGATCATGGAGCTCATGCGGGGAGTGGTGAAGAAGCGGGGGGTAACGGTTCTGATCACCCTCCATGACCCCAACCTCGTGCTGTATTACTGCGACCGTGTCGCCATGATGAAAATGGGACGCATCGTGACCGAGGGGCCGACCGAGGACGTCATGAACGACCGGGTTCTCCGGGAGGTCCTGGGGAACGGCATTCAGATGGAGGTCACCAGGAAAGGCCGGCGGGTGGTCACGCCCATGGGCCGGGTGACAAAGAATATTTCGTTGCTGCCGGATACAGACGAGGAGAGTGAGCCATGCGATGTGCGTACTGCGAATGGAACTGTGAGCTAGATGAATCGAAGTTCGGTGTATGCCGGATGTACTATGCACAGGACGGGCGGATAAAGGAACGTTTTCCCCACCGGTGGAGTTCCTGCTCGGTGTCGAGAATCGAGTCGCTGCCGTTCTATCACGTCTGGCCGGGCAGCCGCTCGATGACCATCGGAACCTTTGGCTGCAACTTCATGTGCCGATACTGCTCCAACGGATTCATTGCGCGTCAGGACCCGGTCGAGTGGAAAGGCCGCATGTTCGATCTGAATCCGGACGAGATGATCAGGATGGCTCATAAGCTCAGGTGTCACAATATCGTCTTCAATGTGAACGAGCCCACTGTGTCCATGCCGAGCCTCATGGAATTGCACGAACATGCCCGCAAAGCGGATATGCCCATGGGATGCTTCACCAACGGATACACCACCCGGGAGGCCGCCGATGAGCTGGCTCGCGTGTTCTCGTTTGTCAATGTGGGGCTCAAAGGCTTTTCCGATGAGTTCTACCGCGAGTACATCGGCATTCGCAGTATCGAACCCATCCTGAGAAACGTGGAGACCTTTGCCAGGGCGTGTCATGTGGAGGTCATCACCCCGGTTATCCAGGGCGCCAACGACCATGAGATCGACGACATTGCTCGCTTCCTGGCCGATATCGATCCGGAGATTCCGTGGCATGTCTTCCGGCTTCTGCCGGAGCATGAGATGAAGGGCAGCAGTTACCCCAGTATCGAGGGAATCAACCGGTTGCTCCACTATGCCCGAACCAGGCTGAAGTATGTGTACTTTCATAATTTCGTGGGTTCCGATTGGGTCAACACCATCTGCCCAAAATGCGGGATGCACGTAATCGAACGCTTCAGCCTGGGATGCGGCGGCGATCGCCTCGACGCCTTTCACTGCACGGACAACCGATGTCCTTGCTGTGGACAGGAAATCAGAATACTGGGTGAAAGACTCGCGTGGAAGAGGGAGAACAGGGGGGTTGCGCAGTGGCACAGGTGATTGTGGATGCACGGCAGTGGCAGAACATGTTCGATCTGAGAACCGGGCGCAAGCTCGAGATAGAAAACCCCACGAACCGGATGGTGCGGGATGTGCTCCACCGGCATCCCTACCCGGGGGATACCAGTTACCGGAGCAACCGATGGGTAAGTGAGGTGGCGCTTGATCTCATTCGGATTTACCAGCCGCGGCTCGTCTGTTTGAGCTATGCCCAACAGTATTTTACCAGCCGGTTTTCATACCTGTCGCCGCTCGAATATGAAGACCTTCTGGACCAGGTCTTCCGGGAGATAGAGGATTTTATCGAAATATCAGGCTACACCCCGGTGATCGTGGGTACCGGGGATATGACCGAGCTCGTGAGCGATATCGACCTGAGCAGGACAGACGGCCTCTGCCTGTCAAGCGCATGGTCGGCCCGCTATGCAGGACTCAGCGAACCCAGCGAAAGGGACCTGATTCAGGTGAGATCGCACCCGGGAATCGAGCGTGTCGTCAGCAGGGAAGAATGGGTGGATCTGTTCGCCGGCATCCCCTATGAACGGGATCGTACGCCTGATTATCTGCTGGTCGCCAGGCCGGGACGGGCTTTCAGAACCGTAGTGACCCCGATTCGCCGGGCTGTGCGGATTCCGGGAGAGAGCTCCGCTGTCCCGGTAGTCACGGACCTGGGAACGGTCGATGACATTATTGGGCTCAAGACCCTCATAGAGCAGAACCTGGAAGCTACCGACATCGCCCTGATCGTGGTCGAGGGTGTGGGATTACGGAATTTTCCTCGGCCCAACCAAGCATGCAGCAACGGCAGGGGCTGGTTCTATTACGAACCAGGGGAAACCCAGTACCTGACGATAACCACAGGGTCACACCAGGTCTTTGCCTACCCTGCCGGGTTCCTGGATCTGTACGACGATGAGGAGTACCCGTTTTCCGGTTTTCTTCGGGAGGTGCCCGGTCACACCCTGGGAGGTGAGTTCGATGGCAGGAGCATTGCCGTGGGAAACCGGAGCATGTACACCCACATGGTCTACGGTGCGGATATCTGTGTAGAATGTTTTGCCCGCAACCTCTATAACCAGGGGAGCATGGCCGTCATCCATCGGGAAAAAGAAGGCTGGAGGTGAGGTTTGCTCACACATCCACTCCAAAGACCGTCCGCAGGGCGAACCCCACCAGGAAGCTGATGAACGCGATCCCCAGGGAAAGCCCGGCCATCTCGAAAAACCTGCTCTGAAAAGGCACGTCCTTGACCACGGAGAGGTAGTAGGTGAAAAAGGCGATGATCAGCACCGCCAGCGTGAGGGTGACGCCCAGGCTGACATAATAGTTCGGCAGGATGAGATAGGGCGTGATCAGGACCAGCACGGTGGCGATATAGGCAATGCCGGTATAGACCGAGGCCCGGACGGGGTTTTTGGAGGTCTCCTCGGCCTTGGTCGAGAGGTACTCGGACGCGGCCATGGACATGGCCGCGGCAATGCCGGTGATGGAGCCCGTCAGGGCGATGAGGTGCGTGTCCTGGAGGGCGAGGGTGAGGCCGGCCAGGGCTCCGGTGAGCTCCACGAGGGCGTCGTTGAGTCCCAGCACCATGGAGCCCGTGTACCGAAGACTCTCCTCCTCCAGCAGCCGGATCAGCGCCTCTTCGTGGCCGGTCTCGTCCTCGGCGATGGTCCCGGCCTCGGGTATCCGGGCGGCTATGCTTTGGTATTCAACCTGTGCATTGTCCTCGCCCTGCTCCATGAGCTTGACGGCGAAGGTGAAGCCCAGGACGCGGCTGATGAGATAGTAGAACCACAGCTTGACCAGGTCGGGCCTGACCTCGCGGCCGGTATAGGACCGCCAGGTCTCGTAGTGCCGCATCTCGTCACGGGCGATTCTGTCGATGGTTTCCCGGTTTTTGCCCGGCTTCATGGAGGCGGCGATCTTCCGATAGATATGATGCTCGGTTATCTCGTTGCGCTGATATTCGAGAAGTTTCCTGCGCGTTGCCCTGTCCGTGCTCACGATCCTCCCTCCCTTCGCCGCCGGGGGAGCCCCCCGGACAGGGAAACCGGTCGGTCCGGCTCGAACAGGTCCCTGAGCTCTATCCTCCCCATGGTCCCTCCGGACATCTCCATCTGCAGCCTTGCCAGGCGCGCTTCAAAAGGGCCGATGCTCCAGCACGCGTCCGGAGGGAGCTCCACGATGGGGGGGCCGGGATCGTTGAGCGGGCAGATATCGCGCATCTCGACGGGCGAGGGTCCCTGGTCTTCGTCGATCCAGCTCAAGGGGAGCCCCTGGGTGCGGCAGACATAGGGGCGGAACGGATAGATCCGGCAGGACCCTTCCGGGTCGAGAAAGGCACAGGCCCCGGGCGGATGCGCCGGGTGCTGACCGAAGAGGTGCGAACAATGTTTCAGGATATGCCGCGCCTCCACCTCGAAGACCGTGATCCCGTCGATGCAGCAGTCGGCGCACCCCTTCCTGCACCTGAGCCTGTCTTCGTGGATACGATGGAGCGAACCCGCGATGCGGTCGACTTCCCGGTACAGCGCCCGGAGGGATGCCTCCACACGCTCCGGTATGCCGCGGCCGTCAATCATGGTCTGCTCCCGAGGGATGCCTGATGCCGGACGGGTGCTCCTGCCCCTGTCTGCAGTGAGTACGAGCTTTGCGAAAACATTTCTCTCTCATGTGAGTATCCCTACGGTTTATATATACCCGCGCACCGCGAAGGTCAAAGCGCGGAGGGGGAAGGTCGTATTTCATTGAACGGCCAGAGGGAAAAGTGCCCTGCCATCTGCTCGGCATTTGAGAAATTCACACTGCCATCGATACTATCTTGTATCCATGGATCCTTTGAAGCGGATTCAGGGATCCAATCGTTAGGAGGAACTATGAACGCAAAACAGATGCTCCGCCTTGTCCTGCCTGCCGCGATGTGTATGCTGATGCTTCCCGGCCTCATTCACGCCGATATCTACCTGAAGTACAAGCAGCGGACCGATGCCTTCGAGATCATGGGACAGCAGCAGCCTGCCCGGGAGACTGTGCGCGAAACCTGGATAGCCAGGGACATGATCAGGACCGACGAGGGGCCCCAGACCATGATCATGCGGATCGATAAGAAACAGATCTATCTCATGGACAATCAGGCAAAGACCTATTCCGAATTCCCCATGGATATGCAGGAAATGGCCCGGCAGGCCATCGAGGAGGATCAGGAGATGAGCCCCCAGGAGAAGGAGGATGCAAAGGACTTTGTCGAAGGCATGATGGAGGGCATGTCCGAGTTCAGCGTCACGGTTGAGGATACCGGCCAGACTAAAAAGATAGGTCCCTGGAACTGCAGAAAATATGTACAGACGACCAACACAGCCATGGGCCCCTCCGAGACTGAACTGTGGGCCACGAATGATATCGATCTGGATTACGATCTCCTTCACCGGATGGCGGCCGCCAGCATGATGATGATGCCGGGCATGCAGGAGTCCATGGAGGACTTCGTCAAGGAGATGAAGAAGATCGACGGCGTCACGGTGCATTCGGTTTCCACGTCCAACATGATGGATGCAGAGATCAGGACCACGCAGGACCTTCTCGACTACTCCGACAAGAAGACCGGAGAGGGCTTCTATACCATCCCGGAAAATTACATGAAAGAAACCAGGTAGCACACTGACCGCACACTCCGGACAAAAACCGGTCTGTACCTTCTGCCGCCGCCTTCCGAACAGCAATCTTCAGGGGCACGGTGGCGAATCCTGATTGGACTTTGAAAGATCCTCATCATGGCCTGGCGGCCGCCTTACCGGTCAGGGCGCGCCCAGGTTCTGAAGGGTCGAATTCTCTCCGGGCTCCCCCTTCATGAGAACGCTCATGTTCCCGTTCGTTTCAAGAACCACGGCTTCAACCTGCTCCATGGATGCGATACCCTGGCTTCTGGCTGCCTGAAGGATCTCGTCTTTGTTCACTCGCTCCTGTTTCATGGCATCTTCGAGGTACCGATCCTGGTAGAAGAGGAGACGGGGTCTCGATTTGACGACCCCCTTGAACCACGGTGAGACAGCAGACAGCCTGGCCACGATGAACTGGAGGGCGATCAGGAGAAAGAGCGCCGTCAACCCCTCGACAATGCCGATATCCTTGTTGAGGATCGTGGAAGCGAGTGTTGACCCGAATGCAACGGTCACTACGAAATCGAATGCGTTGAGCTGGCTTAAGGTCCGTTTACCCGACAAGCGGAGGAACCCCACCAGAAGCACGTAGGCCAGGATGCCGGTTACAAGCACACGCAGCAGGGAAGAGGTGCTATAGGACCACATAAGAACATACAATAATCATCTCCGCGCAGGTTTCATCAGGCTCAGCCGGAGAAGACTTCTTCTCTGCCCCGATCGCCCGCATCTTCCGTATTCACGGAGAAGGCTTGAGCCGGGTCGTTCCGGGCGTTGAATCCTCCTTCTCAGGTCCGCTTCCTGAAGGACTTTGAAGGCGGTGTCACATTCCCGCTGAAAGCTTTTCGACGTGAAGCAGGGTCGAAGGGCTTGCCGTTATAATGTTCACACCATGATTGAGAATCGATGGATGGGAAACGATGGCGCTGGACTCTACGGGAAAGACCATGTGGGGATATAGCCGCAGGCTGTTATTATTTTAATGTATAGAAACTATCAGTATTCTCGGCTGGTAGAAATACAAGGAAGGAGGATACAACAGATGGGTATCTTATCCTGGATAATCATAGGAATAATCGCCGGGTGGTTGACCGGGCTCATCATGAAAGGCGGCGGCTACGGGATCTTCGGAGACATGATCCTGGGTATTGTCGGCGCACTGGTGGGCGGCTTCCTGGCAGGAGCCCTGTTCGGCGTCGAGGCGCCTTTGACGGGCTTCAGCCTGGGGACGCTGGTCATCGCCGTCCTGGGTGCCATACTCGTGGTGGCGATTGTCCGAGCCCTACCGGGTCGAACACGCGTGTAAAGCAGACCCGGTATATTCAGAACACACAAGAGGGAGCAGGCTCTTATGCATGTGCTCCTTCTTTTTTTTCGTCCGGGCAGGAGAAATTCCGGTCCGGCATGTCAGGCAGGCGCACCGACGACAGGGGCTTGTCAGGGATGCGGTGTGTTTATCTGCACTTCACCATGGGATTCTGCTCGGCGCCTTCGTGATATACCAGAAACGAACAGGCGAGAGGTGTGGTCTGCCCATCCACGGGCCGTATGACCAGCACCACCGGGCAGCCGGCATTGGGGGGCACCTCGATCCGGGCCGGACTCCCGGGGCTGAAGGTGGCTTCGGCCAGTGCCTCTCCCTGGGGAATATCGTTTCCGTTTACATAGGAATCGGCCATCCTCCGGGCATCATCCTGACAGACAATAGCTGCATGCGCTTCTCCGCCATCCCGGGCCTCCAGACGGACGATGACGGGTTTGTCGGTCTCGAAGGGTCCTGACATCAGGATGCCGTTTCTGTGCAGGACGGCGTTGTTGTGCGCCAGCAGGGGCCGTTCCTTGGGATCGGGGGCCTGATCCGGCAGCTGACCGGCAGGAAAGGTGCCGAACCTGGTATATCGCTGGCCGGTACACAAATCGATGGTCAGGGTCAGGCCGCTCGAAAGTCTGCTTCTGAATCTCCGTGACGCCTTCTTCGTGATATCCCGATGCGCTCTCTCCTCCGGGCTGCTGCCCAGGATCTCGGCGCCCTGGCCCACAATGGAGGACCAGAGGCTCCCGGTGTCCACATCGACGTCTCCCTGTATCTGAAAATCGACCTCCACCGGTCGAGTCGGGATGAACCATACGGTCACGATGTGGTCCTGCCGTGCATAGGCCATGTCGAAGGTCCCGACCATGGTTACTTGCGCGAGGAACTTCACATACTCATCGAGCTCGAACCCTGCTCCGAGTCTCTGCCTCTGGCGGGAGATCCATCTCCAGCCCTTTCCGGATGCCGAGATCTTGAGCTGCCCGGGGCCTGTCAGCTCGGTGTTGCACGAATCGACCCAGAAATTTCCGGTCACGGTCCTCCGGTCTGCTGGGGCTGACGCGCCCTCTGAGCTCAGGGTCAGAATCCTGTCCTGAAGATAGCCGCAGGCATGAAATGCGGCAAGATCGCTCATGAGTGCCCGCAGGTCCTCGATATGCGCGTTTTCGATATCCGGCCCGGAATCCGCCTGCGCGGTGTCTCCGGCCCGGGCGTGGGCCTCTGCCCCGGACTGCCGGAGAATTTCTGTGTACCCGGTTTCCCTTTCACGATCGATCACTGCCCACAGTATGAGCGCAGCGAGCAGGGCAAGGGTAAATATTTTGCCCGGCCTGGTGGAATGCATACGCGCCTCCTTTCGCAGCCCCTAAGCTCCGCGCACAGCAGGCGGAAACGGCACCATGCCTTTTTCGCATCCAGTCTCCCGGACCGGGTGCCGGAAACAGCATCCTTTTTGGAGGACTGTGTGAGACCGGAAATCAATAAGTTGGATATAACGACTTGGAGGCCGGTTATCAACTTCCCGGCGGAACAAAGGCACCGCGGAGAGCCCCGGAGCCGCCCCGGGTGCATCGCATGCTCGGGCGGGGACCGGCAGGGAGGGGCTCTGCCTTCCGGCTTCAGGCGGCGAGCTCGACGATCTCGGGAAAGATTCCGTCCGGCTCGATCCTTATGAGGCCCACGCTCACGGGGAGATTGAACCTCCTTGGCCCGGCGCTTCCCGGGTTGAGGTAGAGGGTCCCCTCGCGGTAAACCATGTTCGGCCGGTGGGAGTGGCCGTATATGACGATGTCGACCGTGTCGGCGGGAACCGTAAGGGGGAAGGTGCCCAGATCGTGGATCACATAGACCCGGTTGCCGTCTATTTCCAGGAGCTCGGATTCTCTGAGCGAGCCGGCCCAGTCTCCCCGATCCACATTGCCCCGCACCGCGACGACCGGTGCGATCTGCTCCAGCTCTCTCAGGACGGAAAGGGTGCCGATGTCACCAGCATGGATGATGAGACTGCACCCGGAGAAGATCTGATGCACGTCATCTCTGAGCAGTCCGTGGGTGTCGGATATCACGCCGATAGACTGAGACGCCATCGGGCCAGGCTCCTTTTCAGGCACGGCAACGGAAAGGTCTGACCGCTGCCTGCGGTTATGCCGTGACAGCTATTCTTCATGCATCTCATGGTCCACGTCCCGGTCGAAGTCGGCGTCCTTCAGAGAATCCACGGTCATGTCGTCAGCGCTGTACTCGCGGCGGAAGGTCTCGATGATCTGGTCGATGGGCACCTCCGCAAACTCCCCCCGATAGCCGAGGTAATCCATGTGCCTGTTGCCGTCGAGATCGAAGGGATGATAGATCGAGTCGCTCAGGCCGTCGAAATCCAGCGGCCTCAGGCGGAATTTCTCGCAGAGCTCGATATTGAACGCAGGCGTGGCCTTGAGCCATTTTCCGTCCAGGAAGATGGACGTATACCCGTGCCAGTAGAAGACATCGGTCTTCATCTGCTCGCGCATGCGGGCGGTTGACAGATGGTTGCGCACATCCGCGTACCCCAGGCGCGCCGGTATGCCGTGATACCGGCAGCAGGCGGCCAGCAGGATCGACTTTGCCACGCACCATCCGCGGCCGACCTTCAGGGTGGTGCTGGCACGCAGACCCTCGACCGAAAGATCGAGCAGGTACGGGTCATACCGGATGGTGTCCCGTACCGCGAAGTAGAGGCTTACCGCCCGTTCGCGCCGGTCACCGGAACCGGACGCATGCGCCCGGGCAAAATCCGCCACCATGGGGTGGTCGTAATCGATCGTGGGAGAGGAAACCAGATACGGCTTCATTTCACTCTTCATCCCTTCAAACATCTCCTTTCTTAACAGCGATTCATTCTACAGGCAAACAGCAGGGCGCTCAACAGCCGATCGTCCGGGTTCCCGGCATTCCATCTCCGGCAGCAGTCCCGACCGCCCGAATTTCCGGCGGCTGCCGGAAAGGCAACCCGCGCCAAGCCCACTGCGCAGCCCCGTCCGCCTCACGGTTCCGGGCCGCTCACCTTCCTGAAGACCGTGCCGTTGAACGTGGCCACGAGCTCGCTCTGCCTGAACACATCCATCCGGTAGAGGCCGGTGCGCCGGGTGGCATGCACCAGCCTGGCCTCCGCCCTCATGACATCCCCCACCCGGGCCGCTTTCAGGAACGAGCCGCTGACATCCAGGGCATAGGAGGGATAGTGGTCCCGGTTGGACGCGGCTGCAAAAGCCACATCAGCCAGGCTGAAGATCAGACCGCCATGGACCATGCCGAGGAAATTGCACAGGTTCTCTCCTATGGTCACCGAACAGGAGGCAAAGCCTTCTTCCACCCTTTCCACGCGTATTCCCAGAAACCCGGCAAAGGGATCAGAGGCTACTTTTGCGCCAATAGCATCCATTGTTCACTCCTCTCATTCCATCTTCATGCAGGCGCGGGCAGAAGGCCGCCGCCCGTGCGCACTCGGCTCATTGCCTGCAGCGCGGCCACCGAGCTGCGCTTCAGGCCGAGCGCACTTGTACGCCGGTTCAGGGGCTCACCCGTCCTTCACTATCCATATTGGGCTATTTGCCGGCAGATTGCAACCGGTTCGCCGCCCGAGAAATCACCGCTGCTTTGTCCTGCATCCCACCGGCACCGGCAGCGTTATCCGCCCCCGAATGTCGGGAATGTCACCCGAGCTCGGATGAGTCCTGCCCAATCGGATGATCTGACATGTGCAGGCTCGAGCCCCAGACCGGGCTAAAAATTAATGGCATTATATAAAATCTCTTGCATCTGCTCGTTTATTATGCTTATTTTTTGATTATCCTTCCGGAGGTGCGTATGCGAATCTCCCTGCTCTTTCTCGTATTGGTCCTGCTCGGGCCGCCGGTTCAGGCCCAGGAGGCGGTCGCGATTCTGAAGACAGTGTCGGGACAGGTGTGGGTCGTACGCGATGACGACCACATATCCGCTACACCGGGCATGGAGCTTCTCGAAGCCGATCTGCTCGGCACGGATGCCGACGGTTCAGCCGGCGTCAGCTTCATGGATGGTTCCAGGGTGAGCCTCGGACCTGACTCGGAAATGGAAATCTGCTCGTTCCGCTTTGCCCCGAAGGACAAGGACTATGACTTTCACGTTTATTTTCAAAAAGGGACAGCGGTATACTCATCGGGAAAGATCGGCAAACTCGCTCCCGAGGCCGTGCGGTTCAGAACGCCTCAGGCGGTCCTGGGCATTCGAGGCACAAGGTTTCTTGTCCGTGTGCAATAAGGCAGGTTGTGATGCGTTATGTTATAATCGCTTATCTTTCTTTTTTTGCCTATGTCCTCTTCGGGCATGCCCCGACAACCACGGTCGTGCTGGTGCCCGATGAAGACGGTGTCGTCGGCCGGGTCGTAGTTAGTACCCAACAGGACGAATATGTCCTGACCCAGCCCATGACATTCGTCCAGGTCTCGGAGCGCATCAGTCCCCTCAAGGAAATGGATCAGGAAACCACCAGCCGCGTGTTCGGACCTGCTCTGGAGATGCAGGTCCCTCAGCCGGTGAGCTTTCAATTGTATTTCCAGAGTGGATCCTCCATACCGGCCTCGGCCTCGTCTGAGCTTTTACCGGAAATCGTGCAGCTGATAAACGAACGGCCCTATCCGCAGGTAAGCATTATCGGACACACAGACACCATGGGAGACAAGGAGCTGAACAACCTCCTTTCCCTGGAGCGAGCGGAAGCTATCCGCGCGATGTTGGCCGATGAGGGCGTACCCAGCGAGATCATGGAAGTCAGCGCTCACGGGCAAAACGATCCCCTTGTGCCGACCGGCCCTGATGTTTCCGAGCCGAGGAACCGCCGCGTTGAGATCTTCGTACGCTGATCGTCCGCAGGAAATACCCGGCGCCTCTCCACCCGAGGGTTCGGTCTTCCATGACAATCGGACAGAGAAGCCTGGCTGGATCTGGGGGGTCGCCGTTCTCCTGTGTTTTGCATGGTGTGCAGCGGCTCTGTCCGGGGCGCCCTGGCTGGAGCGCCTGGACATCGCACTGTTCGACGCCCTGGCACGGATGGACCGGCACGCGCCTGAAGATCCCGAAGTGGTCCTGATCGATGTGGATGAAGCCAGCCTGGCCGCAGTCGGACAGTGGCCCTGGCCGCGGTATCGTCTGGCCGCCATGGTCAGCGCCCTGGCCGCGGCCGGTCCCCGTGCGATTGTCGTGGACTTCTTCTTTCCCGAACCTGACCGGACATCTTTGTCCATCATCAAAGATGCGTTTCAGTACGAGTTCGGCCTTGATCTATCCTTTGAGGGCGTACCCCGGACCATGACGGACAATGACGCATATTTCGGCTATGTGCTGTCCGGCGCTCCGTCAGTGGGTGCGTTCGTGCTTTCGGACAGCCCCGAGACGGCAGCCCCTGTTTACAAGCTTTCGACACTGCCCATGCAGGGTGATCCCGAGCGGCTTGATATCGTGGAATACAAGGGGTTTCTCTGCAACACGCCAAAGATCCAGAGCAGCTATGCCCGCTGCGGGTTCATCAATGTCCATAAGGACAACGATGGGATACTGAGGCGTCTGCCGCTTCTGGCCCAGTACGAGGGCCAGTGGCAGCCAAGCATTGCTCTGGCCGCGTTCCTGGTTGCCCATCCGCATGCGTCTCTTGAGATCGGCCGGGATTTCTGGGGGCCGTTGCTTCACCTGGGAGATCTGTCCATTCCAATCGATACAAGCGCCCAGGCCGTGTTGCGGTTTGGTCGAGTCCTGGACACCATACCGGTCCTGAGAGCAGTGGATGTGCTCAACCAGAGCTTTGATCCTGATACCGTCAGCGACCGCATTCTGCTGATAGGTTCCTCTGCCGCCGGACTGGGGGATCTGCATCATACCGCGACAGCCTCGGTGATGCCTGGAGTGGCTGCTCATGCGATATTGCTGGAGAACATCCTATCCGCCTCCCATTATCGTCAGCCTCAGTGGAACCGGAGCTATGCGTTTCTGGCAACGGTTTTGTCGGCTGGAATCGTCATCGGAGCGTTTCTGCTGGCCGGCGCGGCACCGACGGCAGCGGCTGCCGGCATCGGCTTGGCCGTGTATCCCGCCTTGACCATCCTCGGGTTCACGTTTTTCCGGGTGCTTCTGCCCTCGGCCGCACCGGTCGGGGCCGGGCTGTCCCTGCTGCTCTTCCTGTCTATGTCATTTTATACCGTTGAGAGGCGGCTGGGCAGGATGAGAGAGGCGCGTCTGGCCCTGTTCAAACAGGCCATGCTGGAGCTGATGGTCGGCCTGGCCGAGACCAGGGATCTGGAAACCGGGGAACACATCAGGCGGACCCAGTTGCTGGTCAAGGTATTGGCCCGGGGTCTGACCGAAGGCGGCCGTTATCCCGGCATCGACGACTACTATATCGAGCTGCTGCATACGTGCGCACCCCTGCATGATGTGGGCAAGATCGCGATCCCGGACAGGATCCTGCGCAAACCCGGGCCCCTGGACAAGGAAGAATTCGCAGTGATGCAGCAGCATGTCGTGTACGGTCAGCGCATTATCGAGATGCTGGCCAGAAAGGTGCAAGGTGAAGAAATCCTGAGGGTCGGCCTGGAAATGGTCTCAACGCATCACGAGAAATGGGACGGGACCGGTTATCCCGCAGGCCTTGCCGGAGATGAAATTCCCTTGTCAGGCCGGATCATGGCCTTGGCCGATGTGTATGACGCCCTGACCAGTGAGCGGGTATACAAGAAGAGAATTTCCCATGACGAGGCCAGGGAAATCATTCTGCGCGGTTCCGGCACCCAGTTCGATCCCGAGGTGGTCAGGGCATTCCTGATCCAGGAAGAAATTATTCTCGAACAGTTGGAAAACAACGATCATCCTAAAAAGGGCTGAATCACGCCGGCTCAGGTTGTAGGAAGGCTCAAAAGGCGTTGTTTGCAGGATCCCGATCCGTGCCGCGCATGGCGGCTGACACCCTCGTTCTGCTTCTTCCTCTCCAGGCTCCTGACGCGCCAGGCTTTTTCAACCGGTAACCCCGGTGCCGGCGGTTTTGCCTCCGGTATCCGCTGATCATTCATGCAGTACCCGCCCTTCGGGCTCCTTCTTTGCCGACCGGTTGCCGGAGACCGCGGCCCTGAAGTGCAGGTCATTGATCCTTTCCCGGGATATGCCCTGATCGAACACGTGTATGGGATCGCCTGAATCTTTATAGGCATGTGATTCTTCCATCAGGGGCGGATGACAACCCTCCGGACGACGGAAACGGCGGTCTGCGTGCGCCATCCTTGCATATGGCGGTGCAGGGAGTATATTGGGAAGAAAAGACTGACCTTTCAAGGGGGGGTGTATGATCTTTTTCCATGATCTTCTCACAGGGGGTGACTTGAGCATTTCGGCCCGGGAGCTGGCAGGCGATTTCAAACAGCGTTTCGCCCTTCCGGGCGTCCACCAGCTCGGCCTCGTCGTCCCGGACGTGGAGGACGCGGCCCGGGAGCTCGAAGCAAAAGGGATCGGGCCCTTCTTCATCGCCGGCGGAAGCCCGGATTTCTGGCACGAACGGGGAGAACCCAGGGAATTCACCGGCAGGATGGGTCTGGCTGTCTGCGACGGCCTGGAGATCGAGCTCCTGGAGCCTGGCACCGGTTCGGACTTCTACGCGCAGTCAGTGGACGAGGCGGGCAGGCCGGTCGTGCAGCACCTGGGGTTCCTGGTGAACGATGTGGATATCTGGGCATCGGTTCTCGCGCAGGCCGGCTATCCGGTGTGGGTGAAGGGCAGGCTGAGCGCATGGCCCACGAGCACCCGGTTTGCCTATATGGACACGGTCCGGGAAGCAGGGCTGGTGATCGAATTCATCTCATGGCGCCTGCTGGGCCTGCCGTTCAGGCCGGTTCCCGGTCTGTACCATGCCCTGGGGCGCATCCAGAAGCTCACGGGAAAGAGGACCATCTATCTCTAGTAATAAAGAGTAATAAAGCGGCGGAGTTTGGTACAAGATTGGGGTCACAGGAAACGGGGTCACACAGGATCGGATCAGGATCGGGGTCAGGTCAGATCGGGGTCACAGATCGGGGTCAGGTCTCAACATATGACATTATGTCATATGTTGAGACCTGACCCCACTGATGTGATGTTATGTCATATGTTGAGACCTGACCCCACTGATGTGATGACCCCACTAATGGTGGTGGAAAAAGCTCGATCCGTACAGGATGGCCATGCCGAGCAGCCATGCGATCGATCCCGGGATGTTCGGGCCGCACTCGGGCGACTCCCTGAATTCGGGCACCAGGTCCACGGCCCCGATGTACAGGAAGTTTCCTGCGGCAAAGGGAATGAGGAAATCCACGGACATCTCCGATGATATCCCGTACACGATCAGGCCACCCAGGGGAAAGCTGAGCGCGGACAGGAAATTATAGAGCAGGGCCCTTCCCTTATTCCACCCGGCGTGCACCAGCACGCCGAAGTCGCCCAGCTCCTGGGGAATCTCGTGGAGCACGGCGGCATACCAGGCCAGAAGCCCCAGCCTGAAATCCGAGATGAACAGGGCGCCTATGGACAGCCCTCCGATCAGGTTGTGCAACCCGTCGGCGAACAGGAGCATGTAGCTGATGGGCCGCGTGTGAGAGGCTGGGCTCCGGTGGCAGTGGTGCCATTGGAGAAGCTGTTCCAGTGCCAGGAACACGAAGAAGCCGATGGCCAGCCAGAGAAAGACATCGCGGATATTGTCCGCGCCCTCGATGGATGCGGGGATCATGAGGAAAAAGGCGCTCCCGATGAGCGACCCGGAGGCAAAGGCCACGAGCATGGGAAGGATACGGCGAAGGGTGGTCTCCCTAAGAACGAGCGTGACGCTTCCTACCAGGGCAATGACGCTCATGAGGGCTCCGAATATCAAGATCGCCGGGAGCGCAGACATGTCCGGTCCTTTTTTGATCCTGTAATCGCCGCCCGCCGCGAACGGCTAAGAATAAGAATATTCACTGCAGGGCAGGTTGTCGAGAACCGCTCTATTTAAAAAGCTCCCGCTTCCGTGACTCATCCAACCAGATCCGGTCCGTATCTTCGTAGAGTTCCTTCATGTTCTGCTCGATCATGCGCCGGTATCTTTCGAAATCGTCTCCATCCAGATCGGGAGGGACATATGTGGCGGGCCCGAATCTGATGATCACGCGGGAAAAGGGCCTGGGGACCATGAACCGGTCCCAGCTGCGGAAGGTCCATGGATTCTCCGAAGATGTTATGGTGGGGACGATGGCCTTTCCGGACACCTGCGCGATCCTGAGCAGCCCCGGTTTGACGACCCCGAAGGGGCCTTTGGGGCCGTCCACGATGTGGCCGATTTTGTGTCCGCTCAGTGAGAGGTCCTTGATCCGCTTCAGTCCCTCGCTCCCTCCCCGGGAGGAGGAGCCGCGCACCGGGCACCAGCCGAGGATGTCGACGATATGGGAGATGAATTCGCCGTCACGGCTCTGGCTGATGAGAATGGCAATGGGCTTGCGCCGGGCAAAGAAGGTTATCCCGGGAAAGAACCGCTGGTGCCACGAGGCATAGATGATGCTCCCGTCCTTGTTCAGCACAGAGCTTTCATTCTCCCTGTCGACGATCCTGAGCCGGTATGTCGAAGACAGGACCCTTACCACGAACAGCCCCACATAGGGGAAGACATACCGGTAGAGAATGATGCGCACCTTTTTTCTCATACTATCCGGAGACGGGCCCACATTCCTTTTCCGGCATGCCACGCACCGTGCTCCTGTTGGAGACCATGCCCCTATGTGTCCCGTGCCTTATTTTTATATCGAAATTTTGTTGCAGGCAAGAGCTTCTTTGATGCGTTATGACCGATCAGGGAGGGAGATCATCCTTTGTCTCAGGATATTGGATACCCGGTCGGCGATATCGAGGTACAGGGAGTACCATTGCATGCGCCGGGTCATGGATGTGATGGTGAAGAACGGCTGCTGTCTTGCGCCGAAGCCGCGGAAAAATCGCTCGATGGGCTCAACCATGGATCCCTCGAAGTCGAACCTCTTGGTCACCGAAGAGGAAAACCGGATCGCCTCCCACATGAGAAGGCTGCTGCTCCCGCTGTTGCGCAGATCGGGGTCTGCGCCCCCCATGAGATAGAAAGCGGAATCGCCGTCCCAGATCAGGTACAGCGCCGCATGAATCCGGCTGTGGGTGTCAACGGCAAAGAAGATCCTGCGCTGGTTTCTCTGCCCGAGCACGGCTTCGATCCGGAGAACCAGCTCTCGGGAATAGGGAAGGGGCATTCCCTGCCTGGCAAAGGTCTTTTTGTTGAGCTCGAGAAATGAGTCGATCCCCAGATCGTCGCGCACCTCCACCTGCCTTCCGGCCTTGCGGATCTCCCTGCGGATGTTCCCCTGAAGCTCGGACCAGAGCCTTTCCTCGTCCTGAATATCATCCAGGACATAGGAATATCGGGTGGTCTGCGAAAACCCTTTCCAGTAAAAGGGAAGCCAGTTGGTTATGGAATAGTGAAAGTTCTGGGCAAAGGAGTCGAACCGCGGCAGCTGCCCGATGAGGCTGAACATGAGATCTTTCTGTCTGGCAAGCTCGCTGGCGTACTTTCCGGTTGCAGGAGAGATCCAGGGCCCGAGAAACTTCGTGAGCTTGGGCATGACCAGCCTGGTGAGCCCGAACTCTTTGTGCATGACGTATGGAAGGCGTGCTACGACGTGACCGCCGCTGGAAACCACGGCGGCACCCCATTGTCCCGGAGATACGGCTTCGAGCCAGTAGGGCTGCTGGAAAATGGAGTTGGCCTGGGGTATCTCTTCTGCGGCATGTCCATACTCTTCAGATAACGTTCTGCTCTCCATAATATTTCTCATATGATGCACCAGCCTTATCTCAATACGTGCACGTGAAAAACCGGTGCCGGAACAGGAGGGCAAGCAATGCCGGGAAGCCTGGTATTACCGGCATGTTCGGTGCCGGCAGATCTTTGATGGATGGTCGTGCCCGGTGCGTGAGGGAGCCCGGATTTCTTGAGAACGGACCCGATGATATTAAAATAACTTGTACCGTCAGCTTAAAACCGGGGAGGATCGTGAGATGGCACAGGCGGCTCACAAAACGTCCGAGGAAATCAGTGTTGATGTGTCCTCCCGGCTTTTCTGGGACAACCGTATCAATGAGTCGGGTATCGGCGTGAACGTATCAGACGGCAAGGTCATTCTCACAGGCACGGTGCCTACCTGTTCGGACAGGTCCCGGGCAGAGGAGGACGCGTATTCCATCACCGGGGTCAGCTTTGTGGACAACCGTCTTGCAGTCAGCTATCCCGCCGCGGGTGAGGCCCCGGGCGATGCCGAGATCGCCTCGCATATCAGGAGCGCCCTCCAGTGGAGCCCTCATATCGACCCCCGGGAGGTGGATGTATCGGCCGAAGAAGGCACGGTGATCCTGACGGGCAGAGTCGATTCACTCTGGCAGAAGTCCATGGCCGAGAGCATTGCGGACAATGTCAGGGGCGTGCTGAACATAAGGAACATGCTCGAGGTGGAACCGGCCAGGGCGGTACCGGACGAAGAGATCGCCCGTCAGATCCTTAAGGCCCTTGAAAACAATGCGCTCGTCGACACCAGCCTGATCAATGTTCACGTCAAGAACGGCGTCGTCACCGTGAGCGGTACGGTGCACAATCATCATGCCCTTCACGCAGCCGAAGAGATCGCGGGTATTACCACAGGCGTCAGGGATGTGAACAACTATCTGGTCATCACCTGAATAAGGGCAGAGGCTTCAGGGTGCGGGTTGCCCCTTGCGGCGGAATGCCGGCACGGATATACTGTACGGAAAAGGATTTCTCATATGACGGGGGGAGAATGGGGCTGTTCGGTTTTGATATCACGTTTCTGTCGATATCCGCTTTCGTTTCTCTCGTGGCGACCATCGGCATCGTGTTCATGGTGGACTGTGTGCAGCCCGGGCTCATGAGTTCCAGGGCGGGCACCAGCGTGTTCGTCTTCATCGGCGTCTTCACCGCAAACCTCATCATCGAGGCGGGGCGCAGGCGCCTGGAGAGAAACCGCACGAGGCGGTAGCACCGGCCGGCTATGGCCTTGCCCATGTATCCATCCCGCGCAGGCCCTTCACTTGGGGAAACTTCCGCCGGCAGGGGTTCGACCGGATGCCGGCGGTTTCGGCTTTCGCATTTACGCCTGTGGCTGTCTCATCCTGTTTTTCACCGCCGGAATGGCATCGGCCTGCTGGAACATCTTGACGGGGTGCGGTCCGGAGAGTTCCTGGCGATAGTCGTTTCCCGACTTTTTCACCAGGCCGTCCACCACCGCCTCGCTGGGTGACCCCTTGGCGTTGACCATTCTCTGGAACGAGAAATACCGATGATCCCTGGGCATCTTCTCCGCGGGAACGAACCTGGTTTCATCAGCGGTCAGCGAAATCTGCGAGGACAGGATGTCCCGGACATAGTCGATGTTCGACTCGAACTTGAAGATCTGAGGCAGCTCCCGGGGCAGCAAAGCCTCAGGGTCCTGCTTCTCGATCCGGCTCACCAGCTCTGCGGCCATCTTCACGTGCTCGATCTCCATGGCCAGGTTTTCCTCCCACAGGGCTCGCGCCTCGGGATTCGGCTCGTCCTGCATGAGCGAGTAGTACAGATAGCACTCGTTGTACTCGTGGAGGAGGAGGTTCTCGAGCCATGATGCGTTCGGGTCCATGAGCGATTCGTAATGGGACACGTGCTGTTCCTCGATCTGCGCGATCTCCAGGTAGAGGCCGCGGCTGAGCATATCCATGGCCCGGTCGCCCACGTTCATATAAAAGTTCATGGTCTGCTGTTCGGCCGCCACGATGGTAAGGATGTGAAGCTTGGTGAGAGGGTCTGCTGTGGCGAAGTCTCTGAAATCGCGCACCTCGTCGAAGGGGTGCCGGTGTTCGAGGGCCGTGGGCCTGCCGACCGTGATCTCGGTGTACTGTCTGGTGATCTCGGACGGCTCCTTGCCGTCGGTCAGCTTCATGAGGTTCGCATAGCGGTAGAGGTGATCGAAGTCCTCGATCAGGGCAAAATCGAGCACCTGCTTCACGTACGGGTCGGGTTCGGTGCGCGCAAGGAATGCGGTCAGATCCACGGCCACCTGCTCATACCCGAGAGTTACCTCCAGGTTCGACTCATCGCCGGGGATCATCCAGTTGACCGCCTTCTGCTGCTGCTGCTCTACCCTGCGGGTCAGGGCGAGATGGCGCCTGAGATCCATGTCGCTGGTATTCCGGGCGAACTGGTGCTTGAAGAGCATGGCCTCCACCTCGATGCCGTTCATGAGGATACCGCGGGTCCGGGTATAGGGATGAACGCTCTCCTTGTCGTATGGCTTGGAGTTCAGGTCCACCCAGTTCTTGAACTGTTTCTCGATAGGTATGCCTTTTTCCTGCAAGGGATTGAACGCCATAATTCCCTCCTTATTCTCGGTCATGGTTCAAAGGCCGACAGGCGGGTATGCCGCGGCCTTTATAAGAATGAATACAAGCGGAGATCACCCTCTAAATACCGTAAATTCTACGGCCGGGGTATCGCTGGAGAAAAAATCGGGCCGGAACGAAAGAAGAAGGTGTGCCGGAATATCGATTTCTCAGTAGGAGATAGACCGGATGAGGTCGAGCTTCTTTTCCAGGTAGAGACCGAGCGGCTCTTCGCTCCCGAACCAGAAATGGTCGACCCCTTCGATGATCCTGACGCGCTCTTTGTCCAAAACGCGATGCAGCGCGGAGCGGTCGCAGAACTGGTCGTGGGAGCCCACCGCGGCCCAGACGTTAAAGCCCTTCAGGGAGGGAAAGGAGAACATGGCGGTGGGAGGGGATATGAAGATGCAGGGCACGTCCACCTCCTGCAGAAAATTTGCCGCCACCCACGAGCCGAACGAGTAGCCCACGATGATGACCGGGTAGTCCACGGAGTTCACCACGGCCGCCAGGTCGCTCACCTCTCCGATGCCGTTGTCGAAGGTTCCGCCGCTCCTGCCGACACCGCGGAAATTGAAGCGCAGTGCGGAGTAGCCGCGCCGGAGAACCGTTTCCCAGGCGGCCATGACCACGTTGTTGTCCATGCTGCCGCCCATCAGGGAGTGCGGGTGGGTGATCACGGCGCACATGCCCGCGGCAGGCACCTCTTCATAGACCGCCTCCAGCTTGGGATCCTCGCCAATGAACAGGTTCGACATGAGAATGTATATATCCTCTTATGCGGCTGAAATCAATGGAGGAACGATCGGATGCCGCGTGTCGGGCCGGGGCGGGAGATGTTGCGGGCTACCGGGTTTTGGGAAGCAGGATGATCCCGTCGGCCACGGTGAGAATGGTCACGTGGGGCTTGAGGTTCATGGCCCTGAGCAGGGGCAGGTTCACGCCTTCGAACTTGGTGGGGGTGATGTCCATGGCCACCGCCTGGTCCGAATCGGCGCCCTCCGGCCAGGGCACCACCGAGAAGGTGTCGTAGGTGCTCAGGTGGTCGGCCAGGGTAGGGGCGTGGGAGAATGCCCACTCGAGGCCTTTCAGCACATGGCGGGCTCCCACGAACACGATGGCCTTTTCGTCCGGGTGCTGCTCCATGTAGGTGATCACCTTTTCAGACATCCACTTGTCGCGGTTGACGGGTGAGGGAACATCCGCATCCATGGCAATGATGTTCATATCCAGGTCCCGCGCCTGATCGAGGATCTTGAGGAAACTGGGCGATGTCACGATGCTGTGGACCCAGATGCCGTCGACCTCGATGAGCCCGTTGCAGAACCGGTCGATATTCGGCTGCTGGGAGCTGGGAATCTCCACGAAGATCGTGTTTATCTTCGCCTGCTCTGCCAGGGTGGGGAGCGAATTCGCGATCACCTCGTGGATATAGGCGTTGCGGTGATGGGTCCCGATGAGCAGGATTTTCTTTTTTTTTGCCTTGTTCACCAGATAGGCCGTAGGATTGTCGGCAAGCTCAAGATCGAGGGAGAATGCATTCGTACCAGGCATGCCCACCATGGCCACGAGAGCAAGATAAAATACGGTCTCTTTGATGTAATCTCTTAGCTGCCCCATCATCTGAAAAAACTTTTCGGTAAGATTTCATTCTTTGATAACAGAAACCGGGCCGGCTGGCAAGGCCTTTATCATTCCCTTGAGATCTTCGAATGTTGCGGCATTGCAGGCATGGCTGCGGAAAGTTGATGCCCCCTGGATCCCCCGGACATACCCGGAGACGAACTTTTTCATGAACTTGGCAGCCTTGTCCCTGCCATAGAGGTCGCCCAGCATGTCCAGGTGTTCGAGCATGAGCTCCCGGCGTTCATCCACGGAAGGCCCACTCCCGCCCGAGAGCTCCCGGAAGACCCACGGCCTGCCCACGGCGGACCGGCCCACCATGAAGGCGTCGGCGCCCAGCGTGCCAAGACGCTCGAGGTCAGGGGCGGTGCTGATGTCGCCGCTCGCCACCACGGGAATGGATACGCTTTGCTTGAGGGTGGCGAAGAGATCCCACTGCGGAGTCCCCTTGTACATGGCCGTCCGGGTTCTGGGATGGAGAATGAGGCAATGAACCCCTGTTTCCTCGAGTGCCGCCGCGAGCTCCACGGCGTTGACCGACCCGCTGTCCCATCCTGCGCGCATCTTCACGCTCACCGGTATGCGCACCGCGTTCACCACCGCATCGGCCAGGCTTCGGGCCAGGGGAATGTCGCGCATCAATGCCGCGCCCGCTCCCTTGCCCACGATCTTTTTCACCGGACATCCCATGTTGATATCGATGCCGTCGAAACCCTGATCTTCGATGATCCGTGCCGCGAGCGCGGCATAGCGGGGAGAGGTGGTGAAGATCTGGGCCACGAGCGGGGCGTCTTCCTCGGGCCGGTTCAAAAGAGACAGGGTGTTCCGGGTGTTCCTGAGCAGGCCCTCTGCACTGATCATCTCGGTATAGCACAGCTCTGCGCCGAAACGCCTCGAAAGGACACGCATGGGCCAGCTGGTATAGCCGGAGAGAGGCGCGAGCAGCAGCCCGCGGGCAAGGTCGAGGTCATAGAGCTTCATGGCCCGGTACACCGGCTGCCCTGGCGCAGGTCTTTGAGCTCCATTTCCCGGTGCACGGCATCCAGCACCTGCCTCTTGTCCAGGGCCCACGCCGGTGCGGCCAGCTCGTCTTCGTGGGGGTCCCCGGTGATGCGCTGCACCACGATGTCTTCGCGCAGGTGCGCGATGAAGCAGGCTGCGGCCTGCACGTAGGACTCCAGGGTCATGGGCGTGTACCGGCCTTCCCGGTACAGATGCTCGAGCCCGGTGCCCCTGGCGATATAGAGCATGTGGATCTTGACGTCGGTCACCGGGAGGCTTGAAACGAGCCGGGCCGTGGCGAGGAAGTCGTTCATGCCTTCGCCGGGAAGGCCGATGATCACGTGGGCGCAGATCCGCAGGCCGAAGGCAGAGGTGAGCTCGACCGCGCGGGTGAAGGTCTCCACGTCGTGGCCCCGGTTGATGAGCTCCAGTGTCCGGTCACTGGCCGACTGGAGGCCGTACTCCATCCATACGAGGCGATCGGATGCATAGGAGCTGATGAGCGCAAGCTTGTCCTCATCGATGCAGTCCGGCCTGGTGCCGATGGCGAGGCCCACGATCCGGGGATAGGGCAGGATGGTGTCGTAGACGGCCTTGAGCGTCCGGAGGTCCGCGTAGGTGTTGGAGTATGACTGGAAATAGGCGATGAAGGCCTTTGCCTTGTACCGCCGGGCCATGGCATCCATCTGGGCCTCGATCTGTTCTTTCAGCCCGATCCCCCGGGAGAGAGCCCCGGTGCCCGAG
This sequence comes from Deltaproteobacteria bacterium, assembly GCA_018433775.1. Taxonomy (GTDB): domain Bacteria; phylum Desulfobacterota; class Desulfomonilia; order UBA1062; family UBA1062; genus Phosphitivorax. The sequence goes on from JAHDQN010000037.1 coordinate 37,052, forward strand.
CCGCGGGCATTGCAGTAGATGCATCCGCCCCGGTTCTCTTTATCCCGGTGGGGGCAGCTCAGCCCCGCATCCAGGGTGATCTTCTGAACCCTCTGCCCGAAACGTTCACGCAAAAAGGAGCTGAAAGTCCGGTAGGGGGGCTGTCGCATCACAAAAACGGGAAATCGAAGCCCTTCAAGCCCAGGTCGTGCGTCAGATCCTTCATGATCTTCTGGAGCGGGGGATTGACGGGTATGCCTTCCTGCCTGCGGGTCTTGATCGTATCGAACTCTTTTTCGCCCGCGAGATAGATCTTCTGCTTGCCGGGCATCTTCGCGGATTCCCTGATCTCCCGCATGATCGAGCCGGTGATGCTCCGGAACACGGGCAGGGGAACGAAGCTCTCGATATTGACGGCCACGAAGAAATGGCCGAGCCGGTGGAAGGCGGGCTTGCCGTTCTCGAAGCCGGTCAGGGCCTTGCCGAAGCTCCCGCCGGTGAGCGATGCGCAGAGTATCTCCACCATGACGCCCAGCCCGTAGCCCTTATGGCCTCCCAGCTCTTCGCCGGCCCCGCCCAGGGGAAGAAGGGAAGCCGTGCCCTTGACCAGGGTCTGGAGCAGCTCGACGCTGTCCGTGGGCTCCTTGCCCTCCCTGTCGATGGTGAGCCCCTTGGGGGTGGGTTTGCCCTCCCGGGCGTACACCTCGATCTTGCCGCGCTGGGTGGTGGAGGTGGCGATGTCCAGCAGGAAGGGGTATTCCTCGTCCGTGGGCGCGCCGCAGCTTATGGGGTTGGTGCCGATCACGGGCTCGACCCCGTAGGTGGGCGCCACGGACGGCCTGGCATTGGAAAAGGCCATGCCCATCATATTCTCCCTGACCGCCATGGCGGGATAATACCCGGTGATGCCGAAGTGGGTGCTGTTGCGCACGCCCACCATGCCGACGTTGGATTCCTTGGCCTTTTTGATGGCAAGGCTCATGGCCCGGTGGGCGATCACGTGGCCCATCCCGTGGTTCCCGTCTATCACGGCGGTGTTCTCCGTCTCCTTGACCACGGTTTCTCTCGTGACAGGCTTGAGGATTCCGTCCTTGATCCGGTCGACATACATCTTGAACCGGCCGATGCCGTGCGACTCTACCCCGCGCAGGTCCGACTCGATCAGTACGGAAGCGCATATCCTGGCGTCTTCTTCCGGAACGCCCAGTGCGACGAAACCTTCTTTCATGAATCGTTCGAGCTCAAGGTAATCAACCTTGACGATGCCTGATCTGTTCATGGAGGTGTCTCCTTGTATGGGAAAAGGTGCTGTAGTCATGGATGGTTCTCATAGCAGATGATCATGGGTTCGTGAAGAGGATAATGAAGAACACACCCATGCCTTGCAAGGGAGACGTCGCTGGGCGAACGGCATGAAGAAAGCGGCCCGATCACCTGCCGGACAGGGACGCTCCCTGGTCGGGGCCCCAGGCCTTCGCATAATCGAGGAAGGCCCGATGATGGGGGAGGGGGACGAACTGCTTCCGGTAGATCAGGGCAAAGTTGCGTAAAATTCTGGGTGACTGGAGCGGGATGGATGTCAGGAGACCCTGTCCGATTTCGCGTCTCACGGCGTGGATGGAGATGACGGATATGCCCAGGCCCGCGATCACAGCCTCCTTGACCGCTTCGGATGATCCCAGCTCGCAGGATATGGAAAACCGGGACAGGTGCGGCAGGTCGTGCTCGATCAGATAGTTTTCGAAAATGGACCGGGTGGCCGAGCCCTTTTCCCTGAGAATGAAGGGCTCAGGGAGAATGTCATCGATGCGTGCCTCCCGGAGCTCGCCTATCCGGTGGCCCTTGGGCGCGATCAGGATCAGCTCGTCATTCCAGGCAGGCTCGCAGTGGAGCCTCCTGTCTTGGATGTTCTTCCCGATGACACCGATCTCCACCTGGCCGCCCAGCACCATGTCGATCACCTCGTCGCTGTCGCTGGAGAGGATATGCGCCTGGATGTCCGGATAGGTTCTCCTCAGTCCCGAGAGCACGGCGGGCAGGATGTAGGTCGAGGGAATGGTGCTGGTTCCGATGAAGATATGGCCCGAAACGGTGTCTTCGAGCGAGAGTATCTTTTCCCTTGCCTCGTCCCTGAGTTTCAGGATCTTCTTGGCGTACCCGTAGAGGATAGAGCCCTCTTCGGTCAGCGAGATTCCGGTCTTGGTGCGATTGATGAGGCGGCTGTTCACGAAGATCTCGAGGTTCTTGATGTGCTTGCTCATGGAGGGCTGGGAGAGCAGCATCTTCTTTGCCGCCTCGGAGAAGCTGCGCTCTTCGACCAGAGCGACAAGGGCCTCGAGCTGTTGAAGGGTGATGCTTCTGAACTGGTCTGCGATCATGCAGGGATCATATCTCAGGGAAAGGGCCGAGATCAATAAGGAATATAATCAAATTGCATGAGAGTGATTCAAAAGAACGTTCTCTTTGAAAGGAAAGACGAGGCCTGAACAGGATATTTATCTATAAAGCAGCTGGATAATCTTGTCTGATTATGCAATATGAAGGCAGGAGCATCTATATGGATAACGATGCGCGGGATAAAAGAATAAAGCTCACCTCCATGGTCCACGGCGCGGGTTGAGCGTGCAAGCTCGGTCCAGAGGTTCTGGACCAGGCAATCTGCGTGCTTCCCGTCATGAGGCACCCTGACCTGCTGGTGGGTATGGACAGACCCGACGACGCGGGGGTGTACCGGATCAGCGAGACGCTGGCCCTGATCCTCACCCTGGATTTTTTCACCCCGGTGGTGGACGATCCCTACCTGTTCGGCCAGATCGCCGTGACCAACTCGCTGAGCGACGTCTATGCCATGGGAGGCAAGCCTGTCCTGGCCATGAACATTATCTGCTTTCCCCAGGAGGGAGAGGTGCCCATCCTCCAGGACATCCTCAAAGGGGGTTTCGACAAGATGAGCGAGGCCGGTGTGCTCCTGGTGGGCGGTCACAGCGTGGACGACCCGGAGATCAAGTACGGCCTTTCGGTGACCGGCACCGTGCATCCTGAGAAGATCCTCAAGAACACGGGCGCCCGGCCGGGTGACCGGCTCATCCTCACCAAACCGCTGGGCACGGGCATCATATCGACCGCGGTCAAGGCCGGGATGGCGAGCCGTCAGGCCGAGGAGAAGAGCATTCTGTCCATGAACACCCTCAACAGGGCTCCCGCGGAGCTGATGGAGGGCTATCGTGTTCACGCGTGCACGGACGTAACCGGGTTCGGGCTCCTGGGGCACGCCTGTGAGATGATCGAGGGCTCAGGCACCGGCATGGTCATCCATGCCTCGCGCGTCCCCCTGTTCGATGAGGCGCTCGAGTATGCGGATATGGGCCTGATCCCGGGCGGGGCCTACCGGAATGAAAAGTTCCGGCAGGAGATTGTCAGCACGGAAGGGGGCTTGAGCGACAGCCGCATGAAGCTCCTGTTCGACCCGCAGACCTCGGGCGGGCTCCTTATCTCGCTGGGGCCCGATCACGCCGAGCAGCTTCTGGAGGAGCTTCACTCGCACGGAGTAAGCGATGCGGCCGTCATCGGCGAGATCACCGGCGGACACCCGGGAAGGATCGTGGTCAGGCCCTAGATGATGCCGCTCTCCGGAGAATCTGTACCCGGGAAATAGCCGTGGCAGGTATCGAGGCCGCGATCCGGAACATCCAGCCGGTAGCGGGTGCGGGGAGATGGTGAACAGGCCGGCGTCCGGGTGCATTTTTCTGAGTTCTGCCCCCAGGGATACGCGGAGGCGGAGGAGGAACCAGGGCCACAACAGAGGGCATTGCACTATTCCTTCCGGATCACGATTCTATAGCCGGTCCTGTCCCGCTCGATGCGATCCACTTCCCATCCCTTGCTCCTTGCGGCACGCGACACGTTTTCCTTGGCTGTGTCGGTGTCCACCAGGATCTCGATCACGCCCTTTCTCTGCTCCCTTATCCTGCCCATAACCAGGATGACCGGCTGGGGGCACGAGAGCCCCCGGGCGTCGATAGTTGGATTCATGCTCATGCTCCTCACCATGCAGTCATGGTTTTCTTCTGTTTTTTCCGTTCTGGACGGTTCACCAGCGTCATATCCCCCTGGCCCTCATGCCCCAGCCGATGAGCAGGCATACGACAAGCCCGATTCCCACGGCCGTCGCACCGAGCGGCCCTATCCCCGAAGGTGAGCTTGCCAGCCCGAAGTTGTGGGCAAACGCGGCCCCGGACACCATTCCTATAACGAACACGGCTGCATCGCCGTCTCCCTCTCCGCTCAAAAAGAGCTGCCGCCCGGGGCAACCGCCAGCAAGGGAAAAGGCGAGGCCTGCCAGCGCCATGCCCGCAAAATTCCAGAAATGCATGCTGTGCGCCACCGGCTGACCAATGAAGCCGGGGCTGAACTGCCCGAAGACAAGGTTTGCGAGAGATGCGGACAGTACCAGCGCGATGACCCCGCCCAGGAGGTGGGTCTGGCCGAACAGGATAAGGTCGCGCAGGGCACCCATGGTACAGAACCTGCTCTGCTGGGCGATACCTCCCACCACCAGGCCGGTGGCCAGAGAAACGAGCAGGGGGGCATGCATGGAGCCCGGGCCCTTCGTGCTGTAGAAGAGCACGCCGCTGATGCCTTCTTCCTGGATCTGCGGATAGATGAACATGAGCAGCAGGGAGCCAAGGGCCATGAGCGGCATGATCACGCCCGCCGTCTTTGATGCCGCCTGTGCCCTTCCCAGGGTATAGCCGTTTTTCAGAAAGAGCGTTCCCACCCACACCCCGAAGACAAGGCCTGCAATCCCGAGGACTGCGTTCAGGTCGCCGCCTGCGAGCCTGAGCATGGCCCTCCAGGGACAGCCGAGAAACACCAGTGCTCCGATCATGGCGAACGCACCCAGGATAAATCGGACAATGGGCGCAGAACCGGCGCGAGGCCTGAACTCGCGGAAGAGCAGCGCAGCCAGGAAAGCCCCCAGGACAAAACCCGGGATCTCAGGCCTCAGGTATTGAACCACATCTGCCCGGTGCAGGCCCAGCGCACCAGCGATATCCCTTTCGAAACAGGCGACGCAGATCCCCATGTTTCCGGGATTGCCGAGCTTCTGAAGAAGGGCGGCCAGGACGCCGATAACCGCCCCGGCCCCGATGACGCCCCACCTCGTTGCAAGAACATTGTTCATCCTCATACCATGCAAGCTCCTCTCGTTGGGATAATCCGGGTTATCACGCACCGGCCCCCCTTGTGTCCGGAGAAGACGGAAAGACACCGCTGTCCGCTGCACAAGGGTGCGCACGCCAGAACCCCCGATTGATAAGGAAAAGGGCGTTCTGTCCAGCGAGATGCACCCGGTATGCTTATAGAGGGCGTGGTAGTGAATGGCAAATAATTACATTGAATAAGGTAATAACCTTTATTCACAAAGACAATGATCAAGCAGGGGGCGGTTTCTGCCGGGTGGGGTTTTTATATATGCCAGGGGGAGCCTGTCCGTTCGGAGTAGAGATGGATCCGTTGGTCGTGTGCCCTTGCTGCTTGTGTTTTGCCCTGATTTGTTTCATAATCCGTGGACAAAATATTTCACGAAATTACCAGCGGGAGGAAAGAGGAATGAAAAAGCTTTTCTATGCAATCGGTTTGGTGGGCATTCTCGTGGCGTTTTTCTCTGCCCCGGCGCCGGCGGCCGACGGTTCATGGGACAAGATCAAGGCGGCGGGCAAGCTCGTGATCGGGATCGATGACGCGTTTCCGCCCATGGAGTTCCGCAACGAGCAGAACGAGCTCGTGGGGTTCGACATCGACGCGTCCCGTGAGCTGGGCAAGAGGCTCGGCATCGAGATCGAGCACGTGCCCACGGCCTGGAAGGGCGTGATCATGTCTTTGAAGACCAAGAAATTCGACATCATCTGGTCCGGCATGTCCGTGACCGAAGAGCGCATGAAGGAGATCTCCTTCACCAACCCCTACATCATGGAAAAGCAGATCATGGTGGTCAAGGCCGACAACGAGAAGGTCAAGAGCGTCAAGGACCTCGGCAAGGCGCACGTTGCAGGCGTACAGCTCGGCTCCACCTCCGAGGAGGCGCTCAAGAGTCTCGGGACCGAGTTCAAGGAGGTCAAGCGCTACGACAACAACACCTCGGCCTTCATGGACCTCAAGATCGGCAGGATGGACGCCCTGGCCGTGGACGAGCTCGTGGGCCGCTATTATCTGTCCCAGCGCCCGGGCGAGTATCGCGTGCTGCCCGAGCCGCTGACCTCCGAGCCCATCGGGATCGGGATCAGGCAGGAAGACGTGGCGCTCAAAGACATGATTCAGAAAACCCTCGACGAGATGTTTGCCGACGGCACCATGAAGAAGATTTCCATCAAATGGTTCGGAGATGACATCACTGCATGGAAGTAGGAACCAAACGGCCCGGCGCGCTGAAAGGCGCGCTGGGCCTCTGCTTTTTTCTGCTGCTCGTCCCTGCGGTCGCTCTCGCCCAGCCCGATCCGTATGAGATCCTGGCCTCGGCCACGCGGGAGGTCAATTCCGGAAACATCGAAGCCGCCCTTCAGACCTATCTGAAGGTCCCGGCCCCCGAGCCCGGAGAAGACGGCGGCGCCTTCGTGCGCTCGCGCATGGAAGCCGCCAAGATCTGTTTCAGCACGGCCGAGTATGAAAAGAGTGCGTCTTTGTGCGAGGAGATCTTGAGCCTCTACCCCGAAAACCTTGAGGCAGGGAACCTGATCAAACAGGTCGCTGTCGCGCAGACGCCCAAGTGGCTGCGTTTCCTCAAGGACATGGGCACGTACTTTCCCACCCTGCTCAGGGCCTCGGGCATGACCATTCTCCTGGTGCTCATCACCATGGTCGTCTCGCCCGTGGCGGGCCTCTTCATCGCCCTGGCCAGGATCAGCCGCGTCCGGAGCATCGCGTGGTTTTTCTGGTGCTATATCTGGGTGTTCAGAGGCACTCCGCTCCTGCTCCAGCTCTTTTTCATCTATTACGGGCTCCCCCCCCTGGGAATCACGCTCAGTCCCTTCACCGCCGCGGTGCTGGGGCTCGGCCTGAATTACTCGGCCTACCTGGCCGAGATCATGCGCGGGGCCATCGAGAGCATCGATGCGGGCCAGATGGAGGCCGCCAAGTCTCTGGGCATGACCTACCGGCAGGCCATGAGGCGCATCATCGTGCCCCAGACCTACAAGCGGCTCGTGCCGCCTGTGGGCAATGAGTTCATCGCCTTGATCAAGGACACCGCCCTGGTCTCCACCATCGCCATGGTCGAGCTCATGCGGGCGGCGGACCAGATCTTCAACACGACCTTCAACATCTTCATCCTCATGCAGGCCGCCATGATCTACCTGGTCATGACCAGCATCTTCACCGTATCGTTTCGGAAACTCGAAGACAGACTGGGGGTGTACGAAAACCGATGATCGAGCTGGTTGACGTCGTCAAACGCTTCAATGACTTCACGGCCGTGGATCACGTGAGCCTGAAGATCGACAAGGGGGAGAAAATCGTGATCATCGGCCCCTCGGGCTCCGGGAAGACCACGCTGCTCAGGATGATCAACTTCCTGGAGACCATCGACTCGGGGCGGGTACTCCTGGAAGGCAGAGAGGCCGGATACCGCAGAGACAAAAAGGGCAGGCTCGTGATGGAGAAACAGGATGTCATATGCGAGCTGCGCTCGGAGATCGGGATGGTATTCCAGCACTTTCACCTCTTTCCCCACATGACGGCGCTGCAGAACGTGATGGAAGGGCCCGTAACCGTGAAGAAGCAGCCCCGGGAAGAGGCCCGCAGGGTCGCCCTGGACCTTCTGGGCAAGGTGGGGCTGCTGGACAAAAAAGACACCTATCCGGCCTTCCTCTCCGGAGGGCAGAAGCAGCGGGTCGCCATCGCCCGGGCACTTGCCATGAAGCCCATGCTCATGCTCTTCGACGAGCCGACCTCGGCGCTCGACCCGGAGCTCGTGGGCGAGGTCTTTACCACGATCAAACAGCTGGCCGAAGAAGGGATGACCATGGTGATCGTCACCCATCAGATGGGCTTTGCCCGCGAGATGGCCGACCGGGTCATCTTCATGGACGAGGGCAGGTTCATCCTCGAGGGAACCCCGGGGGACGTCTTCTCCCACAGCATGGACAACGCCAGGGTCAAGGCCTTTCTCGAAAAGGTTCTCTAGGAAGGATTCCAAAAAACCGCCGTACCCGGCCGCTCCCGGCTTCTGATAGGGCATGCATGCAGTAGTGGTGCATTCCCGGGCATACCCGGCGGATTCCCGATACGCTCTCTTTCATGTAGATTATTGTGCGGCAGGGATTATTCATACATTTATGAAGCAGCACGCCGGAGGATGAGCCGGATCGCACCCCTTTCTCAAAAGGTCCTGCCCTTAAAGATGCCGGCTCGTCCGTGCGGTGCAGCCTTCAGCCCGAGTCGTACCTGGTGACGAACCGGGAAAAAGGCCGTCATGGGAGAGAATCCTGCGGGAGCGTCGCCGGGCGGTCATGGCAAACGGGCGTCCCGTATTAAGGAGATAGGCACGAGCTATCCGGTGATGGGAGAACCATGGGAAAGATCGTGATCAATCGGCCTCATCAGATCATCGCCCTCGGCGATTCGCTGACCTCGGGTTCGCAGCCCGGGATCACCGATTATGCGCCGTACACCGGTCCGAACACGCGGGACCTTCTCCCCACCTCGTATCCCTATGTTCTCTCCGACCTGCTCTCGGTCTCCATGGGACCCCGGCTCATACGCAACCTGGGCAGGGGTGGCAGCACCACACGTGACTGGCTGCCCGGGAACACATGGGAGAGAAAGGACGTGCCCGGTTTCCCCTTAAACGGGAGACCTCTGGACGAGATAATGGAATCGCGGGAGAACATCAGGGTGTGTCTCCTGATGCTGGGCACCAACGACGTGAACAGCTCGGCCGTGCCCGATTTCATGATGAGGCGGATCGGGGGGGTCGTGGGGTACGAGGACGACGATTTTCTCAAGACCCGCGAGAATCTCATCGTCATCCTCACCCATCTCAGGGAAAAAGGCATCGTCACCTATCTCGCAAAGATTCCACCCAACCGGAACCGGGGAGGGGAATCCCTTTTCGGCATCGACAGGCTCTTTTTCAGGCGCAAACGGGTGCAGGAGAAGCTCGACCTCTATACCCGCATGGTCAACGCGCGGATCGATGAAATCTATGCATCGCACCCGCACATCGTCCGGAAGGGGCCTGATTTCCACACCCTTTTCAAGGAAAGAAGCGATGTCTGGAGCCGGGACCTCATGCACCTGAACACCCTCGGTTATCGCTTTATGGCCTGGACATGGGCCGAGCTCCTGAGATCGGAGAAGATCGATATCCAGGTCTGAACGCATGCCCCGGCGTCACGGCCTCGCACAACGAGCCGGACGCTTGTGCCTTCCCGGAAAATCGTATAAGAATATTCTCATGGAACAGGCGTGTAACAGGCTCCGGCTCTCAGAGGCCGGGTCGATTCCTTCGCCACGCGATGCAGGGGGCCGGCATGTGTGACACCTTTGCCGTGGGCGAGGCGGCAACCGAAGCCGGCAGCCGGATCTTTGCCAAGAACTCGGATCGAGAGCCGGATGAAGCCCAGGTCGTCGTATCCTGTCCCCGGAAAGTACATTCCCGCCACCAGGAGATGAGGTGCACCTATATCAGCATCCCCCAGGCACCGGAAACCCGCGGTGTCGTGCTCTGCAAGCCGTTTTGGATCTGGGGCGCCGAGATGGGGGTGAACGAGAAAGGCGTGGTGATGGGCAACGAGGCCCTGTTCACCAGGAGCAAACCCGAGAAATCTCCGGGGCTCATCGGCATGGACCTGGTGAGGCTGGGTCTGGAGAGGGCCGACACGGCCCGTGAAGCGGCCGATGTCGTCGCCGGTCTCCTGAAGCTCTACGGGCAGGGCGGTCCGTGCGGCTACCGGGACAAGAAGTTCGCCTACATGAATTCGTTCCTCATCATGGATCGTACCGAGATCGTGGTGCTGGAGACCGTGGGACGGGATTATGCCGTGAAGTATTATCAGGACTTCGCCGCCATATCCAACGAGATCACCATCGGCCGCGACTGGAAGAAATCGAGCCTGCCCTGGGGCACGGATTTTCAGGCGTTCGGCGACCCTGTCATGACCTGGTTTTCCGGCAGCCGGATGAGGAGAGCGTACGTCATGGAGCGTATCGGACCGCCCGGGAATACCTTTGGGGTGGGCGATGCCTTTGATATCCTGCGCGGGCACCGGGGCGGCCGGCCTTTCAAGGGCCTGAACCACGATGTGTGCATGCACGCGGCAGAGCCCTTCATCAGGAGGTCGCACACCACGGGTTCGCTGGTGGTGGAGCTGGACTCCTCGTCAGGCTTCCGGATCTTTGTCACCGCGGGGTCTTCGCCCTGCCTCACCACCTTCAAACCGGTCCTGCCCGGGAACATGCCGGCCGGAATCGATCAGGGCGGGTTCCGGTACAGCGAAGACTCGTACTGGTGGCGGCACGAGGCCTTCCGCATCCAGGCCCAGATGCGGCTGTCAAAGGTGCAGGAGCCGCTCCTGAAGGAGATCCGGGAGATCGAAGGCGATTACAGCCTGACCATGCCCTTCTCTGTCTGGGAGAACCGGGACAGGACGCTTGAGTCCATGAGCCGGGAGGCATTCTTCCGTTCTTCCGCGCTCGAGGCCTCGTGGCTGCAGGCCCTGAAAGGGATGGCACATGACCGCAGGCCCCTGCACAATGCCTTCTGGAAGAAAGCGGCAAAGAGAAACGGCGTTCCCCTCGAATAACCGGTGGGCTTGATGCAGGAAGCTCATTTTCATGACCCGGGAAAACCCGTTCCACACAGGCAGGGTCCGACCAGGGTCCTGATCATCCGGCAGGCCGGTGAAACGTCAGGGGTGGCGCAAATAAGAGATTGCAATGACTGAGGTATTTATATATCTTATGGGCTGATATTTCATTTGCGCTTACATGGCTCATCGGCGGCGGGCAAGGTTCCCGGCCGTGTATACCGATGACCGGTCCGGTGCATGTCGGCAGGGTGGAGCACGAACAACAGGAGGAGGCAAAGGGAATGGATGGTGTTCTCAAACGTACGGTAAACCTGGTTCGATCGCTTCCCGGGTTCCCGGCTTTCCAGTCCGGGGTGAAGCACGCGCTCTGTTCGACGGTGCTCTCCGTTCTGGGCCCGGCCTTCGAGGTGGTCGGAAGGCATGTCCCGGAATTCCGCAAAGAGATCGAGTCATGGGAGGAGGGGAGGCGGTTCTCCCTCGGGGTTTTGCCGAAAGGCCCCAGCATTACCCTGGAGAAGAGGGGGGATACGATCCGCTACCTGGGGAAGGGGCTGAAGTCGCCGCATATCACCATGTCGTTCAAGAACTACGACTCGGCCCTGCCGGTTTTGATGAGCATTATGGGATCGCACCAGGCCTTTGCGGAAAACCGGATCCTCGTCGAAGGGGATCTGGCAAAAACCATGGAGATCAACCGGGTGGTGAATATCGTCAATGCGTATCTCCTGCCCGGCATGGTCGTGAAAAATGTGCTGAAGATGCCCCCTGAAATGACCCTGAAGAACTATATCAACAAGGGCAAGGTATATGCCGGGCTCGTTCCGGCGGTTGTCAGGCACTTGATATAACATCATATCCAGCCAGGAGGATCTCATGATACCCCATTACTACCAGCATTTCTGCCCGGTGAAGATACTCTCGGGCCACAACGCGGTGAGCAATATCCCGTATGAGATGGACATACTGGGCTGCAGAAGGGCCATGGTCGTCACGGACAAGGGTGTGGTGGGCGCAGGTCTGATCAGCCTTGTCAGAGAGGCCTTCGCCGACTCGGACAAGGAGATCGGCTGCGTATTCGACGAAGCCCCGCCGGATTCAAGCAACCGGCTCGTGAACAAGCTCGCCAAGCTCTTTGAACAGGAGAAGTGCGACTGCTTCCTGGCCGTGGGTGGCGGGAGCGCCCTTGACACGGCAAAGGGGGCGAACATCGTGCTCTCCGAGGGCACCGACGACATCCTCTCGCTCCAGGGCAACGAGATCATCAAGAAAGACCTGCTGCCCATGATCGCAGTTCCCACCACCTCGGGCACCGGATCCGAGGTGACCAAGGTGGCGGTGATCTACAACGAGGAAAAGAACGTCAAGATGGCCTTTGTCTCCGACCGTCTCTACCCCAGGGTGGCGGTCCTCGATTCCCGGATGACCATGACCGTGCCGCCCAAGCTCACCGCGGCAACCGGCATGGATGCGCTCACCCACGCGATGGAGGCGTATACCTGCCTGCAGAAGAACCCTATAGACGACGTTTTCGCCCGGGCTGCAATCGAGCTCGTCCGCAAGTATCTCGTGCGGGCCGTGGAGAACGGCAGGGACGAGGAGGCCCGTCTCGGCATGGCCAATGCCTCGTTGCTGGCAGGCATTGCCTTTTCCAACTCCATGGTGGGCATGATCCATGCCCTGGCGCATGCCTGCGGGGGCGTATGCCATGTTCCGCATGGGATGGCCAACGCCATTCTGCTCCCCCACGGGCTCGAGTACAATATCTCGGGCATCCCCCGCTCCATTGCCGAGCTGTCCGGGATACTGGGCGGCTCCATCGAGTACATGGAGGAAAAGGAACAGGCAATGGTCACGGTCTCCCTGGTGAAAAATCTTCTGGCCAGGCTCAGCCGGATCAGCGGCCTGCCCGTGAGGCTGCGTGACGCGGGAGTCACGGAGGATAAGCTCCCGGCCATTGCCTCTGCGGCCATCAATGACGGCGCCATGGCGTTCAACCCCGTGGAGGTGAGCTATGACGAGGCCCTTGAGGTGCTGAAGAAGGCCTATTGATAAGCATCCCGGCCTGTTTTTCAAAAAGGAAGCAGGCCCTCGTCAGGTCCGGGTACGGCGAAAACCCGCCGGATGGTGCTCGTTCGATCCCGTGCCCGGTTGCATCGGGACCTCCCTCAAGGGAAGAAACCGTACCCCGGGTGTCCCTGCGCATGGTTTGTGAAACGTTTCTGACCGGTTGCGTGACAAGGTTCGAGTGGTTATTATCTTCTGTATACGGAAAAGCCACCCAGACCGTATCGTGATATTCGGTGTGGTGTGCTCCCCATGCCCGGGGAGGGAGGATGGGATGAGAGACAGATACAGCATCATAGGACCGCTTTATGATGTGGTCGCCACGATATACAGCGCCGGCAGGATCGACCGGTGCAAGCTCGCTATGCACGACCGGATCAAGCCCGACGACCGGGTGCTCTTCGCCGGGGTAGGGCAGGGGATCGATGCCATCGAGGCGGCCGAGCGGGGAGCCCGGGTCACGGTGGTCGATCTCTCCCGGTCCATGCTCGATATCTTTTCCCGAAGGATATCCGGCAGGCACTTTCTCCATCCCATCGAGGTTCTTCATACGGATATCCTCAAGTACGATGAATACGAAAGGTTCGACATGGTATTTGCGAACTTCTTCCTGAATGTCTTTACCCGGCCCATGGTCATGGCCGTGGTCGAGCATCTCGTCAAGCTGGCAAGGCCGGACGGGTACATGGTAGTGGGTGATTTCGCCCTTCCATCGGGCGGTGCCGTCGCCAGGACCGTCCAGAGCATTTACTGGTACATCGCGGATATTTTCTTCGTGCTTACCGCCAGGAACGCCTTCCATCCCGTGTATGACTACCGGATCATGTTGAAAGGAATGGGACTGAAGATTGAAAGGGTGAGGTATTTCCGGCTTCTCTTCGACGACCGGTACTACTCGATACTCGCCATGAAGGTTTGAACCGGACTCTCCTGCGCTGCGAGCTGCTTTCTTTGCACCTGACAGGCGCCTTTATCCGGTACGGAGACGAAACATGGCCCGCCCCGGAAAAGCCGCAATCCCAGCCAGTCAAGAAAAGTTCTGCTCATAAGAGTGAAAAAGTTTACCCATACAGAAAAAATCACACCGATACCAGGAAGCGTACAAGTAATTGATAATACATATAAATAATATATCAATAACAGTTATATCCTGATATTAGCCTAGTAATTGTTTCGTGTTTTTTGCCAAAAAAATTGGCACGTTTTGTGATTACCCCTTCCTGTGACAAAGGCATCCCGGAATCAGGACAGGACATTCACCATTTGGAATTGCATCAGGTTCTTATGAAAGGAAGGGAGTTATGAGAAATACCATCACTGAGCACAAGGTAAGGTCACTCAGTAGTATTTCAGAGGTCAAGAATCAAGTCGCCATATCACCCATAATACTCAAAAAGATATATTCCAGCGGCAGTCTGATGAACTGCAATGATGGCGTGGGCTTCAACATCAAAAACCAGATCCGCGATGCCATGCTCACCGGGGTGCACCGGATTGCCATCAATGGCGAGGAAATCCCCCTGCACGGCATTTTTCTGGGGAAGAACGGCTCAAGGCTCAGGGCCGATATGATCCATCCGGACAATGCGGTCTGCTTTCCCCTGGGCGAGGACGTTCAGATTCACGTCTCCATCGATCCTCTTCACAAGAACCAGGAACATCACATCAGCCTGAGCATCGATACCGAGCCCTTCGGTACGCTGAGCCTGGATGCGACCGACACGGTCATGGAGACCAGGGCCGACCAGAGCCGTATCCCCTGCGTGAAGGAAGCCAATTATGATATGGATATCGTGCACAAGCGCCAGGAGTTCGTTGAGAACTTTTCGGGCGTGAAGCTGCATCACATCAAGCATCACTCGTTCGACCCGGCCCTTACCAGGGGAAACATCGAGAACTTCACCGGCGTTGCCCAGATCCCCATGGGGTTTGCAGGCCCCATAAAGGTCAACGGTGAATACGCCAAGGGCGAGTTTCTCATCCCGCTGTGCGCAAGCGAGGGAACCCTGGTGGCCTCCTATAACCGCGGCATGAAGATCCTCAACATGTCCGGAGGCATTACCACCACCATCGTGGAAGATCAGATGCAGCGCGCCCCGGTGTTCGTGTTCGAGTCATCCAGGAAGGCCCGGGACTTCTCCCTGTGGCTGGACGAGCACATGGACGAGATCCGCAACCAGGCGGAATCGACGTCCAAGGTGGCCCGACTCCTGGATATCGAAAAGTATCTGGCAAGCAAGTTCGTTTACCTGCGGTTCAATTATAGCACCGGCGATGCCGCGGGGCAGAACATGGTGAGCATGGCCACCTTTGTCGCCTGCAGCTGGATCCTCTCCCAGTACAAGGATATCAAGCATTTCTACATGGAGTCGAACATGGCTACCGACAAGAAATGCTCGCAGATCAACACCATGAACACCAGGGGGAAACGGGTGGTCGCCGAGTTCACCGTGCCCAGGGATATCCTGATCCACCACATGCGGGTCGATCCCGACACCCTGGTCTATCACAGCCAGGTGGCAAACCTGGGAGCCTTCATGGCGGGGTCATCCAGCAACGGTCTGCACTGCGCCAACGCACTGGCGGCGTTGTTCATCGCAACGGGCCAGGACGTGGCGAATGTTGCCGAGGCCTCTAACGGTCTGATCTATACCGAGGTAACGCCCGAGGGCGATCTGTATGCCTCGCTGACCCTGCCCTCGCTCATCGTCGCAACCTATGGAGGAGGAACCGGACTGCCCACGCAGAGAGAATGCCTCGAGATACTCGGGTGCTATGGTCAGGGCAAGATAAGGAAATTCACTGAGATCGTCGCCGCGGTAGCCCTTGCCGGGGAGCTTTCCCTGGCGTCGGCGATCTCGTCACTCGATTGGGTTACCAGCCACGAGCGGCTGGGGAAAAACCGCTGAAGCGTTCAGGAAGAAGGAGGAATATCATGGAAAGTACGATACGGCTCTCAACAGCTCATGCGCAGGTCCTGGAAAAGCAGCGTGCTCAGGCGGTTCCTCTCGATGTCCAGAAGGCCAAGGTGCGGTTCAGGGAGATCGGCATCGATATGTTCAGCTTCGATGAGCGGATCGGCTATCTCAAGAAATACGGGAATCACTGCCTGTCCTTTTCGGCGTTCCAGCCGAACATGCATTTCTTCGACATCTCCGGTATCGGTTATATCGCGTACGTGAAAAAATGGGGCACCCGTTTCGTGCTGGCCGACCCGGTGTGCCATGAGATCGATCGGGAGTTTCTGGTAGGGGAGTTTCTCAAGGACCGGTCGAATACGGCATTCATCCAGATATCCGAATCGTTCAGCAATCTTCTCCATGAAAGGTTCGGCCTCTACGCGACCCAGTTCGGAATCGAGAGCATCATCGACCTGAAGAACTGGAACCTCAAGGGAAAGAAGAAGCAGGTTCTTCGCACCTCCATCAACAAGGCTCAGAAGGACGGGGTGCGCTTCGTGGAGATGGATGGAGAAAATATCGATGATGAGCTCACCAGGGAGTGGCTGCGTACCAGGAAGGTAAGGCGCAAGGAGGTCGTGTTCCTCATCAGACCCAGAAACCAGAAATACCAGGAGGGAACGAGGAGGTTCTACGCCTTCCTGGACGACGAGCTGCTCGGGTTCATCCATTTCGACCCGATCTACGAAGACGGAAGGGTTATCGCCTACGTGCCCAACATCTCGCGGTTCTCGCCGAAGTTCAAGCAGGGGATTTTCTATCCCCTCATGGTCCACGCCATGGAAACCTTCCAGTCGGAGGGCGTGCCCTACCTCTATCTCGGCCTCTCTCCCCTGGTCGTGGCCGACGAAGACTTGCCCTGCGAATCGGGGATACTGAAATGGATGGTGCGGCTCCTCTACAAGTACGGGAACATCCTCTACAGCTTCAAAGGCCTCCACTTCACCAAATCGAGATTCGCAGGCACCGAGGTGAAGACCTTCTGCGCCCACCGGGAGTGGCTGCCGGCGAAATCCATGCTCACAGTCTTCAGGATTTCGAACATCATCTGAGCTGGATACGTGAGCGGTATCTGTAAAGAGGTTTTTTAAGGGGTGCTCACTCGAAGGCGCTCACCCGGGTAAACTTCAGTACGGGCCAGCCATATGCAAGGGCGACACGTTTAAGTCTCATGTCCGGGTTGGTCGCCACCGGATGCCCGACTGTCTTCATAAGCGGGACATCGAAGAACGAGTCGGTGTAAAAATAACTTTCAGAAAGATCGATTTCGGAGAGCCCTGCCCAACGGAGCGCATACACCTTCTTGCCCTCGCCATAGCACAGGGGTTTCACCAGTCTGCCCGTGAGAATGCCCTCTCTCTCCTCCACCTCGGTGCAGATCACATCGGTTATGCCCAGGATATCGGCAACAGGCTTTACAAAGAAACGGGGCGAGTTGGAAATCACCGCCACCCTATGCCCTTTGTCCCTGTGGTTCAGAATGAGGTTCGCAGCCTCCCGGTAGATGGTTTTTTTCATCACTGCATCGAACCAGAGCGAGCAGAAGTGCTCCATGTCGCGCAGCGAGGTTCCCGAGAGCATCGCCATGTTCTTCTCGTACCATTGTTCGATATCGAGCAGGGACAGACGGTACAGGATGATCTTGAAAACGCTCATCACCAGATGGCTTGCAGGCACCAGCCCCTGTTCCCTGGCGAATTTCACCGACGAGAGCCCCGAGTTTGCCCAGGTAATGGTGTGATCCATATCGAAAAACGCTGCGATAGCACTCATATGGAATGATGTATCAGAGCAGGGGGATCATGACAACCAATCTTGTTCATCCGTTGTAACGCCCTGTACCGTCCTCGATCCGCAACAGGACGATCCGATATTCCGCCTGCCCGTCGCGGACTGGACGCCTGCCCAGGCTTTTCTCCGTGCAGGCGGCGAATATGCCGGTGTGATTGACATTTTGCTGTTTGTGTGTTTGGAGACTCTGGCAAGATCCGACGCCCAGAGGAATCAGAGGATGATAACCATAGACGATCTCACGAAGGTTTACGGCTCAAGAACAGTGGTCGACAGGGTGAGCCTTACGGTAAACCACGGCGAGGTGCTGGGGCTTCTCGGTCCCAATGGCGCGGGGAAAAGCACGGTCATGAGGATTATCGCCTCGGCCGTGCCCCCCACCTCGGGCAGGGTACGGGTCATGAGCTGCGACACCGTGACGGAATCGATCAAGGCCCGGAGATGCATCGGGTATCTTCCTGAACACACGCCATTGTATCCGGATATGAAGGTGGAGTCTTTTCTGAGCTTTGCCGCCCGGATCAAGGGGGGGAGGAAGAACGGTGTCAAAGACAGGGTCAGGAACGCCGTCATCGAGTTCGGGCTTGAAGAGGTCAGGAATCGGTCGATCGCAACCCTGTCAAGGGGTTACCGACAGAGGGTGGGACTGGCGCAGGCCATGATCAACGATCCTCCGGTGCTCGTTCTCGACGAGCCTACACAGGGGCTGGACCCGGAACATGCCTATGAAATCAAGCAGCTCGTCAAGGACCTGTCGGGTTCGCGGACCATTGTCCTCTCGTCTCATGTTCTGTCCGAGGTCAGCCAGCTCTGCTCGAGGGTGGCCGTTCTCAAGAAAGGCCGCGTCATATCCGTTGATTCCACGGAAGAGCTCGTCTCGCGGCATCAGAATCATACGAGGATCACCATCAGGGTGGGAGAGCGACTGGATCAGGCGCTGAAGATGATCGAGGCCGTCGAGGGGGTCATCTCGGCGTCCAGCTCCAACTCACAGGTGATCAAAGCGGAAACCGTGAGGGACAGAGACTTGAGGCCGGTTCTTGCCGAGCGGATCGTGAAATCCGGCATCCCGCTGCTGGGGATCGCGAGGGAAGAGATGAGCCTGGAAGAGGTGTTCATGAAGCTCGTGGCCGGGGAGGATGCAACCCGTGCGTAGCATCTATCTCAAGGAGCTCGTCCAGTATTTCTCGTCTCCGTTCTTCTTTGTCCTGGCGTGCGTTTTCGTGGGGGTCGCCGGGGTCTTTTTCTATAACGCCGTGGCATATGCGAACCTTCTCGCCACCCAGATGTCTCAGTATCAGGCGCCGGGCGGGATCAGTGTGTCGGCGGTGATCTTACGGCCCCTGTTCATGGATATGAGCCTGTTGGTCATCCTTCTCGTTCCCCTCATATCCATGCGCCTCTACGCAGAGGAGAAGGCCGCCGGCACCATGGAGCTGCTTTTCACCTACCCGGTGAGCGATCTGAAGGTTCTTCTGGGCAAGTACCTGGCGGGTTTTAGTGTCTTTGTCCTCATCCTGGCCTTCTCCGGATTTCTCACGGCTCTCCTGGCAGTGGCGACCACCCCGGATTGGGGAGTCGTCCTCGCTTCCTATACCGGCCTCATCCTCATGGGCGGGACCGTTCTCGCTCTGGGCGTGTTCGCATCCAGCCTCACCGGAAACCAGACCATCGCGGCAGCCGTCACGATAGGCGGGGTTCTCGTATTCTGGGCTCTGGGCTGGTTCGCAGATACGGTTTCCTCCGGATACCTTGGCGCCGTGCTGCGGGAGCTTTCGCTCGCCGGCCATCTGTCACGGTTTTTCAATGGGCTGATCACACTCAAGGACGTTGTCTTCTATCTGCTTTTCGCCGTGTTTTTTCTGGCCGTCACCTTGAGGGTTCTCGATTTCCACCGGTGCAGAGGATAGGAATCATGCCCTCACGAGCGATTCATGCCTCAAGCGCAGCCCTGTTCGTGCTGATCTTCGTGATCATGCTCGCGGTCGTATATCTCACGGCCATGAACCACGATATGGGCTGGGACCTCTCGCGATCAAAGGAGAACACACTCGACCCAAGGACAAGGAACATTCTTTCGGCTCTGGATTTCGATGTCCGCGTCACGGTGTTCGACAAGCCGGGAAGGGACCGGGACAAAGCCCGGGAACTTCTCGATCTGTTTTCACTGGAATCACCGGGTGTGCACTATGAGCTCATCCATCCCGATATCAGGCCAGGCACGGCGCGGAGGTTCGGGATAGATCGCTACGGCCGGACCGTGATCGCCGGGAAAGGCCGGCAGGTAATGGTCGACAGCCTCACCGAAGAGTCCTTCGCCAATGCCCTGCTGACGATCAAGCAGGAAAGGAAAAAGAATATCTATGTGACGTGCGGGCATGGTGAGCCCGGCATAGACGATGAAGAGAAAGGGGGCCTCTCATCCCTCGCATCTGCCCTGCGCAAAGATGGATACAGAGTTTCAGGGGCACTCACCATACGCCTGGACGCCATCCCCCGGGATGCGGACCTCCTCATCGTTGCAGGACCCAGGGAACGCTTTACTCCGGAGGAGATACAGGCCCTCCGTGAGTTCATTCACCAGGGAGGGAATATCCTCATCGCGCTTGAGCCGCTTGCCGACGGAGGACTGACGGGTCTTCTGGACGAAGCGGGGATCGTAATCGGCGACGACCTGGTGGTGGACCCCGTAAACCATGCGGCCGGAGGTGAAGCGACCATGCCGGTGGTGAGCGCCTATGGAAGCGCGGAGGCGGTTGCCGGGTATACCGGTGCGACCGTTTTCCCCACCTCGCGGTCTCTGGTCGCCTGTGATAATCCGCCCGCCGGTGTGAGCATATCCCGGCTCGCCAGGACATCGGAGCAGAGCTGGGCAGAGCACGATTCCGCCTCCATCGCCGGACACGAGGCATTCTCGCCCGGACCGGCCGACCAGAAAGGTCCTCTCGACATCGCTCTTCTCGCCCTGGTCCAGACCGGCGGCAACAGGAAGGCAAGGGTTCTGGCTTTCGGAGACGCGGATTTTCTCACGAATGCCTACTTCAACGTGGCGGGCAACAGGAATTTTGCCCTGAACTGCATCAATGCGGTCCTCGATCAGGGGTATCTGATCTCACTGGATGAAGGAGAGCTCCGGGATGTACCCTTTGTCCTCACCCCGGGCCGGCGTGCGCTGCTGTTCTGGGTGCCGGTGGTCGTGGTTCCTTCGCTCCTGCTCTCCTTTGCCCTGGTTCCGGCGTGGAAGAGAAGGCGGGCATGAGGTTCTCACGGCTCATAACCTCAGGGCTGCTCTGTATAGGGCTCATTGCCTGTTACTTCTGGTTCGAGCGATGTCTCCTGCAATCCGGGAATCTCGGAAAAGCACAGGGGCGACCGCTTTTCACCTTCAGCGAAGAGGATGTCACCGGGATAACGCTTGAAGGAAGCACAACCGTAGTGCTCGAAAAGAAAGACAATCTCTGGCGGATTTCAGAACCCGTGCAGACTGCCGCCGATCAGACGGAGGCCGGGCGCCTGGTGTCTGCGCTGGTGGAACTCCGCGCCCGCGAGACATTGAACGAACCCGGCGACCTGTCCCAGTTCGGTCTCTGCGAGCCTGCTCTGTCCCTGTACATATGCACCAGGGCGGGGGATCACGTGCTCTTCGTGGGGTCCGACAGCCCGACCTCCTCGTTCTCCTATGTCCGGGTTGACGGCAGGAGGGAAGTGAACCTGATATCCGCCCGTGAGAAGACAGGCCTGGACAGAGACCTCATGAACCTGAGAGACAGGAGGCTCATATCTCTCGAACCTCAGGAGATCCAGCGGGTGAGTATCACCAGGGGCGCCATGATCCTCGAGTTTCTGGAAGACCGTGATGGGTTGTGGCGTTGCACGGGCGACGACATTCGGAGGCTCGATCAGGAGATCATCAAAGGATTTCTCCGGCAGGCGTGCGGGGCGACTGCCCGGGCATACCCGGTTGTTCCGCCCGAACTTGGGAATCATGATGTATCCATTGCGCTGCATTCAGCAGGGGTTTCGCAGACGCTCGGTCTCTGGGTCAGGTCCGGGGAGAAGGGGACTGTCTACGCGTCGTCCGAGCTTCAGGGGCTTCCTGTCCAGGCCGACGGCTCGCTTCTGGATGCGATTCCCGGCGGCATCGAGCAGGTGCTCGACCGGAGCGTGGTTGAGCTTAAGGGCAGAGAAGTGACCGGGATCACGCTCAGCGGGCAGAAGGATCTGGATATCAGGAAGCAGGGAAACCGCTGGTTTTCCGGAACGCGCAGGCTCGACTGCGCGTCGTCAATGCACACCTTTCTCGATTGCCTTGCCGGCATCCAGTACGCGGACCGGTACCTGGCCCTGCCTGAGGACACCGGAGACGCTCAGCATATCGGAATCTTCTGCGGCGATTCTTTTCCAGTCTTTGACATCACCCTGTATTCAAAGTATTATATGACGGTCGGGAAAAAGGTATACCGCATCAGCGAGGAGGATATGCAGGCCTTCCGGGTGTCCCTTGAAATGCTGCTGAACGATATGAGATGAGAGGACCACGATCGTGAAAAGACCCACGTGGGATGAGTATTTCATGATGCTTGCCAAGCTCACGGCTTCCCGTTCCACCTGCCTGTCGCGCCCGACCGGCGCCGTGATCGTCAAGGACCGGCAGATTCTTGCAAGCGGTTACAACGGGTCCCTGCCCGGAGAGGCGCACTGCATGGACGAGGGGCAGTGCTTCAGGCGCTCTCTTCAGTGGCCCGAGGCGATGAAGTACGACATGTGCAGGTCTGCCCACGCAGAGGCCAATGCCGTGGCGCTGGCCGCAAAGAAAGGGGTCTCCCTGGAGGGGGCGAGCATCTACTGCACCCTGGAGCCGTGCATCACCTGCGCAAAGCTCATCGTCATGTCGGGCATCACCCGGGTGATCTACGAGCACGCGTACGACTCTCCCATCCCCGAGCGGGACCGGTACTGGAAATCCGTTCTCGCGTCCGGCAATATCCACGTGGAGAAGCTCGTGATCGGTGATGAGACCGTGCAGTATGCCCTGAGTTTTCTCCGGGCCGACACATCGAAGAGGAGGTTATGAGGCATGGTATTCGGGGCAGACAGGATTGTGAGCATGATCAGGAGCGGGGTGGAGGTGGAAGACGAGGCTTCCGGGCAGATCACCACCAGGCCCCTCATCGAGCATATCGGTATCGATCAGATCGAGCAGATCGAGGGGACCACGGCGGACTTGAGGCTCGGCGCGATCTATCGCCCTGTGGGCAGGGCCAGCCTCATGAGAGACAAGAGGATCACGCCACGGATCGAGAAGGTCATGGATATTGAAGAATCCCCTGACGGCGTCTATCTCGTCTCGGGCGGGGAATATCTGCTGTTCCAGACCATCGAGCAGGTGAACATGCCCCGGGACGTTTTCGCCTACATCAGGCCCCGAACCACGCTCATCCGGTCGGGGATCCCGCTGGAGACCGCCTTCATCTCCCCCAATTATCAGGGAAGGCTTACCGTGGGGATGAAGCACCAGGGGCCGGCCGAGGTGGAGATCCAGATGGGGTTCAGGATCCTGTGCATCGCGTTCTATCCCATTGACGGGCGTGCGGTCCCCTATCGCGGGGTATGGCAGGGAGACCGGGTATCGACGAATGGAGAAGAGGAGAGACCGTTTTGAAGTATTTCGCAGACGAATACCGTCACATCGAGCGCTGGAAAGGGCTGAGGAAGGATCTGTTCCGCAACGAAGAGCCGGCCGTCAAGCTCATCGGCATGACCACCCCTACCGAAGAGATAGTGTCCCAGGGGGTCACCACCGAGACACTGCCCGCGTACACCGCGCGCCAGAGCCATGAGTCGGCCGGCACCCACGAGGATGATCTGCGGCTGAACAAAAAGCTCATTTCCTGGGAGCATCTCACCTGCCTGGAGGCAGTCCAGTTCGTGTACTACGTGACCGGGGTTTCCAAATCCCTGGCAGGCCAGTGGACCCGGCACCGGATCGGCATCGGATGGACCTTCCGCTCCACCCGGTACGTCAAGGCCAGCAAAAACATGTTCATCTACCCGGCGCTTGAGTACCTGGACTCCGAGGATACGGTGAAAGCCGCCTACCGGGCTTACGAGCAGGAGCACCGGCATGCCATGGAGGTGTATGACGAGCTCAAGGATCTGGGCATCAGGAACCAGGAGCTCAGGCGTCTCATGCCCGTGGGATGGTCCACGGCCGCCTATGTATACGTCAACGCCCGGTCCCTGAGACATTTCTTCGAGCTCAGGCTCGACAAGTCAGCGGAGTGGGAAATCCGCAGGCTTGCCTACCTGATGTTCAATGACGTCATGAAAATCGCTCCGACCCTGTTCGAAGACCTGCTGGGGTGACGTGCGGCAGCCTGATACAGGGGACGATGAATCCCCGAAGGGGAAGGTGCATCAAAAAGAGAATGGCACCTGAGGAAAAGGATCTTTTCAGCGCTGGTCCCCGTGAAGGGATCGGCGGAGCCGAAGACCATGCGGCTCGTGGGCCGGTGATTGCCGGCGGTGATGGTTCGCCGGGCGATACCGGAATTATCCGGCCGCGGGAGGACGAGACCCTGGATTCACTCGCATGCAGCGGCCTGCATGTGCTGCAGAAAAAACAGGGCTATCGCTACTCGCTGGATGCCTACCTCCTCGCCGCCTTTGTCGACGAGAGCCCGGGCTGTGAGGTGGTTGATGTCGGATCCGGGTCCGGCGTCCTGTCCATCCTGCTTGCAGCGGTCAGAGGCCTTCGCGTGACCGGAGTGGAGATCCAGGACGGCATGGCGGAGATGTCGCAGCGCTCGGTCGAACTCGCAGGGCTTCAAGCCAGGGTGAGGATCGTGCATGCGGACGTCAGGGAATATCGGGAGCAGCAATTCGATGCCGTGGTGGCCAACCCCCCGTACCGGCCCGTGAGCACGGGGAGAATCAGCCGCGACCAGGGCAGGGCAATGGCTCGTCATGAAATATCCCTGGACCTCGAGACGCTTCTAAGGTGTTCGTACGAGCTGCTCAAGCCGGGAGGACGCTTCTACCTGGTCTATCCGGCATGGAGACTCCCCGATCTGATCTCTGCCATGCGGGCCGGCAGGATCGAGCCCAAGAGGGTCATGTTCGTTCACTCCACGCCCTCTTCGAGTGCGGAAATCGTTCTGGTTTCCGGTCTTAAGGACGGCGGCAAGGAACTGAACGTGTGCAGGCCCTTTTTCGTGTTTGCCCGCCAGGGTGTGTATACAAAAGAAATGGAGAGGGTTTTCAGCGCCCTGGAGCTTCCAAAAAGCCATTGACCTATAACCCATTTACGTGGTGAAATGAAGCATACTGACCCGAAGACAGAAAGGAAACATTCATGAAGGTTGAGATTTCAGACGTGGGCAGCACCAGGAAAGAGATGAAAGTTGTGGTCCCCAGACAAGAGGTGGACGCGGTTACAAACGACATCTACCGGGACATCTCTCAGAAAGTGACCATCAGAGGCTTCAGGAAGGGTAAGGCCCCCCGGCACATCATCAAGATGTACTACTCAGATTACATCCAGAGCGAACTTTCCAAGAAGCTGGTTCAGGACAAGTTCGAGCAGGCTGCCAAGGAGCAGGATCTTTTCGTGGTCTCCATGCCTGATATCTCCAACGAGCCCCCGAAGGAAAACGAGGACTTCACCTTCACGGCACAGTTTGACGTGAAGCCCGAGGTGAAGCCCCAGAAGTATACCGGTTTTTCACTCCAGAAGCCCAAGACAGAGATCGACGAGACGAGCATCCAGGACGTGCTTGCCAGGCTCCAGGAGACTTATGCCTCCATCAACGATGTCACCGACCCGGAGTACCAGGTACAGGAAAAGGACTATGCCATCGCGGATGTCACCTCTGAAGAGCATCCCAACCTCAACCGCTTCAAGATGACGGTGGAAGCGGGCGCCAGAAGCGCTCTCCCCGGCCTGGAGAAGGCGGTTGTGGGCATGAAGGCGGGCGAGGAAAAGAAGGTGACCATCGATTTCCCCGAGGACCATTTCCTCGAAGAGATGAGGGGCGTGAGCGCCGAGGCCGATCTCAAGCTCGATTCCATCAAGAACCGGGAACTCCCGGCGATCGATGACGAGCTGGCAAGAAAGGCTCGCCCGGGCGTCGAGAGCATCGACGAGCTCAAGGAGGTTATCCGCAAGGATCTCCAGGAACGTCTCGAAGCCGACGCCAGGAATCACCTGGAGAGTCAGATCAGGGACCAGCTCGTCAAGGAGAATCCGTTCGACGTGCCGGAGACCATGGTGCGGTTCCAGGCCGCCATGATGATCAGGGGCATGTCAGAGAGGCTGTCTTCCCAGGGTTTCAAGATGGAAGACGTCTATCCGGACACCGAGAGCCTTAAAAGCGAGACCATGGCCTCGGCTGAGAACGTGGTCCGGACCTCTCTCCTGCTCGAGTCCATAGCGAAAGAGCAGGGCATCGAGTCCACGGACGAAGAGGTTCAGCAGGAAATCGAGAAGCTTGCCGAACGCTACAACATGGCCCCCGAGATGGTCCGGAAGGGCATTGAAGAGCGGGGAGGCCTGGAAGAACTCGAGTTTGGTATTGTCGAGAAGAAGGTGTATACTTATATTATAGACAACTCGCAGGTTGAGGAAGTCGGCCAGATCGAGGAGAAGAGTGATGACACTAGTGCCGATCGTAGTTGAGCAGACAAACCGGGGAGAGAGGTCGTACGACATCTACTCCCGGCTGCTCAAGGACCGGATCATCATGTTGAGCAGCGATATCCACGACGAGATAGCCAATCTCATGGTGGCCCAGTTCCTTTTCCTGGAATCGGAAGACCCAGACAAGGACATCTACTTCTATATCAACTCCCCGGGCGGATCGGTCACTGCAGGTATGGCGATATACGATACCATGCAGTACATCAGGCCCAAGGTGAGCACCATATGTGTCGGGCAGGCCGCCTCCATGGCTGCAATCCTCCTGGCGGCAGGCACCGAAGGCATGAGATACGCCCTTCCTCATTCACGCATCATGATCCACCAGCCCCTCGGCGGTGTCCAGGGCCAGGTGACCGACGTGAGCATCCAGGCCAAGGAGATGCTGCGGATGAAGGAAGAGCTCAACAAGATTTTATCCCAGCATACCAAGCAGCCGATAGAGAAGATTGCAAAGGACACGGACAGGGACTTTTTCATGACTGCAAACGATGCGGTAACCTATGGGATAACAGACCATGTGATTTTCAAGAGACCCTCCAAAGAGAAGCAAGAGGAGAGCATCAATGCCGAAGATAAATGACCACTACCGGCCTGGATTACGCTGCTCCTTCTGTGGCAAGTCACAGGAAGAGGTGAGAAAGCTCATTGCAGGGCCCGATGTCTACATCTGTGATGAATGCATCGCCCTGTGCAACGAGATACTCGCCGAGGAAGAAGGCGAGTACAGGCACTTCAGTGCGTCTTCCAGCATACCGAAGCCATCAGAAATCAAGGAAATACTGGACGAGTACGTGATCGGTCAGGAATATGCCAAGAGGATCCTCTCCGTTGCGGTCCACAACCACTACAAGCGTATCGAGTCCAACCAGAACGTCAGCGGCGTGGAGATCAACAAGAGCAACATCGTGCTCATCGGCCCGACCGGATCGGGCAAGACACTGCTCGCGCAGACACTGGCCAAGATCCTCGACGTCCCCTTCACCATCGCCGATGCCACCACGCTGACCGAGGCGGGGTATGTGGGAGAGGACGTGGAGAATATCATTGTCAACCTCCTGCAGAACGCGGACTACGACGTGGAGCGCACGCAGAAGGGCATCGTCTACATCGACGAGATCGACAAGATCGCCTCGCGCGGCGACAATCCCTCCATCACCCGCGACGTCTCCGGCGAAGGCGTGCAGCAGGCGCTGCTGAAGCTCATCGAGGGGACCGTGGCGTCCATCCCGCCCAAGGGAGGGCGGAAGCATCCCCAGCAGGAGTTCATCCAGATCGACACCACGAACATCCTCTTCATCTGCGGCGGTGCGTTTGTCGGCCTGGACAAGATCATCTCCCAGCGGCTCGACAAGAAGACCATCGGTTTCGTGGCCGAGATCAAGAGCAAGCGGGAGAGGGACATCGGCGAGATACTCAGAAACGTGCAGCCAGAAGACCTGATCAAGTTCGGCCTGATCCCTGAGTTCGTGGGCAGGATTCCCATCGTGTCGACCCTGACCGAGCTGGACGAAGATGCGCTCATCGCCATCCTCAACGAGCCAAAGAACGCCCTGGTGAAACAGTATCAGGCCCTCTTGAAGATGGAAGGCGTTGACCTGAGCTTCAGCAAGGACGCCCTGAAGGCCGTTGCCGAGGAGGCCATGAAACGCAAGTCCGGGGCTAGGGGCTTGAGGTCCATCATGGAGAACGTCATGCTCGACATCATGTACGAGATCCCCGACATGGACGGCGTCAAGGAGTGCATCATCGGTCACGATGTCATCCTGAACGGAAAGGCCCCGATGATTGTCTATGAGAGGAAAACCTCTCAGGCATAGACTATGAGAGCTGCTGTTTCGGAAAATGTGTACCCGCTTCTGGTACTCAGCGACATTGTAGTATTCCCTCACACGATTATCCCGCTTCTCATCGAGAATGAGAAGACGGCCGTCTGGGTGAGCGCGAGCTTCGAGGCAAAGGAAGACATCCTCGTGTGCTGCAGGAAGTACCCGGACGGCCAGGTCGCATCGGAGCAGGATATCCACCGGATGGGCGTGAGGACGCACATCCTCCAGCTCATCCAGCTGCCCGACGGCACCCTGAAGGTGTTCATCGAGGGGAAGTCGCGCCAGCTCATAACCCGAATCTTTCAGCACGACGACATGCTCCTGGCCGAGGCCGAGCCCGTGGCCGACGTGATTCTGGAAGAGCGGAGGGCGGAAGCGCTGAGGCGCCTCCTCGTGGAGACGTTCCAGGAGTACTGCGAGTCGTACAGCATCGACATCCACCCCGATATGATCGCCAAGATACAGTCTCAGGAAGACCCGGGATTCGTGTCGGATATCATCATATCCTACATGGAACTCAAGACGGACACCAAGCAGGAGATCCTCGAAGAGAACACCATCGATTCCCGTTTGAGCAGGATCTATGATCATATCCAGGGAGAGCTCGACATTGCCAGGATCCAGACGAATCTCAAGGAACAGGTGAGACAGCGGAGCAAGGTATCGCGCAAGAATCTGCAGCAGGAACAGGCACAGGCGCAGAAGATGGCAATGGAATCGATGGACGACGAGGTGGCATACCTGGAGAGACAGCTCCGCTGCAAGAACATGCCGCAGCATGCCAGGGAAAAGGCCATGGGCGAGATCAAGCGGCTGCGCATGATGCCCCCCATGAGCGCCGAGGCAACGGTGATCAGAAACTACGTGGACTGGTTCATCGCCCTGCCGTGGAACGAGATGTCCGAAGACAAGACAGACATCCTCAAGGCGGAAGAGATTCTGAACCAGGACCATTTCGGGCTCGACAAGGTCAAGGACCGCATTCTCGAGTATCTGGCGGTCCAGCAGCTCGTGGGATCCATGAAGGGCCCCATCCTGTGTCTGGTGGGTCCTCCGGGCGTGGGCAAGACCTCGCTGGGCAAGTCGATCGCACGGGCCACCGGCAGGAAGTTCGTCAGGGTATCCCTGGGAGGGGTGCGGGACGAGGCCGAGATCAAGGGCCACCGCCGCACCTATATCGGTGCCATGCCGGGCAAGATCGTGCAGGGGCTGAGACAGGCGGGGACGTCCAACCCGGTCTTTCTTCTGGACGAGGTCGACAAGATGAGCGTCGACTTCCGGGGAGATCCGTCCGCCGCGCTGCTCGAGGTCCTGGACCCGGAGCAGAACGCCACCTTTTGCGATCATTACATGGACATCGAGTATGATGTGTCCAAGGTCATGTTCATCACCACGGCGAACACCTCCTATTCCATACCGGCTCCCCTGATGGACCGGATGGAGGTCATCCGGATCGAAGGCTACACCTCTCATGAAAAGCACCAGATCGCCCGGGACTTCCTGATACCCAAGCAGATCCGGCTCCACGGGCTCGAGGGCAAGAAGATCGCCTTCACGAAGAAAGCCATCGACGCCATCATCCACGAATATACCCGCGAGGCCGGGGTGAGAAACCTGGAAAAGGAGATCTCCTCGATCTTGAGGAAGGTGGTCAAGGAGATCGTCTCGCAGAAGAATATCAGGAGAAACCGGATCACCCAGACCAGGGTGTACGAGCATCTGGGGATTCCCCGGTACCGCCGGTCGAGCCACCGGGACAGCGACTATGTGGGGCTGGTGAACGGACTGGCCTGGACCGAGGTCGGCGGGACGCTGCTCACGGTCGAGACCACCGTGATGCCCGGAAAGGGCAAGCTCCTGCTCACCGGCAAGCTCGGCGAGGTCATGCAGGAATCGGCCCAGGCAGGCATGAGCTATGTCCGGTCCCGGGCGAGTGACTTCGGGCTCGACGCTGATTTCTACGACAAGATCGACATCCATGTCCATGTGCCCGAAGGGGCCGTGCCCAAGGACGGCCCTTCCGCAGGCATCACCATGGCCGCGTCCATCGTGTCGGCGCTGACCAAACGCTCGGCCAGGGCTCAGGTGGCCATGACCGGGGAGCTGACCCTGGGAGGGCGCATCCTGCCCGTGGGCGGTGTCAAGGAGAAGCTTCTGGCCGCGAAAGAGGCGGGGATGAAGGAGGTCCTGATACCGATCGAGAACGAAAAGGATCTCAAGGACACCCCCAGGGAAATTCTGAAGGGTCTCGACGTTCACATGGTCGAGCATATGGACGAGATAATCGCTTATGCCCTCAATTGAGCTATTGACAGCCCTTATAAATGCTGATACTTTCAATCCCACGTTTGGGCATGGGAGAAACTAATCATTTATAGGAGGTATGCTTTGACGAAGACAGAATTGATATCAGTTGTGGCAAACAAGGCTGGGATACCAAAAGCGGCAGCGGAGAAGGCGATCAACGCAACTACCGGCGCCATCCAGGACGCACTGAAAAAGGGCGACAAGGTGACCCTGGTGGGCTTCGGGACCTTTGACGTGGCCAAGAGGGCTGAGAGAACCGGTGTCAATCCCAGGACAAGGGCAACCATTAAGATTAAGGCCTCCAAGGCTCCTCGTTTCAGACCCGGCAAGGCCTTTAAAGAAATCGTCAACAAGTAGCACAGATCGAAAGGATACTCGGGGCGGGTAGCTCAGTTGGGAGAGCGTCGGCCTTACAAGCCGAAGGTCACAGGTTCAATCCCTGTTCCGCCTACCATTCGATGGGATAAGTAAGGGGGCGTAGTTAAGATCGGTTATAACGCCGGCCTGTCACGCCGGAGGTCGCGAGTTCAAGTCTCGTCGCTCCCGCCAATATTAATGTCTATACCTCATGCACATGAGGTATAGACTATTTTCTTATCTGGGCACCGGGCAGATCCGGCCGAGGGTGCTCCCCTCCTTACAAGCCATTGTTATCACGATGAGTAATTTTATCTCTCCGGGCACGAACAGTATGTGGTAAGACGGGGTTCCCGGGAGATGATGCCGCTGACCGTTTCACATGAACAGTGATATCATTCCCTGACCGGGCTGGGCAGGGAACCGGAAACCGTTGATGCATCGGCGCAAGCGGCAGGGAATATACAGGACCAGAAGCGAGAAAGACAAAAATGAAGAAGAAATGCATAGCCCTCTATTCAGGAGGACTCGACAGTATACTTGCAGTGAAACTCATGCAGGAGCAGTCCGTCGATGTCGTCGCGGTCTACTTCTGCACCCCGTTTTTCGGTGCGGACGTTTTGCACGATCCGGAAAAGCACCGGGAGTATCATCGGAGAGCCTATGGGGTTCACATTACCCCGTATGATTTCACCGAGGACATTATAAATGCAGTGAGTAATCCTGAGCATGGGTTCGGCAAGCACCTGAACCCCTGCATCGACTGCAAGATCCGGATGCTTAAGAGGGCAGGGCGGATGCTCGAGGAACTGGACGCCTCGTTCGTGGTGACCGGGGAGGTGCTCGGGCAGCGGCCCATGTCCCAGCGCAGGGATGCCATGAATCTCATTGAAAGAAAATCCGGGCTCAAGGATATTCTCGTAAGGCCGCTCTGTGCAAAGCACCTCCCGCCGAGTCTGCCGGAGCGGTCGAACCTCGTCGACCGTGAGCAACTGCTCGATGCGGCCGGCAGGGGGAGGAAGACCCAGATCGAACTTGCCCGGAAATACGGCATCGAACCGGGCGACATACCAAATCCCGCCGGAGGGTGTCTGCTTACAGACGGGCAGATCTCCCGCAAGGTCCGGTCGACCTTTGAGAGATTCAGACCGGGAAAACCCGGGCGGGCCGATATCGTGCTCGATACCGCTGGCAGAAAGTTCATGCTCGATGCAAACACCGTCTTGGTGATCTCGCGCAGTGAAGATGAGAACCGGTTTCTGTCTTCACTGGTGTGGCCGGGCAATGTGTTTCTCAAGATAGCGGATGTTCCGGGACCTTTAAGTATTGTGCGGGGGGACATATCGGAAGAAAACCTCCGTACAGCTGCGGCCCTTTGCCTGAGATACGGTAAGGGGCGGGGCACGGAAGGTCGCGTGGCAGTGTACGGCCCGGACCCCGAGGCCATGACCGGCACGGTCGACGCACCCGCAGCGGGAGAGGATTACTGCAGGCGGTTCCAGATTGACTTGAGCACGTGATGTTCGATATAAGGCCACCACTATGGATTACTTCCTGAGCGTACTGGGAATGGTCTTTGTGATCGAAGCGCTTCCCTACATAGCCTTTCCTTCAAAGGTGAAGGAGTTCGCCCGGTACGTGGAGACGGTCCCGGACAGGACCCTGCAGATTGTCGGGGTCATCGCGGCGTTTGCGGGGCTGGCCGTCGTCTATCTCGGAAGGCGCCTGGGCGGGATGTGACGGCAGTGAGAACGGACCGGTATTGCTACAATCTTCCCAGGGAGCTCATCGCGCAGTATCCCCTTGAGCGGGGTGGTGACAGGCTTCTCGTCGCAGACAGAAGGTCACGGAAAATAGAGCACAAGAGGTTCAAGGATCTCGGAGACTACCTGACCCCGGACGATCTGCTGGTTTTCAACGATACCCGCGTCATCCCCGCACGGTTGATGGGAAGGAAATCAACCGGAGGCAAGGTGGAGGTGCTCCTGGTGAAAAAGGTGGATCGGGCGAGGTGGACCTGTCTCCTCAAGGCGTCGAAGCCGTCACGGGCCGGCACGGAGATCTTCTTCGAGAACGGCTTGAGCGCGACTGTCGAGGGCCGCGATGAGGAGTTCTTCGTGGTGAGCTTCTCGGATCCCGGGAAAGTGTTCGACGCGGGCCGGATTCCGCTCCCGCCGTATATCGAGAGAAACCCCGAGGCCATCGATGCAGAGCGGTACCAGACCGTGTATGCGCGGGAAGAGGGGTCCGTGGCTGCGCCTACGGCGGGCCTCCACTTCACACCGGGTAGTATGGAGAGTCTCCGGGCCCGGGGGGTTAGCACCGCATTCATTACCCTGCATGTGGGACCGGGCACCTTTGTTCCCGTGAAAACCGAAGAGGTCGAGAATCACCGGATGCATGCCGAGGAATTTGCAGTATCGGCAGAGGCCGCCTCGGCCATCAACAGTGCAATGGCCCGGGGCAAAAGGGTGGTAGCCGTGGGGACCACCACCACCAGGGTGCTGGAATATCTCATGGCTGCCCGCGGGAAGATCGTAGCCGGAACCGGTTCGGCGGATCTGTTTATTTACGGGGGGTTCCGGTTCAAGTGCGTCGGTGCGCTGCTGACCAATTTTCACCTTCCCTGTTCGACCCTGCTCATGCTCGTTACCGCATTCGGAGGCCATGATTTCATCATGAATGCTTACCGGAGCGCAGTGGAGAAGGAGTATCGTTTTTTCAGCTATGGCGATGCAATGCTCATCATTTAGATTCGACATCCAAGCAACCGACGGTGACGCCCGGAGCGGAGAGTTCCAGACCGGGCACGGTGCGGTTCAAACACCGGTCTTCATGCCGGTGGGAACGCAGGCGACCGTGAAGGCGGCAAGCCCGGAGGTTCTCAAGAGCCTCGGCTCCCGGATCATTCTCTCCAACACCTATCATCTCCACATGAGGCCCGGAGAAAAGCTCATCGCATCACTGGGAGGCCTCCATACATTCATGGGGTGGGACCGGCCGATCCTTACCGACAGCGGGGGATATCAGGCCTTCAGCCTGGCGAAACTCGTGAAGATAAGCGATGAGGGCCTGGCGTTTTCCTCCCATCTGGACGGCTCGCGCCGCTTCCTGAGCCCTGAGAAGGCCCTCGAAATCCAGGAGGACCTGGGCTCGGACATCATGATGTGCCTCGATGAATGCGTAGCCTACCCGAGCACCCGCGAGTACGTGGAGGCATCGGTGAAGAGAACGACCCTGTGGGCGCAGAGGTCCCTGGCGGCCAGACGCAGCCGGTCTGCCCTCTTCGGGATCGTCCAGGGCGGCGTATATCCTGACCTGAGGATCAGGAGCGCCCGGGAGATCACCGCCGAGCCGTTCGACGGGGTGGCCGTAGGCGGACTGTCGGTGGGGGAGGGGCACAACCTCATGATGGACATCCTGGACGTGACCATGCCCTGTCTTCCTGCGGACAAGCCGAGATACCTCATGGGGGTGGGCACGCCCAAAGATATCGTCGAGGCGGTTGCACGGGGTGTCGACATGTTCGACTGCGTACTTCCCACGAGGAATGCACGCAACGGCATGCTCTTTACCCGCAACGGGAAGATCACGATCAAGCAGGCGCGCTATCGGGAAGATCCCAACCCTCCGGATGAGCAATGCGGGTGCTATACGTGCAGGAACTTTTCCCTCGCGTACCTGAGGCACCTCTATGTGTCCCGGGAGATCCTCGGATCGGTCCTGAACACCATCCATAATTTATATTTCTATCTTGAATTAATGTCTGATATACGGCATGCCATAAGTGAGAAAAGATTTGATAATTTAAGAAAACAAATAAAGGAGATATATGATGACTAGTCTGGCCTACGCCGCAAACGGCGCCGGAGGCGACGCCATGGGAATGCTCATGAGTCTTGCCCCGCTCATCCTGATCTTTGTCGTTTTCTACTTCCTCCTGATCATGCCCCAGCAGAAAAAGGCTAAGCAGCACCGGCAGATGCTCGACAGCATCACCAAGGGTGATGAAGTGATCACCAGCGGCGGCATACATGGAAAGGTGGTGGGAATTGCAGATCAGGTGCTCACTCTCGACGTGGGGGAGAAGGTGAAAATTAGAGTCTCCCGTGAGTTCATCGCGCAGAAGAAAGGCACTGAACAGCCACAGACGAAAAGTTAAGCTCGGGGGTTTTTGATGGACACATTCAAGTTGAAGGGGTTGCTGATACTGGCGGTTCTCGTTGTGGGAATCCTGTTTGCAGCACCATCTTTTTTCGGGAGCAAGGAGGTGCCTGAGGGCTGGATAGGCCCCAAGGAAAAGATCAAGCTCGGTCTCGACCTGCAGGGGGGAATGCATCTGGTCCTCAGAGTGGTGGCGGACAAGGCGGTGGAAAGCAGGATGAACAGCACCGCATCAGATCTGAAAGCTCAGATGGTCAAACAGCGGATTCATTACAGCAGTGTGAGCCCGGAATCTCCGGAGGTCCTTCGGGTGGTTTTACGCGTGCCGGATGACTACGACAAGCTCGCCGACCTCATCAGAAGTGGGTATCCCTATCTGCAGGAGGTCGACAGGTCGTCGAAGGACGGCGCCATGACCGTTGAATACCGGATGTCCGCCCAGGAGGCCGCGACCATCCGCAGCCAGGCGGTGGAACAGGCGCTCGAGACAGTCAGGAACAGGATCGACCAGTTCGGGGTGAGCGAGCCCTCAATCATCCCTCAGGGAGACGAGCGAATCGTGCTGCAGCTTCCCGGGGTCACCGACCCGGAAAGGGCAAAAGCCCTTCTGAAAAATACCGCAATCCTCGAGTTCAAGCTGGTAGACGAAGAGCACTCCGTCCAGGATGCGTTGCGCGGGAACGTGCCTTCCGGCAGTTACGTCGCCTACATGAAGGACGGCAATCAGCCCATTCTCCTTCAGCAAAAGGCGGTCATGACCGGTGATCTTCTGGACGACGCGCGCATGAGGATCCAGTCCACCTACAACGAGCCCTATGTGGAAATTTCCTTCAACCGGGAGGGCGGAAGAATATTCGAACGGGTCACCAGCGAGAATACCGGCAAGCGCCTGGCCATTCTCCTCGACGGCAAGGTGTACTCGGCCCCGGTGATCAGGGAGGCCATATCGGGCGGAAACGCGATCATCGAAGGGAGGTTCACCGACGAGGAGGCGAGCGACCTGGCCATTATCCTTCGGGCAGGCTCATTGCCCGCGCCCGTCGAGATCCTCGAAGAACGGACCGTGGGACCTTCCCTGGGGCAGGATTCCATCCATCAGGGTTTCCTTTCCATGATCATAGGCGGCCTGGTGGTCATTGCCTTCATGCTGGTTTACTACAGGTTCTCCGGGCTGATTGCCGACCTCGCACTGATCGTGAACATCGTCCTCATCCTGGGGGCCCTCGCCGTACTCGGCGCGACGCTTACCCTGCCGGGACTGGCGGGCATCGTGCTCACCATCGGCATGGCCGTGGACGCGAACGTGCTCGTGTACGAGCGCATCAAGGAGGAGCTCAGGCTGGGAAGGACCGCGAAGATGGCTGTGGACGCGGGTTATAAGAACGCCCTGTCCACGATTCTGGACGCCAATATCACGACCCTTATCGCCGCCATCGTGCTGTTCCAGTTCGGAACCGGTCCCATACAGGGGTTCGCGGTGACGCTCTCCATCGGGATCATTGCCTCGCTGTTCACCGTCCTGGTTCTGTGCCGGTGGATCCAGGAGTGGCTGGTGAACTATCAGAAGATCGAACGGATCAGCATTTAGGAGGCGGCCATGGATATCATACGACCAGGAACCCAGATAGATTTCATGAAGTACCGGAAGGTGGCCTTCGCTCTCTCGGCGGCACTCATCGTCATCAGCCTCGCTGCCGTGTTCGTTCGGGGCCTGAACTACGGGATCGACTTCACCGGCGGGACCGAGATCCAGGTGGCCTTCTCCAAGACGGTCAAGACCGATGAGGTGAGATCAGCTATCGGGCCCGTCGGGCTAGCGAATGCCACCATTCAGAGCATCGGCGAAGATGGAGACAACGAGTTTCTCATCCGCACCCCTACTGAGGGCGACACCGGAGACGAGACCGTGCAGCAGATCGAAGGCGCGCTGAGGGACACATTCGGAGAGGAAACCGTGGACATCCGCAGGGTCGACATGGTGGGCGCGGCCGTGAGCCAGGACCTGAAGCAGAAGGGGTTCCTTTCCCTGTTCTATGCAGGGATCGGCATCCTCATCTATATCTGGTGGCGTTTCCAGCTCGGTTATTCCGTAGGCGCCATTCTCGCCCTTGCCCATGACGTGATCATCACGGTGGGGGTGTTCGCCATCGCGGGAAGGGAAATATCGCTGCCCGTCATTGCGGCGCTCCTTGCCATCGTGGGATATTCTCTGAACGACACCATCGTGGTATACGACCGCATCCGGGAGAATATCAAGAAGGCGGCAGGGTCATTCGATTTTTCTTCCCTGCTGGACAGCAGTATTTCCCAGACACTGAGCAGGACCCTGATCACCTCCACGACCACCTTTGTCGTGGTGCTTGCGCTCTTCCTCTTCGGCGGGAGCGTGATCAACAACTTTGCCTTCGCCATCATGGTGGGGCTCATCGTGGGAACCTACTCGTCCATTTTCATCGCAAGCCCCATCCTCCTGTTCTTCAGACGGGAAAAGAAGTAAAGCTCACGAGCGGGGAGGCGCCATGCGCCTCCCCGCCTCTTCATTATCTCCCCTCCGACAGGTCTTCGTCGCTCACGTCCGCCTGGGCCTGGTGCGGCTCGGGCCGGATGACGAGGCAGGCTGTTTCAGATGGAACCGGGCTTCGAGGCCGGGAGCGGACCTGAAGGAGCTTTTCGCGACATACACCGTCCGCTCGTTTCATCCCGCTGTTGTGTCGAGGTCATTATCCACGTTTTCCCCAATGGATCGAAAGCGTCCAAACGGGAGCACCCCGAGCCAGGGAAAGGATGTACAATATTGTAATCAGGGTTACCCTTTCGCCCGGATTCTCGCGAGATACTAGCATTTAAGTATATGTAAATACACTTATATTCAGCTGGCATGGGTT
The DNA here is from genome assembly GCA_018433775.1 of Deltaproteobacteria bacterium. Taxonomy (GTDB): domain Bacteria; phylum Desulfobacterota; class Desulfomonilia; order UBA1062; family UBA1062; genus Phosphitivorax. The sequence continues at coordinate 74,891 of JAHDQN010000037.1, forward strand.
TTGAGAACAGATCCGGCATGAAGCTGACAAAGATAATGACAACTCTGGTTTTTGGTGCGGTGATGGTTGTTATGGCAAGCGCTGTTTATGGGGCTACCGTGAGGGTCAGTTGGAATCCGAACAACGAACCAGACCTCGACGGATATAAAGTCTACTATGGTACGCTCAGCGGTACATATGCCCAGGTTCTCGACGTGGGGGAGGTCACGAGCGCGGATGTCGGCAGCCTCGGCGAAGGACGTACCTATTACTTTGCCGTGACCGCTTACGATATTGACGGGAACGAAAGCGGCTTTTCCAATGAGGCCTTCATCCTGATTCCGGACAGCGGCGGGGATGAGCCGGGGGGAGACACCCCTCCTGTTGCGGGTCTCGTGGATACGGACATGGACGGAATCCCGGACGAGATTGAAGATCTGTGGGGCATGGACCCGTTGGATCCGCTCGATTCCCTCATGGATGATGACGGCGACGGTGTGGTGAACCTCGTGGAATACATGGCGGGCACCTCGCCGGTGGACCCAACGGATTATCCTTACAGTGACAATGTGCTCAAAGACATCATCGGGGAGCTGGGTGAAACCGTGGACCTGTCATCGGTCAACCCTGAAGGTGCGCTCTCCATCGTCCCACTCACCGATGCGATCCCGGCTCCGGTGAACAACGCGATCACGCCATCGGTCCCTGGTGCTTATCTGTACAATGTGATCGACAGTGATTTGTCACTGGTCTACCGGCTCAGGGTCTCGGTCACCGAGCAGTTGACGGTGATAGGCGCATATGAACCGGGTTCGTTCATGGAGCTCGCCGATCAGATATTCGGGATCCGTATAGACATTCCGGGTGATGCGATCCTGCGGACCGTTCCCGTCGGCATCGGGAACGTCACGCCTGAGGCGCTTTCGGCGGTGGAATACGGGGATGCGCTCCTGTTCGATATCCTCCCCTTCGGACTGGTTCTTTCCAAGCCCGCAGCGATCACCGTGCACTACGAGAAGCAAAACCCGGTGGTACAACGGTACGACAGCTCAAGCGATACCTGGGTCGATGTCGAAGATGTCACGGCCGCGGACGGGATGGTCACCATCTCCACCAATGAGCTCGGAACCTTCCGGGTACTCTCCGATGAGGCGGCGGGCGGAGGTGATGTGGATGCCCCGGTAGCCGGCGGCGGAGGTTCCGGCGGCGGCTGCTTTATCAAGACCGCAGGGTTCTGATAGCCTGCAGTGAACGAGAAATACCAGGCCGGGCCTGGCTGTACGGGAAAAGATCGGGGGTAAGCCCCCGATCTTTTTTTCATTGCACAATCAAAGGCATGGATCTTCGGGCGGCAAGACCTGTACCCGGCTTAAAGCCTGCAAGCTTGAACAGGAATGTGGTGCCTGCTTCACCGTCCATGGGAAGATGACGCGCAGGAGGATTCAACTTGTGTATTTTTTGAGGAATAGTCCTTTGCCTGCCGGCTCACACTTGTGATAATCTTTTAGCAAGAGCAAACAGGGGAAACCAAGAAGAGGTGATGAATGGTCAAGGTCAAAGAGCTCATGACCACGGGTGTGGTTACCGCGAGCCCCGATGATTCCATAAACGACGCCATGGAGAAGATGTATACCGGGAGGTTCCGCAGGATCCCGGTGGTGGATCAGGGCAGGCTGGCAGGCGTTATCACGGACAGGGATATCAGGCAGGCCCTGAACTCGCCCATGCTGTTCCGTGACCGGTCGTATGACGATTATGTGCTGCACGAGCTCAAGGTGGGGGGGAGCATGACGACCGATCCGCTTACCGTACACCCTGATGCCGGCCTCGTCGATGCGGCGGAGATGATGGAGGAGAACCGGATAGGAGGGCTTCCCGTGGTGGACAACGGTGTCCTGGTGGGGATTATCACCATCTCTGATCTCATGAACTACCTGATACGCCTGCTCAGGAAAGAACGCTCATAGGTTCACGTGGCCCCGGCGTTCCTGCCCGAAGGGAATTTCCAGCTCGTAGACTCCGTATTCGAGATTGGTTTTCACGGGATATCCGGCCTTGGAAAACACCTTCATCATCGGAACGTTCTGTGAAAGTACGTCTGCGGTGAATCCCTTGATGTTCTTCTCCTTCGCGATCCGGATGAGATATTGCAGGAGGAAGGTACCGATTCCCCGGTCCTGCCACTGATGATCGGTCGTGAAAGCGACCTCGGCGTAATCGGTGTTGGGGTCCCTCACATAACGTCCCACGGCGACGATCTTTTCCTTGCTCTCCGGTTCTTCTTTGCCCACGACTGCTGCGATCGCCATCTTGTCATTGTAGTCGATGGCAGCCATGGGCATGGCGAGCTTGTGGGAAAATGATTTGAGGTTCTGGAAGAACCTTGTGTAGATGTCCTGCTCAGGGAGGGCATAGATCAGGTCCTGGATCGCCCTTTCGTCCGTGGGTTTCACCGGACGGAAGAAGACTTGGGTGTCCTTCTTGTCCGTCCAGACGGTTTCGTACTCCTTGGGGTACAGGACCGAGGGAAGGATCTGATCCTTGTACACGTATCCCTGCCGCTTGGCTGCCTCAAGGAGCTCTTCCCTGAACTTGGGGTGAGCGATGTTGATGAGCTCCATAGCCCGGTCTCTGATGGACTTGCCGTGGATATAGGCGGCCCCGAACTCCGTGACCACGTAGTGTATGTCGCCCCGGGTCACCGTTACCCCGCTTCCGGGCTCCAGGTAGGGCACGATCCGAGAGCGCGTGCCGTCATCGGTGGTGGAGGGCAGGGTCATGATGGACTTGCCCCTGCGAGAGAGGGAAGAGCCGCGTACGAAATCCACCTGCCCCCCGATCCCGCTGTAGAACCGAAAACCCAGGGAGTCCGAGTTGACCTGGCCGGTGAGATCCACGGTCAGAGCTGCGTTGATGGAGACCATCTTGTCATTCTGAGCGATCACGTACGGATCGTTGACATACTTGCACGGCCGGAACTCGAAGAGGGGGTTGTTGTCCACATATTCGTACAGGCGTCTCGTGCCCATGCAGAAGCTTGCAATGACCTTTCCGGGGTGGAGGGTTTTTTTCCTGCAGGTGATGACCCCGGCCTCGATCAGGTCGATCACACCGTCAGAGAAGGTCTCGGTATGGATCCCGAGATCGCGCTTGTTGATCAGGCAGGGCAGGACGGAGTTGGGGATCCGCCCGACCCCCATCTGGAGTGTGGATTCGTTTTCAATGAGATCGGCGATGTGCTCGCCTATGCTCCGGGTGATCTCTCCGGGAATCTTCTGAAAGAACTCAAGAAGCGGCATGTCGTTTTCTACAAAGGCATCGATCTCGCTCACGTGGAGAAAACTGTCTCCAAGGGTTCTGGGCATGTTGGGATTGACCTCGGCGACCACATAGTCTGCGGCCTCGGCCGCGGTCTTGGTGATGTCTACGGAGACACCAAGGCTTACGTAACCGTTCTTATCCGGCGGAGAGACCGTGATCAGCGCCACATTGATGGGCATCCTCCCCCTCATCATGAGCAGGGGAACCTCGGAAAGAAAGATCGGGGTATAGTCAGCCCTTCCTTCCTGGATCGCCTTTCTCGCACTCCAGCCGATGAACAGGGCGTTGTGACGGAAGCTCTCGTTGTACTTCTCGTCGGTATACTCGGTGGTGCCGACATCAAGAAAATGGATGACCTCGGTATCGGCCAGGTTGGGAGCGATATCGATGAGCGTTCTCACCAGGAGCTGCGGCTCGCCGCAGGCCGAGCCGATAAAGATCCGCGCTCCCTTCCGTAACTTTGACAGGGCCTCTTTCGGCCCGGTGCGCCTGCTTTCATATGTGTCTTTCCAGTTGTATATCATGCTAGGGATGAAAATATAGGCCTTTGCGTCGAGATGTCAATGGAATCTTGACCCCTTTCAATCCTGGATCAGCATGGGATGGGCCGTTTGTAGGAACATCGATTGTGTTGCAATAATATCCGAGGTATGCAAAAAAGTCCTTTGAAGATGACCGGCCCGATGATGGGCCGCACTACTGATGATAAAGGCGAAAAAAGGTTGAGATGACAGCGGTTTCGGCATGCATGATCACGTTCAATAATTTCAGGACCGTGGAAAAGGCCCTGAAGAGCGTGGCATCATGGGCAACGGAGATCATCGTGGTGGATTCCTTCAGCACGGACGGCACATTCGAGATAGTTAAAGAATACACGACCACCAGCGAGCAGAGAACATGGCCCGGTTTTCGCGACCAGTACAACTACTGCATCTCCAGGGCGAAAAACGACTGGGTCATTTTCCTGGATGCCGACGAGGAGATCTCCCCTGAGCTGGCGGAGGAAATCTTGAGCAGACTGGAGCGTGATGCCGGTGCATATGACGGATATGTAGCCCATCGAAGGAATTACTATCTCGGCCGGTGGATCATGCACGGGGGGTGGGTTCCCGACAGCGAGGTCAGGCTTTTCCGGAAGTCCAAAGGCGCCTTTGCAGGAGGGCTCCACGCAAACGTTCAGGTGCAGGGAAGGGTGGGCGAGCTGAACCACTTCTACTATCACTACAACTATCGCGACATCGCCGATCAGATCGACACCATCAACCGATATTCCTTGACAGCCGCGCAGGACATGCTCCGGGAAGGGAAGAGATTTTCGCTTTTCGACCTGCTGCTGCGTCCCCCGACGCGCTTCGTCAAGGAATACCTGTTCAAGAGGGGGTTTCTCGACGGCCTGCCGGGACTGGTAATCGCGGTCTCCACCATGTATTATGTGTTCGCCAAGTACGCCAAGCTCTGGGAGCTTGAACAGGAAAAGAAAAAGGACGCAAGCAATCGTGATTAACCGGGAAACATTTGCACGCAAGCGGGTTCTCGTAACCGGCGGGCTCGGGTTCATCGGCTCGAATCTCGCCCGATGTCTGGTTGACTGTGGAGCGGAAGTCACCCTGGTCGATAGTCTGATCCCGGAATACGGCGGTAATCTTTTCAACATCGACCCGATACGGACCCGGGTAAAGGTGAATTTCTCGGATGTTCGCGACGAGCACTCCATGAAGTATCTTGTCCGGAACCAGGATTACCTGTTCAACCTCGCCGGCCAGACAAGCCATCTCGATTCCATGAACGACCCCTACACCGACCTCGAGATCAATACCCGTGCACAGCTCTCCATCCTGGAGTCGTGCAGGAGAAACAACCCGGACATCAAGATCGTGTTCGCGAGCACCCGGCAGATATACGGGAGGCCTCAGTACCTGCCTGTCGACGAGGACCATCCTTTGAGCCCGGTGGATGTTAACGGCATCAACAAGATGGCGGGCGAATGGTATCACCTGGTCTACAACAATGTCTACCGGGTCAGGGCGACGGTCCTCAGGCTCACGAACACCTACGGTCCCCGGATGCGGATCAAAGACGCCAGGCAGACCTTCCTCGGCATCTGGATCAGGCGGGTTATCGAGGGCGAGCCGTTCCTTGTTTACGGAGACGGTCTGCAGCGGCGCGACTTCAACTATGTAGACGACGTGACCGACGCCCTGCTGGCGGCGGCCGCATCAGAGAAGGCAAACGGGGAGATCTACAATCTCGGGGCCGATGATCCGCTGAGCCTGAAGGATACGGCTCAACTCTTGGTGGATACGCTGGGCAAGGGCTCGTATGAGATCGTTCCTTTTCCCGAAGAGAGAAAAATCATCGACATCGGCGACTACTACGGAAGCCATGACAAGATATCGGGGCATCTCGGGTGGAAACCCCGCATCGGGCTGAAGGAAGGCCTGCACAAGACCCTGGAATATTATCAGGATTATTCCAGGCACTACGTGGAGCCCTGACATAATGACCTTGCGGTTCATCCCAGTCGCATCGCCGCTCATGCAGTATCAGACCCATAGACCCGCAATCGACGATGCCATCCGCAGAGTGCTTCACAGTGGCAGATATATCCTCGGAGAAGAAGTGGCCTGCTTCGAAAGGGAGTTCGCCGAATATCTCGGCACGCGGCACTGTGTGGCCGTGGCGAACGGGACCGAGGCCCTGTGCCTTGCCCTGAAGGCCTGCGGGATCAGGGCCGGGGATGAGGTCGTCACGGTATCGCATACCGCTGTCGCCACCGTGGCCGCCATCGAGCTTATCGGCGCAGTGCCCGTGTTCGTCGACATCGATCCGGTGAGCCGCTGCATGGATCACACCCTGATCGAGAGGGTCTTGAGCCCCAGGACCAGGGCGATCCTGCCGGTTCATATCTATGGACAGCCCGCGGCAATGGAAGAAATCTGCGCAATCGCCCGGAGACACGGACTGCGTATCGTGGAAGACTGCGCCCAGGCCTGCGGCGCTCGGATCGGGGACAGGAAGGCTGGTACCTTCGGCCACGCGGCGGCCTTCAGCTTCTACCCGACCAAGAACCTCGGTGCGATCGGGGATGGTGGAGCGGTAGCCACCAATGATCCGGAAGTCTCCGAACAGGTTCGTGTCTTGAGGGAGTACGGGTGGAAAGAACGGTACATTTCGTCGGAGCAGGGGATGAACTCCCGGCTGGACGAGATTCAGGCGGCCATTCTGCAGGTGAAGCTCCCCTTTCTGGATGCAGAGAATGCCCGGAGGAGGGAGATCTCGGAACGGTTCAGCAGTGCGCTCGACAGGGAATTGGTCATTCCACCCCGCCCCATGCCCGGCACCGGGCACGTCATGCATCTGTACGTGGTGGAATCTCTGGAGCGTGACGCATTGCAGGCTTTTCTGAACGAACGGGGAATCGGAACCGCCCTCCATTATCCCCGGGCCGTCCATCAGCAGGGGGCATACATGGAGAGGATCCGCGGCTCGGAGAACCTTCCGGTGACTGAGCGGTTGTACGACACGCTCTTGTCCCTGCCCCTGTACCCCGAGCTTCAGGACGACGAGGTGGAAAGGATTCGTACGGCGCTGGCAGACTGGTGTTCATCCCGGTAGTCCCGGCCAGATGCGATCCGGCCCCCACGCGGGAGCGCCCAGGGGAAGGCGGGCAGAGAGGACGTCTCCATGAACATATCCATAGCGATTGAAAAGTTCGATCCTCATGTGGGAGGAGCGGAGCGTTACTGCTGGGATCTGGCCCACTACCTTGCCGAAAAGGGACACCGCATCGAGATCATCTGCCGCAAGGGGAGCGCCCCTCTCCACGGATCCATACGCCTGAACAGGGTGCGGACCCCGGGTTTTCCCCAGTTTCTGCGGCACCTGAGCTTCGGCCTGGCCCATTTCTTCAGGACCAGGAGCCTTCCCGGCTACTGGCATTTCTGCGTGGGCAACACCTTTGCCATGGACTTTTACCAGCCGCACGGAGGGGTTCACCAGGCGTGGTTCCTCCGCGAGACAGCCATGCTCAAGGAGCCCTTCAGGACCCTGAAGCGCTGCCTGATGCGCCTGAGCCTCAAGGACATGGTCCAGAGGGCCATGGAGCGATGGACCTTCTCGGTCTCTAAGCCCCAGGTGATCGCCATTTCGCGGATGGTCGCATCCGATATCACACGGTTCTTCTCCTATGATCAGGACCGGGTGCACCTTATCCCCAACGGCGTGGATACCCGGAGGTATCATCCCGAAAACCGGGAGCACCGCGAGGAGATCCGCCGGAGATACGGTTTCCGGCCGGATGAGTGCGTGTTCCTGTTCGTGGCCCAGAACCCCAGGCTCAAGGGATGCGATGTGCTTGTCGATGCCTGCCGCATGCTGTCGGGGAGCAGGTTCAGCGTGCTTGTGGTGGGACCCCGCGACCCCCGCATGGAGCGGGCCGCAAGGGCACTGGAACAGCGGGTGGTTTTTGCCGGGAAGGTGGATGACCTCGACAAGATATATCCGGCGTGCGACTGCCTCGTCCATCCCACCTACTATGACGCGTGCTCCCTGGTGGTACTGGAGTCTCTCGCCTCGGGCACCCCGGTCATCACGACCAGTGCGAACGGCGCGGCCATGTTTGTGGAAAACAGCGGCGGCGCGGTCATCGAACCGGGTGATGTGTCCGCCCTGGCCTCGGCCATGAACGATGTCATGGCGGGCCGGGGAGGGTGTGTCGCCGGCAGCCTCCAGCTTCATGATAACCGGACGGTCTTTTTCCAGGTCGAAGAGCTGATGAGACGATATGAGCAATAACCTCCTGATACTGATCCAGGGCAGAGAGATCGCGGCAAGCAGGTACCGGGTCCTGCAGTACACCCCGTATCTCCAGGAGCATGGGGTCGTCTGTACTCTCAGGGAGTTCCCCCGATCTCCAGGAGAGTACATCGCGTTGTCCGCGATTCTCCCCCGGTACGACTGCGTGTTCGTCCAGAGAAAGCGGTTCCATTTCCCGTTCCTCCCGCTCTTTCGCAGGCAGGCGAAACGTGTCGTCTATGATCTCGACGATGCGGTCATGTTCAAGAACACCCTGGCGAGATCCCCCTATTCGAGAACCCGCGAGCGGCGTTTCAGGAACATGGCCCGTTGCAGCGATGTCATCATCGCGGGCAATACCTTTCTTAAGGAACAGGCCTCCCGTCATCATTCCCGTGTCGTGGTCATTCCCACCTCGATACCTGCACAGAGGTATTGTCTGAAAGACTGCACGCAACACAAAGAGCGGGTCACGATCGGCTGGATCGGCGACCACGGGAGCATCCACTACCTGAAAAGGCTCAAGAATGTTTTCGAGGAGATTGGGAGGAGGTTCTCCGGCAAGGTCGAGCTGAAGATCGTCTGCGACACATTCTTCGACTGCGATCACATTCCGGTGAGAAAGGTGCTGTGGTCCCAGGAGACCGAGGTAGCCGAGCTGATGGACATGGATATCGGAGTGATGCCCCTTGTCGACGACCCCTGGTCTTGGGGCAAGTGCGGGCTGAAGATCCTGCAGTATTTCGGGGTCGGCGTGCCGGCGGTCTGCACGCCGGTAGGGGTGAACCGGGACGTGGTCGTGCCGGGCGATAACGGGTATTGGGCAGGGTCGGAGCCGGAATGGGTCGAGACCCTTTCACGACTCGTCCTTGATGCGGGTCTGAGGCGGACGATGGGTATGAACGGCCGGAAGACCCTTGATGAGGGGTACACCACCGAGGCCAACGCCCCGAAGATACTTCAGGCGATCGTGCGGAAAGACCCGTGATCGGGTCACTCAAAAAATCTCGGAGGTTCGACTTTCTGCCGGGGCCTGAGAATACCGCGTGCCGTGCATGATCTCTGTCCAGCATTGGAGAACATCGTTCTGCTCGCGCTCTTCTGAATAGCATTCATTGATGAATGCAGAGGCTTTCCGGGCCATCCTCTTCAAGGTATTGGGGCTGTGAGACGATGTTTCGAGCACCTTGCCAACCTGCCTGGCAAACTCCAGGACGTCTCCCATCTCGACGGGAAAGCAATAGTTGGGGTTAAAATACTCCCTGCCTCCCATGCCGTGATAGCCTATGACGATGCACCCGCACGACATGGCCTCGGCCGGCGGCAGCGAGAACCCCTCGGGATATCCGAAGCTCAGGAATACCAGGGATTCCCGCATGATGCGGGCGGTCTCCTTCTCGGTTTTGCCCTCGATGGGCACGACGGCAAAGCCGTCCAGGTCGCCCCGATGCTTCAACAGGTTGATCACCTGGATCGCGTGCTCGGGGTTCTTCCGCGGCATGAAGCAGATCTGCCGCTTCTTATTTTCCTGGAAGGCGAACAGCTCCCGATTGATGGCGTTGTGTATCCTGAATATCCGGATATCCGGAAATGCAAACGCCAGATATTCCCTGTTATCATCCGAGACAACCATTGCGGCGGCGATGCCTTCGTCCTTGTACACGGTTCGGAGATCGCCGGGGAATCCGGTATGGCCCGCAAAGGTGTTGTACGTGTTCTGATTGAAGATCACTTTCCCGGCAGGGGTCGCGAAGAGCCGGTTGAACACCTTGGCCGCCTTGGGGCGGGATGAGGGATTCACATAGAGAGATCCATAATTTTCGGGAATTACGAGATAATCATGGTCGCTGAGCTTTGTTTTCTTAATGTATGAGATGCGTGTGGTGTTTTCGAACCACGTGCATCGGAACCCCCGGTGACGGTGAAGCACTGATGCCTCGTACCCGTTGCGGTTGAGGATGTCCACATGGCGGTAAAGGATCTTCACGCCGCCCACAGGGGTCCGGTAGTCCGGTGACCAGTAATATATCATGCGAGAGGTTGTCCTTTCTTAACCATCATCAGGGCTTGTTGGAATTTCACAGAACTCCAGGAAAGCTTCGAATCCTGAAAAACGCCTTGTGTTGCGCTGTCTGAAAAGCTCATAGTATGCAGGGGTTGTCTGTCTCTTCACGTCGATGCCTGCTTCTTCAGCATTTTCGACAGTGGCAAAAAGATGGAAGAATTCTGTGAAATCCCCGAGCACTGGCGGTGTGCTGCGATTTCGATAAAGAGTCCGGGCGAACTCACGGGCTTCGTCTATCTCGCGCAGTTTATACTTTTTGTAAAGATCTTCTATGGACATGATGACATGGGCCGGGTTGCCCGCTGCCACGGAGTTGTCGGGAATGAGCCCCCTTACCACACTGCCGGCCCCGATCACGCAGTTGTCGCCGATCACGGTATCTTTCAGAATCATGCTTCTCATCCCGATGAACACGTTATTGCCGATGGTCACAGGACCTGCAGACCCGAAACATTCACCGGGATGCAGCTCTCTGAGGACACTGTATTCAAACCCGTGGGTGAGCATGGCGGTTTCAAGGGAGATCTTGACCTTATCGCCGATAGTGATGAGCTCCGGATTGCTGGGGTCCACAAACTGGGTTGCAGGCTTGAAGAATTCACAGTCCTTGCCGATGCGGACCCCTTTGCGCCTCAGGTACTCTATGAATGCACTCGAGCTCCTGTTCGCCACGTCCCGTTTTGTCGGCAGGGAAAACTTTTTCTTCAAAAAGAGAGCCCACTTCTGAAGTGACATGAGTCTATCCCCTTAAGCCGTGCAAAAAAGAAAAATCCGAGCAAGTGCCAGGTGACATCGAGCCGAACAGGGTAAATGCTGAGCGGCGCCGGGATGCGGCCCTTCGTCTGACGATGGGTTTCCCTGTATGATACGTGATTTTCCTGGCTTGCATAGTTTTGCCCGAATGATCGACCCTTGCGGGGAGGGAAATACCAAACCATATCGAGGATTGTCAGACGATCTTTTCAATACAGCCGTCTCGTAAAAAAAATCATCGTGATCGAAAAATGCAATATACTCACCTCGCGCTGGCCGAACACCCACATTCATGGCCGCAACGATCGATGGAGCTCTTCGTCTCCTCCCAGATTCTGATCCCCATGCTCCGGTGCTCGTTGAGAACCTTCCTGAGCATGTAGGGCTCGGTGTTGGGGTTGACGGTGATCGCGCGCAGGACCACGATCTTTCTCGGTGCATACCGGGTCGACTCCAGCCGCGTCCTGGACACGAACGAGGTGTCGTGTTCCCGTATGGTCTTGTGCAGCTCGATGTTCAGGGTGTTGATCAACCTGTTCAGGGCGGTTATTTTCTCAGAGTTGCCCTTCGGATCCTCTATGAGGGTATCCAGCTCTGCCTTCAGCTCCTCGGGTACGAACCGGTAATTGATGATGTAGAGCTGGGGCCTGTTCAGCAGCTCGAAGAGCGGGTCTTTCTCCACCAGGTCAACAAAGGTGTCCTGAAGTTTCCTCGCATGGGCAAAGATCAGCCTGTAGCCGTTCTTGCCCAGGACCTTGAGCGAGGCCCAGGGCTTGAGGCTGGCAAACTGCCGTGATCCCTCGATGGTGAATCTGCCCTGGTCGATTGACCCCTTGCGGATGATATAGTTCGACGTGTGATACAGGAGCTTGGAGTCTCGGTCGTTCTTGAACAGACAGATCCCCATGCTGTTGGGAGCGAACAGGAGCTTGTGTGCGTCGAGCGAGACCGTGTCGGCCTTCTCGATGCCCTTCATCATCTCCCTTTCCGCATCCATGAGCAGGGCCCCGCCGCCCCAGGCTGCATCCACGTGGAAGTGCGTGCCGATTTCTTCGGCTACCCGGGCCAGTTCATCGAGGTCGTCGATGTTCCCGGTCTCTGTGGTGCCCGCAATGCCGACTATGGCGACAAACTTGGTTGGCTTGCCCACGAGCTTGTCTTTCCTGCGGGTTCTCTCGATTATCTGATAGAGCCGGGAGATGTCGATCTTGTGCTCGCACGGGTGAACGGGGACATGGGCCACGCCCTTCTCCCCGATGCCGAGAATGGTGCCGGCCTTGCAGATCGAGTAGTGTCCCCGCTTGGACACCAGAACCTTTGCCTGGCGGTACCCATAGTAGTCAAGGGCTCGGACAAGCCCTTCGATGCGAACCCCCCGAAAGGCCTTGCCATCCGGAGGGAAGGCCTTTGCCATGGCCAGCGTGAGCGCGGTGAGATTGGAGATCGTTCCATCCGAGGTGATGTTCCCCAGCGCTACATTCGGGTTCTGGACATTGGCGGCGTAAAACTGATCGGTGTTGTTGTATACGAGCCGGTGCATCCAGCAGAGGAACTCCCTCTCCACGAGTGAAGACGCCTTGGCGCTCTCGATCTTCACCTGGTTCTGGTTGAGGCTCACCGCGATCATCTCGAGCAGGATCATGAAGTAGGGGATGGCGCTCGTCATATGGCCGATGTAATAGGGATTGGCCACCTTTACCGAATGCTTGATGACATTGTTTTTTATCTCGGAGAGGACATCCTTGATCAGCATGGGTGCGCATGGTATATCGGTCTTGTTGAATATGCAGGCAAGCTCTTCAATGGAAACGGACGAGTGTATCCCCCCTTTTTCCTTGAAGAAATCATGTATCATATCAAGAAGGTGAATGCCGAACTCAACGAACCTGTCCGATGAGTCGGGCATGATGAAGAGTTTCTTCATATATGCGGAGGTTGCCTCTATCCTTCTCTGGTGTGAATGATTCCCGAGTTTTAACGACTCCATAGAGAACCCTCGTATTTGATTTTATGCAAAATTGATATATAGCACAATCTATGGTTGCTGAGAAAGAGGAAAAAGCATCCCAAGGTGCGGTCAAAGCTACGCTTTTTCTCGTACCCACACCTATCGGGAATCTCAAGGATATCACTCTGAGGGCCCTGGATGTGCTTCGCGAGGTCGATCTCATCGCCTGCGAAGACACGAGACATACACGCAAGCTATTGTCTGCATATGGGATTCATACACCGCTCGTTTCGTACGAGAAGTTCAGCGAAAAAAAGAAGGCGTCCCGGATCATGGAAGAGCTGGCCGGAGGCAGAAGCGTCGCGCTGGTCAGCGACGCCGGCACCCCGCTGATCAGCGACCCGGGCTCTGTGCTGATCCGGACGGCCAGAGACATGGGTGTGAGGATCGAAGCACTCCCCGGGCCCAGTGCCGTGACCGCTGCCGTATCCGCGTCGGGCATGAGCGGCGCCTTCCGTTTCATGGGCTTTTTCCCCAGGCAGAAGAGCGCAGCGGTGAGGGAGGTCATGCGGATGGAGCTCTCATCGGACCACACAGTGTTTTATGAATCGCCCCACAGGATCATCGCGACCTTGACGCTTCTGGATGAGCACCTGGGGGATCGGCCGGTTTTTCTTGCGCGCGAGATATCGAAGATGCATGAGGAGCATCTTTTCGGCACTGCCGGCGATGTCCTGAGGGAGTTGTCCGACCGCCGCAATGTCGGGGAAATCACGGTCGTGGTGCAGGGGGCTGAACAGGAATCAACGGTCGATGAAGATATGTTGAGGAAGAGGGCCCGTCAGCTCATGGACCGGGCGTATTCGAAGAAGGATATCCTCCGGGTTCTGGTGGATGAGACGGGCCTGAGAAGAAACCGGATTTACGAAATACTTCAGGATATTGGCTAAAGTTTTTTCTCCGGATGACGATACGTGAGATGTAGAACTCTGAAAAGGGGAAGAGTATGAAGATTAATCCTGAAATATCGAATGTTATCAATCTCGTGAAGAAAGACGGAGACCATCAGAAAAAGGCTCAGGAAAAGGTGGAGAGCCAGAGCAGGATGGAAGATATCATATCCGTTGAAAACAGGGCGGCTTCCCGCTCAGAGGCAGAGAATGTCGAGGAGGCCCGTGAGCTGTTGACCGATGTCATGAAGAAGATGGAGAATTCGTCGGCCGATGTGCACAATCTGAATCAGTACAGGATTTCTCAGCTGATCAGTTAGTCCTTATATGACCGGATCCGGGAAAGAGCGCATCGACCGGCGTCTTTCCCTTGAGCCGTTTTTAAGGTTTATCCCTGATCCGACCCCTCCCGGGGCGCTCCCGATTCACCCTGCTTCACCTCTCCGATGTGCCGTATCCTCTTGAGGTCTCTCGTGATCTCGGGCATGAGGATGCTCTCTATCTTGGGCGGCTTTTTGACGAAACGATAATAATCATCGCCGATGTAGGTGCCGGTGATGTCCTGGCTGAAATTCTTTGCCGCAATGTCCGATATGCTCAGGATAGCCAGCTCCTTGATGATATCGGGTGATGCCTGGGCCACTTCCCTTAAGGGCCAGAACATGGGCCAGTGATGCCGCCCGATCGCGTTGCTCAGCCTCTCGGGCATCTGCCAGCGCCTGGCGAGGATACCTCCCAGGGTGGCGTGATCGATGCCGTAGAGCTCGGTCTCCTGTCTCAACCGCTCTCTCGGATCATGGGAAAAACTGTTCTCGGGCTGGGGGAGGGATTGCAGCATGATGGTTCTGGCGATATCATGGAGCATGCCCAGGGTGACCATGGTTCCTCCCGGAACCCCGATTCTCGATGCGCTGGCAAGGTAGGCCGCGATCGTGGAGGTGAGGTTTGCGTGAATCCATTCCTCGCGGTTGGGCTTGATCCCGATCCTTGACGCCCGCTCTTCCATGACGATGCGATAGATTTCGTTGTAGCCGAGGATCACGATCGCGTTGAAGATATTGTCGACCTTTTGTACAAGCCCGTAATAGGGCGAATTCACTCGTTTGAGTATGAATGAGGTGAGCCCCTGGTCGGTTATGATGAGCCTGCTGATATCCTTGGGGTTGATGTCCGGATCGTTCAGCCTCGCCGAGAGGTCGGTGATCAGGGGCGAGATCGAATCGATACTGTTTATGATCTTTTCAACCTCGGGAGGGATTCCGGTGAGCAGCTCTCTCTCGGGTCTCCAGTCGAGGTCGTAAGCGGTTGCGAAGGTATCGAGGTTGTCTTCGGCCGAGATGCTGACATAGTGGGCGGGGGCTTTCTTTCTGGGGGGAGCGGTTTTTTTCGAGTGGATTTTCACGAGGATCGCAACTGCAGCAAGCCCGATCACCGCATAAAGGATAATCCACACTATCTGTCCGGTTTCCATCATTCTGTCTTATCGGGAAACCGAGGGCCACTCTTTAGGAGAATTCATGTCATGGGAAAGTTATCCCTTCATCCCGGATATGAAAGTGCTCTAAAGAAAGCGGCCCACTCTTCCGAGTGGTTGAAGAGTGGAGGAACTATACTTTTCCGAGCAGAGCAGGGAACACATTCTCGGTCTCCTTTCGAGGTGCACGGATATCCTTACCCTGCCCCATATCGTGCACCAGATCCTGGATGTGGCTTCAGGCAAGAACTCATCCGCTTCCGATCTGACCTCCCTGATCGAGAGCGACCCCGCCCTGACGGCGAGGATCCTCTCCGTTGCCAACTCTTCGTACCTGGGGTTCACCAAGAAGGTGTCGACCATCTCCCATGCCGTGGTGGTTCTGGGGTTTCAGGAGATTCAGAATCTGGCCTTGAGCATGTCGGTTGTCCAATTGTTCGACCGCAGAGGCTCGGAGTTCACGGAAAAACTCTGGAGACACAGTTTCTCCGTGGGAGTGGGGTCCCGGATGCTCGCTTCGTACCTCAACCTCAGGATGGACGGAAAGTATTTCGTGAGCGGACTCCTTCACGACATGGGCAAGGTGTTTCTCTCCCAGTACCTCCCGGAAAAGTTCAACGAAATGCTCACCGTGCTGGAGCGGCAGGATGTCAGGACCACCTACCACGCCGTGGAAGAGAAGTTCTTCGGGATGACGCACGCAGAGGTGGGAGGGAAACTTCTGGAGGCCTGGATGTTCCCCCGGGAGATCGTCGATGCCGTGGCCTGGCACCACGAACCGCACCGGTCCGGCTCGAATCAGGCCCTGGCGGCGTGTGTTCACCTGGCCGATCTCCTGTGCACGATCAAGGGCGTATCACCCCTGAAGGACCGCTATTTTCTCCCCATGGACAAGAAGATCGTGCCGGTCCTGTACGACCTGAGGGAGAACTTCAGCACCGAGGGCCTCATCGCCCTGATGGGGCAGCTCGACCTGGAAACAGACCGGCAGAGAGCCCTGCTTTCCGCGTTCAGGTGGTAGCCGCATCAGCACTTCGGAGCGGGCAGGGAGACTTATCGTGAAAGGAGTCTCCCCAGGAGCGTATGCCCTTCCTCGATGAAGAGACCGGTCTGTGCTGCGTCCCTTTCCGTAAACCGCCGGTTGTTGTTGCCGGGTGCGGTACTGTCGTACATGACAAAGGGTACCGGATCCGGTGTATGGGTCTTTTTCGCTATGGGAGTGGGATGGTCGGGCAGGAAGAGGACCCGGAAGGGATCGCCCAGTCCTTCCATGCTCCTGACGATATGGCCCACCACCATCTCGTCGAAGTCTTCGATGGCCTTGATCTTTTCCCGGAGAAGGCCGCCGTGCCCTGCCTCGTCAGGGGCCTCCACGTGCACGTAGACCAGGTCGTGGTCGGAGAGTGCCTTGAGGGCCGCCCGCGCCTTGCCTTCGTAGTTGGTGTCTATCCAGCCGGTTGCCCCCGGGACATGGATGATCTCCATCCCCCTGAGAATGCCCAGGCCTTTCAGCAGGTCAACGGCCGAAATCATGGCCCCTGAGACGCCGTATTCTTCTTTCAGGGTGGGCACATTCAGCCCTTTCCCCTCGCCCCAGGGCCAGATGGCCGTGGCCTCCCGCTTGCCCTGCTTTCTCCGGGCGATGTTGACGGGATGATCCTGAAGCACCTCGATGGATTGCCGGATGAGTCCCTTGAGCAGTTCGTCGTTCGGGAGGTGCGCCTCGAGGTATTCGCCGGTGATGTCATGGGGCGGGGTGGTCTTGAGCCCCTCGTGTTCGTAACCGTGTATCACCATGAGATGCCGATACTCGATCCCCGGGTAGACCCGGATATTCGCATGGTCCCGGACCATGGTCTGTATCGCCTCGATGAGCTCTCCCGCTTCCTGGGTGGACACGTGATCGGCACAGTAATCCTCCAGGATCAGGCCCTTTTCACGCAGGGAGACCGTCACGAGATTAATTCTGAAGGCGGTATCGTCGGATTTCAGCTCGACCCCCATGCTGACCGCCTCGATGGGGGCCCTTCCGTTGTAGAAGACTCCGGGGTCCAGCCCGAGGACGGTCATATTCGCCACGTCGCTCCCCGGGGGAAAGCCCTCCTTCACCGTGCGCACCATCCCGAGCTCGCCGCGGGAGGCAAGCTTGTCCATATACGGGGTGTTCGCCACGTCGAGAGGGGTTTTGCCGCCGAGATCTTCCAGGGGCTCGTCGGCCATGCCGTCGCCAAGCAGTATGATGCTCTTCACAGTCTCATGTCCTTTCGTTCATCGAACTGGCTTTAAAGGGAGAACGTTTTCATGGGCTACTTTCTCATCCATCCGCCGTAAAAAACGTGAAACTTTTTATCAAGGTAACCGTTCATGACGATTTCTTCAGATTTTTGTCCTCGACCCTTATGACAACGGGTTTGCCGCCCACATAGTCCATGGATTCGATCTTCTCCATAGCGCTCCTGATGTTCGACTCCTTTGCCTCGTGCGTGAGCATGACGATGGGCACGTAGCCGTCCATGTGAACCGCCTTCTGGATCACGGACACGATGCTGATGTCCCTCTCGCCCAGGATTCCGGCTATGTTCGCGAGAACACCCGGTTTGTCCATCACGTTGATTCTCAGATAGTAGTTCGTGAAGATATCGTCAATGGGCATATAGCTTTTCGGTTTCGAGACGCCTTTGCGGTATCCCAGATGGGGTATTCTGCCCGCGATCCCCGCAAGGATGTTCCTTCCGATATCGGCGATGTCGCTCACCACCGCGGATGCGGTCGGCATCATGCCCGCTCCCCTGCCGTAGAAGAGCGTGGAATCCACGATGTCACCCCGTACGTAAAAGGCGTTGAACACGCCGTCCACCTTCGAGAGGAGGTAGTTCATGGGCACGAGCGTGGGATGAACCCTCGCCTCGACCCGGTCTCCGCGGTCGATCGCGAGCGCGAGTAGCTTGACCTTGTAACCGAGCTCGCGGGCATAGCCCACGTCGAGGTTGTCGAGGTCTGCGATTCCCTCGACATAGACCCCGGACAGATCGGGCGGCACGCCGTAGGCAAGGCTGGTAATGATGGCGAGCTTGTGGGACGAGTCGATGCCGTCCACATCGGTTGAGGGGTTGGCCTCTGCGTATCCGAGCTCCTGGGCCTGCCTCAGGGTATCTTCGAATGACGAGCCCTTCTCGCTCATCTCGGTGAGGATGAAGTTGCAGGTCCCGTTGAGGATTCCGTAAATGAAGATGAAGTTGTTCGCCACGAGCGATTCCCGCAATGCCTTGATGATGGGAACCCCGCCCCCGACCGACGCCTCGTAGTACAGATCCTTGCCATAGGTCTGGGCGGCATCGAAGAGCTCCTTGCCGCGCGAGGCGAGCAGCGCCTTGTTGGCGGTCACTACGTGCTTGCCGGCCTTGAGCGCATCGAGGATAAAGGTCCGCGCAGGCTCGATGCCGCCGATGAGCTCCACCACGATATCGATATCGGGATTGTTGATGAGTGCATACGCATCGGTGGTGAGCAGGTCCCGGGGAATTGAGACGCCGCGGTCGGTGGTGATGTCGATATCGGCAATGGCCGCCAGATCGAGGGAAAAGCCGAGGCGCTCGTCAAGAAGGGCGGTGTTCTCCAGGAGGGTTTTCGCTACGCCCGTACCGATGGTGCCAAGACCGATCAATCCGATTTTAATGCTGTTCATGTGCTCTCCTTGTGCTGTACATCGTGTCTGATGCTCTTTTTATGAAACAGGCGGGCGGGATCGTGCGGCTGGGGGTATCCAGCGGAGGCGGCCTTTCGCCGCGGCCCCTTTTTCAGGGGATCTTTCCATCCTTACCCGCGACGCCGCGATCGCGCCTGACCTCTTCCAGAACCTCTTTAGCATGGTACGAACTTCTGACCAGCGGTCCGGATATAACATATCGTATGCCGGTGCTTTTCGCAATATTTGAGAATCGCTCGAAATCCTTCGGAGACCAGTATCGGGAGACCGGCACCTGTGTAGCCGTGGGCTGAAGGTACTGCCCCATGGTGACGACCTCGCACCCCGAACGGCTCAAAGCCTGGAGGAGCTCTGTCACTTCCTCTTCGTTCTCTCCCAGGCCCAGCATGAAACCCGATTTCACCACGATATCCGCGGGAAATCCCCGGGCCGTGCGGAGAACCTCGAGGCTCGTCTCCAGGCTGGCCTGCGGCCTTACCGCTCCGTAGAGCCTGCCCACGGTCTCCACATTGTGGTTGAACACATCCGGTCTTTCCAGGAGCACCATTTCGATGAGATCCGTCTTCCCTGAGAAGTCCGGGGTGAGCACCTCTACGGTGGAGCCCGGCAGGAGCTTTCGAACTGCCCTGATTGTGTCCGCAAACGCACCTGCCCCCTGGTCCGGGAGATCGTCCCGGGTTACGGAGGTGATCACCACGTGGTTCAGGCCCATGGCGGCAGCGGCCTGCGCCACGCGCTCTGCCTCGCGGGGGTCGGGCGGGGCGGGTGCGTCTTTCCGGATTGAGCAGAACCGGCACCCCCGGGTGCAGGTATCGCCCAGGATGAGAAATGTGGCCGTCGGCCTGGCGAAGCACTCGGCGATATTGGGGCAGCGGGCTTCCTCACAGACCGATGCAAGGCCTGAGGCCCGCAGGCCGGCCTTGGTGAGGTGCAGATCCTTCAGCCGCTTGTTCTTCTTGGCCCAGGAAGGGATCCTTTCCGGACATGGACGGGCACGCCCGCGGTCTTTCATGAACTATTCCGCCCCACCCAGCATCTCTGCTATCTTGCCGCGTGTTTTCATGATGTGTTCCGAGATGACGTGTGTATCGGTGATCACGGGCATGAAATTGGTGTCTCCCGCCCAGCGGGGCACGATGTGAACATGAAAGTGATCGGCGATGCCTGCTCCGGCCATCGATCCGATGTTGCTCCCCACGTTGAAACCGTCGGGGTTCATGGCCTTGCGTATGGCGGCAACGATTTCCTTTATCAGGGAGGTGATATCGCGGAGTTCCTCTTCGCTGATCTCGACGATGTCCCCTTCGTGGCGGTATGGTGCCACCAGGCAGTGACCGGTCGCATAGGGGAACCGGTTCATGATGGCAAAGCAGCTCTCGCCTTCCTTGAGAATGAGCGGGTCATTGTTATGCGGGGCAGTACAGAAAACGCACGAGGGATCTTTCGGCGTGGTAATGTATTCGCTGCGCCAGGGAGCCCAGAGAGTGCTCATGATAGTGTATTTTCTCCTCGTATTGTTTGCTTCTTATGTCATTATACCCTCGGGCCGACGGATTGTAAATCCAGAGCCTTAAAAGGGCCGGGCAGTCATGCGGAGGCTACAGATACTCATCCGAGTCTCCGTAGAGGCTCTTCACGTCGTAGACCACACAACCAGGCGCCTTGTACCTGTTGATGTCGAGCAGCCTGAACTCGTCATGCGACACGGCGACCATGATCCCTTCGTACTGAGGCTTGAGGCCCGCCTCCGAAGTGATGATATCGAGTCCGTATTCGTGCTTCACCTCTCCCGGGTCGGCAAAGGGATCGAAGACATCGATATTGCAGGCAAAGTCCTGGAGCTGGCGGATGATGTCGATGACCTTGGAATTTCTGATATCCGGGCAGTTTTCCTTGAAGGTGATGCCCATGACCAGCACGTTGGAGTCCGTGATCCGGTGGGCCTGTTTCACCATCATCTTGATGAGCTGGGTCGCCACGTATCTTCCCATACCGTCGTTCAGCCGCCTGCCGGCAAGGATGATCTGCGGAATGTAGCCCATGCTCTCGGCCTTGTGGGTGAGGTAGTAGGGGTCGACCCCGATGCAGTGTCCGCCCACCAATCCGGGCTCGAAGCTCAGGAAGTTCCACTTGGTGCGCGCGGCCTCGAGAACGTCCCTGGTCCGGATGCCCATGCGCGCGAAGATCATGGAGAGCTCGTTGATGAAGGCTATGTTGATGTCCCGCTGGGCGTTCTCGATTACCTTTGCCGCTTCCGCCACCCGAATGGAAGGGGCGCGGTGGGTCCCGGCCTCGACGATTGACGCATAGAGTGCGTCCACGGTCTCGGCGATTTCCGGGGTCGAGCCCGAGGTCACCTTCCTGATGGTGGGGAGCCGGTGCTTTTTGTCTCCGGGATTGATGCGCTCAGGGCTGTACCCGCAGAAGAAATCCTGATTATAGATAAGCCCGGACACCCGTTCGATGACCGGCACGCAATCTTCCTCGGTTGCCCCGGGATACACGGTGGACTCATAGATCACGATATCCCCTTGAGATATCACCCTGCCCACGGTCTCGCTCGCCTTGAGGAGCAGGGTGATGTCCGGCCGGTTGAAGATGTCGATGGGGGTAGGGACCGTGACGATGTAGGTGTTGCATGCCTTGAGCTCGTTCTCCTCGGTCGTGCAGGTCAGGAATTGTGCTCGATCCAGCTCTTCCCGGTCCATCTCGTGCGTCCGGTCGAACGATGATCTCAGCTCGTTGATCCTCGTTTCGTTGATATCGAACCCGATGGTGGGATATTTTTTCCCGAACTCCACGGCCAGAGGCAGCCCGACATAGCCAAGGCCTATAACGCCGATCCGGTGTTCCATGTTCATCCTCCTCCTGCAGGGCTATTTGACAGGGAATTCCCATATCATATCTGTACGCGGCAGCGAAACGGATTTCTATGGGGAGAGCGAAAGAGCTGTCTTGCGGTCATTGAAAAAGGGTCTTGGGGCTTCGGCCCTCGCTGACTCACTTTCATCCTGGTTTTTCGTTTGCTATTTATCCGATACTCCTTTAGGAAAAGACAGTACTCGTATGTAGAAAACATCAGAGAACATGCAGAAATGGAGAACACATATGGCCAGAATGAACGAGAAGGTTCGCACCCTGTTTGAAAGTCAGTCCATAGTCGCTTTGGCGACCGCATCCGCACAAGGGGAGCCAAATGTCGTCCCCATCGGCGCGAAAAAGGTACTCGATGACGAGACGATCCTGATTTCAGATCAGTATTTCCGGAAAACCCTCGCCAATCTCAATGAGAACCCGCAGGCCTCCCTCACTTTCTGGGACGCCGGGACAGCCGAGTCATACCAGATCAAGGGCATGGTCTCCATCGAGACCTCGGGCAGGATATTCGAGGAAACAGCGGCATGGATCGAGGAGATGGCCCGGAAAATACATGCCCCAATGAAGTCCAAAGGGGCGATCGTTTTCAAGATCAAAGAGATCTACACCAGCCGTCCCGGCCCTGATGCAGGGACCAGGATCGACTGATCCGGGTCAGAGGTCTTTTTTAAAGGCTGGCGCTGCAGAAGGATAGACCCGGTCCCATCGCGAGCGATCTGTGCCCGCGGGGCATCGGTTACAACCAATGCCCCGCTAAAGAGCTGCCGTATGGTTCGGTACCACTCAAGTCCCCGGCATTCCAACCGGTACCCTTGAATTCCCCTTCCCGGAGGACTTTTTTTTAAGGTGAGGTCACATTTCCCTTCAATTGTGCGGATTGAGGCAGAATCGAAGAGCGCGCCATTCAGAGATCCATACCATTGGCTGCCGCTGCTTTTTTTAAATCCGGGAATCCACCACTTACCCTATTCCCCGGGGCGGAACCCTGACGCGGGGCTGATCCGGCTCGTCCCTCTCTGCTTGACACCGTATCCCAAAAGACATAGACAGGGATGGAATATTTATTGATGGAATGATCCGACCGGGGAAATCATGGAAAAAGACAGAAACAGAATCGGTATATTCGACTCAGGCATCGGGGGAATCACCGTGCTCAAGGAGATCCTCTCGCTTCTGCCCGATTCCGATGTGGTGTACCTGGGCGATTGTGCTCGCCTGCCCTATGGGACGAAATCACCCCGGACCATCATCCGTTACAGCCTTCAGTGCGGACAGTTCCTCGCCTCAAAGAACATCGACATGCTGGTCGTGGCCTGCAACACCGCCAGCTCGCATGCCCTGCCCGCACTGGAAGAGGCTCTGAACATTCCGGTGATCGGGGTGGTGGACTCCGGCTCCAGGGCCGCGATCGATGCCGGCGGGAAGAGCATCGGGGTGATCGGAACCCCTTCCACCATCAGGAGCGGGTCCTATGAGATCGCGCTCCGCGCCCTCGCGCCCGGAGTGCGGATCCATTCACGGGCCTGCCCGCTTTTTGTTCCCCTGGTGGAAGAGGGGTGGTGCGACGACGCGATAACCGAGCAGGTGGCTCACCGGTATCTCGATGAGCTCCTGCATCAGGGCATCGATACCCTTCTGCTCGGGTGCACCCATTATCCGCTGCTCAAGCAGGTTCTCCGCAGGGTGGCGGGGGAGGGCGTGCGCATCGTGGACTCCGCCGTGTCGACGGCCCGCGTCGTTGCCGGGATTCACGGGACATCCTTACCCGCGGGCGGCGCACGGTCGGTGGTCTACTATCTCTCAGATGTCTCGGAGAGGTTCATCGAGCTGGGAGAGGTTTTCCTGGGACGAAAAATGGAGTATGTATACGAGGTTGACCTTTGTGTATGATGTTCTGCTATAAATCAGGAATGCGGGAATGATATCATGAACGGAAAAAAGCTTTCACGAGTCCGGAACATGGGCTTTGTCGCCCACATCGATGCAGGCAAGACCACGGTGACCGAGCGCGTGCTCTACTATGCGGGCAAGATTCACCGCATGGGCGAGGTCCATGACGGCCAGGCGACCATGGACTGGATGCCACAGGAGCAGGAAAGGGGTATCACCATCACCTCTGCGGTGACCACCTGCGCATGGAACGATCACGTGATCCATGTCATCGACACCCCGGGGCACGTGGATTTTACCATCGAGGTGGAACGATCGTTGCGGGTCCTGGACGGTGCGGTGATGATCCTGTGCGCGGTGGGAGGGGTCCAGGCCCAGACCGAAACGGTGTGGCAGCAGTGCCGGAGGTACCGGGTGCCCACCGTTGCCTTTATCAACAAGCTCGACCGGCTGGGGGCGGACTTCGATTCCGTGGTCAGGCAGATGAACGAACGGCTCGAGGTCAAGACCCTTCTGCTCCAGATTCCCTATTTCGAAGGCGATGTCTTCAGGGGCGTGGTGGATCTCATCGAGTGGCGGCTTCTCGTCTGGGATGAGGACAGCCTGGGTGCGACTTTTCAGGTTCTTCCCGTTCCCGAAGACACGCTGGAAGAGGCGGGCGCGGCACGGGACTCTTTGCTCGAATCTCTCGCAGACTACGATGACGAGATCATGGAGCAATACCTGGCGGGAGAAGCCCCGGACGAGAAGAGGATCAAAGAAACCGTCCGGAGCGTCACCCTCGACAACAAGGCCGTGCCGGTACTCTGCGGGTCGGCCCTGAGGAACAAGGGGATTCAGCCGCTGATCAACGCCATCATCGACTATCTCCCGTCGCCCCATGAAGTCAAGCCCATGATCGCCCATGAAAAGGACACCGGAAGGGAAGTGCCCGTGGAGATAACCACCGACGGCCCCCTGCTGGGATACGTGTTCAAGGTGTACATGGACGAGGGCAGGAGGATGGTCTACCTGAGGCTCTATTCCGGGACCCTGCGCGTGGGCGAGGACGTATACAATACCACCCGCGGCACGAAGGAGAAGATCGCCCGGCTCTTCGAGATGCACTCCCACGCAAAGCAGCGGATCGACAGGGCGATCGCCGGAGATATCGTGGCGGTCGTGGGCCTGAAGAGCTCGGTGACCGGTGACACCATCTCATCCCAGGAGGAATCCCTGGTCCTCGAGCCCATCATGGTCCTCAAGCCCGTGATATCGGTGGCTATCGAGCCGAAGAGCTCGGACGCCGCATCGAAGCTCGAGCAGGGCATGCAGAAGATTATGGAGGAGGACCCCACCATCAAGGTGAGCGAAGATCCGGACACCGGCCAGGTGATCCTCGCCGGGATGGGAGAGCTGCACCTGGAGATCACGGTGGAACGGTTTAAATCCGCCTTCGGCGTCGACATCAATGTGGGCAAACCGCAGGTGCTCTACTGCTCCACCATCGAGCAGCCGGCGCGGGAAGAGAAGGTCTTCGAAAAGAAGATCGGCGAGACCGAGCACTCGGGGCACGTGGAGGTCTCGGTAAGTCCCAACAAGCGGGGGCAGGGCAACACCTTTGTCTTCGAGCAGGACATCCCCCAAGAGATGAATGATCAGGTATTCGCCGGGCTGAAAGAGGCCTGTCTGGCCGATCCTGTCTTCGGGTATGAGGCCGTGGATATCCAGGCAACGGTGGAGAGGGCGGTGGTCAACGAGAAGACCACCCCCCAGGGGCTGAAGATAGCGACCCAGATGGCCGCACAGGAGGCCATGGTCAAGGCCGGAGTCGTCAAGATGGAGCCTGTCATGGATATCGATGTGCTCTCCCCGGAAGAGTACGTCGGCGACGTGGTGGGCGACCTGAGCTCGCGCAGAGCGGGCATCGAGGGGGTGGTAATCAAAGGCAAGTATCACCAGGTAAAGGCCCTGGTCCCCCTCTCCAGGACATTCGGCTACTCCACGGCTCTGAGGTCGCTTACCCGCGGAAGGGGGAGCTTCAGCATGATGTTCCATGGATTTGACAAGGTGTGATGTTCTGTGGGAAAGAGGATAAGAATGGTTCACTCCCGAGTGGTGCCGAACACGGCGGGCGACGGAGTGGAAAGGTGTTTTAACCAGGAAGGAGCTTGCATGCCTTCAGGCAGAGGTGGCGGGCCTGATTTCCGGGCCGCGGGGTGATATGCCGGTCAAGGGTATGATAAAACACTTGTCATTGGTCGCCCGGATACTGGCGCTTACCCTCTTTGCGTGGGTGGGCGCGGGCATCATCGTCAACACGGTCGGGTATTTTCTCTACAGTTATCCCAGCCCCGCTCAGACGCGCACTGTCCAGGAGTCTCACCGCCAGTCGGACACACAGACCAAGGCTGCATACAATATCATCTCGGAAAGGGATCTCCTGAAGGTTTCCAAAAGCACCCCGGCATCGTTGCAGCAGGAGCCCGAAGAGGATGTCGTCCGGCCCATCGCGGAAATGGGGCTGGCCCTGAAGGGAACCATCGCAGGGCCGAAGGAGATCGCCCGGGCCATAATCGAAGACCGCAAAGAACAGAAGAGCTACAAGATCGGCGACGAGATCAAGGGAGCCATACTCCTGGCGATCTACCGCAACAAGGTTATCGTGGACGTCGGAGGACAGGAGCAGATGCTGGTCATCGAGGACGTGGAGACCAAGGCAAAAGCACCGGTCGCCGCTGCGGCTGCGTCGCGGACGGGCAGGCCGAGCAGAGGGCTCCCTGAGCCCGCGGAGAGCTCCGGGTTGACCAACGTCATGAAGAATCTGGACGAGTATATCGGAAAGGCCCGGGTAGTCCCGTATTTCAAAGGCGGCGAGCCCTACGGATTCAGGGTGAGCAACCTGAGTAACGACGCCATGATCTATGAGCTCGGGGTCAGGTCCGGGGATGTCATCCGTTCCGTGAACGGGATTTCCATCCGCACACCGGAGGATGCCTTCAAGGCGTACCAGCAGTTCCAGAACGAGTCCAGCGTCCAGGTGGAGCTGGAGAGGAACGGGGAACCGACCACGGTGACCGTGCCGCTTCGGTAGGGGGACTTGCCCGCCGGTGCACGTCATGGAGGTGGTGAATGGATAGCAGCCATGTTTGAGGATTTTTTCGGGCTTTCAGAAAACCCTTTCAATCTCACGCCCGACCCGAAGTTTCTCTTTCTTTCGGAGGTGCACAAAGAGGCGCTGTCCCACCTGCAGTACGGAATCGATCAGCGCAAGGGCTTCGTGCTGATCACCGGAGAGGTGGGCACCGGCAAGACCACCCTATGCCGAAGCCTGCTGGCCTCGCTCTTCGGCAAGACCCGGACCGCCCTGATACTGAACCCCTCATTGTCCGATGTGGAGCTGCTGCAGGCCATCAATCAGGACTTCGGCATCAGGTCTTCCTCGACCTCACGCAAGGAGCTGCTGGACCAGCTCTATGATTTTCTCATCCAGGTATTCATCCAGGGGGAGAATGCGGTGCTGATCATCGACGAGTGCCAGAACCTCACGCCTGACGTTCTGGAACAGATCCGTCTGCTCTCCAACCTGGAGACCGAGAAAGAAAAGCTCCTGCAGATCGTCATGATCGGCCAGCCCGAGCTGGCGCAGATGCTCAGGTCGCCGGGTTTGAGACAGATAAACGACCGCATCGTCCTGCGGTACCACCTGTGGCCCCTGAGCCGCCGTGAGACCAGTTACTACCTCAGGCACCGTCTGGAGGTCGCAGGTACGGAGAAGAGCGCTGTCTTCACTCTGGGTGCACAGAGGCTGATCCACCGGTATTCCCAGGGGCTTCCCCGGAGGGTGAACGCCATCGCCGAGCGGTCTCTCCTGATCGCATACCTCAAAGGCAGGAGGAGGGTCACCCGGGCGATCGCTGCCGAGGCCCGGGAGGAGCTCAAGGGCAATTACGGGGAACCGGAAGACCGCAGGGCCCTGTTCGTCCCGGTGTGCGTGGTCACGGCTGTCGTGGCGGTCATGGCAGTGGTCTGGCCGAGCATATTCTCCGAGGTGTCGGAGTACATGGCCCCGACCATCGTTGCTACGGATCACGAGGTCCCAAAGGCAGATGACGGCGAGGAGATCATACCGCTGTCGCCCGATCAGTACGTGATACCTGATTACGTGGGTGCCCTGGAGATACTCACCACCGTCAAGGACGGCCTGACCGGACCCGAGACGCTCAACCTCCATCCCGAGCCCGGGCGCCTGAAGTTCATCACCAGGCCGTCGATCGCATCGGTTGATAAGGGGTATGTGGTTCTGGTATACGCAACTGACGACTTCGTGCGGGTGCTCGGCAGGAACCGGGCACTGGTCGAAATACCCATGGGGGAATTCAAGACCCTGTACAAGTGGAACATCCTCCTCACCTATGCAAAGGGGCCGGACGATGCGTTCTACACCAGGGGCGATTCCGGCTACGACATAGAGAGAATGCAGCAGATCCTGGCCGCGATGGGGTATCCCGTGCAGCAGGACGGTTTCTACGACATCACCACTGCCGCCGTCGTCGAACGGATGCAGGAGGATTTCGGTCTGAAGCGAGACGGGGTGGCGGGAGAAGAGACACTCGTACTTTTTGATATGGTTGAAAAAGGGATGCAATGAGCTCCATTTACGATGCCCTCAAAAGGATACAGGCGGAAAGGCATACGCGTCTTTTTCCATCCCCCGGCGCCGGGGCGCCCCCCGGGCACGCGAGACGATGGATGCTCATTACGGCGCTGTCGCTCTGCCTTGTGTGCGTCATCGGGGCCGTCACGGCGGTCATATTCATCGAATGGGGAGACGATCCGCCCGGCAAGGAACAGGCACATGCCGGAAACCAGGAGGAAGGCGGGAACAGAGACATCCCGGCAACCCGGCCGGACGAACGGAGGTCCGGGTCCAAAGATGATGGCAAGATGCCGCCGGCAGCGGCGGCGGCGCCCCGGACCGGATCCGCCGTACCGGATGACGTGGAGGATTATATCAGTAAGGGAGAACAGCACTACGAGGCACAGGAATACGACAAGGCGCTGGCTGTTTACACACAGGCGATGCGGTTCAACAGAAGGGACCCCCGGCTCTTGAACAATATCGGGATCGTCATGCTTGCCAAAGGTGAGCCGGAAAAGGCCGTCAACTATTTCCGGCAGGCGAAATCCCTGTCCGGGGGGTCCGTGGAACCCGTGTACAACCTGGCGTGCGCTTATGCGCGGCTGGGTGACGAAAGCCAGGCCCTTTCATATCTGAAAACCGCGTGCACCATGCATCCGGAGGCCCGGGACTGGGCCGCCCGGGACCCCGACCTGCTGATTCTGGAAGGTACGGCGGATTTTGATGAAATCGTGGGTGCGCAGTAGTAGCACACAAGGGGGAAGAATGAGAACTCGAAACATTCTGGTCATCACCATACTTTTTCTCATGCTCGGCACTTCCGGGGGGTGGGGAGCGAGGCTGATGCAGGGACAGGTCACCGGGCAGCCCGAGGGAGAGAACAACAGGCCCGGAATTCAGGCACCGGCCGCCCCCGTGCCGCAGAAGCCGGCCCCGGTAATCGGAACCGAAAGTGAAGACGCCGGGGAAGCGATTTCGCCGCCGCCTCCTGTGCAGAATCGGACCGAGGTGATCCGTCCGGGTAATGCCGGCCGGCCGCCCGCCTCACCGCCTGCGTCCGCGAAGACCGGACCGCAGGGGAATACCGGAACAGCCGGGACAGGCGAAGCCGCGCAGGACGGCAAACAGTACGTCACCATGGATTTCGACGGCGTGGACATCAAGGTTTTCATCAAGTTCATCGCCGACATTACGGGTAAGAACTTCATCCTCGACGACAAGGTCTCCGGCAAGGTCACGGTCATATCGCCCCGCAAGATGTCTCTGGACGAGGCATATCAGGTTTTCTTGAGCGTGCTGGAGGTAAACGGTTTCGGTACGGTCACCAACGGAGAGGTGACCAAGATCGTCAGGGCCGCCGACGCCATCACCCGGAGCCTTGACACGGTGACGGACTCGCCGAAGAAGCGTGAGGATATCCTGATCACCCAGATCATCCAGCTCAAGCACGTGGATGCCAATGACATGAAGGCCCTCTTCACCCCGCTCATGACCAGGGGCAGCTCGCAGCTGCTGGCCTATCCCCAGAGCAACGTGCTCATCATCACGGACACGCGCTCCAATATCAAGAAAATCACCGAGATCCTCGATATCATCGACAAGTCCGGGTTCGGGGAAGAGTTCCGGATCTTCCCGCTCACCTACGCCTCTGCGGCCGACCTGAGCGCAAAGCTGGGAGACATTCTCTCAGAGGACCGGGCCGACCGGGTGCAGCGCATCAGGAGATCCAGGACCCAGACAGCCGTTTCGCAACGGGGTGCTGCAAGGATCATCCCCTACGAGCGGACCAACTCACTCATCGTGCTGGCGTCTGCTGTGGACATGGCGGAGATCGCGATACTGATCAAGGAGCTCGATATCCCCACCCCCACGGGGAAGGAAGACATCCACGTCTATTACCTGCAGTACGGCAACGCCGAGGATATGGCCAAGGTGCTGACTGATATGCCTGCGCCGGAAAAAACAACGGCAGCTCCCGCGGAAGGGGCGGCCGGCACCAGAGGGGGATACGGCTCGTCTCAGGACAAGGATTTCAAAATATCCTACGACACGGAAACCAACTCCCTGATCATCTATGCAGACCCTGACGCCTACCAGAGCATTCTGGAGACGATCAAATACCTCGATATCCCGCGCAAACAGGTCTACGTGAAGGCCATGATCATGGAGGTCAACACCAACCATGACTTCAAGGTGGGCGTGGAGTGGTCGGCGTTTGAAGACTTCACCTATGACGGCGGTGAGCGCACCGGCGGCGTGTTCGGCAGAACCGGGACCAATTTCATCACCAACCTGGGCGATCTCCCCACGGGCGCGCTGTTCGGCGTGGTCGGGGATGCCATCACGATCAACCGGGGCGGCACCGAGGTCACCTTCCCGAACATGGCCTCGTTCATCAATGCCATGGCCCAGGACACGGACGTCAACATCCTCTCGACCCCCCAGATCATCACCCTGGACAACAAGGAGGCCGAGATCACGGTGGGCGCCAACGTGCCCTATGTCACCCGCGAGGACACGGACACCACGAACATCGACCGGACCATCCGGACCTACGACTACCGGGATGTCGGCGTGATGCTCAGGTTCACCCCGCAGATCAACCAGCAGGGCTGGATTCGGCTCGAGCTGTTCCAGGAAAACACCAGCCTGGTGGCTGGGCAGGGCGCGGACGAGTTCGCCCCGACCACGCTGAAGCGATCGGCAAAGACCACGGTAACGGTCAAGGACGGGGCCACCATGGTCATCGGCGGCCTCATCGGCGACTCCGTGACCTTCGGTGAAACCCGGGTTCCGCTGCTGGGCAGGATCCCCATCCTGGGCCATCTCTTCAAATCAAGGTCAAAGAAATACGAGAAGACCAACCTCTACATCTTCCTCACCCCCCAGATCATCGACACCGAGCAGAAGGCCGAGGGTCTCTATCGCGAAAAGTACGGGGAGATAAACAGGGAGAAAGACGCCGGGGAAAAGGGCAAAAAGAATGAAGATCCAAAGCCTTGAGCAGGTTCTCGTCGAGATGCAGCTCGTCGATGACTCCGGTCTGGACAAGGCCAAGAGCGTGCAGAGGGAAAAGGCCCTGCCGCTCCACGACGCCCTGCTCTCGGCCGGGGTCTTAAGCGACCACGACCTCCTGCAGGCGCTTGCCCGGCTCTGGAATATCCCGCTCATGAACAAGATCGAAGAGATCGAGGTGGACCCTTCCATCGTGGACGTGCTTCCCATCACCTTCCTGCGAAAGTACACCATGGTGCCGGTCAAGCTCCATGCAGACATGATGGAAGTGGCCGTGAACGATCCGACCGACCAGGAGCCCCTGTTCGACATCGCCAAGATCCTCAACATCCGTGAGATCACCCGGGTGCTGGCGCCCAAGCAGGAGATTCTCCAGGCCATCAACCGCCTCGTGGAGATGAAGGAGGAAAACGCCGAAGACATCATGGAGGATATCGAGGACGAGGACGACGAGATCCTCAAGGACCTCGAGAGCATCCAGGACATCACCGTGATGGAGACCGAGGCGCCCATCATCCGGATGGTCAACCGGGTCATGGTCCAGGCCTTTCGCGAGCGGGCGTCGGATATTCACGTGGAGCCCTACCAGACCGACGTCAAGGTGCGCTACCGCATCGACGGCATTCTCCACGACGTGCTCACGCTGCCCAAGCGGGTGCACTCGGCCGTGGTTTCCCGCATCAAGGTCATGGCCTCGCTGAACATCGCCGAGAAGCGGTTGCCCCAGGACGGCAGAATCGGCATCAAGCTGGGCGACCACTCGGTCGACCTGCGAATCTCGACCGTTCCGACCGTCAACGGCGAGCGGGTGGTCATGCGTATCCTCGACAAATCGAGCGTGCTCTACGGCCTGGAGGAGCTCGGGTTCTATCCGGACGACCTGGAGAGGATCGAGCGGCTCATCAAGCAGGAGCACGGCATCATCCTGGTCACCGGGCCGACCGGTTCCGGAAAGACCACCAGCCTCTACTCCATGCTGAGCCGTATCAACTCGCCTGACAAGAACATCCTCACCATTGAAGACCCGATCGAGTACCAGCTCAAGGGCATCGGACAGATCCCGGTGAACACCAAGGTGGGCCTCACCTTCGCCTCGGGCCTGCGCTCCATCGTGAGGCAGGACCCGGACGTGATCCTCGTGGGAGAGATCCGGGACCTGGAGACCGCGGAGATCGCCATCCAGGCGGCCCTGACCGGCCATCTCGTCTTCTCCACCCTGCACACCAACGACTCCGCCAGCGCGGTGACCAGGCTCATCGACATGGGCATCGAGCCCTTCCTCGTGACCTCGTCCGTCAACGCGATCCTCGCCCAGAGGCTCGTCCGCAAGATCTGCCCGGCGTGCAAGCAGGAGTATTTCCCTGAAGACGAGAGCCTGCTTGAGATCGGCCTTTCCAAGCAAATGCTCGACAAGGAGGGCTACCTCCATCGCGGGGCTGGCTGCAGCGAGTGCATCGGCACGGGGTACAAGGGCAGGACCGGCATTTACGAGATTCTGTTCATGAGCGACGCCATCAGGGGCACCGTGCTCAAGTCATCCGACTCCAACGTCATCAAGCAGGTGGCCGTGGGTGAGGGGCTCCACACCCTGAGGCAGGACGGGGCCCGGAAGGTCGAGGACGGCATGACCACGATCGAGGAAGTGCTCAGGGTGACGCAGCAGTAATGGCGAAGCAGAGACGGATCTATCGCTGCTCTTCCTGCGGACAGGTTCATTCCCAGTGGATGGGGAAGTGCAGCCAGTGCAGCGAGTGGAACACCCTGGTCGAGGACGTCGTCCAGGAGACCAGGGCGGTTCGGGCGGTCAAGCCCGGAAACAACGAGCCCATCCCGCTCGGAGCGGTCGCCTCGTCTCCCTTCATGCGCAAGAAGTGCGGCATGACCGAACTCGACCGCGTGCTGGGCGGCGGGATCGTGGAAGGGTCCCTGGTGCTGATCGGGGGCGATCCGGGGATAGGAAAATCCACCATCATGCTCCAGATGGCCAACAGCCTCGCCGTCTCTGGGATGCGCATCCTCTACGTGAGCGGGGAGGAGTCCGCGATCCAGCTCAAGCTCAGAAGCGACCGGCTGGGAATCGTCTCTGACGACATTCTCGTCTATCCCGAGGTGGTGCTCGAGGAGATCCGGCGGCAGATCGCGGCGTTGGGGCCTGATATCGTGATCATCGACTCCATCCAGTCGGTGTTCTCCTCGCAGATCGACGCCCCGCCGGGCAGCGTGTCGCAGATACGCGAGGGCGCCGGCATGTTCATGGAGATCGCCAAGGGAATGAACACCGTGGTCTTCGTGGTGGGACACGTCACCAAGGAAGGCTGGATCGCGGGGCCCAAGATGCTCGAGCACATGGTGGACACGGTGCTGTATTTCGAAGGCGATGCCTCCGGTGTCTACCGGATCTTGAGGGCCGTGAAGAACCGGTTCGGCACCTCCGGAGAGATCGGCGTGTTCGAGATGAAATCGACCGGGCTCGTCGAGGTGAGCGACCCGTCGTCGATCTTTATCAACGGGCTCGGAGGCGACGTGCCGGGCAGCGCGGTCATGGCAACGGTTGAGGGGAGCAGGGCGTTCGTGGTGGAGGTGCAGTCGCTGGTGAGCAGGACGAGCTTCAGCATGCCCAAGCGCATCTCCATCGGCTCCGATCAGTCGCGGCTGTCGGTCCTGCTCGCAGTCCTGGAAAAGCGGGCGGGCGTGGTGCTCTCCCACTCGGACGTGGTCGTCAACATTGCCGGCGGCATGCGGGTGGCCGAGCCCGCCGTAGATCTGGCGGTCGTCATGGCCATCGCGTCGAGTGCACTGGACAAACCTCTTCAAAGGGGAACGGTCTGTGTGGGCGAGATCGGCCTGGGCGGGGAGCTCAGACCGGTGAACCACATGGAGTTCCGGCTCCGCGAGGCCCTTAGAACCGGGTTCACCCGCGCGCTCATTCCCGCTTCCAACAGCGGATCTTTGAGCTCCGTGAACGGGATGGACCTCGTCCCCATCGCGCACGTCGGGGATGCTCTCCGGACGTTTTCCCGATAACTCCCCTCTCCGGTCCCCGTCCGTCTCATTAATGAAGAATTTTCGTGTATTGAGCGGGTCTGTGCCCTTGCTTCCCCGTTCCGGCGTGTTATCTATATATTAAAGACAAAAAGGGGAAATGACGATAGCCTGGAGTATGAGAAAATATAATGTTTATACCTTTCTACCCGGCATCGGACGATATGAGATCATCAAAGAGAACCCGCACCAGACCGGTGTGTCTCATGAGGACTACTGGAGTGAATGCTTCACCTGGCAGGACCTGAAAAAGGTCGTGCCCTACTTCCGGTCCCAGGGGTGGAAGGTATCGGTCGAGCCGCTCTCCGAAGAGGAGGCTTCAGACAAAATACACATATTTTCATTCACTTATGGGATAAACCATGATTTCAGAATCCTGAACATATCGGGAATGCGTGTAATCATGGCGCGGGACTTCGGCATCCACAGAACCATAAAAGAATCATATAATCCAATAGGCTATTGACTTCTTCCTGTTAAGCGATTAATAAATTTATATAGTTATACGAATTCCAGGCACATGAAAGGAGGAAAGTATGGCCACGTTAACCAAGAGCGGAATTATTGATGAAATCGTACTCAACACAGGACTTTCCCGGAAAGAAGCCAGTGACGGAGTCGAGACCTTCATCGAGATCATAAAAGAAACCCTGGAAAAGAAGGAGCCCGTGAGTATCTCCGGTTTCGGCAAGTGGAAGGTCAGAGAAAAGACCGCACGCCGGGGGCGCAACCCCAAGACAGCGGAGGAGATCGTGATCTCCCCCAGGACCGTTGTCACCTTTTCCCTTTCAAATGTGCTGAGGTCGAAGCTCTCAGGCAAGGAAGAGGAGCAGTAATCAAACACCATATCCCCCCGGAAGTCTGAAGAACACCGCAGAGTGCCGTTCGCCGTTTGGACGGAGTCAATTCATATCTTTGCTGTCTCAATCCTCCTTCGCGTTCGATTCTCAAGGGCGCGAAGGATGGATCTATTCTCTTTTAACACCTGTTACAGGAAGGGGTCCAAGACTTCCCCTTAAGGCCCATACCATTGATCGGGGGCTTCACGTCATGGGCGTCTCCGTCGTGTCAACCGGCAGAAGCGGTCCAAAAGGGGAAACAGGGGGCGGGGCTGAAGAGGTACAGAGAATAGATCTCCGGAGAACACCGGCTTCCCTCCAAAGGGCGGCGGCATTCTCCGGATTCATTTAAAAAGATGACACTTCGGTTAAGACAGCCGAGAACACTGTCGAGGTCTCGTGAATTTTCTGTCTCGTACCTTATTCACCGGATTCTATGGCATCCGTCGGGCAAGCATCGGCACATGCCCCACAATCCGTGCAGAGCTCAGGGTCGATGGAATACTTGTCATCACCCTCACTGATGGCTTCCACAGGGCACTCGTCGATGCACGATCCACAGCAAATACATTCATCAGTAATGATATATGCCATTGTTGCTCTCCTTTCTTGCTATCCTGCAAGGGTGGTATAAAAATTAGCCATAAATGGCAAGTCTTTTTTTGTTTTTTTTCAGTGGGTGTGATATCGTTTCACCAGCCGTCCGGTGCCCTTAAAAATCGCCTTATCGTGCCGCCTTGCCGGGGGGATAACGAAAGCCCGGACCTTGTTCCCTGCAAGCTGCTTCTCATGTTGATGTGTTTGCAGGGCTTCCGGCATGAAGGAGCGGCTTTTTTAAAGGAACAGCGGCAAGACAGGCGACACCCATGGAGACAAGATGGATCCATTTCTGGAAAGTATGAAAACACGTCCGTATTTCTTCGATCACGGCATCAGGTTCGAGTGCCAGCGATGCGGAGCATGCTGCACGGGAGAGCCCGGAGTGGTCTATGTGAACGACCGGGAGATCACCGAAATCTCCGGCTTCATGGAGATCCCCCGCCAGGTGTTCATGGAAAGGTGCCTGTATCGCCTGAAAACGAGTTATGCCATCAGGGAAGCCGATGACGGCAGATGCATATTCTTCGAAAACGGCTGCGCCATCTACCCTGTCCGGCCCCTGCAGTGCCGGACCTTTCCGTTCTGGTTCCAGAACATGCGCTCTCTCTATGCATGGAAGGGAGTGGCTGCGGTCTGCCCCGGGATCGGCAAAGGCCACCTGTATTCGAAAGAGGCGATCCTGGAATGCATCGGCGCGAGTTACCCCATCTACGAGATTCTCGTGGAAGAGGTGCTCCGGTGACGATATGCCCGAAGACCTGCCCGTTTTGTGGATCCGGCGTGCACCGGTGAAGAACAGAGGGAAAATCGGCCCGTCCTCGTCCGTCCCCGGCTCCGGAGGGCGGGACATGCACCGGAGGGACGGAATCTCGCCTGACCCCGACAGCCGCACACAGGGTCAGGAGGGTGTGCGGGATGATCGCGGCGGCCAATGGGCACTCTGGCGGCAGGACGACAACGGGCTGAAGTTTCTCGTATGCATCCGGAAGACCAGACTGGAGGCCGAGGAAGAGCAGAAGGCCTTTGAAGGGCACCACCACAAACAGCTCTATTTTGTGGAGCCCTTTGTGCGGTGATGCGCCCGGGAAATCCGGGACGGCCTTTCGAGGTTGTTCCCGGGTCGTTGCATGCTGCCCCCGGACCGGTCTTGAACGGGAGGGCCCGTTTTTACGTTCAGCGGCACGAGAGCGGGAGAAGAAGCGGCCGGTTCAGGGGCATGCCCGGCGTCAGAGGGGCTTTTTTATATTGACGATCTTGATCCCTTTTCCACCCTTGGGAATAATTATCTGCGTCCTTATTATTGATGATAGTATCTCTACCCAGTGTCCAAGGGGGTGCCATGGATCTCAAACCATTATTCGAACCGCAATCGCTGGCCGTTGTCGGAGTATCGCTGCATAATGACCTGCATCCTTCCAATATCATCTTCTACAAGAACCTCTACCGGTATCCCGTTGAAGCCTACCCGGTCAACCCCAAGGCTGGGGTGCTCAAAGGGGTTGCCGCATATTCAAGCGTTCGGGATCTCCCGGAGGTGGTTGATCTCGCCATCATCTCGGCCCGTGCGGACGTTGTCCCGAAGATCCTCGAAGACTGCATCGCCGCCGGGGTGAAGGCCGGGACCATCATCTCGGGCGGTTTTGCAGAGGTCGGGAACACCGAACTGCAGAAGCAGATCGTTTCCATAGCCAGGGACGCGGATTTCCCCTTTATCGGTCCGAACTGTCTGGGCATTTATTCGCCGGCATACTTCGACAGCTTCTTCTTCGCCCCGGAGCGCATGAGTGTGCCACAGCAGGGAAACGTGGCGATCATCAGCCAGAGCGGAGGTCTGCTGGTGGACCAGATGATCGGCTTTTCCGTCGAAGGGGTGGGACTGTCCCTGGCCGTCAGCATTGGGAACAAGGCGGTACTCGGCGAGACCGACCTGCTGGATTATCTCGAGCAGGATGAAAAAACCCGGGTGATTTGCCTGTATATCGAGGGGTTCGGCGAGGATGAGGGGCGCGAGTTCCTGCTCAAGGCAAAGGAGTGCAAAAAGCCCGTTGTCCTGCTCAAGGCCGGCAAAAGCCCGGGAGGGAGCAAGGCTGTTTCCAGCCATACCGCATCGCTTGCGGGCGACTACACGGTTTTTTCCAAGGTTCTCTCGCAGAACGGCATCGTGGAGGCCAGGAACCCCTCAGAGCTCATGCACTTCTGTGAGTCCCTGAGCGCCTACCAGACCCCCATACAGGGCAACGTGAGCATCAT
Organism: Deltaproteobacteria bacterium; assembly: GCA_018433775.1. Taxonomy (GTDB): domain Bacteria; phylum Desulfobacterota; class Desulfomonilia; order UBA1062; family UBA1062; genus Phosphitivorax. The sequence goes on from JAHDQN010000037.1 coordinate 113,015, forward strand.
CACGCTCAGCGGCGGGCACGGCGCGCTGGCCACCGACCTCTGCTTCGAGCACGGGCTCACGGTACCCGCATTCTCCCAGCCCGAGCAGGACATGATCCGCAAGCGCCTGAAACCCGCCATCGCCTCCATTGCCACCTGTACCAACCCGGTGGATCTCACCGGCACCTCCACGGATGACGACTATGTCGAGGCATCGCGGGTGATCGGAACATTCGATCAGATCGAATGCCTCATGATGCTCCTCCTGCCGTACGCTCCCGGTCTCTCCTCGGATCTGGGCGCCAGGCTGAGCATCGTCAGCAAACAGGCAGGCAAGCCCATGATCGCATATTTGCCGAGGCACGAAAAATACCGGATGCTCATCGAGGGCTTCGAGATCAACGGCGTCCCGGTCGCGCATACCATCGAGGGCGCCGTCCAGATGGCGCTTGCCATGGCGAAGTACCGCAGGTTCTGACGAAACGCCTCCAACCGGAGACGGCACCGGCGCAGCATTATGCCCCATTGCCTGAACCGATTCCCGTGGTTCCTCTCCATCCGGGTTCATGGCCGGAATGCGCATGTCTTTCTCTGTCTGTGTGTGATATGCAAAAGGAAATAACGCAGGCATTTTTGCAACGTATCGGAATGTTCCGGGGAAGGGATGGTCACGGATGAAGGAAAAGAAGGCGGTTATCTTCGATCTGGACGGCACGCTGCTCGACACGCTCTCCGACATCACGGATTCCATGAACGAGGTGCTTGTCAGCCATGGGTTCCCCGTCCACAGTTACGATGCATACCAGACAATGATCGGTGCGGGCCTGGACATGCTCGCCAGGCGCGCGGTTCCCGAGGACCGGCGCGACGACGGGACCGTCTCCTCCGTAGTAGCCGACATGCGGAAGGAGTACGGCCGGAGGTGGGCGTTCACCTCCCGGCCGTATCCCGGCGTCCCGGAGATGCTCACTCTCCTCACTGAAAGAGGCATCCCCTTCTCGGTGTTGTCCAACAAGCTCGACTCCTTTGCCAAGCTGATGGTCAGTGCCCTCCTGAGCGGCTGGAGTTTCTTCGAGGTGAGGGGTCTGGTTCAGGGATTGCCCAGAAAGCCCGACCCGCACATCGCCCTGGAGATGGTCGATGCCTTGGGCCTTTTCCCGGATCAGGTGGTTTTTGTCGGCGACTCGGATATAGACATGGAAACCGCAGTGAGGGCGGGGATGAAGCCGGTGGGAGTGCTCTGGGGGTATCAGACGCCGGAGAGGCTCATCTCCGCAGGGGCCTCCACGCTGCTGAGCTCGCCCCGGGAGCTCCTGGGCTGCCTATGAGATAAGGCGCGCAGCCGCCTTGTGATGAGGGGGCTCCTCCACGGTGATCTTGTTCTTTCCGCTGGACTTGGCCCGATAGAGCGCGACATCAGCACGTGAGATGATGGCGTCGATGGACTCCACGGGCAGGTACCTGGTCACCCCCATGGAGATGGTTATCCGGAAGTCGTCGGGCAGTCCGGGGAAATGCAGCGACGACGCCAGGGCCTTGATTCGCTCGGCGCAGGCGATCGCCTCGTCCATGTCCGGGTATGCGAGGATGACCACGAACTCCTCACCCCCGTAGCGGGCCACGTAGTCCTGCTCCCGCACATCGTTCTTTATTGCCTGGACAAGGGTTCTGAGCACCATGTCGCCGGCCAGGTGGCCGTAGGTGTCGTTGACCCGCTTGAAGTCGTCCAGATCGAAGATGCACAGGGAAAACGAGGGCTCTCCCCGGTCCGCGAGCGACTTCTCGCGCTGGAGGATGTTCATCATCTGACGGCGGTTGAACACGCCGGTGAGCTCGTCGTGGATTGCTGACTGCCGGATTCTCTCATTTGCCTGGCTGAGCTCGATATTGGCCTTTGCCAGCTTCTTCCTGATATGGTTGATATAGCTTCCGATTGCGGCAAACCACGAAAGAACGGCGGCAAGCACGATCCAGTAGAGGAGCTCTGCCTGCAGGTTGATCTTTTCCGGATGGTTTGCGAACAACAGCACGATCACATACCCGTATCCGGTGAGCGCATAGATCGCGAGGATGAAGAACTGGCGGAGCTGGAGCCTGAAGACGCCGAAAATGAACACCACTAGGTACAGCAGGAGGACGAATCCCCTGACCTCGTCGGTGTAGTAAGCCACGATCATGGTCCAGAAGGTTGCCAGGATCATCTGGAGCATGGTGAGGCTCGGGTCTTTGAACCGTTTGTTCAGTCCTGTCACAAAGACGAGATAGAGGAAGAGATTCATTACGATGATGGTGGCGAACACGGACAGAGTACTGCTCAGCGACATGCGAAACCACCCCTGATAATAGCAATGGGAGGTGAGAAGCATCCACATGACATAGGATGCCAGCGCCATCAGAAAGCGGCGTACACGTAATGCCTGGTTGTGATCATTGTATGGAATTACATTAATCATGTATCATTGATGTCCGTTCTTTCATCCTTGGTATTTCTGTATCGGTAGAATATCGAGAAATATGAAGCACCTGCCCTGAGAAAACCGTAAATGAGCGTGTGCGTGGAATTGCATGTCGTCCGGACCGCCCGAAGGGGGCAGAAGCCCGGCCCCCCGGCATAGCATTCTATTCCTGAATATGTTCAAAGCCCTGCATCAGAACGTTCCTGATGTGCCTGTTGTTCAGGGAATAGTAAACCTTTTTGCCGGCCTTGCGGGATTTTACCAGGCGTGAACGGTTCAGGGTTCTGAGCTGGTGCGAGATGGCTGAATGCTTCATGTCGAGGATGGCTGCGATGTCGCCTACGCAGAGCTCGGCCGCCCCCAGGGCGAAAAGAATTCTGATGCGGGTTGCATCGCCGAAGAGCTTGAAAAAATCCGCAAGCTCTATCACCACCAACTCGCTGGCGGGAAGAAGACCCCTGATCCTGTTGATCCTTTCCTCACGGGCCGAAGGATCCTGTGGATTTGGAGCGCCCATGAGAAAAATGTAAGGCTTGAGGGCGCGTGTTGTCAATAGCAGATAATATTGTTTTATCAACAGACGATATATGCCCTCGGCATAATCCTTTCGGCAAGGGATGGTTTCTTCGGGAAAAATCTTTGCGATTGACCTTGACGGGTTTTCTTCTGTACTAACGGTTGAACACGGCAAGAAAGGGATGTGAAGTGACAGGAACGCTCGTGAATGCATCGGCGGTTGCGGCTGGGGCTGTGTTGGGCCTGCTGGCGGGGAGGCACATCTCCGAGAGGATCAGGGGCACGCTCATGCACGCCCTGGGTCTGGCGGTGATGGTGATCGGTCTGAAGATGGCCCTAACGGTGGACGACCTGATTCCCATGGTCGCCTGCCTGCTCCTGGGCGGTCTCACCGGGGAGATACTCCGCATCGAAGACGGGGTCGCCTGGGTGGGCGTCCATCTCAAGGAGCGGTTCCGGTCCGGGTCGGCGACCTTCGTGCAGGGCTTCGTATCCGCCTCGGTCCTTTATCTCACCGGGGCCATGATGATCATCGGCTGCATCCAGGACGGGACCACCGGCGACGCCAGCACACTCTACCTGAAATCTCTCCTCGACGGTGTGGCATCGGTGGCTCTGGCATCCACCCTGGGGGTGGGAGTGGCCTTCTCCGCGCTCTCCGTCCTGGTGGTCCAGGGAGGGCTGACGATGGCGGCCTCGTATCTGGTCTTTCTCCAGGACCCCCAGGTGCTCGCCTCCATAACAGCCACCGGAGGCATGATCATTCTGGGCATCGGCATCAATCTCCTGGAGCTCACCCGGATCCGGGTGGGGAATTTCATCCCGGCCCTGGTCTTTGCCGCCGCGTATCCATTCATCGTGTAGCGGAAAGAACAGAAACAGCGTTGCAAAGAAGTATGCAACTGTATTAAGAAAAAGGTATTGTTATGTTCAGGAAAATGCACATGAACAAATTTCTGCTCCAGGCCGAGGACTGTGCGGTCATGGTCATCGACATCCAGGAGAAGTTGTTCGCCGTTACGGACGAGCGGTTCAGGACGATGCTGATCAGAAACAGCTGTATCCTCATCGAAACGGCCAGGGCGCTGAACATGCCGGTCATGGTCACCGAACAATATCCAAAGGGAATGGGCGGGACCGTCCCGGAGATCGGAAAGCATATCCGCGACCTTCCCCGTTACGAGAAACTCTATTTCAGCTGCTACCGCGACCCCGCGATCAGGGAGCGGACCGATGCCCTGGCACGGAAAACCGTGATCGTGGCGGGCATGGAGGCGCACGTCTGCGTGTTCCAGACCGTGATCGACCTTCTCATGGCCGGGTACCGGGTCGTGATTGCGGGCGATGCCGTGTCCTCCCGGCGCTCGATGGACCGGGAAGAGGCCATCGAGGAGATGCGAAGCGCCGGCGCCCTGATCTACTCGACCGAGATGATCGCATTCATGCTTCTGGAGAAGGCCGGGACCCCGCAATTCAAAAGGCTTGCCCCTTTTTTCAAGTAAAAGGGCCAGCATACGAACAATATTTCGCTTCTTGGAATATTCAGGCCTTGAAACCGGTGATCTTGTGTGATAAAGGGCTCACCAAAACACACGTCCGTAAGACTGCGCAGGGCTTTCAGGTGTCCTTTGGCTTAAAAAAAGGATTGGTCCTGCCGGACGGAGGAAAAACCAGGAGGACAGTCAATGGCAGTAGTAACCATGAAACAGCTCTTAGAGGCAGGGGTGCATTTCGGGCATCAGACCCCGAGGTGGAACCCAAAAATGAAACCCTACATCTTCGGATCCCGCAACGGCATCCACATCATCGATCTTCAGAAGACAGAAAAGCTCTTCGAGAAGGCGTGCGACTTTATCCGCGAGGTCACGGAGAATGGCGGCAAGGTGCTCTTCGTGGGTACGAAAAAGCAGGCCCAGGACGCCATCGAAGAAGAGGCTACCCGCGGGGGGGCGTTCTATGTGAACTACCGGTGGCTCGGCGGGACCCTGACCAACTTCCAGACCATCCGCAAGAGCATCGACAAGCTCAAATGGCTCGAGAACATCATCGACAACGGCACGATCGAGGACTATCCCAAGAAAGAACAGATCAGCATGAAGCGTCACAAGATCAAGCTGGAGCGGTCTCTCCATGGGATCAAAAACATGGAGACATTGCCGAACATCCTCTACATCGTGGACCCCTCGCGCGAGTACATCGCGGTGAGAGAGGCCAAGACGCTGGGTATCCCCATCGTGGCCATCGTGGACACCAACTGCGATCCGACCCTGATCGACTATGTCATTCCGGGTAATGACGACGCCATCAGGGCCATCCGGCTCTTCAGCTCCAAGATCGCCGACGCCGTGGGCGAAGGAACCTCCCGATATATCGACAGGCTCCAGAAAGAGGAAAAGGAAGCCGCCGTGCCCGAAGGCGCCGCGCCCGGAGAAGAGGCTGCCCCGAGGGAGACCATGGGCAAGGGGCTCGAAGGCGAGATAGAGATCATCGTCAAGGAAGGCAAAGGCAAGAAAAAGGAGCCCAAGCAGGAACCGAAGCCGGAAACGGAAACGAAGCCTGAACCGAAGCCTGAACCGAAACCGGAAACGAAGCCGGAGACAGAAGGCGACAGCGGCAGTGACGCCGACAACACGGAAGACGTCGCCGAATAACCAAGGGAGGCAAGAGTAAGGTGCAGATCACATCAGAAGAGGTAAAAAAGCTCAGAGACAAGACCGGCGTGGGGATGATGGACTGTAAGAAGGCCCTCGAAGCATGCGGCGGGGACTTTGACAAGGCTGTTGAATATCTCAGGAAGAAAGGGATCGAGGTTGCAAACAAGCGCTCGGGGAGACAGGCCTCCCAGGGAATGGTCTCCTCCTATATCCATCTGGGCGGCAAGGTGGGCGTTCTGGTCGAGGTGAACTGCGAGAGCGATTTCGTCGCCAAGTCGGAGCATTTCACCACCTTCGTCAAGGACGTCTCCATGCACATCGCCGCATCGAGCCCCGACTGGGTGAGCAGGGAGGACGTTCCCCAGGACGTGCTCGACAAGGAAAAGGATATCCTCAAGGAGCAGGCGCTCAAATCGGGCAAGCCCGAGAAGGTGATCGAAAAGATCATCGAGGGAAGGATCACCAAGTTCTATTCCGAGCACTGCCTGCTCGATCAGCCCTTTGTGAAGGATACGGACAAGACCATCAAACAGCTCCTGGACGAGTTGATGGCCAAGACCGGCGAGAAATGCCTGGTAAGGCGTTTCACCCGGTACCAGCTGGGAGAAGAGATCTAAACGGTGTCTGTTCTCTACGGGCGTATTCTCCTCAAACTCAGTGGCGAGGCCCTTGCTGGGGACAGGGGATACGGATTCGATCCGGCAACCCTCGATGCCATAGCACAGGCTGTCGTGGAAGCCGCCCGGACGGGCGTCCAGATCGGGATAGTGATCGGCGGGGGGAACATCTTCCGCGGACAGGATTCCGCCGTCGCCTCCGACCGGGTGAGTGCGGACCAGATGGGCATGCTCGCCACGCTCATCAACGCGCTCGCCCTCAGGGACACTCTGAAGCGTCAGGGAGCCGAGTGCACCGTGCTCGGCTCCTTTGCCGTGCCCACGGTCGTGGATGCGTTCAGCGCGGAAAAGGCGCGGGAGCATCTCGACCAGGGGCGCGTGGTGATTTTCGGCGGGGGCACCGGATGTCCCTACTTCACCACGGACACCGCGGCGGCGCTCAGGGCCCTGGAGATAGGGGCGGACGCGCTCGTGAAGGCCACAAAAGTCAACGGCATCTACGACAAGGACCCGGTCCTGCATCCGGATGCCGTCTTCTACCCTGAGATCGATTACGATCAGGTGCTTGCGATGCGGCTGAAGGTCATGGACCTGACCGCTACGAGCCTCTGTCGTGACAATGGCCTCGTTGTCCGTATTATCAATATCAAAACCCCGGGAAACCTCGAAAGGATGCTTGCGGGAGAGAATATCGGCTCGGTCGTGACTGCAAGGAGGGACAGGGTATGATGAACGAAGTGCTCGATGGAGTGAAACAGGACATGGAAAAGACGGTGACGGCCATGAGGCAGTCGCTGCAGAAGGTGCGGACGGGCAGGGCCTCCATCGGAATCCTGGACGGCATCATGGTGGACTACTACGGAACCCCGACTCCCCTGAAGCAGCTGGCCACGCTTGCTGTTCCGGAGCCCAGGCTCATCACCATCCAGCCGTGGGACAAGGGCGCCATATCGAGCATCGAGAAGGCCATCTTCAAGTCGGAGCTCGGACTGACCCCGGCCAACGACGGCAAGATCATCCGCGTGCCGATCCCCCCCCTGAACGAAGAGCGGCGCAGAGACCTGGTAAAGATGGTGAAGAAGACGGCCGAGGAGTACCGGGTGGAGGTCCGCAACCATCGCCGTGACGCCAATGCAATGCTCAAAGATCTGGAGAAGGACAAGGAGATCAGCCAGGACGAGCTGAAGACGTCCCAGGACAAGGTCCAGGACCTTACCAACGACTATATCAAGCAGGTGGACGCCCTGCTTGCAGATAAAGAAAAAGAAATCATGGAAGTATGAGGCGGTTGACGTTTTTCGCCACGCAGAGTTCGGCCCGGGGAACAGCCGAAGCAGTGCCCCGTGGAGAAGCGAAGAAAGGGGCTGTTCCGGCAGCATCAAGGAGGAGCATCAATGAATTCTAGAGAAAACAGCAATGGTTCGTCCCGGTTCATGATGTATTTCAAGCCGAATAATCTCAGCGAGCTCAGGGTCATCTCCCGTATGCTCAACATCGCCATGGTCGATTTCGTGGGCGCGGCGCTGGATGCATACATCTTCAAGAAGGAGCATGAATACGGCGGAGACATTCCCCTGCGGCAGAAAAAGCGCTATGTCGGGCCGCGGGCCGACACCTCGGAGAGGCGCATACGGTATGTCATGAGGCTGGGCAAGGACACGGTGGAAAAGATCCGGGACATCGCCTCCCTCGACAACCGGAGGTTCACCCATGTCTGTGATGATGCCCTGGCCAATTTCATCGAATTTACCAAGCAGGAAAAGAACTTCAAGAACGTGTGGATTTCCCGGTCGGATGTCGAGGCGGTGAGGGGCAGGAAGAGCGTGAAGTCGTCCGTCGAGATTGACAGCCTTCTCAGGCAGTACAAGAACGCCGAGAAGGCCGCAAAAGTCGGACAGTCACTGAAGGAGAATTGTATAACGCTTCCGGACAGCTCATAGACAGCGAACCCCCGTCGCCGGACGCGGTCCGCACTCAGGGAAGGGTGTTCGGCCTGTCCGGGTATCGCGATTTCACCCAGTGGTTCCGTGCGTCCTTTGCCGGCACGCTGTGCTGCATCGCCCTGATCACCCTGTTCGGGTTCATCCTGGTGAGCCGGCACGCGCAGCACCTCTCGTCGCAGATGCAGTTTTTCGTCTCGTCCGGCATGGAGCCCCTGGTCAGTCCCGACGATCCATTTCTGATAAAATTCAGCCACAGGCTTTCGAGCGCCCTGTTCTTCGGGTGCACGCTGGGTGTGCTGAACGCCCTGGCGGCAATGGTGCTGTCCTTTTTTCCCTGGCTTAAAGGCCGTTACTCCTGGCCCGATGTCGCGGCCTTTTTCGTCCTGGGCGGCTTGTGCACCTGGCTGGGCTACAGCGCCGAGATCCCGGTGCTCTCGGTTGTATTCGGGTTTTTGAGCCCGGTGGCGTTCTTCGTGCCCTGGACCCTGATCATCAGGAGAAGCAGGCCCCGCGAGGTCAGATTCGGGCGGTGGTTCGCCCTTGCCGCGGCGGCCTCGGCCCCGTTCCTGTTCATGCTCGTCCTGGGCAGCGCCTCGTTCGGGGTCATCAGGGATTCCATGCTCACACTCCCGGTCATGAGGAACATCTCAGACTTTTACTACGGCCATACCCTGCTCGCCGCGCACGTCATCAAGCCGGTATCTGCCCTGGAGCAAAAGGTGGTTGCGGTATCGGACGAGATACGCGCCATCGGCCCCATGCCGCACGGAAGCCTCTGGGTGCGCACCCCGGACCCGTGCGGGCTTGCGATTCGGGACCTGGCGGTGAGTAAGGAGAAGCTCTCCTGCACCTCGGTCGTGCTCCGCGACGATAGACCCGCCAACGTGTCGAACCGGCTCATGAAAGAAATCACGCCTGCCTTTGACAAAAACAGGATGCTGCGCCAGGGCATCGGCCTCTTCTTCTACCGCGGGCCGCTGGCGCTCATCCCGGTTCTGTTCATGCTCTGGTTCGCGCTCTTTCTCGCAAACCTTTCCCTGAGGTCGAAAATAGCGGCCGGCGTGCTCTTTGCCTTGTATTTCTCGCTCTTTTTCCCGGCGTGGCAGAGCGTATACCAGCGCCACGCGCTCATCCTCCATCCGGAGAGGATCGCCGAGTACATCCTCTCCGAGCACGAGGACAGACGCTACATCGCGCTCCTGACCTTTCCTGACGAGTTCACACCCGGAGAGCTGAACCGCTTTGCCCGCGACATCAGCCCGCGCATCAGGCTCCGCGCGATCTACGAGGCGGGCAGGAGAGAGGACGCCCGCTATCTGGACGTGGTCGAAGAGGCCCTGTCCGATCCCCAGCTCAACGTCCGGACCCGGGCGTGCTGGGCGCTCGGCGACATGCCCTCCGAAAAGGCGGGCGGCCTCCTCGAGCAGGCCTTTCTCCACGACCCGTCGTGGTATGTGCGGGGTTACGCCTACCGGGCCCTTGGGAAAGTACGGCCCGTGGCAAAGGTGGTGAGAGCGGCCGGCCCCGGCGGTTCGTAACCCGGCGTTGAGTCTCCGGAAGCCCCCGGATCTGCCGGCGGGTTTGAGTTCACCTGTTCTGAAGAATATATAAAGAGTAGAAGCGCCCGAGAAACTCCCCCTGCTCCAGGAAAGAGAGATTTTCCCTGAAAGATCGTCGAACGGGGAAGCCTTGCCCGGTTTTCGGGGTCATGGAACGATCACCCGGCGTCAGACCGCGAGAAGAACAGCGCATGAACGAAGACTTCCGGGAATGTGTCGTGTCTGACCCCAAGGAGGGGCGTATGCATCCGGCGCCGGAAACGGGCTGGCACGGCCCGGTTCCGGGTGGAATACAACGGGTCCCGGGCGGGAATACAAGATGAAAAGGAGGTGGCTCTATGCCGTGTACGCCGTATTACCGGTTGTTCGAAGAAGGTAGGATCGGGAGCATGACGCTGAAGAACCGGATCGTCATGCCGCCCATGGCCACGAACTATGCAGGCCCTTCGGGGGAGCCGACCGAGCGCCTGATCGGCTACTACGCGGAGCGGGCGAAAGGGGGTGCGGGCCTGATCATCGTCGAGAATGTCCAGGTGAAGTACCCCCAGGGAAAGAATGTGGCATGTCAGCTCCGGCTGGACCAGAACAAGTACGTCCCGGGTTTCCAGGAGCTGGCCGAGGCGGTGCACGCGCACCAGGCGAGGATTTTCATCCAGATCCATCACGCGGGGAGGCAGTACCACGATATCGAGGGCGAAGAGGGCGTCGATCCCTCGGGCATACCCGACGGCTTTCTCCAGCAGCCCGTGCGGGCGCTCAAGCCGGAGGAGATCCAGGACCTGGTCGAGCGCTTCTCCGAGACCGCGCTCAGGGCCAAGATGGCCGGGATGGACGGCGTCGAGTTTCACGGTGCCCACGGGTATCTCATCAACGAGTTCATGTCCCCCCACACCAACCAGAGGGTGGACGAGTGGGGCGGGACCTTCGAGCGGCGCATGCGGTTTCCCCTGAAAATCATCGAACGCACTCGCGAGAAGGTAGGCCCTCGATTTCCCCTGTCGTTCCGGTTCAGCGCGGATGAGTTCGTGCCCGGAGGGATCACGCTGGACGACGCAAAGAAGATCGCTCTGTACCTGGAGGGTGCAGGCATCGATGTCCTGCATGTGAGCGCTGGCATCTACGAATCCATGCCGCGGATCCTCGAGCCCATGCGTTTCGAGGAGGGATGGCGGACGTACCTGGCCGCGGAAATCAAGAAGGTGGTGAAGATCCCGGTTATCACGGTCGGCCAGATCCGGAGCCCGGAGGTTGCCGAGCGGGTTCTCGAGGAGGGCATGGCCGATTTCGTGGCCCTGGGCAGGACGCTCATCGCAGACCCTCACTGGCCCAGGAAGGTAGAGGAGGGCAGGGTACCCGAGATCAGGAAGTGCATCAGCTGCAACATCGGCTGCATCGGGGGGCACGTGTTCAACGACCTCTACATGAGGTGCACGGTAAACCCCGTGACGGGCCACGAGCGTTTCGAGGGGTGGGTGAACCTGATACCGGCTGAAAAGAAGAAAAAGGTGATGGTGGTGGGCGCCGGCCCTGGCGGGATGGAAGCCGCGCGGGTGGCTGCCCTCAGGGGGCACGAGGTGGCCCTCTACGAAAAGGGCGGCGAGCTGGGAGGCCAGGTGCGCACGGCCGTCAAGGGACCGGGCAAGGGCAAGCTGAGCTTCATCCCCGAATATTATTCCCACGCGCTGAAGGCAGCCGGGGTCCGGATGCTGATGAACACGCCGGTGGATGCGGACACCATCGAGAGGGAAAAGCCCGATGTGGTCATCTTCGCGACCGGCGCCGTGCCCCTTGTCCCCGACATCAAAGGCGTCGACAACTCCGGGATGGTCAGGGGAAGCTGGGACGTGCTCAACGGATCGGCGCAGGTGCCCGGCAAAAAGGTCGTGGTGGCGGGCGGCGGCCTGGTCGGGTGCGAAACAGCCCTGTTCCTGGCCGAGCAGGGGAAGGAGGTCACGATCGTGGAGATGCTGAACGATCTCGCCTCCGACATGGAGCCCATCACCCGGTACGACTTTCTGACCGAGCAGATGCCTCAGGCAGGGATAATGGCCCTTCTCGGACTGGTTATCGCGGAGATCACGGACCGGGGCGTGGTGGTGCTGGACCGCTGGGGAAACAAGTCGCTTCTCGAGGCGGACAACGTCGTGATCGCCCTGGGCGCGCGCCCGGCGGACGTCATGATGGAGGCCGCCCGTGATTGCGCCCGGGAGACGTATGTCATCGGGGACTGCAAAGAGCCCCGGAAGATCATCAACGCGACCTTCGAGGGTGCATCCATCGCCCGGATGATCTGACAGCGCTCTGCCGCAGCAGATAACAGTATTCCGGACGGAAGATGATCCGGTCCGCATGAGGCGGCGTGTGTATCGTTGTTGTCATCTGTTTTCTTTTATCGTTTTGCAGTACACGATAAAGGAGATGGACTCGTTGAACGTGAATAATGGCCCGGCACTTGTAGCCACAAACCGCCGGCCGGAGAACGTGAACGAGATATTATCCATATCTCCTGTCGGTGTGTCGTTTAGCGTGCTGCTGATCATGATCCTTGAATCGGAAAACACGGGAACAATAGGTGAAATCATACCCTAACGTGCTCTGTTTGATATGCTCATTCGTCCAGCCCATATGAACGCAATGGCGAACAGCAGGTGAACGAGAGCGAATACCTTTGTCAACTGCCGCGCGCCGCTGAGCAGGCCCCATACATCCAAGGCAGCTATGGCGGTAAATCCGACAATATTGCCAAGAATAATAGAGTTCCGTGCTGCAGAGGGCTCTGCATTACGGGCCGTCCAGTCAAGAACTGCAATCCCCAGGAAGGGGCTTCCAAAAATCCGCAGATAGGCTATCAGGGCGTCAGAGGCATCGGGGGGGACTGCTCCCCTGCCAATGGTCAGCGGTGCAAAGATAAAGCCCAGCCCCACGAGGGCCGTATAGATCGAGGCGATGCCGAGCAGGACACTGAGTTTCATCGAAAAGGGCCCCCTTTTTCTAAGTAAACGAATATTCCTGAAACACCTTCAGGCCACGGTGATCGGCGGATACCAGGGGTTGAGCCGCGCGGCCGCGCCGCGCTCGAACCCTTTGCCGGGCCTCTCTTTGGCAACCTCTCTATCAGCCGATGTGTCGTCTAGGTCTCCGGAAGAGGCAAGTGGTGCAGCCGGAGAAACGACAGCTTGTCCCAGTAGCCTCTCTGGAACACGATCTTGTCCCCGATCACATGAAAGAAGCCGCAGCCTCGAAGACCGGTGGGATCACGCCACTCCAGGATGGCCCATTCACCGTCTTCAAAAATGTTTTCGACAATGCATACCATGTCCGCGAGCTCAAAACCGGACCGGAACATGACCCGTATGGCTTCTCGCCCCTCAACCGGGGCCTCCGCAACCTGATGATTGACAGCATCCCGGCTATAGAACCCGGCCAGCGAGTCAGCATCAGCTCTATTGAAGGCTTCCACCCATGCCTGAACAACCTGTCGAGGTCTCATGTCTTATCCAATGCATTGCCCGCCGGACAGCCGGCATCAGCGGCGGGGGAGACGGCCCGCGCCGGTCCGGATGGGCTTGCTCAGGCACGTCAGCTCGGCAGCGGCTGATCGGACGCCCGGAGCGATGCCTGCATCTCATTGCGCAGAGGGCACCGCATATCGCACCTCGGCAAACGCCTCTCCATAAGCCCTAACCGATAAGAGCCGAAGCGGCGGGTGTATTATCTCACGCGGGAACAGGGGAATACCTTGCCCCAGGGTGACGGATGTGATCTGGACAATCAATTCATCGAGCAGGCCGGCATCGTAGAACCGGCCGGCCAGTTCGCCGCCCCCGACTATCCAGATGTTTTTTCCGTTCGCGGCTTCGATCATCTGTTGATGGAAGCGCCGCACGTCCCCGCTGACGAATCGCACATCCGCTCCGGGCAATGCGACGAGTGCGCGGGAGGTGAAAACCCACGCAGGCTGGCCATACGGCCACGGCTTCTCTTCGTCAGTGCCCGGTCGTATCTGATTGCGGACGATCCATTCATAGGTCGAGGAGCCCATGGCGATGGCGCCGACATCTCGAATGAAGGAGGGATAGCTCGTGCCTTCAACGTCTCCGAACTGAAGCAGCCAATCGAGTGAATGGTCAGGGGCGGCGATGAAGCCGTCCAGGCTGGAGGCGGCGTAGTACTGTGTCTTCATACCGGTTATAATAGAGAGGCAGTCCGGCTTTACCAGCCTTTCATGAAGAAAGGCGGCCAACATCCTCTTTAATCATGCAACCCGCAAAAGGAAAAGCCGCGACACCCAGAAAGCGAATGCAACTGGGACGATAAACATCTATTGTATGGAGGCAATACCATGTACAGCAAGCAATCTGCAGGTATCTTCAGGCCACGCTTATTGCTTTCCCTCCTTGCCCTTCTCGTGAGCTGTGGCGATGACAATGATAGCGATGGCAGCGGTCCATCCCTTTCTTCCGGCAAAGCGATCACTGAGTTCAGCTTCACTTCCGCTGAGAATCCGCAGATGGGTAGCGGACCTCACGAGGGAGATAGACGAGGCGGAGGGCACGATCACGCTGGCAGGGCCTCTGGTTTGCCGATCACAGTAATGCCGGATGCCGTGAGCCCGTCTTCAATCCGATGCTGCTGAAGCCATCAGGTGATACCCTTTAAGCAGGCTTTCCATGAACAAAGCCTGCTGCATTCCTCCGGTCTTCACGAGTATTTTCCCATGATATCAAAAATACTCCGGAGCTTGTAAATACCAGGCAAGAAATCGGAAGCAGGTAAGGACCCTTGCGCCGTTGTCATCGGCCGAACTATGTGATAGGCAACACATACTCTTATAACTTCCAGGAGATGGAAATGGCAGACAATCAGAGCGGCAAACCGGTACAAATACAGGACGATCAGCAGAAGAAACTGCAGAAGCAGCTTTCACGGATCAAACATACCGTGATGGTCATGAGCGGCAAGGGCGGGGTGGGCAAGTCCACGGTGACCGCGAACCTGGCCGTCAGCCTGGCCCGTGAGGGCTACCGGGTGGGCGTGCTCGACGGCGACATTCACGGGCCCGACATCCCCAAGGTTCTGGGCGTGGAAAACATGAGGCTCATGGGCGACGAAGAGGGCAATATCCTGCCCGTAGAGGCCCTCGGGGGCATCAAGGTGGTCTCGGTTGGATACCTGCTGGACAATCCGGATACGCCGGTGATCTGGCGCGGCCCCATGAAGCATACGGTGATGAGGCAGTTTCTGAAGGACGTGAACTGGGGCGACCTCGATTTCCTCGTGGTGGACCTGCCCCCGGGCACGGGCGACGAGCCGCTTTCCATAGCCCAGCTCACCAAGGGCGTCGAGGGAGTGGAGACGCCCTGCGCAGTGATCGTCACCACCCCGCAGGACGTGGCGCTTCTGGACTCGCGCAAGAGCGTGGAGTTCGCCAGGGCCCTCGAGCTCAAACCGCTCGGCATCATCGAGAACATGAGCGGATTTGCGTGCCCGCACTGCGGCGAGAGCATCGACCTCTTCAAGACCGGCGGCGGCAGGAAGGCATCGGAAGACCTGGGAGTGCCGTTCCTGGGCGCGGTCCCCATCGATCCGGGGATCGTCCGCGACACCGATGAGGGCAGGCCGTTCGTGGCGTCGTCGGGCGCTACGGATGCGGGCAAGGCGTTTGAGAAGATCGTCTCGAAAATACTCGAGCAGATCGCTTAACGTTTCAAGGATGCGCACCCAGGTCGAATGCATGGCCTGCCTGGTAAAGCAGGCGGCCGGGCTGGCTCGGGAGTTTCTCGCCCCGCACCTGCGGGAGCCTTTCATGCGCCGGGTTCTCGAAGGCATGGCCCGGTTCGACTGTGACGCTCCGCCGCCCCTCTTCACCCGGGAGATCTACCGGATCATCAGGGACCTGGACGGCAAGGGGGATCCCTACGAAGAGCGGAAGAGGCACTTCAACGGGCAGGCCCTGTCCCTGGAGCCGAGGCTGAGACAAATCATCACATCCAGGCCCGATACGCTGGAGACCGCTTTGCGCATGGCGGTTGCCGGCAACATCATCGATTTCGGGGTCGGCGCGCACGGTGGCGCGGAAATCGCGGTTCAAGACACGATCATGCGCGCCCTGGACTCACCGTTCGCCGTCAACGACATCCCGGAGCTCGTCGCTCGGCTCGGAAAGGCGGAGTGCATCCTCTACGTGGCCGACAATGCGGGCGAGATCGTTCTTGACCGGATATTCATCGAGCACATCGGGCCGGACAAGGTCACCTGCGCGGTCAGGTCGGCTCCCGTCATCAACGACGCCACCCTGTCAGACGCGGCACAGGCCGGGCTCGACAGAGTGTGCCGGGTCATCCCGAGCGGCTCCGAGGCCCCGGGAACGCCGCTTTCCTCGTGCAGCGGGGAATTCATGGAGTGCTTCGCGGCTGCGGACCTGGTTATCTCCAAGGGGCAGGGCAACTTCGAAACCCTCGATGCACCCGGCAGGGAGGTTTTCCACCTCTTCATGGTCAAGTGCCCGATCGTCTCACAGGAGGTGGGCGCGCCCATGGGGAGCTTCATGGCCATGAAACGGGGCTGATGCTGCCTGACGGTCAACACTCCTGTTTTATCCGATCTTTATGCCTTGACTGTGGAGATTCTTTCTCCTAGATTCTACTCTATTGTCATAGGCGGTTGTGACCACACCGACGATGCGGGACAGCGGGCTTGAAAATGAGCGATGGTTTCGTGGTGATCACCAATTCCTTTACGAGAGAGTAGAGTGCATGTTTGAATTCCACATTTCCAGGCAGGTAAGAGACAAGTACCAGTTCGAGGAAGCCCTTTTCTCCATCACCGGCAACGTCATCCTGGCGGATTTCTTCATGGCGCGCAGGTTCGCAGACAAGATGAACCAGGTCCGCCAGGCCGCGCTCTATCCCGAGCGCTCGGTCACGGCGAGCGACATCTACGCCATGGGCCTTCTCGACGAGATCCTCCACTACATGGTGGAGCTCTACCGCCGGAATATCAAGCCCTCCATCATGGCAGATGCCTACGCCTGGGCGCAGGAGAACGTTGGCGAGGTGGACCCCACCCTGCAGAAGTTCGTGGGCCAGTTCCCCCCGGTCGCGGTCTACCAGGGGAAGATCCCGGAAACGATCTACCTGAGAGATCGGACCGCGGGCATCGAGAACACGCACATCTCCCTGGAAGAGATGATCCTGCTCTTTCTCGCCAACGAAAACCCGGCGTTCTCGCGCTACATCGAGCTCTTCGACGACACCCGGCTGGAAGAGCAGAGCCGGTACACGGATATCCTGAGATCGCTGGAGGATTTCTTCGCCTCACAGCCGGCGTTCGGCCCTCAGGGCCAGACCCTGCTCGATCTTCTGCGCGCGCCCGCCAAGGCCTCTCCCGATTCGCTCTACGGCCAGCTCGAATACATCCGGACCCACTGGGGGTACCTGCTCAAAGACCTCCTGCTGCGCATCCTCAAGGGCTTGGATTTCTATCGCGAGGAGCACAAGGCGCGGTATTTCGGCCCGGGTCCTTCCCTGGTCCCCCTCTTCGGCGGCCGCGACCTCGGAGAGATCGAGCGCTTCAGCGCCGACCTCGACTGGATGCCGCACCTTGTCCTCATCGCCAAGAGCACCTATGTGTGGCTCTATCAGCTCTCCCGGAAGTACGGCCGCACCATCTCCCGGCTCGACGAGATCCCGGACGAGGAGCTCGAGCAGCTCGCCCGGTGGGGAATCACCGGGCTGTGGCTCATCGGCGTCTGGGAGCGGAGCCCAGCCTCCCGGAGGATCAAGCAGATCACCGGAAACCCCGAGGCGGCCGCCTCGGCCTACTCCATCTACGACTACACCATCGCCGGGGAGCTGGGGGGCAAACCCGCGTTCGACAACCTGAAGAATCGCGCCATGCGCTACGGGATCCGGATGGCGACCGACATGGTTCCCAACCACATGGGCATCTACTCCAAGTGGGTGATAGAGCATCCCGAATGGTTCATCCAGCTCGGGCACAGCCCGTTTCCCTCCTACCGGTTCACCGGCGAAAACCTCTCGGAGGACGACCGCGTGGTGCTCCAGATCGAGGACGGCTACTGGACCCGCACGGACGCCGCGGTGGTGTTCAAGCGCTACGACAGCCACACCGGCGACACCCGCTACATCTATCACGGAAACGACGGCACGAGCACGCCCTGGAACGACACGGCCCAGCTCGACTTCATCAGGGCGGAGGTCAGGGAGGCGGTCATCCAGAAGACCATCGAGGTGGCGAGGGAGTTTCCGGTCATCCGGTTCGACGCGGCCATGACGCTCGCCAAGCGCCACTTCCAGAGGCTCTGGTACCCGCTGCCCGGATACGGCGGCGACATCCCCTCGCGCTCGGCCCACAGCGTGTCTCAGGAGGAGTTCGACGCCCTGTTTCCCGAGGAGTTCTGGCGGGAGCTGGTCGACCGGGTGGCCGTGGAGGCACCCAACACCCTGCTGCTGGCCGAGGCGTTCTGGCTCATGGAGGGCTACTTCGTCAGGAGCTTAGGCATGCACCGCGTCTACAACAGCGCGTTCATGAACATGCTCAAGGCAGAGGAAAACAGCAAGTACCGCGATGTGATGAAAAACGTGCTCCGCTTCAACCCCGAGATCCTCAAACGCTTCGTCAACTTCATGAACAACCCGGACGAGGAGCCTGCCGTGGCGCAGTTCGGCAAGGGCGACAAGTACTTCGGGGTGGCCACCCTGATGGTGACCCTGCCCGGGCTGCCCATGTTCGGCCACGGCCAGATCGAGGGCTTCGGCGAGAAGTACGGCATGGAATACCGCCGCTCCTACTGGGACGAGGGCGTGGACGAGCACCTGGTGGCGCGCCACGAGCGCGAAATCTTCCCGCTGCTCGGCAAGCGCTATCTCTTCAGCGAGATCGACGACTTCGCGCTCTTCGACGTGGTGACCGGAGAAGGGCACGTGAACGAGGACGTGTTCGCCTACTCCAACATGGCAGGCGGCGAGCGCGCCTTGGTGGTCTACAACAACCGCTACTCCGAGGCCCGGGGTTGGGTCAGGCGCTCGGTGGGCATGAGCGAGGACATGGGCGATGGGAAGAGGCGGCTCGTGCACAAGACCCTGGGAGAGGCGCTCAGGCTTTCCGACGACGAGGCTCTCTACTATGTGCTGGAGGATTTCCGCGAGGGATTGCAGTACCTGAGGTCCGGGCGGTCCCTGTGCGCCGAGGGCCTCCTCGTGCACCTTGGCGCCTTCAAGTCCAACGTGTTCATGGGCTTCCGCGAGATGCGCGACTTCGACGGCCAGGTGAAGCGGCTGCACGACTACCTGGGCGGCAGGGGTGTCCCGGACGTCGCCTCCGAGCTCCAGGAGCTCTATCTGAAACCCATCCTCGATCCCTTCCGGACGCTCGTGAACCCGTCCTTCCTCTTCCAGACCGTGCAGGAGGGCGTACACCTGGGCGACGTGACCGACCCGTTCCTGCAGGCCCTGGCCGGGTTCCTCAGGGAGGCGCGGGTCTACCTCTATGCGTGGCGCGAGGAGGCGGACCTCGTGGAGGTCATGGACCCGGTGCACTCCCTGCTCAAATCCCTGCTCAACATCCGTCTGCTCCGCGCCAGAACGGGCAGGGGATTGAAGGCCCCGCTCGACTACCTCTTCAGCCAGGTTCCGGCCGACGTGGCCCCGGACCTCTTCTGGTGGAGGGTCCCTCTCCTGTGGGGCATCCTCTGCCGGGTCGGCACCCTGGTGGAGCCCGAGGAGGTCCCTGTCAAGAGCAGGGCGCTGATGGACGAGCTGCTCCTGGGCAAGGTCATCCGGCAGAGTCTCGTCTCCCTGGGGCTCGACGAGGGCGCGGCCCGGTTCGATCTCCTCCTGGTCCAGACGCTCGTCTCCTATCAGGACTGGTACGAGCTCTCCGTCGAGAGCGGGCTGGGAGAGGTCATGGAAAATCTGTTCGCGGACGCGGATGCACAGGCCTTCATGGGGGTCAACGAGTTCGGCGGCAGGCTGTGGTTCAACAAGGAATCCTTCGAAAGGATGCTCTACTGGCTCTTCACGGTCCAGGCAGTCCGCTCCATGGCGGTGTCTTCCGGGAAGCTCCGCCTGGACGAAGACAGACTCAAGGAGAGCTGCCGGTATGTGACCGAGGCGATGGAGGCCGCCGGAAAGGCGGGGTACGAGGTGACGGAGTTCCTGTCGTCCTTCAGGGAATTCGACGAGCCGTAATGCCCGGCGGCCCCGCCTCATGATGGTGAGGAAAGACCGTGTCATGGAGAACGGCCGGATCACAAAGACGAGATCACTCATCGACAAAGGGGTGATCATCCCCTTTCCCGCCGAGGTCAGTATCGGTGATGACGTGAACCCCGGCATGATAGCCCCCGGGGTCGTCATCCATCCAGGCTGCAGGATCTCCGGGAAGACCACCTCGATCCAGGCGGGCACCGTCCTGGGCGTGCAGGGCCCGGTCACGCTCACCGACTGCCAGACCGGCAGGGACGTGGAGCTCGGAGGCGGGTTCTTCAGCCGGTCAGTGTTCCTTGACCGGTCCGCCGTGGCGGCCGATGCCCACGTCCGGGATGCATGCATCCTGGAAGAGGAGGCGGGCGCGGCCCACTCGGTGAAGCTCGGGCACTCGGTCCTGCTGCCTTTCGTCAACCTGGGGAGCCACATCGACTTCTGCGACTGTCTCATGGCAGGGGGCACGGACGCCAGGAATCACAGCGAGGTGGGGAGCTCTTTTGTGCACTTCAATCTCACCCCGAACCGGGACAGGGCCGCTCCCTCTCTGCTGGGGGATGTTCCCCGGGGGGTCATGCAGGGCGAGCGGCCCATCTTCCTCGGAGGGCAGGGCGGACTGGTGGGCCCCGCCGTCATCGAATACGGCACCGTGACCTCGGCAGGGACCATTGTCCGCGGCGATATCACCGAAGGCGGCAAAATGGTGTTTGACGATCACCCGCGGCCCGCCTTGAGAAACTTCCGGCCCGGTATCTACTGGGAGATCACGCGCAGGGTCAGGAACAATCTGCTTTTCATCGCAAACCTCGTTGCCCTGCGCGCCTGGTACGTCTTTGTTCGCTCCGAGTTCTTCGGGTCCGGGGCCGGGGAGCAGGCGCTGCTCAGGGGCGCACTGGAGAAGCTCGACATGTCTCTCGACGAGAGGATCGGACGCCTGGGCGAAATGGCCGGAAACATGCCCGAATCGATCCGCGAGTACCAGGCGCTCATGGGGAAGGCAGCGCGCCGCACCCTCGTCGCACAGGAGCGGGAGCTCTTCGAGAAGTGGGGAAGGATGAGCGGGATGCTCCGCTCCCTGAAGTCCTGCACCGGAGACGAGCAGGACCGCGACGCGTTTCTCTCGCGCCTGGCATCCGGCACAGAGGACGGCAGGGATTATATCGAGACCGTGGGCGGGCTCGATGCGGAAACCAGGCGCTCGGGCATCCGGTGGCTGCAGGGGGTCGTGGACATGGTAGTGGACTCCGTGTATGCGACGATCCCGTCTTTCCGGTGACCTCGTCCCGGATTCCTGACGGGTCCTGCTCGCCTTCCCTCATGATGCACGGCAGAAAGCGCAGAGCGTTTCATCCAGTGCGCGCTCGCCGCCTGCCATGCTGGGATAGGCGAACACGTCTTTGTTTACGTGCCCTGCTTCGGCCACCACCTGCGACAGGTCCGGCAGGAGGTTGAGAGCAGCCCGGCTCCGTTCAGAACACCCGGTATTCCAACATGCCTGCGAGCTTCGGCAAGGCAGCCCCCGTCATCTCCGGGCCGCGGCGGTTCTCCGGCAAATCAGAAGTGGCTGCATCCGTCCCAGCAGTGGGTGCAGAGCTTTTCCTTGGGCAGGCCGATGGCCTTGACCAGGTCGTCCATGGTCTGGAACTTCAGGGAGGTGAGCCCCAGGCGCTGCCTGATCTTCTCCACCATGGCAAGGTTCTTCTCCGAGCCGGCCCTGGCATATTCGTCCAGATCCACCTTGTCCGTGCCTTCGATCTCGGATATGGCCTTGCGGCCCGCCAGGTCGAGACTGGAACGCGAGGTGGAGAAATTCAGGAACTCGCACGGATAGATGAGGGTGGGACAGGCCACCCGCATGTGGACCTCGCGGGCACCGTAGTCGAAGAGGATCGCGACGTTGTCCTTGAGCTGGGTGCCCCTGACAATGGAATCGTCGCAGAACACGAGACGGTTTCCCTGGATGAGCGAGCGGTTGGGAATCAGCTTCATGCGCGCCACCAGGTCCCGCACGGCCTGGTTCTGGGGCATGAAGCTGCGGGGCCAGGTCGGGGTATACTTCGTATACGGGCGCATGTAGGGGATGTGCTTCTCGTTGGCATATCCCACGGCGTGGCCGATGCCCGAGTCCGGGATGCCCGAGACCAGGTCCGCCTCGATGGTGTCCTTTCTGGCCAGGGCCATGCCGCAGCGATACCTGACCATCTCCACGTTGATGTTTTCGTAGTTCGACGGCGGATAACCGTAGTAAACCCACAGGAAAGAGCAGATCTGCATCTCGCTGTTCGGCGGGGTGAGCCGGCGGAATCCGTCCCCGCTCAGGTGTACCACCTCGCCCGGGCCCAGGTAATACTCCACCTCGTACCCGAGGTTCGAAAGCGCGCACGTCTCCGAGGTGACGGCCAGGGCCCCGTCCTTTCTCCCGATGATCAGGGGCGTCCTGCCGAGCCTGTCCCGGGCCGCGATGATGCCCTTTTTCGTGAGGACCAGGAGCGAGCACGACCCCTTGATCGAGCCGAACACGGAGGCGATGCCGTCCTGGAATGTCTGCTCCTCGCAGATGAGCATGGAGATGAGCTCGGTGGGGTTTATCCCGCTGCCCGAGGCCTCGGAGAAATACTTCTTCCTGGCAAAGGCCTTTCTGCCCAGGGCCTCGAGGTTGTTGACCCTGCCTACCGTGGCGATGGCAAAGGATCCCAGGTGGGAGTTGATGATGAGCGGCTGGGCGTCGAAGTCGCTGATGACGCCGATGCCGCTCGACCCGTGGAAGGTCTGGAGCTCGGGCTCGAACTTCGACCGGAAATATGCGTTTTCGATGTTGTGAATGGAACGGTTGAACCCCTTTTTGTTGACCACCACCATTCCCGCCCGCCTGGTGCCCAGGTGCGAGTGGTAGTCGGTACCGTAAAAGAGATCTCTTACACAGTCCTGCTTCGCTGCAATACCAAAAAGTCCGCCCATGGATGAACCTCGATTCGTTCTTCGCTGATGCAGGCCCGGCACGCGTTTCCTGTGCAGGGCGTGGTCATCATCTCTGTCCCGGAAGCCTCACTCGGGCGGTGACACAACCGCCCATGATACCATTTCCGGGCATGAATACGGGATGCCCGGCTTCTCACCGACGCCTTCTCTCCTTGTTATTCCCACTCGATCGTGCTCGGAGGCTTGGAGCTGATGTCGTACACCACCCGGTTCACCCCGGGGACCTCGTTGATGATCCGGGTGGATATCCGTGCGAGCACCTCGTAGGGGACCTTCACCCAGTCCGCCGTCATGCCGTCGAGGCTCGAAACCACGCGGATCGCGATCACGTTGGCATAAGTCCGCTCGTCCCCCATGACGCCTACGCTCTTGACGGGGAGCAGCACGGCAAAGGACTGCCAGATGCCGGAAAAGCCGTCCCACTTGCCGATCTCCTCCTGCACCCGCAAGTCGGCCTGCTGGAGGATGGAGACGTTCTCCGCGTTCACCTCTCCCAGGATCCTCACCGCCAGGCCGGGACCCGGGAAGGGCTGACGGCTGATGAGGCTCTCCGGCAGCCCGAGCTCCCTGCCAAGGGCCCTCACCTCGTCCTTGAAGAGCTCCTTGAGGGGCTCGATCAGGCTGAACGAGAGGTCCTCGGGCAGTCCGCCCACATTGTGGTGGCTCTTGATGGTGGCCGAGGGGCCGCCCTTGGCCGACCTGCTCTCGATGATGTCAGGATAGAGCGTGCCCTGGGCGAGGAACTCTGCCCCGCCGATGCGCTTCGCCTCTGCGGAGAATACGTCGATAAAGGTCTTGCCGATCTTCTTGCGCTTTTCCTCGGGGTCGGTCACGCCGGCCAGCCTTTCCAGAAACAGGCCGCCCGCGTCCACGACGTCCAGGTTCAGGGGATAGTCGCGGGTGAAGATCCGCCGGATCTCGTCCGCCTCGCCGAAGCGCAGCACCCCGTTGTCCACGAAGATGGCCGTCATCTGATCGCCGATGGCCCGGTGGATGAGGGCTGCGGTCACCGCGGAGTCCACACCGCCCGAGAGCCCGCAGATCACCCGTCCGTCGCCCACCTGTGAGCGGATGGACGCTACTGACTCGTCGACGAAGCCAGCCATGGTCCACCCGCCGCCCAGGCCCGCGACGCCGAAGAGAAAGTTCTGCAGGATCTCCTTGCCCCGCGGGGTGTGCACCACCTCGGGGTGGAACTGCACTCCGTAGATCCCTTTTTCATGGTGTCCCATGGCGGCCACGGGACACGAGGCCGTGCGCGCCAGGACCTCGAAGCCTTCGGGCGCCTGGACCACGTGGTCGCCGTGGCTCATCCACACGTCGATCTTCTTCCCGACGCGCTCGAAGAGAGCCCCGTTGCCGATAATATCGATGGTGGCAGGCCCGTACTCGCGGGCGCTGCCCCGCGCGAGCCTTCCCCCCAGCTCGCTCGCCAGGAGCTGCAGGCCGTAGCAGATTCCCAGAACCGGGATCCCGGCCCTCAGGAGCCCGGCATCCATCCCGGGATGTTCCGCATCCATGACCGAGCTGGGCCCGCCGGAGAGCACCACGGCCTTGGGCGCCATGGCCTCGATCTCAGCCCGCGTGATGTCATGGGGGAGGATCTCGCAGTAGACACCGCATTCCCTGATTCGGCGGGCGATGAGCTGTGCGTACTGTGAGCCGAAATCCAGAACCGCGACGATCTCACGCATCATGGCGTGTCACCTGAGGCGCCTTGTGTGCGGAAACGACCGTGATCGAACACTCGCCTGAACGGAACGCCCGCCCGGTGAGAACCACATCAGAGCGCGAGAGTGCCGGTATAGACAAAGGATACCTCGCCGGTAAGCCATACATCCGAGTAATCTCCATTCTTTAAGGTGAAATCTATGTTCAGGTTCCCTCCGGGCATGCTCACGCGAACAGGCGAAGCGCCGACCCTGCCGGCTGCGTGGCTGACGATGGCCGAAGCGACCGCGCCGGTGCCGCAGGCCAGCGTCTCGGACTCCACGCCGCGTTCATAGGTGCGGACCCTGATGCTGCCGGGTCCCGTCACCTGGACGAAGTCGACATTGGTGCCTGCGGGGGCGAAAATGGGGTGAGTTCTCACGGCCCTTCCCACTGAGTCCACCGGGAAGCCTTCGATCTCGCTGATGAACCAGACGGCATGGGGAACTCCGGTATTGACGTGATGCACCACGGCCTCGCGGCCGTCCACCGTGATGGCGATATCCTTACGCAGCCCGTGCGGCTCGGTGACCCGGATGGAGACGTCCCCGGGGTTGACCCGCGCCTCCACGATCCCGGCCAGGGTCCTGAACCGCATGTGCTCGCCTGCGATGGAGCGCTTCACCGCGAAGGCGGCTGCGCACCGTGCGCCGTTGCCGCACATCTCGGCCTCGGTCCCGTCCGCATTGAAGATGCGGTAGGTAAAATCAACGGTGCCGTCGCCGGGGCCGAGCACCAGGACCCCGTCGGCCCCTACGCTGATCTTGCGGGCGCAGTACTTCCGGGCGAACCGTGCGTAGTCGATATCGACCGGCTGATGAAACGAGTCGATGACGATAAAATCATTGCCGGTACCGGACATTTTGGTAAATTCCATGGTGTGGAGCGTCCTCATCGTTTTTGAGCCTCTCACATGCACAGCGAAAACGGATCCATCCGGACCCGCGAACATTGTCAGGAGTGTGCATGCATTAACAGACTCACCGTATCAAGTCAAGGGGATTGGACGGCGATATCGAGCCGTTATTCCCGATGCTTACGGAAGAAAACACCCGTGCCTGCCCACCCGCTCAATTCACCTGCACAGGTCGTCTCCGCTATATGGTCCCGCCGATCCTCTCCATGGCCTCGGCGACCTGTTCGAAGTCGTTGAAAGCGCTGATCCTCACGTAACCCTGGCCGCACCGCCCGAAGCCTGCACCGGGGGTGCAGACAACACCGGCCTTTTCCAGGAACAGGTCGAAGAACTCCCAGGAATCGGTTTTTGCGTCCACCCAGATATAGGGCGAGTTGTCCCCCCCCACGCACGAATAGCCGAACCCGGCCATTTTCTCCCGGATGTGCCGGGCGTTGTTCAGATAATAGTCGATGAGAGACCTGATCTGCGCTTTGCCTTCTTCGGTGTAGACCGCGGCAGCCGCCCTCTGGACCGGATAGGAGACGCCGTTGAACTTGGTGGTCTGGCGCCTGTTCCACAAACCATTGAGCAGGTGAGCGCCGCCAGAGGTGTCATATGCGGCGCAGTCTCTGGGGACGACGGTGAACGCGCACCTGAGGCCGGTGAAGCCGGCGGTCTTGGAGAAGCTCCTGAACTCGATGGCGACCTCCCGCGCGCCGGGTATCTCGTAGATGGAGCGGGGGATGGCGTCGTCGCGGATAAAGGCCTCGTAGGCGGCGTCGTAGAGGATGAGCGCCCGGTTCTCGCGGGCGTAGTCCACCCATTGGGAAAGGAGGTCCCGGGTGATGGTCGCCCCGATCGGGTTGTTGGGGAAACAGAGGTAGATCAGGTCCGCCCTTTCCCGGGGCAGCTCGGGGACGAACCCGTTTCCGGCTGTGCTCTCCAGGTACACGATGTTGCCGTACCGGCCATCCGACAGATCCCCGGCCCTGCCCGCCATGATATTGGTGTCCAGGTAGACCGGGTAGACCGGGTCGGGAATGGCAACCCGGATATCACGGGCAAAGATCTCCTGGATGTTCGCGGTATCGCACTTGGCGCCGTCGCTGATAAATATCTCGTCTGCCGATATATCCGCGCCCCGCGATCTGAAGTCGTTCTCCGCGATTGCTTCCCGCAGAAATGCATAACCCTGCTCGGGCCCGTAACCGTGGAAGGTCTCCTGGGCGGACATCTCGTCCACCGCCGCGTGCAGGGAGCTGATGCAGGCGTCGGGCAGCGGCCGGGTGACGTCCCCGATGCCGAGCTTGATCACCTTCATCCCCGGGTTCTTCTCCTGGAACGAGGCAACCCGCCTGGAGATTTCGGAGAAGAGGTACGATGCCTTGAGATTCAGGTAGTTTTCATTGATTTTGATCATGGTCCCTTTGTCTCACCTCTCTTTCGCGTCAGTCATCTCATGGCCTTTGTTCGTGGAGGAACAGGCCCATGACTATCTACCACAGCTTTTTCCCTGGGAAAAACAGTTTCTCTTTCTCGCCTGGAAAACGCCTGGTTTTCTCGCCTCGTGCAGTTTCTTTACGAGGAAGTATTAAGAAATAAAGCAGCTTTGTCGAATAATACTATCATATGAGACACGTGGAGTGTATGTGAAGAAGGACAAGCGAAGACATTCCAGGAAACTGCTCAGGATCGAAGCCCGTTATCAGGACTCTCGCGGCAGGGTCTTGAAGGGGACCGTGAGAAACTTGAGCCTCAGCGGGGTATTCATCGAAACCCAGCAGCCCCTGGAGAAAGGCGAGAGCCTGCACGCAACGCTCGACGCCCACGACCTCGGCAAGGTGATCGACGTCTCGGGCAAGGTGGTGCGGCTTGAGTGGAACAAGGGGATGGCCATAGAGTTCGACGATCAGGACAACCGCGATGTCAAGCTTCTGCTCAGCAGCCTGCGCAAGCTCGATCAAGCCTCTCTGCTCGCGCTGAGCCGTTCCGCCCAGGGCGACTGAGCCGATCTTATCCCATACCTGTTTATCCTGTCTGCAAGCTCCCTTGAAGGTGTGCCCCACCGCTGCCGGCTTCCTGTGCCCAGACCTGTCCCGTCTTGGAAGAGGCGTCACCTTTTCCCAGCACAAAGGGAAAACGGCAGCGGTGTACCCGGATACCGGGTATCCCGGTATGCCAGAATGCCTGCTCCGGTATCAGGAGGTATGATCAGAGGTCTGCCATGAGCCGTTTCGCCCAGTCACTGAAGTAGCTCTCATCACAGACAGAGGCCTGGTCCAGAAGCGCCTTTGCCTGCTGCATGTTCTCGTCTCCTCCGGCCTCGATGAGGGCCTCGGCGAGGAAGACCTGGCCTTCGGCATCGTCAGGGTAGGCCTGGTTGTATTCCTTCAGGTATGATATGGCCTTCTCATTGTCGCTCAGCGGCCAGGGCAGCACGTACCAGAAACGGCCCAGAGCCTTGATGGGGCCGCCGGTCGTATAAGATTTGTCGATCTCGTAGGATTTTTCGAAGCTCGTCTGGGTCTTGTCCTTAAGCCCTTCCCTCAGGGCCGTGAGCACGCTCACTCCATCCGAGTAGTTGCCCACGGAGCATCCATACCAGAAATGGCCCTCCACCCTGTCCGGATTGAGGGCAACGGCCTTCTCGCCATACATCATGCCCATCTTGCCGTACTGCTTGCAGATGCTCTCCCAGCCTTCGGCATTGCTTTCCTTTGCCTGGTTGCAGTATTCCCGATAAGAACGGGAGGCCTTCCATGCGGCATCATAACTGGCGGGGTCAGCCTCCGATGCCTGCGCATAGAGCTCAGCAGACTTCAGGAGATTGTCGAGCCCGCCCTGATCGTAGAGGGCGTCGGCCTGGGCCATGGTATCCTGCGCAGCGAGATACCCCGGTAGAACAACCGCGAACAGAACGATCAAACCTTCAAAGAGAATTCTCCTCATGGTACTGAACCTCCTTCACACTATATTATATTGATAAATACTATTTCACTTTCGGGTGTTCTCAAGTGAATACCTGCACAGCGGAAGGGGCATGGAGGCGGGGGGCCTGTATGCCCTTTCAGTGAGGGAAGAGTCCGGCCCCAAGGTAATCGGCCGGAGATGGCACAATGAGGGGTCGATTCACCGGAAAGCCGGCTTGACGTCGAGATTTTATGCTTGTCAAAAGGCATGAATTGGCGTAGCAAAAAAAAGATGCAAAATGGGAATCCCTTTGCTCATGTCTCGAATGTAAAAGGGATTGCAGTCGATCTCCCTTTCTGCAGGTTCAGGTACGTCGCCATCGAGGGAGATTCAGGCAGAAGCTCCATATCCGACAGCAAGGCAGCCGCACTCCCACGCCCCCACGACGAGGTGGAGAAGCGCGAGCCGCCCGTGCGGCGGATCGAGTATGCGCCCCCAGCACAGGTCACGACCCTGGGCTCCGACCCCCTGGTGTCGAGCGCTTCGGTGATCCACGAGCTCTTCTTCGGGAGAATGCGTGCGGTCTCCCCGGGCACCCCGGGGTGGAGCGGTTACCCGGCCCTGAAGGATGAGGCCCCTCACGCCTTGGATCTCTATGTATAGCTGAAGGTGGGAATATAATGATCGGTGTGGTTTCAGACCTGAGGTTCATGGATCACGAAACCGGCGGGTACCATCCCGAGAGTCCTTTGAGGGCTCAGTGTATCCACACCCTCTTCATCAGGGAGGATCCCGGGATCATGCTCGTCCAGCCGGCTGTCTCGCCGGTTGAAGACATCGTGCTCAACCACGGCAGGAGCTATGTCGAGTCCATAGCCCGTGCAGCGGGGAGAGGGTCGACAGTGAACCTCGATCCCGACACCGTGTGCTGTCCCGATTCATACGAGGTTTCCCTCCAGGCCGTGGGGTCCCTGATCAGCCTGTGCAGAATGGCGCTGGATCGCGGAATCGAGGCAGGGTTCGCCTGTGTGAGGCCCCCCGGGCACCACGCGCGCAAAGACCGCGCCATGGGCTTCTGCCTGTTCAACAACGTGGCGATTGCCGCATCCAAGGCCATCCGGTCGTTCGGGGTCGAGCGGGTGGCGATCGTCGACTTCGATGTCCATCACGGTAACGGAACCCAGGAGAGCTTCTATGCGGACAACCGGGTGCTGTACTTCTCGACGCACCAATATCCCTTCTATCCGGGGACCGGAGCCCTGTCCGAGACCGGAACAGGGGAGGGCGCCGGGTATACCGTGAACTGTCCCCTGAGCGGGGGAAAGAACGACGGGCACTTCCTGGCCGTATACCGCCACATTCTCCAGCCCATCATCGAGGACTTCGAGCCTGGGCTGGTGCTGGTGTCCGCGGGCTTCGACGCCCATGCCATGGACCCCATCGGCGGCATGAGGCTCAGCTCGGATGGGTTTGCCGCGATAGCGGCCGTCATCCAGGAGGCTGCCCAAAATGTAGGCGCACCGGTCGTGTATTCGCTCGAAGGCGGATATCATCTCGGTGCATTGAAGGAATCCGTGTCCCGGGTGGTGGAAATCCTCAAGGGAAATGCCACTCCCTCCATCGAACCGATGCCGTTTCCCGAGCTGGAGAATTTCATCAGAGTACACGGGCGGATATGGCCCCTGGCCGCGAGATAGAGGGTAAAGTTTCTCGTGGCTGATGCCGAAACGGCAAGTATGCTGGAACCCAGGATTATCGAGGCGGTGTCGGTAAAAGAATATCGTCCCGGAGAGGTTATCGTACGGGAGGGGGACACCAACGAATTCTTCTACGCGATTCTCCAGGGAGAGGTCCAGATCTACCAGATGGACAAACCCATCCGCATCCTCTCCGACCGCGACGTGTTCGGCCTCGAGAACTACTACCGGGGGATCCCCTACAGCACCACGGCCAAGGCCATGAAGCCCTCGCGCGTGGCCGCCTACGAGTCCGATGCAATCGAGGACATTGCCTTCAGCAAACCCGGACTGGTGAGCATGGTCCTGCGTTCGGCGTATCTCCAGCTGGAGCAGACCACCTCGGTGGCCGAGTCCAATATCCCCTACAGCGAGACGATCAACCTCGATGTCCGGGAGTTCGCCGACGGCGAGACCGTCATCGAAGAGGGGACGAACGGTACCGAGATATTCAAGCTCTACCAGACGGAGCAGGGGCTCGAGGTTCTCAGGAAAGGCGTGCGCATCGCCACGATCACGAAGCCTGGAGAGTACTTCGGCGAGATGAGCTTTATCCTCAACGAGCCGAGGAGCGCGACCATCCGCTCCCTGGGCAGAAGCGTGGTCGAGGTCCTTCCGGTTCACGAGGGGGGTCTGGAGAAGATCATCAGCGAAAACCCCGAGGTCGCCCACAAGATCATCTCTTCTCTTGCCCAGAGGCTCAAGCAGGCAAACCTTCTCATCGTCAAATAGAGCCCGATCGGGCGGTCAGGGCAGTCCATCAGTCCGCAGGTAAGGAAACTTCTTTTCAGGGAGGGAGAGCAGTCTTCAGGGGGTATCGTCTCCGGAATTCCGGCCCACTGATGGAGCGGGTCCGGCATCTGCGTACCCGTGCCCCGGCCCGTGCGATTTTTCTTCCAGCAGGGCCATGAACAGCTCGCGGTCACGGGCGGTTCCTGCCCGAGACCTGCCCGTGCTCAGCAGCGCCTCTCGGATGGACGTCACCCTCGCAGAGAGCCTCTCGGTCCTGAGCGCCCTGATCGCGCGGTCGATGAACCATGAAGGGAGGTCCTCGTCATCGCGCGACGATTCTTTCTGGGCGCTTACGATCGCCCGCTTCTGTGTGGCCGGGATCTTATCGGGAAGCTTGGAGTGAAGGTTGCACGCAATAGCCACATCCGGCGTAAGACCGGCGAGAATATCCAGGGGAAGAGGGTCGGAGACACCGCCGTCCGTCAGGAGCCTGCCATCCAGCACCACCGGCTTGAAGATGCCGGGCATGGAGATACTTGCCATGACCGCATCGACCAGGGGGCCGCGAGACAGGGGAACCGTCTCCCCGGTGAGGAGGTCGGTGGCCACCGCGACAAAGGAGATCGGGAGGTCTTCTATCCTGGTGTCTCCGAGCAGGGAGTGGAGAAATTTCCGTGCCTTCTTCCCTGCGAAGAGACCGGACACCGGGAACACGGGATCGGCATAGAAGCTCAGGGCATCCATGAACGAAAGACCCGAGATGAGCTCCTTGAAGGCATCCATGGCACCGCACGCATACATGGCCCCCACAGCAGCACCGGCGCTGGAGCCCACGATGATGTCGAGGGGAACCCCGTGCTCCTGAAGGACCTCAAGCACCCCGATGTGCGCGCCACCCATGGCTCCTCCGCTGTCCAATGCAACGCCGACGGTCACCTTTCTTTTCATGAGGTCTTCTCTCCCGGATAACATCTCTGAAATCAATCAGGGACAGGCAGACCGGAATCCCGGGCATCAGCCCTTCTCAGGAAGACGGGAATGACGGCGGGAATAAAGAATATGATGTGATATTCCGAGTTATTCTCCATGGACGTTTTCTGGTATGGAGGCCCTGTCCCCGCCGGCGTGGCAGGGGTCAGACAGACGGAGACCCTTGATGGTGTCCCTGAGAAGAGCCTGCTCTTCCTCGACGACAGGGGCCGTGTCCAGTGGGATGCGATCCGTGGCCAGCGGGCCTATCTCGTGTCCGACCTTCCCATATCCACACCCCTGCCCGAGCAGGTCGTTGGAGTGATACCGCGCGATGCCATGGTCATCCAGGCCATTGTCACCCTGTATACCGAGATGCGCGAGTCCTATGACATCGGCGACAAACTCATCCGGTCGCTCAATGAAAAGGAGCTCGCCATTCAGGAAAAGCAGAAGACCATGCTGCGGGACAGCAAACGCTACAAAGCCATCATCAGGAATGCCACCGATCTGATCTTCGCTCTGGGCCCCACCGGCAAGATCATGTTCTGCAATGAAACCGTGCAAAACTATCTGGCCCATGGCCACAAACCGGTCACCGGACGGGCGCTCGTGGATTATGTGGTGGACGATGACAAGGACCCGGTCCGCGACATGGTCTTAAGCGGTTTTCGCAAGGGCGTGCCCTCCAAGATCGAGGCGAGGTTCCGTCTCGCCGGGGGAAAAACCGGGATATTCTCGTGCTTGAGCACGCCCCTGGCCGAAGACGGGCACATCTATGCGCTCTCGATCATCGGGCGCGACATCACCGACATCCGGGCCATGCAGCACCGGCTCTCTCTGCAGGCAAAGGACCTCACGCTCATGATCAACGGGCTCTCCCACGAGCTGAGAAACCCGCTGACCGTGATCGGTGCCTACACGAAGAGGATCGAGAAAAATGATAACGGCCTGAACACGGATCTCATGGGCACAGCACTCTCCGGCATCCACTCCTCAATCCGGAGGATCGAGGAAATGATCGTGAGGATCGAGCAGTACGAGACCATGGTGAACAGGAGACTCGCCTATGCCCGGACAAACCTGTGCCTCCTGATCTCAGAGGTGATTTCCCGGCATCCCGCTGCTCCCGAGGTAGTCATCGAAGGCGAAGAGGAGATCATGGCCTATACCGATGCATGCCATGTGCAGGCGGCATTCTCGAGGATTCTGGACAATGCCGTTGAAACCGGTTCGGAGAGACTTCTCGTCACCCTTTCCGGCCATGACGGGTATGCTTCCATCTCCCTGAGGGATTACGGCCCCGGCGTGCATGAGGACATCGAGACGATCTTTGCACCGTTCACCTCTTCCGACCCCATGAAGATCGGACTCGGACTCACGGAGGCGCGCATCGCCATGGCCAAGATAGGATCACACATCGAGGTGGTCCCCCAGGCGTATCCGGGCGCGGTCTTTACCTTGAAGATCCTCATGGACCGCAGGAACACCATCAGGGACGAGGCGGTATGAGCCGAATCTGAAGAAAATCATCTTTCAGACCGCACTTCTTTGACCACCCTTCATGTGTTATACATGATACCAATCAATGGAATGGACCCGGGGCAAGCCCTTCGACCCGGTTGAAGCCGCGAGCTTAAGGAAAATATGACCATTCCTTGGGTTCTATTCCATCTCGTTCCCGTCTTTAGGAAGCGGATGCGAAGGAGGAATCGATGGCATGAACCTTCAACGTCAAGCCCTGGACCCTCTTCCGCCGCAAACAGCGGGAATGTGACCCCACCTTCCAAGTCCTTCAACATGCGGACTTTAGAAGGAGGACTCAAACAACGCAAGGAGGCTGTATGGGTACTGCCGAACCGGTATGCGACGGTGTCTATCTGGTGGGTGGCGCGGGCATTTCTCACATGCAGGACGCCATGGCGTTCGTCATCGACTGCGGCGACGAGCTGGTGATGATCGACTCCGGGGCGGGCAGGGGAGCCCGGGCTCTGGAGGCCAATGTGCGCTCCATACCGGGCGGCCCGAAACGGGTGTCCTACCTGATCCTGACCCACTGCCACGTGGACCACATCGGGTCGGCCCGGTATCTCCGGGAGATCTTCGGGTGCACGGTGGTCGCCCACGACCTCGACGCCGAGGCCATAGAGTCCGGAGACCCGGTGGTAACGGCCGCGTCCTGGTACAACACCACGTTGCCCGAAACCCCGGTGGACAGGCGCATTTACGGCGGGCATGAGGTCATCCTCGCAGGCGGCAGGGAGATCCACTGTATCCACACCCCGGGACACACCCCTGGCTCGATCTCAGTCTATCTCGATATCGAGGGCAAGCGGGTCCTGTTCGGACAGGACATCCACGGCCCCTTCAGCGACGATTTCAACTCCGACATCGGCCGGTGGAGGCAGTCGATGGAGCGGCTCATGGAGCTCGAAGCGGATATCCTGTGCGAGGGCCACTTCGGAATCTTCACCGGAAAGGAGCGGGCAAGGGACTATATCCGGGGCTATCTCGACCAATATGCACATGAATACTGATCACTGCGGTCATCTTTAATCAACCGGCGCCGTTTGTACGTGATGCGATCGGCCTGGTCCGAGGAAAAGGTCCTCACGATCGTACGCTGTTACAGACGGCCGGAGGGTTCCGGGTCAGTGCCCGGTCGTCTCCATCAGGGCATCTGCCCATCCCAGGGCGTGGAAGTAGATCGCGGGCAGCTTCTCCGTATCAATGCCCAGGGCGGAGCCCAGGGAGATCACATCGCCCCAGTTGCCCCGTTCGTAGCTCTCGGCCAGCCTCAGGTACGAGCTCAGAAAACCTTTTCCATCGAGCAGTGCAGCCTTGATCTCATGCGACAGGGGCAATTTTTCCAGTACGTGCTCCATGGGAGACTCCAGGATGGCGTCGATCAGCGAGAAGAGGCCCAAGGTAAAGAGCTGGGACGGATCGGTGCGGCCCGGCTTGAGTGCCCCGAGACTCTCGCAGAGCTTGGCCCTGATGACCGAGCTCTTGAGGAGCTCGTCCGGTTTGTCCTGGCTGAGCTCGGACATGATGATCACCGAGAGGAAGCTCTTGATTCCTTTCTCCCCGAGCATGAGGATGGCGTGCTTGATGGAGGTGATCTCGTTCAGCCTCCGGAAAAACGGCGAGTTCATGTAGCACAGGAGCTTGTAGGAGATTCCCACGTCCCGCTCGATGAGCTTTCGCATCTCGTTCACCCGGAAGTCATCGTTGCCGGCCTCTGCCATGATCTGCAGGAGGTTCATCTTGAGGATGGGTATTTCCGTCTCACGCATGAGCTCGGGCCTGCTGAAAAAGTATCCCTGAAAATAGGTGAAGCCCAGATCCAGGGCAGTCCTGAACTGCTCCATGGTCTCCACCTTTTCCGCCAGCAGGATGCAGCCGTTGCGGGATAAGACCTCGACATACTTGCGGATGGTATCCATGTCGGTGTTGAGAAAGTCGATTTTGATGATGTCGGCCAGCTGAATCAGCCCCAGCAGTTCCCTGCGATAGGTGAAGTCGTCCAACGCTATCTGGTAGCCTGCGGAGGAAAGCTCTGCGCAGCATTGCAGAAAGGGCGCGTCCGGATGCACGTCCTCCAGGATCTCGATAGTGGTGATCTGCGGGGGGAAGAGCTGCGGAATCCCCAGATGTATCAGCTCCGGGGTAAAGTTGATGAAGGCGCGCTTGCCGCCGGTTATCTGCTCGATGTCCGAGGAGAAGAAGGTGCTTGAAAGCACCCGCGAGGTGGCGCTGTTGCCGTCGATATCCGGGAAGAAGTTCGCTATCCCGTCCCGGAAGAGGAGCTCGTAGGCATGGATCGTCTTCTCCCGGGAGAAAATCGGCTGACGTGCTAAATATACATTCATGGTCCGTGTCCTGTCGCCCCTTTCGTATGTGGCTGACGATGTCTCATAAAAATTTGGTTCAAGGGGTAACCCATGTATCGGTGAACAGGGTTCACATCTTGAGAAAAGTACCCGCATCATCGAGCCGGAGACAACAATGACTGCTATTGGCTGTTGACAGCCGAACCCCTGGGATTTATGCAGAAATGGCTGGAAGAGAAAAAACGAGCGGGGAGAATGAAAACCGCACATGAGTATGCAGGAACCGACCGGATGGCTGACGGCGCTGGCACTTATGGCCGCATTTTCCACCTTTTTGCTCAAGCAGATCGGCAGGGAATACGTTAAAGAGCTTTCCCGCGAATACGCGGACTTCACAGACGCCTACCGGCGCTTCATGAAGTTCATGGTCGGCCGGCACCGGGTCTTCGGCGCGGCAACCCTGATCGTCCTCGCGGCGCATGCATATCCGGTTCTCGCCGGTTCGTTCATCTCTGCAAGCGGGCTCATCGCGGCTTTTGCTCTGATCTCAGCAGCCGTGACTGGTGTCTGGCTGTTCTACGGGAAGAAGAGCCTGCGCACCGGGTTGTTGTCAGCGCACAGGGCCCTGGCGTTTGTGCTGCTTCTCGCCGTGATCCTTCACCTCTTCTTCACGGGTATGATCGCCTTCTGATGGGTACGGTCCTCCGGCACCCGGGCGATACCGGGGCCGGATTCGACGTCGAGCCGGGGAATCGCCAGCCCGAGGGCGGACTGAGAAGTCCCTGTAACACCAAAAAATGGTAGTGGGTCAGTTTGAAATAATCCATCATTGATATGCTTAACCGGTCATGCTATCATTCCAGGTATGACTAATGACAAGAAGAAACGCCCACGGGATATCAATACACTCGCCTTTCAGATCGTGCAGGAAGCCACCGG
>JAHDQN010000063.1 GCA_018433775.1 Deltaproteobacteria bacterium
AGCGTATGAAATACAAGGAACCCGGCAGGAAGGCGCCGTGCAGGGAAGCGTGTCCTGCGCATGTGGATATACCGCGGTATTTGAGGTACGTGGCCATTGGGGATGCCGAGGCTGCGGCATTGGTCATTCGGGAAGTCATACCTTTTCCGGAGACGGTAGGCAGGGTCTGTTTCAGGCCGTGCGAGGACAGGTGCAACTGCAGGCAGCTGGCCGATTCCATTTCGATCAATGGGGTGAAGCGGTATGCGAGCGACACGGCCGGGATCGTGCCGAAGGAGTTTGGTGAGCCCACAAAGAAGGAGAAGGTTGCAATCGTCGGATCTGGTCCTGCGGGGCTGACCGCAGCGGTTTGCCTGCGTGAAAGAGGATACGGTGTGAGTGTCTTCGAGCGGGAATCCGCCCCGGGCGGCATGATGACCGCGTGCATTCCGGAGTACCGGCTGCCGCTGGATATCGTGAGCAAGGAAATCAGGGACATCGAGCTCTCCGGGGTGCCGATTCATCTGAACACGGAGCTGGGGAAGCATATCACCATCACTGGGCTGTTCGATGAGGGATACAGTGCGGTCTTTATCGCCACGGGAGCGCACAAGTCCGCCGAGATCGACGTGCCGGGCATCGAGGGCGAGGGTGTGATGAGTGCGCTGGATTTTCTGAAGAAGGTACGGGCGAATCAGCCGGTGAGCATCGGGAAAAAGGTGGCGGTGATCGGCGGAGGAAACGCGGCGATCGACGCGGCCCGCTCTGCGCTGAGGCTGGGGGCCAAAGAGGTTCATATTCTGTACCGGCGCACCAGAAACGAGATGCCGGCGACCGAAGAGGAGATCGTAAGCGCGGAGCAGGAAGGGATCGAGGTGATGTATCTCGTGGCGCCGACCGCGGTCGTACGCGATGGGGAGACCGTCACCTGTGTGGAGTGCTGCGAGATGGAGCTGGGCGAGCCCGACGAGAGCGGGAGGAAGCGGCCCGTTGCCGTCGAAGGGTCGAAGCAGAGCTTTTCAGCGGATACGATTATCGTTGCCACGGGGCAGATGCCTGATCTTCAGGCAGGGTCGGCGGATTTGAGATTCAACCGCAACGGGTTTCTCTGGGTCGACGACGAGACGCTCCAGACCTCGGTAAAGGGGGTGTTTGCCGGTGGCGACGTGCTGTACACGTCCTCGGTGACCGAGGCGATCGCACAGGGGAGAAGGGCTGCCGAGGGCATTGCCCGGTTTCTGGGAGACCCCTGTGCACAGGATAAGACACGTCCGAGAGAGGATCTCCGGACTCGTCCCTTGCAGGGGTATCACCTGCGGGCCAAGAGGCCGCACAATCTCCTGAACGTGGAAGAGAGGGTCTCCAATTTCAACGAGGTGGACAAGGGATTTGACTGCGAGACAGCCAGAGGGGAGTCGAACCAGTGCCTGAGATGTGATGTGCCGATACTCATCGATGCCGCCAAGTGCACCGGATGCCAGACCTGCGCATACTACTGCTCGTTGTCCAAGCTCGGCTATTTCAACCCATTGAAGGCGAACATCAAGGTCAAGGTGAACACGGTCTTTGGCAAGCTCAACGAGATCTTGTTTACCGAAGAATGCGAAGACTGCGGGATCTGTGCTCGGTACTGTCCGTATGGAGCCTTGACGAGGGCGGACGATCTTTTGCGGGTAAACGGAGATTTTCCGCACGGGATTCATGGGGAAGGAGTGGATCATGAGTAAGCACGGATTTGGCGGGAAGGTCGCATTTGTTGATCTGACGAATCAACGGGTGACCGAGGAGCCTATACAGGAGAGCATGGTCGAGTTGTTTCTGGGGGGATACGGGACCAATCACAAGCTTGCGTATGACAAGATGATCCCGGGGACAGACCCCCGGGCGCCCGAGAATCCGATCGTATTTGGAGCAGGTGCCTTGGTGGGGACATCGGTCCCCGGTGCGTCGAAGGTTTTTGCCACCACGAAGCTTCCCCTTGGGGGATCGATCGGGAGCCCTGCAGGGAGCATGAGTTTTGCGAGCATGATGAAGTGGGCGGGGTACGATCATGTCGTAGTGACGGGCAAGTCAGAGAGCCCGGTGATGGTGGTGATCACCGACGATGGGATATCGATCGAGGATGCGAGTCATCTCTGGGGGCGTGACGTCTATGATGCGACCGCTGAGCTCAAGGGCGTCTATGACGGGGCGGGGACGATCTGCATTGGTCCTGGTGGTGAGCAGCGGGTCACCAGTGCGCTTGCGGTTGTAGACGGCATCACCTCGCTCGGCAGGGGAGGTCTGGGGGCCGTGATGGGCTCGAAGAATCTCAAGGCCCTTGTCGCACGCGGCACCAAGGGTGTGACCATCGCGAATCCCAAGCGGTTCGAGAAGAGCATGTCGGGACTGGTCAAGCGGATGATGGAGTTCAAGGGCCGCAGCCAGGTGGTAGACTTAGGCATGATGGCGGGCTGGGAAGGGCTGCTGAAAGAGTATTTCTGCACCGAGCACCTGACGCCCGAGCAGGTGACCAAGACCTTCGGCATCCCTTCGTACAAGGGCATCAAGAAGTCCCGGGTGGCCTGCACGTCGTGTCTGGTGGGGTGCAAGGATCTTTTGGAGTTCGACGAGGGTGAATGCTCCCGGTTCACCATGGGGATCACCTCGTTCATCAACATACCTGCCTTTGCGACCAGGTTTGGGATCGACGACATCAAGCAGGCCGCGCGTATCTACCACCGGTTCGATTGTCTGGGGTTGTGCGGTCAGACCTTGGAGGGGCTGCTGGACTTTCCCTTCGAGCTCTATGAGGCGGGGCTGCTGAAGAAGGAAGACATTGGTTTTGAGCTGAAAAGGGACTACGAGGCCATCAACCGGCTCGTGGACATGATGGTTGCACGCGAGGGTTTTGGCGAAGCCATGGCAGAGGGATGGGAAGGCATGATCGGTTTTGTGGGAGACAAGGCCAAGGAGCATGCCTACACCATAAACGGCATCAACGTGATCTGGGAGCCGCGGCTGGGGGTGCTGGGGACCATGGAGTTCGAGCAGCTGGTGAGCCCCAGGGGTCCGTACTCCGCATACGGCGGGTCGCCCACGACCGTGCCGAACCTTCCGCCCGATGCGATGAAGAGGCATTGCAGCCGGGTAGGCGCATCGCCCGAGCTCATGGAGCGGATATTTGCGGTTGAGGGTGGGTTCAGGCTGGGGAGCTTCACCCGGTGTTTCGAGGACTGGGTGTGTCTGATGAGCAGTATGGGGGTGTGCAACCGGGGCGGCAACGACCGGTATTATTCTGCTGCGCTGTTGGCGGAGCTGTACTCTGCCGCGACCGGGAACGATCTTGATGTGCCTTCGGTGATGAAGGCGGTGGAGCGTATCTGGACGATATCGCGGATGTCCAACGTTCGGGAGGGGATAATCCGGGACGACGACCAGATTCCTGATCGATGGTTCAAGCCGCTTACTACAGCCGATGAGAAGGAACACGTGATGAAGGATTACTACGAGAAAGACCTTCTCAAGAAAGAAGATGTACAAGAGCACCTGGACGATTACTACGAGTGCCGGGGATGGGACGTCAGAACCGGCATACCCACACAGGAAAAACTGGCCGAACTGGGACTG
>JAHDQN010000026.1 GCA_018433775.1 Deltaproteobacteria bacterium
AGCGGCCCTTGACACAGAGCCTGCCCCTGTTCGGCGCCGCATCCTCCACTGCGTTGACCTTCACGATCCGGCCGTCCTTGACCTGGAGATCCAGCTGGCACCCGACACCGCAGTACGGACACGTCGTGCGCACCTTCTCCACATCGCGGAAACGCGCCACCCCGATGGACTTCTTGGCGGTGAGCGCGCCTACGGGGCAGATCTGGATGCATTCCCCGCACTGGACGCATGTCGAATCTCCCATGGTGGTATCGAGGCCGAAACCGATCCGCGCCTGGTACCCTCTGTTCACCACCCTGGCGGCGCGGTTGACCACCACCTGGTTGCACGCCTCGACGCACCTTCCGCACAGGATGCACCGGGTGTGGTCCAGGCGGATGAATGCCGAGCTGTCGTCGAAATCGGCTGGATGCTTCCCGTTCCTTACATCCTGGTCCTCGATCTTCAGATAATATGCGGCATCCTGCAGTTCGCACTCCCCGCTTTTCTCGCAGACGATGCAGTCGTGGTTGCCAGAAGAGAGCGCGAGCTTGATCACGAAGCGCTGTGCATCGATCACCCGCTCGGAATCCGTGACGACCTCCATGCCGTCGGATACCGGCGTGTTGCACGAGGTCACCAGGGCGGGCCTGCCCTTCACCTCGACCACGCACGCCCTGCACCGTGCGTGCGCGCCTATCTTCTCATGATAGCACAGGGTGGGGATATAAACCCCGTGAGCACGGGCGACCTCGAGAATGGTTTGTCCCCCGGTTGCGGTGTATGGCCTGCTGTTGATGAAGACCTTCATTTCTCCCCCCCCTTCGCAGACAGGAGTTCCTCTACCTTTCCCATGAGGTCCGCAGGTTTGATCGGCTTGGTCAGGAAGGCATCGATGCCGATGTTCTCGTCGGTCGGAAACAGTGTCGAATAGTCTGTGTTCGCGATCGATGTCACCATGATGATGGGGATGTCGCCGAAGGCGGGGTCCTCCCTCATGAAACGGCTCATGTTGAGCCCGTCCAGCACGCTCGACATGATGACGTCCAGGATCACCAGTCCGGGTTTTTCCCGGGCCAGCACGGCCCTTCCGTGGCTGCCGTTGACCGCGGATATCACCTCGTACCCGTTCTGCTCCAGCACGGTTTTCGTAAAGAAAACAAAGTCGGTATCGTCATCGACTACCAGGATTTTTGTCTTTTCCATGGTGTTTCTCCTTTACTCTCTTGGGTTCAGCGCCTGTTCGATCGTGTTGAGGACAGCCTGTTCCACGCATGGTGCTTTTGTGCCCTTCACGCATGCTGCGGGTTCGTTCATTCGCATGGGGCGCATCAGTTGGATTTCACCTTTCCTTCGAATTCGTCGCGGAAGAGCCGTAAGCCGGAGAGAATCGGTTCGACCATGCCGGTGCCCATCGGGCAGAAGGTCTGGCCGTAGATTCCCTGGGCGAGATACTCCAGGTCCTCGATGTCCCGTGCCGTGCCCGTCCCTGCCGCCAGTCTCTCCAGATGCTCGAGCATGCGCTTCCCGCCGACGCGGCAGGGCAGGCAGTTGCCGCACGATTCGTGCACGAAGAACCGGGTGGTCCGCCTCACCACCTCCACCATATCCGTTGTCTCGTCCATCACGATGACGGCCCCTGTCCCCAGCGCGGTGCCGGCGGCCTTCAGGGTTTCAAACGCCATGGGGGTCGATATCCGGTCGGCGCCGATGATCGGGGTGGATGCCCCGCCCGGGATGATCGCCTTGACGGACCGCCCCATGCGGACGCCGCCCGCGTGCTCGAAGATGATATCTTTCAACCGGGTCCCGAGCGGCAGTTCGAAGTTTCCGGGACGGTTGACGTGTCCGCTCACGCAGAAGATCTTGACGCCTTTGCTCTCCTTGGTGCCGATACCCGAGTGCCACCGCGCCCCTTTCAGGATAATGTGCGGGATGTTTGCGAGCGTCTCCACGTTCTGCACGAGGGTCGGCTTGCTCCACATGCCGCTTTGGGCCGGATAGGGCGGTTTGGCCCGAGGTACGCCGCGTTTGCCCTCAAGGGATTCGATCATCGCGGTCTCTTCGCCGCATATGTATGCCCCTGCTCCGCGATGGACCGAGACATCCAGGTCAAAGCCGCTGCCGAGGATGTCACGGCCGAGGAACCCGTGCTGATAGGCATCCGAGATCGCCTTGATCCACCGTTTGACGCCCAGGAAGAACTCGCCCCGAATATAGACGAACGCGCGGTGGGCACCGATGGCGTACGCGGAGATGATCACGCCCTCCAGGATCGAATGCGGGTCTCTCTCCACGATGAGACGGTCCTTGAACGTGCC
Source organism: Deltaproteobacteria bacterium (assembly GCA_018433775.1). Taxonomy (GTDB): domain Bacteria; phylum Desulfobacterota; class Desulfomonilia; order UBA1062; family UBA1062; genus Phosphitivorax. The sequence goes on from JAHDQN010000026.1 coordinate 2,301, forward strand.
GGGCTCGCCCTCGTCGGTGTTGACCGCCAGGTACTTGACCGGGGCGTCCTTGGGCATGAAATCCCACTTGGTTCCCGTGGGAAAGCCGGCCCCGCCTCGCCCCTTGAGCCCGGATGCCTTCACCTCCGCGATAATCTCCTCCGGGTCCGTCTTCAGGGCCTTCCGGAGGGCCGTGTATCCGCCGTGACGCACGTAAGTGGTGATCTTCTCCGAGTCAGGCCGATGAACATTCGCCAGAAGGACCGGCTGCTGCTCTGCCATGCTACACCTCCCCCATGAGACGTTCGAGAATATCGTCGATGCTTGCCGGTGAGAGGTTTTCATAGAGCTGGTCGTTCACACGCATGGCAGGGGCCGTCCCGCAGGAGGCTAGGCACTGGACGGTCTCCAGGGTAAACCTGCCATCGCCCGTCGTCTCTCCCGGCTTGATGCCCAGCTTTGCCCCGACATAATCGACCACCCGCTCGGCCCCCTCATTCAGATAGCACGAGAGCCCCTCGCACACCTGGATGACATGGCGGCCTACGGGTTCAGTCCGGAACAGGGTGTAGAAGCTCGCCGTGCTGTACACCTCCGAATCCGTCAACCCCAGGCGCTTCGCCACCTGGTGTACGGCGTCCCTGGTGAGATACCCGTTGTGCTCCTGTGCCACATAGAGCGCGGCAAGCAGCATGGACCGCTTGGCCGGATCGATGATTGCCCTGCCTTCAGGCTTTTTGGAAACATTCCTGCTCTCCATTCGACAGACTCCTTTCAAGCAGCGGTAATACGCCTGCGCATCCAGCCGGCAAGACGCAACTGCTTATGGTGATGCGAGAATGTCCGGAAGCAAAGCAATAATAATGCCACAATAAGCATAATAAAAAAGATAAGCAATATCGAGACATTGAATAATTTAATCTGAACGGGTGAGCCAAAGGGGGGAATTTCACCCCTGCAGGCGGGGATATATACCCCGTCGGCGGGGAGATGACGAACCGGGCAGATCGATGAATCCTGCTTCGTATCCTCAAGCGCTCATTCAGCGGTAATTTCCGGAACGCATTGGGCGACCGTTGGGTACCCCTATCGAAATAACAGGCTTGTTCAACAGAAATAATTATGGTAACAATAACATAATAAATGTGTGAGGGAGGTTCCCGTGAGGATAAAATCACTGGTTTTCATTGCGCTGGTCCTTTTCTGGGGCATTCCCGCCGCTGCGTCCGAGGGGAAGATCCTTGTCGCGGTGGCGGCGAACTACATGATGCCCTTTGCCGAGATCGCCGCTGCCTTCGAAAAGGAGGGCGGCTGCCGCGTCGAACCGGTGTTCTCCTCAACGGGCAAGCTCTACGCCCAGATTATCAACCATGCCCCCTACGACGTGTTCCTCGCCGCAGACGAGCGCCGGCCCGCGCTGCTCTTTCAGGAAGGCCTGTGCGAAGAGCCCTTTGTCTATGCCAGGGGGGAGATCGTGCTCTTCTCGGGGCAGAGCGATTTCTGCAGCCGGTTCGCAGACTGGATGGAAGCGGTGCAGTCGGACGCGGTCAGGAAGATCGCCATCGCCAACCCCGAGACGGCACCCTACGGCGCCGCCGCGGTAGCCGGTCTGAGAGAGGCGGGCCTGTACGACACCCTGTATGACAAGTACGTGTTTCCCCAGGATATCGGGCAGGCGTTTCAGTATGCCACCACCGGTTCTGTCCAGGCCGGGTTCTGCGCCCTCTCGTCTGCCATGACCGATGAGGGGAAGAAGGGCTGCTACTTTTCTGTGAAGCAGGCACCCCGGATCACCCAGGCCGCCTGTGTCCTCAAAAGAACGCAAAACCGCGAGGCCGCCCAGAAGTTCGCCGCCTTCCTTCTGGCTCAGGACAGCATTCGGATCAAGGAGAAGTATGGATACCGGTAGCATTCTCGATCCGCTCTGGATCTCCTTCAAGCTCGCGGCTGCCACGACGGTGGTGCTCCTTGCCGCAGGGGCCTTCCTCGCCTATCTTCTCGTGTACCGGAAGGTGCCGGCCAGGCCCGTGGTTGAGTCGCTCATCAGCCTGCCCATCGTGCTTCCCCCAACAGTGCTGGGCTTTTACCTGCTGATCCTGATGGGCCCGAAGGGGGCTCTCGGCAGATCGTGGGAAGGCCTTTTCGGCTCATCCCTTCTCTTTACCTTCACCGGCATTGTGATCGCGTCGGTTTTCCACAGCCTGCCCTTTGCGGTCCAGCCGCTCAAGGCCTCTTTTGCCAGGATAGACAGGAGGATTCTCGAAAATGCCCATGTCTTGGGCTTATCACCCTTCAAGGCCTTTTTCCGTGTGGTTGTGCCCAATTCGGTCGCTGGCTTTGCAGCCGCCGCGATCCTGGTATTCCTCCACACCATGGGGGAATTCGGGGTGATTCTCATGGTGGGGGGCAGTGTCCCGGGCAAGACAAAAGTGGCCTCCATCGCCATCTTCGAGGCGGTGGAATCGCTCAGGTACCGTGACGCCTGGGTCCTCTCCCTGGTCCTGGCCCTGGCGAGTTTTTCGTTTCTGCTGGTAGTCAATGCGTTGAACAAAGGGGAGTATGATGGCCTTAAGGGCTGAGATCAGGAAGAAACTGAACCACTTCACCCTGGATGTCTCCCTTGCCTGCGCAGGGGGGAAGATTCTCTCTGTCGTCGGGCCCTCGGGCTCGGGCAAGACCACGATCCTGAGGATCATCGCGGGGCTGGACGCACCGGACGAGGGGATCATCACCTGTGGGGAGCGGGTCTGGGTGAACTCCAGGGCAGGGACGTTCCTGCCCACACAGAAGCGGCGCCTTGCCATGGTTTTTCAGGACTTCGCCCTGTTCCCCCACTTGAGTGTGTTCAAAAACGTCTGCTTTGCCGCGCGGGACAGGTCCCTGGCTGAGGAGCTCATGAAGAGGTTCGGCATCTGGCACCTGAAGGACACCCGGCCGCAGTCCATATCGGGGGGAGAGAGGCAACGCACCGCTATCTGCCAGGCCCTGGCAAGCGGGCCCGAGGTGCTCCTCATGGACGAGCCCTTCTCGGCCCTCGACCCGATCACCCGCAGGAAGCTCCGTATGGCCGTGGCGGAGATGAAGGGCGAGCTCGACATCCCCATCATCCATGTCACCCATGATATCAGGGAGGCGCTCTTTCTTGGCGACGAGATCGTCCCGGTCGTCAGCGGGAAGGTCTTTCATAAATGGCTCCTTCAGTTCATGCTCACGACACGGGGCGCGGGCATGTGCCCGGACCGGGAGGACCAGGGAGACGTCGAACTCGAGATATATGATACGCGAAAGGAGTGGAAAAGATGAACATCGGGCCTTATTCGGTTGAAGACTACATGCATCTGGTCAAGTCGTTTCATGGCAGTCTCGCGCCGGGACTCATGATCGGCGGGTTCATGGTGGATCTCGCCAGGAGTGAGCTGCCGGACGGAGTGCTGTACGACGCCATCAGCGAGACGAAAACCTGCCTTCCGGACGCGCTGCAGCTCCTCACGCCCTGCACGATCGGCAACGGCTGGCTCAAGGTCATGGACTTCGGCCGCTATGCCCTGTGCCTGTATGACAAGTACGAGGGCAAAGGGGTGAGGGTGTTTCTGGACCCGGAAAAGCTGGAGTCCTGGCCGGAGATCAAGATGTGGTTCTTCAAGCTCAAGCCCAAGTCGGAGCAGGACGCCGATGCCCTCAGGGACCAGATCCTGGAGGCGGGGCCGGACATTCTCACGGTGCAGCACGTCACGGTCGACATGGCACCGCTTCAGAAGAAAGGCAAAGGTGCCATCGCCGTCTGTCCGTCGTGCAGGGAGGCGTATCCCGCAAAGGACGGGCAGACATGCCGCGCCTGCCAGGGGAACAGCCCATACAGCCAGGAGCCGCGCAATGTGAAATCCGGCCTCAGAATTGTCTCCACGAAAAAGGAGGACCATGTCTGAAGCATGCAGGGCCGGTCTTGAAAAGGGCGTATGCCACGCTATTCTTTTGTGAAAAAGGAGAAGCGGGTATGATGAAGATAAGCGCACGGAATGTCTTGAAGGGGAAGGTGAAGAAAGTCACTCCCGGAGCGGTCAATACCGAAGTGGTCGTGGAACTGCCCGGGGGCGGCGAGATCGTTTCCATCATCACCAAGGAATCGGCGGAGAATATGAAGATTGCCGAGGGAAAGGATATCGCCGCGGTCATCAAGGCATCGAACGTGATGCTGGCCGTGGACTGAGAAACCCGGCCCGGAGACGGCCCCCGGGCCGGTTGCGCGTCAGATCTCTATCCTGCCTTCCTTGAGCGTCCTGGTGGGCCTGAAGGTCTCGATGCCGAACTTGTCGGCGAGCTCGGTGCACTTCGCGACCAGGGTGGGGTAGCCGATGCTCTTGGCAAGTGTGAAGGGTCCGATGCCGCCGCCCCCGTTGGCGATCGCGGTGTCGATGTCCTTCGGGTCGGTCACCACCCCTTCTTCCAGGAGCTTGGTTGCCTCGTTCGCCTGCAGCGCGATCATGTGCGTGGGGTCGTACTCGGTGGTGGGGCTGGACGTATCGATTGCGGGCCTTCCGGCCGACCAGTCGTAGATCCCCTTGCCCGTCTTCTTGCCCAGTCTGCCTTGGTCCACCAGGTTCTTCAGGGCCTGTCTCGGTGTATAGTCGGGGGAGAGGGTCTTGGCATAGTAGCCCTGCGTGTGCAGCACGATGTCCATGCCCACGTAATCCAGCAGCTCGAACGGGGTCATGGGCATCACCGGCTTGAAGGCCGCGTCGAAGTCCTTGGGGCTGGGCGATCCCTTGTCGAGGATGAGCTGCAGGAGCAGGGCCGTCGGGGCATTGACCCGATTGTAGATGAAGCCCGGCGAGTCCTTCTGCACGATCACCGGCACCTTGTTCATCTTTTTCGCCGTCTCGTAGGTAGTCTTTATCGCCTCGGGCGAGGACTTCTCCGTGGAGATCACCTCCACCAGCTTGAGCAGCACGGCCGGGTTGAAGAAGTGCATGCCCACCACCTTCTCGGGCCTCCCGGTCGCTTCGGCGATGGCGGTGATGCTCATGGACGAGGTGTTGCTGGCAAGCACGGTGTGCTTCGGCGCAAGCGCGTCCAGGTCGGCAAAGAGCCTTTTCTTGATGTCCAGGTCCTCGAACACCGCCTCGATCACCAGGTCCGCGTCACTCACCGCCTCCCTGAGGCCGGTGGTGGGCTTCAGCCGGGAGAACATCTCCCTGCTCTGGTCCTCGGTGATCTTGCCCTTGCCCGCGAACTTGGCCAGGCTGTCCTTGATGGCATTCACGCCCTTGTCCACGAAGCGCTGCTCGATGTCGTGCATGGCCACCGTGAAGCCCGCCATGATCCCTGTCTGGGCAATGCCGTTGCCCATGGCGCCCGATCCGATCACTGCTATCTTCTTTACCTCCATGGTATCACCTCCTCCTCATTCATCTCACTCGCCCTTGAACTCGGGCTTTCTTTTCTCCAGAAATGCGGTGAAGCCCTCGACGGCGTCTTTCGAAGTCGCGCAGATATTGCTCTGCTCGGTCTCCATCTTGAGCCCCTCGTCCATGCCCCGGTCCAGATGTGCCTGGACGGAACGGATAACGGCCCGGACCGCGAGGGGTGCTTTCTCGGACAGCTCGGCTGCCGTCTCCATGACCCTGGGCATGAGCTGATCGGGCGGGTACACCCCGTCCACCAGGCCGATGGCGAGGGCCTCTCCCGGGTTCAGGCGTTTGCTGAAGAGCATGAGCTCCAGGGCTCTCGACCTGCCGAGCAGCCGGGTCAGCCGCTGGGTGCCTCCCCAGCCCGGAATGATGCCCAGGTTCAGCTCGGGGCAGCCCATCCTGGCTTTGTCGCTGGCCGCCATGTACCGGAAATGACACGCCAGGGCCAGCTCGCAGCCCCCGCCCAGGGCGTGGCCGTTGATGGCCGCGATAACGGGCTTCTCGAACCGGTCGACCCTGGTCCACAGGGCCCGGCCCACCGCGCCCACGTCCGGGTGGCTCACCGCATCGGCCACGTCCATGCCCGCGCAGAACGACTTCTCGCCGCTGCCCGTAATGACCAGCACCCGCACCTCGCTGTCCGAGGCAGTCTCGTCGAGCGCACGGTCGATTTCGCCCAGCATGGCATAGCTTACCGCATTGTTCGCCGGACGGTTCAGGGTCAGCACCGCAACCTTTCCTCTTTTCTCCAATAACAGGGTTTCATAGGCCATACAGAGTCCTCCTTCCATGAGAAAAACCAGGATCATATAACTCATGTTATTTGAATGATTCGAATATACGTGTTTCCTGATCGGGAATCAACGGGTAATTTTCATGATCTCACAATGATTCGGGATTTTTCAGGTTTTTCAGGGAGAAAAAATCATCGTCAACTTCCACGCCGAACCGGATCGCCTCGTAGGTGATCTCGGTGAATGCCCCGTCGTTTCCTGAGGGTGTGATGCGGATCGTCGAGGGCAGCATTCGGGTGCCCAGCTTCCGGATATCCGAATAGGTCATGGTCCGTACGAGGTCTGCCTTGTCCCCATAGAATTCGATCCTGAGCGGGATCAGGTCCGATTGGCGCACCGTTGCGATTACCTTGCTCCATATCACCTGTGCAGCCGGTTCGGGCGTGAATGTGATCTCGATCACTCCGGTTCTTTCCGGGGTGCCCGAGAAGGTGATTTCAGCAAGATAATCCTCGGAGAGCATGTCTCCCCTGACAACGTCGCCGTTGGTGAGATGGCTGCCCATCCACGGCGCTCCCGCCATGGATGGCGGGAGCTTGATGACCCGGTCGACATCGGGCAGATAGCTCCAGATGCTGTTCCCCAGTTTTACGGTCGAGAGCCCCCGCTGCCCTGCCGGTTCCAGTGCCCTCACCAGGGTGTATTTTCTCCCCTTGCTCCAGGCTTCGACCAATGTCTCCCGTGTGGAAAGGCCGGTGAATACCTTGAGTTTCATGACCGCATGGCTGGAACTTCCCCGGTAAAGATCATCGATGCGGCTGGCAATCTCTTGCGGAGACGCATCCTGGGCGGTCAGGGCCTCCCCGAGGGGAAGGAAGGATATGGAAAAGAAAATGAGCAGCAGGCGGAGAGCGTACCCCGGCCTTGTCATGACACCACCTCCGTGCTTCACGATCAAAAAATTCGGGCGCTGTTCTGTATGCAGGGAAGGGACCACTGCATCCCGCTACTGCCGCCCGGTCTCGCTCAAGGCGGACCGGAAGATGTTCCCGATTGTGTGTCGTCGCCGTCTTTGGGACCGAACGCACATCCTTAAAAGACAGAGCCCGAGTGTAAAAAAGAAACTATTCCCAAGAAATATAATAGACAGGAAAGGCTTCATGACAAGCTGGGCGCGAGCAGCCGCAGAGCCGGGTACGTTCCGGTGGAGGCGGAAAACCCCGCTCCCGTGCCGGGCGTGTGGTGAAAGGCGGCCCGTGAAATCGGCGGGAACAAGTCGCTCATCTCCGTATCGGGCGCAGCGGTGCGGCGAAGGGGCGGGCAGGCCGGACCGTTGTCGCCTCATCCGCAGCAGGGCGCGGCGCCGATGTCCGGCTAAGCGCTGGAAAGGCCTGCGTGGGCGAAAGGAGGGGGCGTCATTTCAGGAGCGATCGGTAAAGCGCCATGAGCCCGGGATCTGCGTGCTTCTGGAAGATGCCGAAATGGAAGCTCAACTGAGAAGGGCCCTGGTCAACGATCTCGATGTTGATATTCTCCTGGTAGAGCGCGGCCGAGGCCCTGGCGAGAACCCCGGGTGTGTCCCTCATGCCGATACCCACGGGCGAGAGCAGGCACAGATCGTAGCGGATATCCAGAAAGTCCGGAGAAAGGCTCCTGGCGATGGTCTCCTTGAGATCGTCCGCCTTGTCCATGAGATCGTGCTGGTCAACGATCACCGCGATGTCGTCCTTGTCGGAAGGGTAGTGGTGCGTATTGATGCCGAAGTCTTTGAAGATATCGAGCAGTTCCTTGGTGAAGCCGATGGTCTCGCCGATCATGTCCTTTTCGATATAGACATAGGCTATGCCGTCCATACGGGCAATGCCCACCGCTGTCTCGCCCGGGGTACGCGAGCTCACGATTCTGGTGCCCGGGGCAGTGGGGTTGTTGGTGTTGCGGATGTTGATGGGGATGTTCTTGTTCTTGCAGCTCACCATGGCGTCGAAATGGAAGACATTGAATCCCCGCGACGAAAGCAGCCTGATCTCCTTGTAGGTCAGCTCCGGGATCACGGAGGCCTCGGGGATGATCCGGGGATCGACCTGGTAGACCCCGTCGGTGTCGGTCCAGTTTTCATAGCACGAGGCGTCCACGGCGTAGGCCACCTCGCCGCCGGTGAGATCCGACCCGCCGCGGGAAAGGACCGCGATGTCTCCCTTGAGCGTAATGCCGTAGTAGCCGGGGATGATATAGACCGGCCCGTCCTTCAGGCTCTCCCGTATCCCGGAATGGGCCGCGGGAAGCACCTTTGCGTTGCCGAACCGGTCGGAGACGAGGAAGCCCATGTCCTCGGGCAGCACGAGTTTTATGTCCATGCCCTTGCTCTGGAAGTAGCGGGCAATGATCTTGGCGTTGTAGTGCTCGCCGCGGGATGCAAAGAAATCGATCCTCTTCTTGTTGGATATGTGCGAGGTGAGATCCGATTCGAGATCCTCCAGGATATCGTCGCCTCTGATGCCGAGGCCGGCAACGAGGGATCTGAACTTGGCCAGCACCCGGTCGAAGCTTTCATGCGCCGTGATGCCCTTTCCCCGTGACCCGAAATGGTGCCCGTGGGTGGCGATATTGAAGAGGTGATCGGTAACCTTTTCCGGATCGCTCCCGTCCTTGCCGGGTGCCGACACGATGACGAAACGGCGGTTCTCGTCGGCAGACACGATCCGGCGGACCTTTTCGATCTGGCCGGCATTGGAAACAGAGCTCCCCCCGAACTTGCACACAATCCTCAGGCCCATGAATTTCGCCCCCCTTTCATGCTGAAGGTCTTCCCTGTCTAATGAAGCCCAGGCTTTCCAGCACACTCTTCTATCCCAACTTCCCGCCCAGGGAAAGAGGCAATCAGGGGATAGGATTGCCGTATGAATCCTTCTTCTTGAGAGCCCGCTTCCTGGATCACTTTGAAGGCGGGGGAACATTCACTTTCACTATTACGGTTTGAAGCAGGGTTGAAGGGCTTGCCCTTCAAAGTTTCATGCCATTGATTGACAAAGGCAATGTGTCTGTCAGTCCGGGGTCTCTTGAGGCGGGGTGGTAAAGCGGGAATGCTCCCGGCCTTTCCGGCTGTGAACGCGCGTCGGGAAGATGCCTGATCGAAAAACCGTGAAATCGCATCCTCATCCATGGGGCCGGCAAGGTTGCATTGGCTGCTCCGGGGATATAATATAGCCGGGTGTCGGAAACACAGGAACCTTAAGAAATGCATGTTCGGGGGATGTGAATATGTTTGATCAGGTCATGAACTTTATCGGTGCGGTGAGCTGGAACGGGCTGGGTCTTCGCGCATTCCGTATCGTGCTCGTGCTCGTCTTAGCCCTGGTGGTCTCCAGGGTGCTGGATCGGCTCATGAATATTCTCAGGCAGAGGCTCGTCAGCGCCGGTTTGTCCAAGGGGGATACGGCCACCGAGACCGCAAAGCGCACCGACACCATCATCAGGCTTCTCAGGCAGGCCTCGTACATTATTCTGTGGCTCATGGTGGCGCTGGTTCTGCTCAGGGAGGTGGGAGTGGAGATTGCACCCATCCTCGCCGGCGCGGGCATCGTGGGTCTGGCCGTGGGCTTCGGAGCCCAGAACCTGGTGAGGGACGTGATATCAGGCTTCTTCTTCATCCTGGAGGATCAGATCCGGGTGGGTGATGTGGCGGTGGTCAACGGCACCGGGGGGCTGGTGGAGGAGATAAACTTCCGGACCATCATCCTGCGCGACATCTCCGGGGTGGTGCACATTTTCCCCAACGGGACCGTGACCACGCTTAGCAACATGACCAAGGACTGGTCGGCCTACCTGTTCGATCTCGGCGTAGCCTACAAGGAGGACACGGACAGGGTGGTGCGGGTCATCGAGCAGGTCGGGAGCGAGATGGTCCAGGACCCGAAGTTCGGCCCCCTCATGCTCGAAGCCCCGGAGATCTTCGGGGTAAACCAGTTCGCGGACTCTGCGGTGGTGATCCGGGGGCGCATCAAGACCAGGCCGATCCAACAGTGGGCCGTGGGCCGCGAGTTCAACCGCAGGATCAAGTATGCCTTCGATGCCGCAGGGATTGAGATTCCCTTCCCCCACCGGACGGTCTACTTCGGCGACGCGAGCAAGCCCTTTGACGTGAGGATCGCAGAGGCGAATCAGAAGGCTGCCGTCAAGCAGGGCCTGAAGGAGTAGGAAAGGGCGTAAGTCATGGTGCGCGGAGCCGCCCGTTTTCCTCGACCATGACATTCTCCCGGGATCGGGTATCGAGGGCTTATCACGGGGGCGCTTGCCCGAACGCACGGCCTCTGGAAGATTCCGAAAGAGGGGAAAATCTGCTGCGCACCCCTTTAAGCGCAGACTCAAAAGGGTGCGCCTATAGTCGTTCAATCACAGGCCTTCTGAGTGAAAGCACGGCCTGCTCTCATCAGTCCGGCACTGTTCATGATCCCCTCAGATCGCCTTTGCGATCTGGAGAATCTGGAGCGGCAGATCGATGCCGAGCTTCTTGGCCGCATCCAGGTCTACGATGATGGTCAGGTTCTCCTGACGGATGATGGGAATGTCCTCGGGCTTGAGCTTGTCGTTCAGGATCCGTGCAGCCTGATCCGAGGTCAGATCACCGATGACGCGGAATTCCGGGGCGATGTACAGGAGGGACCCCTTGATCTCCCCGGTTATGGACGAAACACAGGGGATCTTGCTCTCATGAGACATCTTGCCCAGGTCGATGGCCTCCCTGAAGTTTCTCAAACCATAATACTTATCGATCGGGATGAAGAAGGCGTCGATCTTCTGCGCGATCATCTCCTCGATTGCCGGGACAATGGAATCTCCCATGCCCACCTGCTTCGATATCACCTGGACGCCCAGCTGAGGGGCCTTGGCCGCTGTTTCTTCGGTATAGGCGACGGCATTCTCGTCATCGCTGTGGATGATGCCGATTTTCTTCATGCTCGGCAGTGCCAGCTGGGAGATGCGGATCACGTCGAGGGGATCCATGTAGATAGTCACTCCCGTCAGTCCCTTGCCGGGTTTGGTTTTCGAGGGGCAGCCCACCAGCTCTGGTATGGCTACTCCGGTGAACACCAGGGGAATGCCTGCCTTGAGGAACCTGTCCTTCGCATACTTGGTGGCCGGGGTTCCTACCGTAATGACCACATCGGGCTTGCGTGAGACGATGTCCCCGGCAGCCCCCTTGATCTTTATGAGGATCTTGACCTTCTCCCACAGTCCTGCCTCGGCGTCGGCATCGATGACGGTGCGTCTGACAGTGAGGTTTTTTCCCTCCACGAGCCCGTGTTTTTCAAAACCCTTGACCGTGCCCTGGTAGAGGTGGTCGAAGGCAAGCAGGTTTCCTACCTGGAGAACCTCCACCGTATAGGCCTCCGCCCGGCACGGACCGAACATGATGAAAAGGGAAAACACACAGAAGAGCGCGCTTTTCATAGCTATCCTCCTAAATGTCATGAATACTCTGTTGGTCGGGATTGAGATCTTTCTATTCATCGGTAATCAGAAAAGATATCTTGAAACGCCGGGCAGGGCAGTTGTGTGGTGAACGGAGCCGGCGCTGATTCGCTCTTTTTCGAAAAGGCCGGCTCCGGGCTGTGATCAGCTGCTCAGGTCCTTTTTCATCTCTTCGAATTCCGCCCTGGAGATTTCTCCCCGGGCATATCGTTTCTTCGCGATTTCCAGCGGGGTTTCCCTCCCGGCCTCATACGGCGAGGAAGGCCCTCTGGTGCTCCTGACGAAGAGATAGACCAGAAGCAGAATGAGGAGAAGAATGATGATCCACATGATAGCGCCTCCGAACCACGAGTTCATCATGTGCCATCCATGGTGGTCGTAATACTCCTGGGCCATGGCGGCGGTCGAGAAAGCGAGCGTGAAGAGAGAAGCGAGCCACAAGACCGTTCCGGGATATATCTTCTTCACATGAGCCTCCTTTTTCACAATGAAATCATATACAGATTGGTAGTGCAGAGGCCTGCGAAAGTCAACAACAGCCCTTTTCCCATCGGAGCGGGATACCTCCCGTATGGTGCCGGGACCGGGGACCGGGGAGAAACAAAAGCTGAAGACGGGACGTATCGGCCCGGGGCTACAGGGACCCGTCGAGTATCTCGGCCACCGGTGCCTTACAGGCACGGCAGCGCTGAGCCCCCCTGAAGAGCGGCTCCCCGCAGAAAGGGCAGTGATAGCGGTCGCACTCCGAGCGTGCCCACTCCACACTGCCCTCTTGATCACCGAGCTCTGCGGCCTTTTGCCTCCAGACGGGTATCGTGCGCTTCATCACCCTGATACCTGTGGCGATGCCGAAATTTTCTATCAGGCTGCACGGCCAATCGCCGCATTGATGGCAGGAGTAGACTCCCTTGGACCTCACACAGTCACGGATGGAGCAGAGTCTGCAGACCCCGTAGAGCATCCCGGGAGGGTCGGGCTGCATGCACCCGAGACAGAGGGTTTCCTCCGGCCTGGTGCCGTACAGCCTGCCCATCACGGTTCTGAACTTCTCGTTGTTGTCGCGCGTGGCGATATACACGCCGCAGGTGCCACAGTACAAACCGCAGGGCGCCATCAACTCCCTGTTCCGAAACTCCTCTTCACTCCATCCCTTCATGACATCCCCCTTCTCCCGTCCTGGTGAGGTGTCTGTCATCCGGACGGGAAAGCCGGCAATCTCGCGCATATGGTTCACGAGCCGGTATGTCCATGAATATACCTGGATTCACGAAAAAATCGAGCAGAAATCGCGCCCCCCTTGAAAAAGGCAAAAAAAATAGCCAGAAGAAAATTTGGAGTTAGAGCATAGAAAAGGAAGGCTATGCCCCTTCTTCTGGCTAAAAAAAGGAGGTTTCTCTTACAGAGAGTAATCTTTTACTAATCCATCACGAAATAATAGTGTATAGGCCGTGAGCTGAAAGGTGTGTAATCTCTTGAGGGGCCGGTGGTGTAAGACTGAGTCCTACAGGGGGGAGGATGGATGTCTGTCTGTTAAGTTAATGAAATAACAAGGCAATGATGCCGTTTGCCCATCGGAGGGAATCCGGCGCCCCACGCCCTCATCTCCCGCTCGCCAGCACCTGTTTCACGGTCTCGCCGAGGTTCTTGACGCTGTAGGGCTTCCTGATATATTTCCCCACGCCCAGGCGGATGGCCTCCTCCACCCGGATGTTTTCCGCATATCCGCTTGCAATGACCGCCTTCTGCCCGGGATGGTCCTGAATGATCCGGCGATAGGTTTCCAGCCCGTCCATGCCCGGGTCCATGATCATATCCAGAAGCACCAGGTCCGCGGAGTTGCTCTTCAGGTATTCGGCTGCCTCCTCTCCGCTGGCCGCGGTGACCACCAGATAGTTCAGGCTTTTCAGTATCTCGGATGCGATCTTTCTCTGCTGCTCGATATCGTCCACCACGAGAATGGTTTCTCCGCTTCCCATAAGATCGAGCACAGGCGAGAGCTCTCCGTTCTCCGCCCCGGCGGCCTCTCTCGCGCTCGGAAAATAGAGCTCGAAGCAGGTTCCCCTGCCCACCTCGCTCTGAACGGTGATGTATCCGCCGTGATCATGGACCGTGCTCCACACCACGGTCATGCCCAGGCCGGTGCCCTTTCTCTGGAGGTTTTTCTTGGTATAGAACGGTTCGAATATTTTGCTGATATCTTCCGGGAGAATGCCGATTCCGTTGTCACTGACCTTCAAAACCACATAGTGGCCCTTGCAGATCGTATCATAACCGGGCAGGGGCGATCTCACAAAACGGATTTGTGTGGTTATGGTGATCCATCCACCCTCGGGCTGGGCCTCCACGGCATTGATGAAGAGATTCGTGAGGGACTTCCTCAGATGGGTGAGGGAGCCCCTCACGGGATGGATGTCGGGATCGAGCTCCGTCTTCACCCGGATGGCCGCTCCGGCGTTCTTCAGCCGCAGGCATTCCTGGGATTCGAGAAAATCGAGCACCACGTCCTTGTTTATATTCACCAGGGATGTTCCGGGCAGGTCCTGGCGGGCCAGTGTCAGGAGATCCTCGACGATGGCGGCGGCCTTCAGGCCGGAATCTCTCATGAGCTGGATAGGTTCTCTCATGGGGCTGTCACCGGGTAGACCGAGCAGGATCAGCTCAGGGTAGGTTACAATGCCCGACAGGACGTTGTTGAGGTCGTGGGCAACGCGGCCTGCCAGCATTCCCAGGGTTTCCATCTTTTTCGACCGGTCGAGCCTCTCTGCGAGCTCCTTTTTCTCCGCATCGGCGCGTTTTCGGGATGCGGTTTCCCGCAGGAGCTGCTCGCTGCTCTGCATCAGCTCCTGCGAACGTTTCTCCACCATGTCCTCCAGGCGCTGGTTCATCCGCTCCAGGGCCTCCTGCGCCTCTTTTGCCTCGGTGGTGTCGCGGATGAGAAACAGCACCGCCTCCGAGTTTTCCCAGGAGACCGGAAACCTGCTGGTCTCGATCCACCGGGTGGTGCCGTCCTTTCGTATCAGCCTGAGCTGATCGCATTTCTTGTCCGAGGCGTCCGGCGCCTGTCCGTGCAGGAAGCCCAAAGACTTTCTGTCATCTCGATGGATAAAGCCCAGCGCAGGCCCGGGAACCAGCTCTTCCGCTGAGAAGCCGCTTATCTCCAGGATCTTGGGGTTTGCATAGATGCAGGTTCCATGCCGTATCACCACCACGCCTTCGCTCGCGTTCTCCACCAGGAGGCGATAATTCTGCTCGGACTGCCGGAGCCTTTGAAACAACCGGGACTGGTGCACGATCACGGCGATCTGCTGGGCGATCCCGGTGATCAGATCCATGTCGCTCCGATCGAGGTCGCGTCGCCATACGGCAGGATCGATGATCAGAAAGCCGGTTGGCTCGTGCCGGAAAACGATGGGTGCCACGATGAATGACGAGATGCCTGTCTGCTCGGCGACCGGACCGAGGATCCCACCGAGGCCATCGGGCATGTTCCCCGCAATGTCCGCGATAAAGGGCGTCGTCTGGGGGGATACGGTTTTTACCGAGCGAAACAGCCTCCTCCTCAGACTGTCCTCTGTCTGGGGACTGATGCCGTACCCCCTGAAAAAGTCGATCCGTCCCGGGTTTTTCTCGCTGACGAGCAGGATCATAGCCCGATCGATGTCCATGTGCTCTTTCAGACCCTCGAGGATCGAATCGAGGAACTCCTCGGTAACGTAGGCCGAGGAGATTGCCGTGCCGATCTCCTGGATCAGGGCTGCATTATCGTGCTTGCTGTCGACTTCCCTGAGAAAAAGGTCGGCGGTCTCTGCCTGGTGCCGGACCTGTTTGTCCTGGTCACGGTTCTCCAGATGTTCCTTGAACAGGCAGATACCCAGGAACAGCGCGAGCAACGTCAAGCTCAGCTCAAGCCAGGAGTGATACGGGAGAACAAAAAACGAGGAGGGAACAAGGGCGAGGATTAGCGCTAAGCCATATGAGCGAACCATGTTGAGATAATACTTGGGGCCATGGTCCCAGGAGACGATATACCTGCAGCACGAATCTCCCTTGTGCACACACTCGGGATGCTCTACCCGGGCATATTTGCCGGTAAACGGCTTTCCGAGGCCCTCGATAAAGCCCATGCGGTTTTTGCACTGACGGGGTTTGTCTTCCACGCCCTCTCTGGGTGTGCATACGATCTCCACCCTGTTTTTCCCCAGCTTCCTCGTTGTGATGGTTACCCCCCGGTTCAGTTTCGATGCGATGATTGCAGAACCCTTGTAAGCAGCGCACGGGGTGAGGAATCCGAGGAAAAACTGGCGAAAGGAGGTGAACGAGTCGCCGTTTGCCACCAGCCGGCCCGACTCTCTGGGAATGTCCGGATTGCCGGTCTTCTCGATGCAGATATCCCCGAATCTGTCTGCCTGCTCCTGGGTGAACCAGTATCCCGGGTCCTTGAAATCGAGCGGTGAGACGCCGGCATATTCGAGGATGGAGTTGATATCCACTTCCGGGTGATGCTTGCGGATATACTCGATATAGCCCCAGGTGATCCTGATGTTGTACAGATGGGGCTCGTGCGCCTTGGCGGCGGAACTCGTATCAAGGGTATTCATAAAAACCCGCTCCTCGGAAAGATATCAAGGTTCACGTGATTTCAATACGATAACGAATTAAGCAGAAAACAAGTATAATTTCAAGCCAAAGATACCCGGGAAAAGAGGCTGTTCTGCGAGGGGGCAGAGCGCTTCCTCACGCCTGATGCACGGCCTTGCCGTCAGTGGTTGGTATCCGGGACATCACCGGAGTCTTCCGGGGACGCCCCGGCCGATACCTCGATGATTCGTACCCTTGCCGTCCTGTTCAAGGCCCATTTGAAAAAAGGGAGGATCATCCCGTTCGGTCTGGAGATGTCCTCTATGACGAAGAGGAAAACCGGCACGGCAAAACCCCAGAGACCCCTGCCGAGGATTCTTTTCCTGATCTGCGACAGACCGCCCCCCAGAATGCCTCTTGCGACTCTGCTCAATGGTCCGGTGGTGAATATGCTTCTCATGTATGAGCTCCTTGATGCGTGTCCACCGATAATATCAGATAAATCTCCGTGGGGAAAGCGCGCCCCTCAGGAGAGAAGGCCTTGTCCGTGTGATCAGGATGCAGAAAAAGTCTGTACATGCATGGAATCCGGGTGTATTATTCATCTTCATGACGTGAACGGCTTCCCGGTTCGCCCGGGTATGTTCTGCCGGGTTCGGAGGGGTTGATCGCCCCCAAATGAGAAGAAACCAAAAACAGGAGGTGGGGTATGAGGAAGGTTCTTTTGTCGGCGGTGGTCCTGATTGCCATGGTTCTGCCGGTGATCGCCGTGGCGCAGGACGGACTTGATGAGGCAGGGATTCTCCTGGAGAAGGATCACGATCTCGATGCGTTCCAGAAGGCAATCGATCTGTGCACGGCCGCTGCAGACAGCCAGCCGGAGAGCTACGAAGCGAACTGGATGGCGGCCAAGGCCTACCGGCTGTATGCCGACGAGGTGAAGCAGCTGCAGCTGGCCGACTGGCAGGACGTTTGCCGCGAGTACGGGAAAAAGGGCATGGGTTACGGAGAAAAGGCCATTGCCCTGGCGCCCGAGAAGGTGGACGGCCATTTTTGGTACGGCACCTGCGTGGGCTCCTACTCGGACGGGGTGAGCGTTTTCACCGCCCTGAAGGAAGGGCTCAAGGACAAGACCCAGACCAGTTTTGAAACTGCTTACGAGATCGACAAGCTGTATTACGAGGCAGGCCCTATTCTCGCCATCGGCAGGTTCTGGTCGGTGCTCCCCTGGCCTCTGAAAGACAAGAAGAAGGCGCTGGCCTATATCGAGGAGTATCATCCCTACTATCCCGACAAGCCCGAGGGACTCGTCTATCTCGGCGAGGCCTATCTCGACGTGAAGGAAAAGGACAAGGCCAAGGCGGTCCTTGAGAAGGCTGCCGCTTCCGCCGAGACATATTACAGCGACTGGGCAAAGAGGCTCCTGGCCGATATGTAGCATGAGACCGGATGTGGCCTGCGGAAGAAAGGGCGCCCGTGGCATGGGGCGCCTTTTCTTGTCGCTTTTCCCGGCGGGAACGCGCCGGGCCCCGGCCCGGCGACCCCGGTGTGCTCTTTGGTCGATGCGCTTGAACGGAAAGGCCTGGGGTTGGAAGAGCTACCTCCGGTACTTTCTGATCAGGCCGGCCAGGCCGGCCATGCCGGTGCCCAGAATCAGCAGGGTGGATGGCTCCGGAACCGGCTCGCTCCATTCATACTCAATATTGTCGATGCACAGGGTGTGGGGGAAGTCCTCCAGGAAGCTCTCTACGGGAACACCGTCACCTGCCCACAGGGCGAAGAGGTTGATGCTCTGAAAGCCGATTGGATAGCGGGTGAGCTGAAACGCATCATCGATCAGGAAGGATTCGAGGTACTGTACGCGGTTGCCGGAGAGCCCGGCAGCGTATACCACCTGATCCTGAAAGAAGTACGAGCCGGCACAGAGCGCCGAAACAGTGAACGGCCGCTCCCAGTTTGTCATGGATAGCTCGTCGGCGTACAGGTAGGTCAAGCCGGTTCCTCCCATCCACATAAACGCCTCTGCCGTGGCGCAGGAGGGGTTTTCCCCGAAGGGGTCCCCTGTCTTGTCTACAGACCAGGCGAAACCCGAGTAGCCGTCCGAAACGGGCTGTGTGTCTTCCAGGAACAGATCGGTCCCCGGAAGATATCGGGTGAGATCTTCAAAGTCGATGACCCCGGCAAAAGAACTGTTCGCTATCAGCAGGATCAGACCAGTAAAAAGCACCGTGCGCATGAGGACCTCCTTTGGTCGGTATGGTAGTTCCCCGGTCACCACGGGGAGAAAGAGCAGAGCATGCGGCTTTTTCATCCATGGATGGATCGACCTTTTATGCATCGATAAGGGCAACCTGTTTTTCATAACCGCTTACGGACATGAGCGCACGTTCTCGTGCAGCTCATTCACGAAAACTCTCGAGCTATGGCCGTATTTCTCGAAAATGGGGAGACCCCGGTGTCAACGCTGCTTTTCAGGGGATGCAGGCTTTCCCGGAAGATCGCTGATGCATCCCTTGCCAATCCATAGCATCACTCAGTAAATAAGATATTCACCCCTCGATGAAAAACAATGGCCTCATTCCCCTGATCCACCCTCGGGAAGCGGAAAGGCGGGTGATTTCCCATAACTTTCAGGCGATCGATACAATAAGGTGAGTTTTGCATGAATGTTTTGCCCGTGGTGATATGTCCGGAAGGCTATGAAAACACAAGGGATGCTGTTCTCCATCTTCCCCGGGGCCGGGCGTTTTAAGGAAAAGGCCCTGAAATTTGCATGAATTTCCGGATTGTGAACAGGCGGATCCTGGTATATAATTCTTTGCCAATATCTTCCAGCAGTTCGCGATCATCGGCAGGTGTTGTTGGGAAGCCGCCAGGGGAGGCTATTCAATGTTCAGGTTCATTCATGCGGCGGATATACACCTCGACAGCCCCATGAGGGGGCTGACCCGGTACGGGGGCGCCCCTGTCGAAGAGATCCGCGAGGCATCGAGAAGGGCGCTTGAGAATCTCATCCAGCTCGCACTTAAGGAGGACGTGAGCTTCGTGGTGCTCTCGGGCGATGTCTTTGACGGCGACTGGCGGGACTACAACACCGGCCTGTTCTTTGTCAGCCAGATGGCGAGGTTGAACCAGGCAGGGGTGCGGGTCTTTCTGGCCGCCGGAAACCACGACGCCGTGAGCCCGATCTCCCGGAGCCTCCGTATGCCGGGCAACGTGCACGTCTTTTCCACCCGGACCTGTGAGTCCGCGCACATGGAAAAACTCGGCGCAGTGATCCACGGCAGGGGGTTCCCGGGGCGTGCGGTGGAGGAGAGCTGGATACCGTCGTATCCCGAACCCGTGCGCGATGCCTTCAACATCGGCGTACTGCATACCTCTCTGGCAGGCTACTCCGGTCACGACACCTATGCGCCCTGCACCATGGACGCCCTTGTCGGCAAGGGATACGACTACTGGGCCCTGGGCCATGTCCACCACGGCGAGGTTCTGAGCACCGCGCCCCACATCGTGTTTCCCGGGAACATCCAGGGAAGGCACATCCGCGAGACAGGTCCCAAGGGCTGCATGCTCGTGAGCGTGGACAACCGGGAGGTGATCGATGCCGAGTTCCGTGAGCTGGACGTGCTGCGCTGGTACAGTGTGAGCCTCGATGCGAGGAACTTCAGCGAGGACGAGCTCATGGCAGCGTTCCGCGACCGGGTTCACGAGGTGCTGGCCGACGCCGGCGGCAGGATCGCGGCGGTGCGGACCGTCATCAGTGCGGAAGACCGGATTCACGGCACATGGATGCGGAATCCCGACAAATGGCGCAGCGAGCTCAGGGCCGCTGCAATCGATGCGGGCAGGGGGGACATCTGGCTGGAAAAGATCGTCCTTGCCGCAGGCAGGGGCCGGAACAGGGTTCCCGACGGCCTGCTGGGCGAGCTCATTGACGGCATCCGCCAGATGGACGGGGACGAGGCGGCCCAGCTCCAGGCAGGCAGGGACGCGATCAGGAAGCTGTTCGAAAAGCTGCCCGCCGAGCTCACCCTGGGCGAGGACGCCCTGTCGCCCGATGACGAGGAATGGGTCGAGCAGGCCCTCCGGGAAGGTCTGGATCTGTTCATGGCCCGCATTGCAGGCTCCGGGGGCCGGGGATGAGAATTCTGAGCCTCGATCTCCTCGCGTATGGGCCCTTTACCGCGCGGACACTGGATTTCTCCCGCGGCACGCACGGCCTTCACCTGGTCTACGGACCCAACGAGGCGGGCAAGAGCGCGGCCCTGCGCGCCCTGATCTCGTTCTTCTACGGCATCCATCCCCAGACGCCGGACAATTTCGTGCACGACTATGACGCCCTGCGCATCGGTGCCCGGCTGAGGCTCTCTGACGGCACCGAGCGTTCTTTCATCCGCCGCAAAGGCAACAGGAACACCCTGCTGGACGAGGCCGGCTCCGCCCTGAGCGAGTCGGAGATGGAGCGTTTTCTCGACAATGTCTCGCAGGAGACCTTCACCCGGATGTACGGCATCGACTCGTCCTCGCTGGTCGAAGGGGGCAAGAAGCTCGTCCAGGGCGAAGGCGAACTCGGAGCCGTCTTGTTTGCCGCTGTCTCGGGAATCCCCGAGGTGCGGGAGATCGTGGCCGGGCTGGAGAAGGAGGCGGCCGTCCTGTTCAAGCCCACGGGCACGACACCGGTGATCAACCGTCTCATCTCCGAATACCGGGAGCTCAAAAAAACATGCAAGGGGCATTCCCTCTCGGTCGTGGAGTGGTCGCGTCTGGAAGACCGCATGCGCGAGACAGTGGGAAGGCGCGACGCGATATCCCGACGGGTGAGGGAAAAGACCGCGCTGGCAAACCACAGGAAGCGGGTGTACGAGGCATGCAAGGATGCCGGAGAGCTCAGGGAGATTCAGGCCGAGCTCGACGCCATGGCGGGCACGGTCATCCTTCCTTCAGGATTTGCCGCACGTCGCGAGCGGGCCGAAGATAAGCTCAAGGAGGCCAGGGAGGCGATCGCCGCAGATACCAAGGAGCTCGAGCGCGTGCAGGAAGAGATCGCTGTTCTGAGCACGCCTGAAGCGCTTCTTGCTCATCGGGCGCGCATTACCGGGCTTTTCCAGCTGTCCGGGAACTACAAGCAGGCGTGCGAGCAGCTGCCCCGGCTCAAGGGCAATCTGCTGGAGCTCGAGCGCGGCGCCGGGAGGATCGTGAGGGATCTCCACCTCCCGGCAGGCGGGAGCGACCTCGGGGAATACTGTCTTTCCATCCGGGACCGGACCCGCATCGAGGAGCTCTGCGAGGTGCACAGGGACCTGACGGCGGCCCGGGAGCACCAGGGCGAGATCCTGGCAAAGTATACCGCCGACCTTGCCGCGCTCGGAGACAGGATTCAATCGCTCCCCGAACCGCGGGACGTGAGCGGCCTCGAAGACCTGCTCAACGACTGCCGCAGGAGCGGGGTCAGCGAACGAGGCGTTCAATCCGCTGCAGACCGGGTGAGGGCGCTGGAAACGACGTTGTCCGCAGGGATGGACAGGCTCGGCCTCAAGGGAGCGGGCTTTCGGGATTTTCTCTCGCTCCCCCTGCCCGGCAGACAGACCGTGAATCTCTTTGCCAGGGATTTCACGGCATTGCAACAGCAGATAACAGAGGCCGAAAACCGCGAGAAGGAAGAGTGCCTCACGCTTTCACGCACGATCGACGACATCAGGGCCCTGCAGATCCAGGGGGACATACCCACCGAGGACCAGCTCGCCCGGATCAGAGAACGCAGGGATTATCTCTGGGGCCTTATCAGAAAGGCATGGGAGGAGAAGCGCGATATTCCCGAAAACCTGTGGCGCCAAGAGGGTGGAACAGAAGCGGACCCCCCTGATGCATTCGAACGCGCCGTGGCAACGGCGGATGAGATCAGCGACCGGCTGCGCAGAGAGTCCGACCGGGTTGCCCGGCTTGCCCGGCTCGTGGCTGGCAGAGAAGGCAGCCGGCGGGTTCTGGAAGAGATCGCGATCAAAAGACGGGAGCTTCATGACCGGATGGAAGCGTTGCAGCGTAAGTGGGAAGAGGCCTGGCGGCCTGCGGGCATCGAGCCCGGAAGTCCCGGGGAGATGAGCGAGTGGCTGGACCTCGCCGGTGAATGTCTGAAAACCTGCCGGGAATGGAGCGATCGATCAGCCGAGCTGGAAGAAAAGACCCGGGAGCTCCGGGGATTCAAAGAGGGTCTGGCCGATCTCCTGACCACGGCCGGCATTCAGGTCGAAGGCTGCTCCCTTTCCATGCTCGACCACAAGGCTGATGAGTTCCTCAAAAATCAGCGGGATGCGGATTTCAGGAGAAAAGAGCTGGAAGGGCGGATACGCGAAGGGCGGCAGCAGGTTCTTGCTCAGCAGAGAGAGATCTCGGCCTTATGCGATCGCCTCGATGCATGGAAACAGGCCTGGGCGGAGGCCCTGGTGCCCGTGAGGCTCGATGACGGGGCCACCCCGGAGCAGGTCCGTGCGGTTCTGGCAAGGTTTGCCGAGCTTGCCGGACACGCGCACGATATCGAAGAGAAGTCGAGCAGGGTCAGGGCCATCGAATCAGACAACAGCCGTTTCGATGCGAGCGTGGAAGAGCTGGCCGAAGATCTGGGCAGAGAGATGGCGGGCGCCGGGCACGCCGAATACATGGAGCAGTTGAACCGCGAGCTCCAGGAAGGACTGGAAATACGCGAGCGCCGTCTCGCCCTCACCCGTAAGCAGCGGGACTTGATGAAATCCCTGGAGTATCACCGGAACATCGTGTCCGTGAATGAAGAGGAAATCCGTGCCCTCCTGAGCGAGGCCGGCTGTGACGATCTCTCCCTGCTTCCCGGGAGGGAGGCCCTTTCGGCCGAGTACCGGGAAAAGACCGGCAGGGCCGATGAGCTCAGGCGCATCATCAGCCGGTCTGCGGGCGGCGCCGACCTCGACGGTTTTCTGAAGGAGATCGCCGCTGCCGACGCGGATGCGCTTCCCGGGGAGATCGCGGAGATCCAGGAAGAGATCGAGGATCTGGAGAGAGAGCGCACCGAGCTCAGCCAGGAGATCGGCAGGCTGGAGAAGGAGAGGGAGGGGATGGCCGGGACGAGTGCGGCATCCCGGGTGTCGCAGGAAATGGAGTCAGTTCTTGCCGCGATCAAGGATGCCGTGCAGGATTATGCACGGCTCGTCCTGGCGGTGTCCGGGATCAGGGGCAGCCTGGAGCGCTACCGCAGGAAGAATCAGGGTCAGGTGCTCACCCGTGCGGGCGAGTTCTTCAGGAAGCTCACTCTGGAGAGCCTCCACGGGCTTGCCGCGGACTTTGACGGCAGCGACCGCCAGGTGCTCGTGGGTCTGCGCAACGGGAGCAAGGTGCCCGTGGAGGCCATGAGCGAGGGAACCTGCGATCAGCTCTTTCTGGCCCTCCGGCTGGCGAGCCTGGAGCAGCGTCTCATGGAGCGTGAACCCATGCCGCTCATCCTGGACGATATCCTGGTCAATTTCGACGACCCCCGCGCCGTGCAGGCGCTGCAGATCCTCGCGGATATCTCGAACAGCACCCAGGTGATACTCTTCACCCACCACCGCCATCTCTGCGACCTGGCCGGGGAGAGCATTCCTCCCGATATCCTCCATATGCAGGAGCTCTAGCCTTTCTTGGCGGCCCTATACGTTGAAAACGATATCAGGGGGCATATCATTCATCGGTAGAGCCACAGAAAAAGAGGTGTGGAGGTAAGGAGAATGGTAAGTGCTGCTGAGGTGTTGGAGGCCATAAAAGGTGCAGACCTGCCAAAGAGCAAATCCGAGCTGGTGGACTATGCCCGGAGCAGGAATGCGTCACAGGACGTCATGGACATGTTGAGCAGACTGCCCGACCGGCAGTATAAAACCGCCTCGGATATCACCCAGGCAATGGGCGATATCGAGTAAGGTGGAAAGGGGACAGATGTGTTTCGTCTGTCCCCGCTTATTCCCGGGTTATCCTTCTCTTGTCGCCGCAGGGCTGACCGCCGGTTTTCTTTCCGCTGAAAAATTCTCCCCGTCACACCTTGCGACATACTCTCTGAAATCCAGCTTTTCCCTGATTATCTTTCTCATGTCCGATCGCTTGAGCCATCTGGTGTACAGCCAGAACCACTGATCCGGATGTTTTTCGACCACCGAGACCACCCAGGACTGCATGAAGTCGCTCAGTTCCCGGACAGCCTCACTCCCCTCACCAAACCGGGCGGCATCTATTGCTCTGGAAAAGCACCAGTGGTAGGATCCCCCCTGCTTCACGGTATACACCGGCAGCACCAAGGCATTTCCCCTGATCGCTATGGATGCGGGCGCGGATTTGGTGGGCGCCTGCATGCCGAAGACATCGCACATCAGATCGCTCTCCTGATCACCCCGCATGTCGACAATCATGCCGATGGTCCTGCCTTTCTGCAGTTCGCCGACAAGCAGGCGAAAGGTTCCGGTGGGAGGAAGGATGGTGGCGCCGCAGCGATCACGGATTCTGTTCACGATTGCTTCGAGCTTGGGGTCCTTGCGGATATCTGCCATGACGCAGAACCGCTTTCCCAGGACCCTCGGTATATGCCCCAGGATCTCCCAGTTGCCGATGTGGCCGGTTATCATCATAACCCCCCTGCCGGATGCCAGGGCCTCATCCAGATGCTCCCTTCCTTCCACCACAATCCGGTCTCTGATCTCCTCATCGCTCATGTATGCATACCGGATCGTGTCAACGAGGATCTCTGCCTGATTCATGAAAACCTTCCATACCAGGCGCCGGACATGCGTGAGCCCGAGGGCCGCCTGCATCTGGATGCCGGCGACCTTGCGGTGGAACGGGTCCGCGAGCCAGGCGATGGTACCCAGAGACCGGAAAAGACCGAGGACAAGAGAGTAGGGCAGATACCGGACAAGCCCGATCAGGCCGAGGAGTGCGGGATACTTCAGGTTCTGTACGGATGCGGAGAGTAATTTTGTCACCACGGATGTCTTCTTCATCGCTGGTACCCGGCCCTTTCTGCTCTGGCTACGCGTCTTTCAGGCGATCACAGGTGAGCGCATGGACAGCCTGATGTTGTCACTTCCGTGGGTTCGACTCCATATCTGGTGCGTGCTCACGTGGATACGCCCCTTCCAATACCTGATATTGCCACCACATTCAATCATCGATTATAGAAAGGCCTGGTTTGTCCCATACTCCCCTCATGAAGGCAGGCGGACCATCCGGAAGTGCAAGGCGGATAAAGCGGCGGCGCTTGCCTCGTGATGCCCCGCGCATCAGGTAACCGGCACCACCGCGAAGATGAACGCGCTCCACACCGAGTGGCATACGATGAGGGTGTCCAGCCGTTTCAGCTTCATATAGAGCAGACCCCAGAAGGCCCCTCCCACTGCCGCGGCCCCGAACAGCATGAGGTTGAACGAGAGGATGTGCACGCCGGCATAGATCGCGGTTGCCAGGAGCCAGCCCTTCGTCTCGCCGTGGCGGAGCATGAGGTTCCTCTGGAGAAAGCCCCGCCAGTAGATCTCTTCACACGGGCCGGTGACAAAGAGCAGGAGAAGGAACACGACCGGCAGGGGAAACCCGGATCCCCTGGCGTAGATGGCGCCGACCTGCTGCGGTGCAAAGGGAAAGATCAGCGACGATATCTCGTTGCCGAGCCAGAAGATGCCATAGAGCACGGCGGCGCAGAGCAGGCCCTGGAACACGGCGATGGAGTCGAAGGTGAGCCGATTGTCCGCCGCGGTGCCCGCCCGCAGGGCAAGGGCGGCGAGAAGGCCGGCGGAAAGGGATATCTTGATCCAGAAGCCGGACCCCGGCAGCGAGAAGGTCACGAACCACAGGGCAAAGGCCAGGCCGACAGTAGGCCAGAGGAGACGCTGCCCGGACTCACTCATCCTGTGAGCCCCTGAATGATCAGGGCCGCCACGAGAAGCACGCCGAAGGCGGTGTCGAGCCTGGCGGTCCGGGCATCGGCGTCTGCGGGGACGCCGCGCTTCATCTGACGCAGGAGCTGCGCCGCCAGCGGCAGGGAGAGAAACACCAGGAACGCCCACGGGGTGAGCACGCCCGAGAGGGTGATGAAGAGCATGCTCACATACGCGAGCACCATGAGCAGGAGGTAGGCGTGAATGCCCCTGCTCGGACCGAGCCGGATTGCCAGCGTACTGATGTGCCGGATGCTGTCGTGGTCGATGTCGCGAATGTTGTTGGCAAATATCGTGAGCGCCACCAGAACCCCGAAGGGGATGGAAACCAGGAGCGCCTTGGCGCTCAACGCCTGCATCTGCACGTAGTACGCGCCCTCTACCATGAGAGGGCCCCACATGAGAAATACCGCGGCCTCGCCCAGCGCAATATACTTATACTTCATGGGAGGCGCGGTGTAGCCTATCCCGGCCGCAACGCCCAGCACACCGATGACCAGGACCATCCACCCGCTCACAACGGTGAGAAAGACGCCGATGAGGACGGCCGCGCAGAAGAGCCCGCAGGCGGCCAACATCACCTGCCGTGCGGGGATCAGCCCGTGGACGATGGGGTGCGGCCGGTACTGCGCCGTCGCGGCCGATTCCGTGTCCAGGCCGTTTTTCACGTCATAGTAATCGTTCAGGAGATTGGTGCCCGCATGCATGAAGACCGCGCCGGCGGCGGCCAGAACAAAAAGCGCCGGGGAAAACCGGCCGTCGAGTGCGGCAAGAGCGCTGCCTACGCTCACCGAGATGAGGGTCATGGTAAAAGACCAGGGTCGGGGCGCGATGAACCAGTTTTTCAGCAGCTCTTTTGACACCGGGGCCTCCCGTACACGTTTTGATGACCAGTACAACTCTGCTCACAGACACTGATACTTGAGGATGTTGTACGCTGTCAATATGCTGGTTTGGCAAGTCCATCGGCACGAGAGGGGCCGGTATGAAATCTCCTGCCCGGAAGAGTACCGGGCGGCCGGCTGACACCGTTCTTTCACTCGAGGGGCGAGAAAAGGGAGCGAACCCGGGCCGGCGGCCAGGCATCGTGAATGAGCCAGAGGAATGCCGGCCGTGCTTGTGGGGCCGCTTGAAATGGGGGGATCCACTTCGGGTCCGTGCAACGGGGCCAACCGGCCCGGGCAAAGAGGGATCCCTTCCGCCATACCTCCGAGTGATCGGGGTACGGCGGACAGGAGGCATCCGCGGGCATCAGGGATGTCCATGCACGGCCCGAAGCAAGATCAAAGAATCATTTATCAGACCATCACCGCCACCAGGCCTCCTGCAGCCGCTGCCACGCCCGATACGAGTGCCGCGGCGAACACCCACCATGCAGCGGACGAGGCGGTCTTTCTTATTTCTTCGGCATGGTAGACGGCTGTTTCTTCCGCCTGCTGCACCCTGGTCTGCACTTCATCGCGCATTCTCTCGGCCCGTGCGATCACGTCGTCCCGGGTGTTTTCAACTCTGGAAACCATTCTCTCGGCGTCTTCTTCGCGCATGTTGGGGCCGCTCCGGAGAATCATCTGCTTGATGTCGTTGCGGTCGATGCTCTTGAGCCGGTGAATGAGCGAGTCGGCACCGGCCCGTGGATCGTGCAGCATGGTCTCGAAGTCGGCCTTGATGCCTTCGTAGTCGAGTTCGGGGTTTTCCGTGGATTCGAGGAATCCCCGTGCTCTGCCCTCCATGCCCGCCTGGCTCTCCATGGTCGCCCCCCGGCCGGACTCTTTCGTTGACTGGTAGCGGGATTTCAGATTGTTCACCGTTCCTGCCACCATATCGACGACCCGACGGGCTTCGTTCTGGTCCATGTCCTTTCTCTGGGCCAGGATCGAGGTGATCGTGGAGCGGTCCATTTCGTTGAGCCGGGCGAGTATGGCGTCGACCCCGGCTCTCGGGTCGGAGACGAGCCTGTCGATATCGCGCTTGATCCCTTCGGGACTCAGTTCATCCTTGCCGGTTCTGGCCAGATAGTCCTCGACCCGGTGCCGGTACTTTTCCGCATCCTCGCGCGACATGCCTGCCATCCGTGCAGCCGCGTCCGCGATCTTCTCGGCCCTTTCCTTATCGGTGCGGGCCTCTTCACCCATGATGTCACGGGCGGCCCCGGCCTTTTCTTTTGCCTGAGAAGCGGCGGCCCTGGCCATACCCCCGGTGTGGAAGCGTGCGGTGAGGGTCTCCCGGTCGGGAGATGCATGGATCTCGATCTCGGCGTTGTCGAGGATTCCCTCGATCTCTTTGCTCAGCTGGCGATAGCTCGGCTTCATCTGGTCTACATAATTCTGGATGGTCTTTCTCACGCCGATATCACCGAACACCTCACTGCGTACGGCATCGATGATGCTGCGGGTCGTATCCGCCGCCTGTTTCTCCTCCGAGGTTCCGAGGATTTCGGATGCCGTGGTGGAGACCGTCCGGAAGCCCGACCTCGCCACATCCATGAGCGACCCCACCATGGATGAGACTGCGGTCATCTCCAGAATCGCGGTTATGAGATAGAAGAGTCCCCAGATGGCGAGACCCAGGGTAAGCCCTGCTACGGCGGTCAGTGCAACGCTGAATTCCACCGCAAGCCATGCCGCGAAGAACAGGGATATGGCCGATGTGATAACGGCCCAGATGCCGAATGTCGTGTTTACGGTGCGCAGCTTCTCTTCGACCGGCTCTGCCTCCTCTCCTCCCTGTCTTTGCCGTTGCCGCTTTTCGCCGCCTGGCTCGACCCTCTTTCGCAATGATTCCAGGGGGCTGTGCATGGCGCTCAAGCCGACCGCTGCAGAAAGGTTTGTGAGGATGAGCTGAAAGCCGAATGCCAGGATGATCCCTACCACCAGCGCGGTGATAAAGCTCGCCCCGGGAATCAGAAGATCTGCCGGAAACGTCTCGACCTGGGCGAAAAGCGCTACCGGGACCAATGTCATGAGGAAGGTGAGAACGATTTTTCTCATGGCTCTTCTCCTTTTTATTCTTCCGGGCACGCTCGCCCGGGTTTTCTGTATCGAACCGGAAAGCTCCCAGGCCCGAAAGACAGTCGGCCGATCTTGCGCCGGTCTTCGAAAACCTGGAACACGAGTCCGGGGAGCCGTGTACCCGACATGAGCTGCTGTTCCCGCACAGGTACCCGGAACACAGCCGGCTCCATGGTTTTTTAATGGGTGACATGTTTCAAGGATTTTTCTCGGTTTTTCGGTACTCTTTCCTCCGGACACCCGAGCCGCCCCCCGCTGGGTCATGGCGCCGTACCGTTTTGGATCTGTTCCCGCTTTCGTTTCAGCCGGGCGCACTCGATCCCGTTACCCGGCCATGCACGTCTGCAAGCGGGGAATGCGCTGCATATACATATAATGGTGACCACCGTGGTGCTTATCCACCACATTGATGCACGCAGCCATTGTTCTCTCGGGAATGGCGAATCAGATGGACAGGTCTGGACAAGGAACTTCCCGCCGAAGACGATAACGGGAAGGGGAGGCCTTCCTCGGGTGAAAAGCCGGGATTGAGGGCTTGGAGAAGACAGCCGTGAGAGGGCGCCTGCGGAATGGGTTGCGCGCCGTCACGTGCCTTTCATGCCGCGCCTCAGCAGCAGAAAAACGACCATGGCCAGAAACAGCAGTGAATATCTCCACACCAGCGAGAGCAATGTCCCAAGCGTCCACAGGGCCATCCTTAGTCCGATGTATCCAGCCACCACCAGAGCCAGGGGCTTTGCGGTGCTCATCATATTGCCGAATCTGCGGCCGAGCTCGCCTTTCACTGCTCCGAGTTCCCGTGCCGTGCTCTGAATCCGTTCTCTCAACTCTCTTTCAGCCATGCGATATCCTCCTTGACCCGGCCCATGTCAGCCTGTGCTCTCCTGACCCCTCTGCGCGTTTTCCTCATGCCGGCAATACCGAGAATCAGACCGCACAACAGGAGCAGGATGGTCATGATCAGGGCCGAGACCCACGGAGAAAACCATACGTTGAGGATCAGGGTCAGCGTGATCAGGAGGAACACCCCCGAGACCGCCAGGAATATGAGACCTGCACCACCGAGGGTGATCCCTGTCAATCCGGTCTTGACAGAACCCTGGACCGCGGTTTTCAGGTAGATCTTCTGATCCGACACCAGCTTCTTGATCAGACTCACTGCGTGTGCAAGCAGCGCGGCCAGGGACATGTTCTCATACTTTTCCATGACATTCTCCTGCTGACCCGAGAGAGGAACGGCATGAACAGCGGGTTTTCCTCTTCAGCGGGCGGCCGGTTTTTTCTCAGCCGGGAGAGGACGGCCTTTTTTCCCGTACTTAAGGAAAAGGATAGGGGGCAAGAGCCAACTTTCAATACATTTATCCGACCACAGACTCTGTTACCATTGCCGCTCAGCAACCCTTTTCTTGAACCAGGGCAGGGTGGGAGATCATGCCCGGATCATCAATCTGGCCCGATTTATCACAACTTTGGCAGGAATGGTCATATCTTTTCCCCTGAAACCTGTGGTTTCATACCATCCTGATCCTGTGTCCTGTTCAAGACATCGCTGCCTCGAGGATTACTTCTCATCCGAGAAAAGAGAACACCGGAGCAGGAATGGCCCGTTGTGGGGTTTTCGTACCTGCTTTTCCCGGGTCTTCGCGGAGGAGTACCCGGGTGGATTTTCCATACGGAAGGTAGTCATCCATGAGGAAAGGGGGTTTTTTATGTTCCTGAAACGTTTTCTGATCGTTCTGGGGGTTTTCGGTACATTTTTCGCAACACAGGCCCATGCACAGATCGACAATCTGACCAACATGAGCGCCGAATGGGTCCGTCTGGCCAACCGCAATGCCGCCACCGACGCCGCGGACATCGTGGTCTATAACCCGGCCGGCCTGGTGAGCCTCGCGGACGGATTCCATCTCAACGTCTCGAACCAGAGCATGTTCCGCAGGCCGCAACATGAGTTCGTCGATCCCATCACATCGGAGTCGGTGAGTTTCAAGCAGGACGACCCGGACTGGTTCGTTCCCAACGTCTACGCGGCTTACACAAAGGACCGGTGGTCGGTATTCACCGGCGTCTACATCCCCGGCAACGGGGCAGCCCTGGACTATCCCGATGGATCCATCACCACGCGCCTCATCGGTTTGGAGCTGATACAACAGATAAATCAGGAAATCTTTGATGCATTCGGCGTGGAAAACGCGTACACGGCCCTGGCAAACGAAAGCATCGAGGCCAGTTCGTTGTATCTCACCGGGACTATTGGGGGGACGTACCGGGTAACGGACATCGTTTCTCTCGCTGCAGGGGTCCGCTACATCCGGGCGGAAAATGACATTGAGGGCGAGCTGACCGTAACCGGAGGGACCTTGGGGGCAAACACTCCGGACCTGCCGTTTGTCGTGGACGTGGATCAGTCGGCCGATGGATGGGGGTTCGTGTTGGGAGTTCAGGTGGTCCCGGTGGAGGATCTGGTTCTTGCCCTGCGATATGAATCAGAGGTGAACCTGAATTTCGAGAACGATGTGAACGGCTCGGACAACCTGGGCCTGTTCATCGATGGAGACCGGAACCATCGGGATTTCCCGGCCATGGTCGGCTTCGGGGCCTCCTATCTGTTCACGCCCGAGCTCAGGGGAGAGGCGGATTTCAACTGGTTCTTCCAGGAGGCGGCCGACTGGGGCAGGTCGGATACGGGTGAACGCGTCTCGGACATGGCGGGAGACGTCTGGAGCTGGGGGCTCTCGGCCGCCTACCAGGCGACACGCGAGCTGGAGATCAGCGGAGGCTTTCTGTATACCGACCATCTCTGGGACGACATGGACGGATATTTCCAGAGCGCTACCGGGGCCATCGAGACCCTGTACTCGGACAACTGGAACCTCTCGACCGGTATCGGCTACCTGATCAGGCCGGGCGTCAAGGTGAATCTCGGCGTGGCGTTCACGATCTGGGAGGACGAGACCATCTTCATCAACACGGGTCCGTTGACGATTCCGGTGAGGACCGAAAACGGCACCACGACCGTGGCCGTGGGCGTGGATCTCGCGTTCTGAACAGGGGCGGCTGCCCGCCCCTGTTTTGAACGGGCATGACGATGGGTGATCCTGCGCGGGTTGCGGCCGCGTCACCGCGACCTGCCTGCGGGAGCTCGGGTAAAGCCCGCGAACAGCATTCCCAGCATCCTTCCCACGTCTTCGAGGATCTCCGTGGTCACCGCGTCCAGGTATGCGAGGGACCGGATGTCGGGTTCGTGGAAAAATACCCGCGCGGCATCGGCCGAGCACGCCCTTGTCTGGGCGGCTACGTCCGTGCCGCCGCCCGGATCGACGGATGCGTAGGCGTCGATGAGGCCGGGGCCGAATCTTCTGACCAGAAGGCGGAAGATGGGGTTCAGACGCCTTCTGGCCCGGCGGATGTACCCGTCGAGCTCGGCGTGCACGTCAGCCCCCAATGCCCGGCCTTCCCGGGCCCCGGTGATCAGCGCATCGCCGAAGGGGGCGAACCCCTGGCGGAACCGCTGCTCGCTGTACACCTCGTATCCGGTGTGGATTGCCGAGAGCATGTGCACCATTCTGCGGGCCGAGAGCAGATGCCGGAGCAGAAAGACCGGCGGCGCGGCCTTGACATGAAACGGATGTCCCAGGTCGGCGAGATAGTGGGCGGCTCGCGACAGAAAGCGCCATCCCCAGTAGGGGTTTCCGATCTCGAAAGCCTTGTGCGCGAGTCGGATGTGATGACAAAACGATTCGGGCGCCATGCCGATGGTGAGGCCCGGCAGCCTGAACTGCATATGCCGCCACCCGTGAGAGCCGCCGGTGATCTTCTGGTACGGGTGGAGATCGAGGCCGCAGTCGGGCAGGAGGTCGGGCTCGGTGCTGTAGATGACCAGGACCTTCCAGGGCTCGATGGATTTCTGCACGGGAGGTTCCATGCTGAACTCGCCGTTTCGCTGCGCATAGTCGAACGAGGTGGACGGGTCGAGCCTTCGCACCTCGCGGTACTCTTCCTTGTAGAGGTCCACATGGTCCGGATTGATGAGGAACCGGCCGTCATGGAGACGCGGGTTCGGCATCACCTGCACCGGCTTCAAGTGCATGATCTCCGGTACGCCCATAAGGGCGAAGTAGGTGATATACTCGTGGGAAAACCACGGTCCCCATGCAGAGGGCATTCCCGGATCGTCATGAAGGAAGCGCTCTGTCATCCGATCGTCCTTTCGAAGCCCGGGCGTGCCCCGTGAGCACGGGCGCCCCCGGGCCTGCAAGCCGCCCGCGTGCCCCTTTCTATGAGATTTTGAATTCGGTCTTCTTCTGCCAGGTCCCGAGCGCAATCCCCAGTTCCTCATGCTCCTTGGAGTACTCCTCGATGGGCACCCCGTGAAGCACGGCTTCGATGGCCTGGCGGAACGCCTTCACGCCTGCGGCGGGGCCCTTGGGGTGGGCGTGGATACCGCCGCCCGAGCCGATCATGATATCTCTGCCCAGCGAGTTGATGATGTCGGGCACGTTGGCGGGCGTGATGCCGCCCGAGGGCATGGGCAGCACCGGCTTCAGATTGCCGAAGGGGTAGGTGAGATTGCGGCAGGTGGCCATGAAGCGGTCGTGCATGTAGATGCCCTTGCCGCCGAGCGAGAAGGGCAGCACGATGCTGTCAGCGCCGCAGAGCCTCGGGATCTTGCCGAAGATGATTGACGAGGAGATGCCCTGGTACGGCGACATAAAGTACGCGCCGCCCACGTCCATGTGGGCCAGGATGGGCACATTTATGGCCGGGTCTTCTGCAAGGGCCCGCATGGCCTCGGGCCCCACGGCCAGGTAATTGACCATCATGGCGTTCGCCCCGGCGTCGATGCAGCGCTTCGCCAGGTCGAACATCCGCGGAAGCCGGTCGGTGACGTTCACGGTGTAGAGCGTGTGCTCGCCCGTTTCCTCAAAGACCTGCCGCTCGATCTCCATGTAGGCCTTCACGCGATCCACCGCGCCGTTGTAGCACATGTTCGCGATGAGCTCGTCGTCCTTGATCACGTCGCAGCCGCCCACGGCCACCTCGCGGAAGAGCCTTTTCCCCACCTCCAGGGGGTAGCCGCTGCAGGGCTTGATCATGTTGTTCATGATGGGCCGGTTCTTCTCGATGCCTAAGGCCTCGTACCACCCGTCGATCCCGAAGCGCGGGCCCTGGTACTGCTCCAGGGTGGTCTTGGGCATTCTCAAGTCGAGGAGCTTGAAGTTGGGCACCAGCGAGATGTTCCCGATCGTGGCGGTGAGCAGCATGGGAAGCTGGTCCTCCACGTTGGCCGCCGGAAACGCGATCTGGACGATGTACTGCCGCTCCCTGACATCCTCGGGCAGCCCGTACTCGTGAGAAGGCGCCTCGTAGACGCCGATGACCTTGGCCACGTGCTTTGCCCTCACCTCGGGTGTCTCGCCCGGGACCGGCACCCAGGTGCCCGTGGTCTGCTCGATCGCCAGGATCTGGCCCATGAGCGACATGTCCATGTTCTTGTCGGCCTTGGCCCAGTAGGTGGCGATCACGTGGTTTTCCATATCGATGCTCTCGGGTATGGCTATGGGTTTGTCAGCGAATGCATCCGTCATGTTTCACCCTCCTTTTTTTAACAATACGTGATTGATTTCTGTTCATTTCTTTCTTGTTCATCCCCGGGGAATGAGAGAGAGCAGGTACTCCCATACCTCCAAGGTCCTGTTCAGCGCCTCGTCGTCGTGCTGCATGCACGTGTACATCCGGGTCCCTGCCAGGGTGCACAGCCCCTGGCCCAGGGTGACAATCTGGTAGTCGTCCGCGGTCTGCTTGCGGGTCATGATCTGGGTGAAGGCGTCCGGTCCGGTCAGGTCAACGGCAAAGAACGCGGTGGTCACATAGTGCATGATGGGGCCGAAGTTGTAGACGAAGAAGCCCAGGTCCTCCCGGGTTGCGAAGAGGTCGTTCATGGCGGCGGCGAGCCTGTCGGCGTAGGCCCTCGCCCTGTTCACCGCATCGTGTTCCTCCATGAGCCTCAAGGCGTGGTAGCAGGCCGCCGTGGTGATGGGGTTGGCGGCGAGCGTCCCGCCGATATAGATCTTCTCGCCCATGCCTCCCCGGCAGACGCTCATCACGTCCTTCCTTCCGCCCACCGCGCCGGCCGAGGGGTAGCCGTGGGCAATGATCTTGCCCAGGACCGTGAGGTCCGGGGTGATGTTGAAATACTTCTGTGCTCCGCCCATGTCCAGCCTGAAGCCGGTCACCACCTCGTCGAAGACCATCAGCGCGCCGTAGTGGTCGCACAGCTCGCGGATCCTCCTGTTCCACTCGGGGTGGACCGGATGGGTGCCGGACTCCCCGCCGATGGGCTCCACCATGACCGCCGCCACTCCTCCCTTGCCGGTGTTTTCCTCGAAGGCCTTTTCCAGTGCGTCGAAGTCGTTGGGCGGCACGTCGATCAGGTGTGCATAGCTTTCCGTGGTGATGCCCCGGGAGTTGAGCGGCCCGGTGCCCGGCACGTGCAGGGAATAGACCATCTGGTCGGACCACCCGTGGTAGCTCCCGCCTATCTTGATGACCTTCTGCCTTCCCGTGAAGGCCCGGGCGATGCGGATGGCCGCCATGTCCGCCTCGGTGCCGGACTGGAGGAAGCGCACCATCTCCACCCCCGGCATGTGCCGGACGATCTCTTGCGCGGCCAGGAGCTCGTACTCCGAGGTCAGCCCCGTGGCCGGGCCCTTCTCCATGATGATCTCCACGATCTTCTCGTCCAGGGGGCCGAAGGCGTGGCCCAGGATGATGGGTGCCCCGCACATGAGGTAGTCCACATACTCGTTGTTGTCCGCGTCCCACATGAGGTAGCCCTTGGCCCGGTCCATGGCGAGCGGAAAGGGCTTGTTCTGGCTCAGGTTGTGCTCCACGCCTCCGGGGATAAGGCTTCCGGCCTTTTCGAATATCTCAAGCGAGCGGCGGTTTCTCCGGTGGTAGAGGTCCCGCTCCTTGTCCAGCCGGTCCTCGGGGATCGGTCTCACCGGCCGTGAAAGGATCTCCTGGTTCCGTGTCATGATATCCTGGTATTCCATTGATCGCTGCCCTCCTGTTTTGTTGTGGTGGTGGGATCCGGTACTGAGCATACCGGAGGGGTCTTTTTGTTCATGCGTGCGCAGATTTTTTTATGGGCCTGGTAGAGCTGAAGAAATTCGGCGAAGATCTCATCATAGATCCTGCGGTTGACCGGGTCGGGGAGGTACTCTCTTTTGGTGCGGATATGCCGGGGAATGTCCTCTGCCGTGATGTGGCCCAGTGCTATCGATGCGAGGAAGGCCGCGCCCCGGGCATTGGCGTGGATGGGATCGGCCACCTGGCGTATGGGCCTGTCCAGAATGTCGGCGAGGATCTGGGACCAGACGTCCGAGTTGGCGCCGCCGCCGATGAAGTTCAGGTACTGAAAGCGCCTGCCCATGAATTTTTCCACGGACTGAAGCAGCCATTTCTGGTTGAAGCCCACACCCTCGAACACGGCCCGGGCGATGTCCTCGCGGGTGTTCTGAAGCGACAGGTTGAACAGGGACGAGCGGATGTGGCAGTTCTCCACCGGCGTGCGCTCGCCATAGAGCCAGGGGGTGAATATCACGCCGTTTGCGCCCGCCGGGACCCGGGAGACGATCCGGTCCAGAAGCTTGAAGATGTCCGGGGTGTTCTCCTCCTGCATGAGCTCGTCCTTGTGGTACAGGACATTGTCCCTGAGCCAGGTCAGGCACTTGCCCGCGCACTCCTGCTCGTCCAGGATCATATAGCGTCCGGGCAGCGGGCTCGGGAACGATCCGAAGCTGTGGAAGAGATCGGTCTTCTTGAAGGGCACGTGGGCGGATATCCAGGAGGAGGTGCCGATATAGAGGTGGCCTTCGTAGTCCCGCACCGCCCCTGAACCGACGCACGCGGAATGCACGTCCGGTGTGCCGCCGATCACGGGCGTGCCGGACCGGAGCCCCAGCTCGGCCGCCACCTCGTCCTTCACCGGGCCGAGCACGTCCACGGCGCGGATCAGGTCCGGGAGCTTGTCGCGTCCAAGCCCGGCCATCTTCAGCAGTTTTTCGTGGTAGACCACCCGGGAGGGGTCGCGGTTGTCCGTGACCCAGTGGAGCAGGATGGAATCGTAGGTGGCCGCGAACCTGCCCGTGAGGCACAGGTTGATGTAGTCCTTGGGCTCCAGGAACTTGTACGTCCGATCAAAGATGTCCGGGCGCTCTTTTTTGATCCAGAGGATGTGGGCCAGGGGGTCCTTGCCCGAGAGTGCCGGGGCCCCGCCGGTGAGCCTGAGCCAGGTCAGTGCCTTCCACAGCGGGTAGCCCTCGAACCGGGGGAATCCCTTCAGGATGTCCTGAAGCGCGTCGCAGCCCCGGCAGTCCATCCAGGTGACGGCGTTCATGAGGTTTTTGCCGTCTTTGTCCACCGGAACCGTGCCGGACCACTGGGTGGTCACGCTCACGGCCACGATATCGTCGGGAGACACCAGGCCCCTGGCCAGCACCCTGCCGGCCGTGGACACGATGGCCTGCCACCAGAGCCCGGGGTCCTGTTCGGCGCCTCCGCCCGGAAGCAGGATCACGGGTATCGTCTGAAACTCGCTGCATGCCACCTCGCCGTACACCGAGATGAGGCCGGTCTTGGGCCCGGACGTCCCCAGGTCGATGGCCAGAATGTACTTGTCTTTGTTCATCACCGGCTACTCCAGATATCCCTGCCCGGTATACCAGGCTAATGCGTCGTCCACCATCTCCTGTAAGGGCCGGATGCGGTAGCCGAGCTCGCTCACCGCCTTGGAAGAGTCATATGAGGCCCTGGTCGACATGAACCGGGCCTGGCCCGGGTTCATGCCGGGGGCCCGCCCCGTAACGCCCGATACGAGCTCCATGACGTGGCCGTATAAGGTGAGCATCCATCCGGGCATGTCCCACCGCGGCGCCTTCATGCCGAAGGCGGCCGAGATCAGCTCGCAGAGCTCCCGGTAGGTGGCGTTTGTCCCTGCGCAGATGTATCCCTGTCCGGGTCGTCCCCTGGTAAGCGCCGACACGTGGGCCTTCGCCACCTCGGTCACGTGGCCGAACCCGATCCCCCCGCAGGGCAGGGCCGGCAAGCGGCCGTCCCGCAGGTCGAAGAAGAGCCTCCCGAACTGCAGCGTGAAGTCATAAGGCCCCAGCATGGACCCCGGATAGATGACCACCACCTCAAGGCCCTCCTCCGCATGGGAGAGGACGCGCTTCTCGCCTTCACGCTTGGTGTCGCCGTAGTTGTAGCCCATGCCCGCATAGGTGTATCGGGTCCAGGTCTCGTCGGTGAGCCCCGCCGGGTTGTATCCCAGGGCGTCGATGGTGCTGGTGTGCACCATCCGCTTCACCCCGTGCCTTATGCATGCCTCGGCCACGTTGACCGGTCCGTCAACGTTGACGGCGCGCTGCCGGGCATAATTCCTTTTCCAGAACGACGTGTCCCCCGCCGCATGGATCACCGCGTCCATGCCGCGTACTGCGGCATCCACGTCCCCAGGCGAGGTGACATCGCCGAAGACGAGCTCTTCGCAGTGGTCACGGATGTACTTCGTCTCTGACCCGGGCAGTCCGAAGGCCCTGGTCTGGTGGCCCGCCCGCACGAGCTCCTGCGCGATGTTCGCGCCGAGGAAGCCGGTGGCGCCGGTGAGCAGGCACTTCATCGGCCGTCCCCCCTTTCGTTCCGGCACTGCCTGATCTTCCGGTCCATCACCCACTCCACCAGGGAGGGAAACAGGCGTTTGGCCAGGTAGGTCATCCTGGACTCCAGACCCGGGATGATGAGAAAACGCTCCGAGGCCATTCCCTTGATGAGTGCAAGCGCCACCTGCTCGGGAGTCAGGATCTTTGCGGTGGACGATATCCTCTTGGTCTCCCGGGGCTTGGTGAGATTCTCCCTGGCATAGCCCGGGGTGTCGGTGTCCGGCGGGCAGAGCACCTGGACCTTGATGCCCCAGGGCTTGAGCTCGCTGCGCAGCGCCTCGGAGAACCCGATGACACCGTACTTGGACGCGCAGTAGTCCGTGTACCCGAACACGCCCACAAAGCCCGCCACCGAGGAGGTGTTGACGATGATGCCCCCGTTCTCCTTCATACAGGGAGCGATCGCCCGCGCGGTGTGGATGCAGCCCATGAGGTTGAGTTTCAGCGTCTCCTCCACCCGTTCCATGCCGATGTCCTCGAACCGCCCCGGGCATGCCCTGCCTGCACAGTTGATGAGCACGTCCGGGGCACCGGTGGCGGCCACCGTGTCCTGCATGCGGGCTACCACCTCCTGCCAGCGGGATACGTCCATGGACACTGCCCGGAAGCGCTGGCCAGAGGAGACCCGGCGTGAAGAAACGCTTCCAAACGCCTGATCCAGCCGTTTTGTCTCACGGGCGAAGATGACGACGTGGGCGCCCCGGGAAGCCAGTTCCCTGGCTGCGGCAAGGCCGATGCCGCTGGAGCCTCCCACCAGATAAGCAATCGTTCCCGCGAAGTTTTTCATCCTTGTTTTCCGCCTCCTGCGCAGAACCCTTCCCGGTGATTTCACCGTACGGCGGCCCGGCCGGCCGCCCTCATGATCTTACCAATAACCCGGAACACCCGGGAATGAATAGTGCCGATCAGGTCAAAAACATGAGAAATCGGGCCAAAAGAAAGCCTCACCAGCCCATTGGCCGGGAGCCTGCCACCCAGGATCTCGGCCTGTTTGACTTACAGGATAAAACATCGTAAAATTATGGTTATTGGGGACGGGTTCACATTTGAAGCTGCCGGAGACCGGAGTCTGCGTTCTGCTTCGATGCAGTGAATCTTCCTTCGCGTTCGCTTCGGATGACTTGGAAGGCTGGTTCACAATCCCCTCAATCGTGCGATGGATTGGGTCCAGGGCTTGCTCTCGGGTTCATTTCGCTGGTGGTGGTGAAGTGAAGGGTTCCCGGCGTAAAGGGCTCTCGTTCGTTTGAAGCGGTTGAGAAAACCGCTGTTGATGAGCTCTCCCCGCTGATGGCTGAAAAGGGGGCGGTAAACCGTGAGGGTGCTCGACATCCGGGTTGCGTGAACGGGCTTGTCGGGAGTGTCGGCTGTCGGGCTTGGTCGTATTGATGGAACGAGGTTTTAAGGTGAGTGAAAAAATTCCGTCGGACAGCGCCAGGTGGCTGGTGAGGGAGATGTCCTCCATGGGAATCCCTCCAGGCCGTATCCTGAAGGGTACGAACCTGCAGGAGGAGTGGCTTAAGGACATGGGTGCCCTTATCACTCCTTCCCAATACCTGAGCATTGTGGCCAATGCGCTTGAAGAGAGCGGAGACCCCTCCCTCGGGCTCCATGTGGGTCCAAGGCAGCAGCTGGGCGAGCTGGGTTTCTGGGGGTATGCCATCATCAGCAGCCCGACCTTGAGGGAGGCAAACCAGGTCGCCCTGCAGTTCTGGGAGCTGAACGGTTCCCTGGTCACCCTGGATTTCCGGGAGGAGCCGGACCATGCCGCCTGGCGGATTCTTCCCGCGTTTCCCATGAAAGACAAGCGGTTGTGGATTTTCGCCGTGGAAGAGCTGCTCACTACCTTCCAGACCGCTGCCTCCTTTCTCACGAACCATGAGTTCCGCTATGCCCGGATCGATCTGTCGTATCCCGACCCCGGATATGGAGAGCGGTATCGCGAGCTGTTTGAATGTCCGGTCTTTTTCGGTTCGGATGAGGACATATTCCGGGTGGCCGTTGCCGATACGGACCGCCCCACCTTCACGGGCCATCCCCGGATGGCGCTCGTCTGCCGGGAGCAGTGCCGCGAGCTCCAGGCCAGACTCAGATGGGGCGATGAGCTGACCGGAGCCATCCGGGAGATCGTCATCTCCTCCATGGGCCGGATCCCCCACCTGCCCGAGGTCGCCCGAAGGCTCGCCATGAGCCCCCGGACGCTCAGGCGCAGGCTCCAGGAGCGCGGCACCACCTATCAGCACATCCTCGACGAGGTGAGGATCGAGCTGGCAAAGGAGTACCTGGCCTCCACGGCCTTGAGCGTCGACCAGATCGCGGGGCGCATCGGGTTCACCGAGGCCACCACCTTCCGCAGGGCGTTCAAGAAGTGGACCGGGACGAACATCAGGGAGTTCCGGATGAACCGGGCTGCCGGGAGTTGCGACCTCTGAGCCATTTGGAGACGATCCGGAAGTGATCCGCTCCGGGCGCACCTTTCAGGAACCTGCCCGCCCTCATGACCATCCTGACCTTGCTTATGGCCCCCAGATCCTCCAGAGGGTTTCCTTCCACGGCGATCATGTCCGCGATCCTGCCCGGCCTGATGGTGCCGATCCGGTCGCCCACGTCAAGGATCGAGGCGTTGCCCGACGTGGCGAGCATGAGCACCTGTGCAGGCGTGAGGCCTGCAAGCTGGAGCCGTTTGAGCTCCTCGGCATAGAAAACCCCGAACAGGGCGGTGGGGAGGCCGCCCGAATCGGTGCCCACTCCCACGCGGCCTCCCGCATGGAGGATCCGGCCCACGTTGGCCAGGGCATGGGGAAACCCGCGGGCGATGAGGGGCAGGTCGAAACAGGGTTTTTTCCGGTACTCGCTCTCGGGAGGCGGATAAGGGCCGGTGCGATAGGTGCGGATGTGACGCCTCACCTGCCTGAGAGGCTCGGGCTCCAGGATGGAAGGCCCCCGCTCGTCCAGGACGGACCCTATGGTCTGCCAGAGACTGTCGCTCCCGGCGTCCAGGCAGGTCAGCGTGGGGTTGAGGACCTTGCCCCGGGCCGCAAACTCGACCGCGGTCCTGTCCGGGATCTCCTCCAGCGGGCTGTGCTCGTAGGTGTCGACCCCCATGGACATGGCGTACTCCAGGTCTTCCATTCGGCTGACGTGGCAGCACACCTTTCTGCCATAGCGCCTGGCCGTGTCCATGACCGCCCGGAAGGTGGCCGGGTCGAGCACAGGAAGATCGCCGCCTCCCAGCAGCCACGAGCGGTGCTGGCAGTAGACCTTGATCCATTGCGCACCCTGCCGGATCATCTCGCCTGTCTGCCGGGCCGCCTCTTCGGGGCTGCCGACCCGTTCGGCATATTGTCCTCCGAGAAAGGCCTTCACGAAATGCCGGAAC
Source organism: Deltaproteobacteria bacterium (assembly GCA_018433775.1). GTDB lineage: Bacteria > Desulfobacterota > Desulfomonilia > UBA1062 > UBA1062 > Phosphitivorax. The sequence continues at coordinate 44,495 of JAHDQN010000026.1, forward strand.
GAAGGCACCCAGTCCGGGCATCCTCCGGGTGCGGCGATGCACGAGTTGCACCGGATGATCCGGGGGCCGGGGATGTCGCCGCTGTCGATCGCGGAGACGAGGCTTGAAAGCCTTCCGGGAAAGCCGCCGGCATCACGCACCGTGGTGATGCCGGCTTCGATGCACGCCCGGGCGTTGCGCTCGATCTGCCGCCCCATGGCAAAGAAGGCACGGGGAGTCACCTCGTGCATGAAGGGCACGGTGATGTGCACGTGGGTGTCGATGAGGCCGGGCATGAGCGTGAGCCCGCCGAGGTCCACCGGGGTGAAGGACCCGGCTCTCCCGGCCGCGGCGCCTTTTTCCACGGCCTTGATCTCCTCGCCCTCCACCAGCACCGACCTGTCGTGGAGCAGTCTGCCCCGCTCGCTGTCAAAGAGCCGGCAGTTGAAGAGAACAACTCGGTTGTCGAATTTCATCCATCCTCCTGTGCGCCGGGAAAGAGCAGGTCGGGAAAGAGCGAAGTCCCGGGGCGCGAGGTCATTGTCTCCGTGCCCTTATGCCGGGAGTGCAGTCGTCTCTGTCAGGCGTTTTCTCAGGTCGTCCTGCACGTTCCCGTCAACCGGCTCGATGGCGACCCCCGGTACCCCGCCCGATATCCGGCAGGCATGCATGAGGACCCGGTCGTCCCAGACCGCGCGGATGTCGTCCTTGGCGAATGTCTCGGAAAACAGGGCCTGGCCCATGCCGCCCAGCATGCTCACCACATAGCGGTTGCCCATTCTTGCGACCAGCCTGCTGGTGTCCATGAACCCGTCCTTTTCCGAAGAAGGAATTACCTGCCTGTTTTCCAGCAGCCACGCCAGCGACACCATATCATGGGCGATAAGCGATGTAGACGCGATGACCAGCCCGGTTTCAGGCTCGAAGACATACCCGTCGTCCGGTCCGAAGGTGGCGAGGATCCTGTCGGCGGCGGTCACGACCAGGCGCTGCTTTGCGCGCAGGGTTTCCACCGTGTTGCCTTCCGCGGTCTTCTCCTGGAGGGTGGATGCCTCCCGGTGATACTCCAGGCGCGTGTCGGTACGCCAGTAGCCGACCGCGGCCTTCAGGCCGAGAGTGCTGCCTGCCAGCACGTGACGGGCGCATCTGGGCATGAGTACGATGTGATCCATCTGTTTGAGGATGCCGGGCATCATGATGCCGGTCTTCCAGTGTGACGCCGCCGCCGGTGCTTCCTCATAAAAGGCGTCCCATCCCGCCTCTTCGAAGAAGTGCAGTTCTCCGCCCGCGGCAAGCACCGTCCGGGCTATGCCGGATGCCTCCATCAGGCGCCGCGAGCTGCCGGAAAGCTTACCCGGCGAGAGCTTCACGTGCTCGATGCCTGACATGTCTCCCACCACCACCCGTCCGGCGCCCCTGTCCCTGAGGAGCTCGATCATGGCCGCGATGGCCGCGGGGCTGGTGGTGGCCGGATAGGGATTGCCGGAATTCAGGACCGGTTTGATAAACACGCTGTCCCCCCTGGACAGCCAGGAAAAATCCGACGCCGCCTCCGCAGCTGCGCGAACGGCGCGGCGAACGGTCTCCTCATCGGCCCCTCTGCTCACTCCCGCCAGAAACACGGCCGCATCCCTCCCCCGGGCAGGCACGCCGTGAGCGGGCGCCCCGGCGGTGGTTCCAAGATTCCCCCCGGCACACGAAGAAAGAGCCGCTGCCGCCGAACCCGCCATCAGCCTCAGAAAGTCTCTCCGTTTCATTGATTCCCTCCTCTACTGCGCCGGCATCGCAGGTTCTCTTTTCAATGCGTGCAGGCACTCATCCATACTCCGTTCCTGTTCAGGTTTTCTCATTGGATGCCCGCAGCCGGGATGACCGGTCTTTGCCGTCGGATCGGGTGTGCTCGTTTCGTTACCGGCTGGATAATTATACTCCCTTCAGTCCTTTTCTTAAACATGAATTTTTCCGGCCCGTTGTCGAGGCACCGGGAAATTCCCGGGCAGGAGCCTGGAGAAGAGCCTTCATTGAGAGATCCGCCCCTCATCGGAACACAGAGGGTAAGCGGTCTGAGGGGCTTCCCTGGTGCCAAAGGATGCAGCGGGAGGAAAGAATTGCCCCGGAGAACCGGGAAGACCGGCTTTTTGATACAAAATCCGGCACCTTCTTATCAGCGCTCCTGGAGCGCTCCGAATGCAATGGGCAGGGTATCCCGGGGCGGGAGACCATAGGCCGACTTCACGGAACCCGGGAGCACCATGGTGAAGGCGTCGTCTGCGAGCCTGATCTCGGCCATGCCGGCCGGGGCCGTCTCAGAGATCCGCCGGCCTGAGATCAAGCGGACAGGAGGAATCCGGCCGGCACTTGTAGACTATCCGGGGGCGTGCTCCGTCTTAGCGGAAAAGAAACCCTGTACAAGCCTCGTCCTTTGTGCTCGGATGCGCGATTACGATCCTGAGGGCGGGCTGGGACGGGCACAGGGCACAGGGCGTGAAAGAAAGCCCCTGAAGTCGCAGTGGGAGAACTTGGGAAGAAAGAGTACAAAAGGAAATGGATCTTAAGGCAGGAATGAGAAAAATCTTCACAAGAAAAAGGGAGACGTACCGGGCCCGGGCGTGTTTCCTCCTCTTGCCTGCGGTTCTGCTGCTCGCCGGATGCATGACCGTGGGGCCCGATTATGTCGTTCCCGAGCCTGGTGCGCCTTCCGCGTGGAACGCCGGGTTTGGCGGACACCTGATAACCGGTCAGGCAGATCCGGAAGCACTGGCGCGCTGGTGGGAGACCTTCCATGATCCGGTGCTGGCCTCCCTGATGGACCGGGCGGTGAAGGGAAGCCCGGACCTGAAGGAGGCTGCTGCCCGGGTTCGCGAGGCGCGCGCCAGGCGGGCCGCTGCAGGCGCCGGGTTGTTCCCTGCCCTTGATTCCACTGCCTCCCTCCAGCGCAGCGGCGACAGCGAGTCGGCGCGCAACCTCTATTCTGCGGGATTCGACGCCCGGTGGGAAATCGATCTCTTCGGCGGCACCCGCAGGTCCGTGGAGGCTGCAGGCGCCGACCTCCAGGCCGCTGGAGAGGCGATGAACGACGCACTGGTCACCCTGACCGCCGAGGTGGCCCTGAACTACGTTGAGGTGCGGACCTTCCAGTCCCGGCTGGAAACCGCCGAGGCGAACCTGGCTCTCCAGCAGGAAACCTACCGGCTTCAGCAGTCCCTCGCGCAGGCCGGGCTCAGCGACGGGCTCGCGCTCCAGCGTGCCCGCTCCAACCTGGAGAGCACCCGGGCCCTGGTCCCGTCTCTGCGCGCATCTCTCGAAGGGGCCAAAAACCGGCTCGCCGTGCTCCTGGGAGAGCCGCCCGGAGCGGTTCACGAAGAGCTCGCCTCGCACAGGCCCGTGCCCATGGTACCCCCGGAGGTTTCCGTGGACGCCCCCGCCGATATCCTCAGGCGCAGACCCGACGTGCGGCGGGCGGAGCGCGAGCTCGCGGCCCAGAGCGCACGGGTGGGCGTGGCCATGGCGGAGCTCTATCCCAGGATCACCCTGAACGGATCCATCGGCCTGAGCGCCCTCTCCTCCGGAGACCTTTTCACGGCCGACAGCCGGACCTTCGGCTACGGGCCCCGCATCACGCTGCCCATCTTCTCAGCAGGCTCGATCCGTGCAGGGATCGAGGCCCGGTCCGCGCTGCAGGAGCAGGCGCTCATCCGGTACGAGGCTGCGGTCCTGGTCGCCCTGGAAGAGGTGGAGAACGCGCTGAGTGCCTATGCTCAGGAACACGTGCGGCGCGTCGCTCTCCAGGAATCCGCGCACGCTGCTCAAGAAGCGGCTGAGCTCGCGGAATACCAGTACCGATCCGGTCTGGTCGATTTCACCGTGCTGCTCGATACCCAGCGATCCCTCCTGTCCGCCCAGGATGAGCTGGCACGGAACAGCGGCGCGCTCGCGTCCAATCTGGTGAGGTTGTACAAGGCCCTCGGAGGCGGGTGGCCATATGAGGCTGAACAGTACGAGAGGGGAGAACCGAGATGAAGCAACACAATCACGTGCAAGCCGACATGACGAAGATTCTGGGAAACGGCGGCACGGGTCCCGCCCGGCATCTGAGACGCTGGATCGTCTGGGTTGCGCTTGCGCTGGCAGCCGTATTGGCGGTCTTCGTATGGGGATTTTCCGGCGGCAAAGAGCAGGTCTCCTACCAGGTTCAGGAGGCCCGGCGCGGGGATCTCACCATTACCGTGAGCGCGACCGGAAACCTCCAGCCCTTGAACCAGGTGGATGTGGGGAGCGAGCGTTCCGGGATCATCCGGAGCGTTGAGGTGGACTACAACGACCAGGTGAAGATGGGCCAGCCTCTGGCGCGACTCGACACCGCGATGCTCGAAGCCGAGGTGAGGAAGGCGTCCGCAGCCCTGGAATTGGCGCAGGCCAAAGTCCTGCAGGCGCAGGCGACCCTGAGGCAGGCCGGTGCAGAGCTGGCCCGTATGAGGCAGGCCCACGAGCTCACCGGCGGCAGGGTGCCGTCCGCCAGGGAACTGGATGTGGCGGAAGCCGCCCTTGAGCGGGCCCGGGCCGACGAGGCTGCAGCCAGAGCACAGGTGTCACAGGCCCGGGCGACTCTGGAGTCTGTCCGGACAGACCTTTCCAAGACCCTGATCCTCTCACCCATAAACGGCATCGTGCTCTCGCGGAGCGTGGAGCCGGGTCAGACCGTGGCTGCGTCACTGCAGGCGCCGGTCCTGTTCACCCTTGCCGAGGACCTCGCCCGCATGGAGCTGCACGTGGACCTGGACGAAGCCGACGTGGGCAGGGTGGAACCGGGACAGCAGGCTACGTTCACGGTGGACGCGTATCCGGAGCGGATATTTCCGGCAGAGGTCGTCCAGGTCCGGTACAGTGCAAAGGCGGAAGGGGGGGTGGTCACCTACGAGACCGTGCTCAGGGTGGATAATACGGGCCTGCTCTTGCGGCCGGGCATGACCGCCACGGCGGACATCACGGTGAACGAGATCCGCGACGCCGTGCTGGTGCCCAACAGCGCCCTGCGGTTCATGCCCCGTGAACCGGGCGGGCAGCCCGGGGAGAAGAGCAGCATGTTGAACAAGCTCATGCCGCGACCCCCGAGGCACGCCAGAAGAGCGTCCCAGAGCGGGGGCTTCAACGGGGCCGGCGCAGCCGAACAGAAGGTCTGGACGCTCAGGCAGGACACGCTCGTGTCCATCCCGGTCACCATTGGAGCCACGGACGGCGTCATGACCGAGATCGTCAAGGGTGAAGTGGAGCCGGGCATGGGGGTCGTCACGGGAAGCATGAGTATCCGGAAATGAATGACCATGCCCCTGAATCCATCAACGGCTCTCTCATCCGGCTGGAGGGCATCACCAAGGTGTACGGCTCGGGACCTGCGGCGGTGCACGCGCTCAAGGGCGTGGACCTGAAGATCGACAAGGGGGAGTTCGTTGCTGTGATGGGTCCCAGCGGATCGGGCAAGTCCACCTGCATGAACATCCTGGGCTGCCTGGACACGCCCACCGCAGGGGCCTACCGGTTCAAAGGGGTGGACGCGGGTGCGTTGTCACGCGATCAGCGGGCCTTGTTGCGCAGGAATTTCCTCGGATTCGTGTTTCAGGGCTTCAACCTCCTGAGCCGCACCTCGGCACTGGAAAATGTCGAGCTCCCCCTGATCTATCGCGGCGTCCCGGCCAGAGAGCGGCATGCAATGGCCAGAGACGCGCTCCACACGGTGGGGCTTACAGGGTGGGAGCTTCACACCCCGGCCGAACTCTCGGGCGGGCAGCAGCAGCGGGTGGCCATCGCCCGGGCCATGGTGATCGAGCCGGAGGTTCTCATGGCGGACGAACCCACCGGCAATCTTGACTCCACCAGGAGCCGCGAGATTATGGAGCTGCTCTGCTCCTTCAACAGGGACCGGGGTGTCACCATCGTCATGGTCACCCACGATGCCGGCATGGCCGGCTATGCCGGGCGCATCATCCGGTTTCTGGACGGACTCATCGATTCCGAGGAACCGGGCGGAGGGTACAGGCCGTGATCTGGGAGACCTTCGTACTGGCGCTGCGCGCCATTCGTCGCAATGTTCTGCGCTCGTTTCTCACGATTCTGGGCATCGTGATCGGCGTGGCCGCAGTCATCACCATGGTCACCCTGGGCGACGGGGCCACCGAGCAGGTGAGGGCCGACATATCGAGCCTGGGCAGCAATATGCTCCAGGTCAGGCCGGGCCAGGGTTTCCGCGGTCCGGGCGGTGTGAGGATCCCCTCGGAGAGATTCAAGATTTCCGACGCGCAGGCCATCGAGCGGGAGATTGCAGGTCTTCAGGCCGTGGCCCCCACAGCGAACAGGTCCGCGCAGGCCATCATCGGGAACCGGAACTGGCCCACCTCGGTCATGGGCAGCACGAACGACTATCTCAGGGTCCGCGACTGGCCGCTCGAACACGGCCGTGTCTTCACCGAGGGCGAGCTGCATTCCGGCAGGGCGGTATGCATCCTGGGCACCACTGTGGTCAAGGAGCTCTTTGGCGATCAGGACCCCCTGGGCGCATTTATCCGGTTGGACAGGCTCTCCTGCCAGGTGGTGGGCGTTCTTTCGTCAAAGGGCCAGTCGAGCTTCGGACAGGACCAGGACAATATGGTCCTGGTCCCGCTCAGGGCACTGCAGAGGCGCATTGCAGGCAATACGGACGTGGAGGCGGTCATGGTCTCCGCCATGGACGGTGTGTCCACCGAGGCCCTCAGGGAAGACATCGAGCGCCTGATGCGCGAGCGGCGACGGATCGCTCAAGGCCGCGACGACGACTTTCACGTCCGCGACATGGAGGAGATCGTGAGCGCGCTCACGAGCACCACCAGGGTCCTCACCGCCCTGCTGGGAGCGGTGGCCGCGGTGAGCCTCCTGGTGGGCGGAATCGGGATCATGAACATCATGCTGGTCTCGGTCACGGAACGCACCCGCGAGATCGGCACGCGTCTGGCCATCGGCGCCCGGGAGAAGGAGGTGCTTATGCAGTTCCTGATCGAGGCGGTGGTGCTCTCGTCATTGGGCGGGATTTTCGGCATTGCCCTGGGCCTCGGGGCTGCGGCCCTGGGCGCCCATCTCCTCGGAGTGCCCTTTGTGTTCAATCCGGGCATCGTGGTTCTGGCCTTCGTGTTCTCCGCCTCCGTGGGGGTGGTCTTCGGGTTTTTCCCTGCCCGCCAGGCGGCACGCATGGATCCCATCGAGGCCCTGCGGCACGAGTGAGAAGCCCGGGCTCCGGAAATTCAGCCGATGCTCTTTTCCAAGCCTGCCCTTCTGCGGCCTTCTTTTCGTCCCCTCTTGAGGGGGGCGTCTCGCTTTCGCCATATTGGCTTTTCGTTTCCGGATCTTATCATGAATTCCATCCGGTACTGAAAAAACTCGTATCGTGAGCCGGAGGGATGGGCGCACAAGCGGCGCCCGGCCTTCTTTCTCAAGGGAGAGCGGTTCTTTTCGTGAACGGGGAGGGCGCGTATGAACGATGCCTGGAACATACTGTGGCTCCTGCTCATTGCAGCCGTCCTCATCCCCGTGTTCCAGCAGAAGCTGATGCGGGTCAGGAGGATGCGGCTCATCAGGACCATCGAGAAGAAGCGCAATTCCCGCGTCATCACCCTGATCCACCGGCAGGAGACCATGAGGCTCTTCGGAATCCCCCTCATGAGGTACATCGACATCAACGACTCCGAGGAGATCCTGAGGGCGATCAGGTTCACGCCCGAGGACATGCCCATCGACATGATCGTCCACACCCCGGGAGGGCTCGTGCTCTCTTCCGAGCAGATCGCCATGGCCCTTAAGCGGCACAGGGCGAAGGTGACCATCTTCGTTCCCCACTATGCCATGTCCGGCGGTACCCTGCTGTGCCTTGCAGCGGACGAGGTGGCAATGGACGGCAACGCCGTCCTGGGACCGGTGGATCCCCAGGTGGGAAAGTATCCGGCCGTTTCCATCATGGCGGCAGTGGAGAAGAAGGAGCCCAAGGACATCGACGATGAGACCTATATCATGGCCGACATCTCGGACAAGGCGCTCAGGCAGATGAGGGAGTTCGTGGAGATCATTCTCTTGAACGAGAGAAGCCCCGGAGACGTGGAGAGGATCGTGAAGGCCCTTACCGAAGGCAGGCGGACGCACGATCATCCGATCTTTCTCGAGGATGCGAAAAGGCTGGGAATCAATGTGACCGATCATGTGCCGGGCGACATCTACCGCCTCATGGAGCTGTTCCCCCAGGCCGAGCAGCAGCGGCCTTCGGTACAGTACGTGCCCGTTCCGTACAAGGGCGAAGGACCCGAAGCGAAGGGTTAGCTCCGGTTGGTCCCTTTTTCCGGCGCTTTTCAAGGCAAGGGCTGGTTGATTTTCTGTCTGCCCGTATTACATGACTCACTATATCGCGAAAGAATCACGTCTCTCCCTGCGTACCGGATTCAACCGTCAACACGATTTCCTCAAGGGGTGCGGCCGCTATGCACCGGTGGACGCGCGAGGCTTCGATTTTCGGGAGAGATCCAAGGATGCACGGATGCAGACGTATATCATTCTGAGCAAACTATCCCCGGATGCGCTCAAAGAGCCTGTCATCTACCGGGAGATGGCGGCCAGGGTTTCGAAGAAGATCAAGGATGAATGCCCCGAGGTCCACTGGAAGCAGAGCTTTGCCGTGCTGGGACGCTTCGATGTGGTGGATGTCGTGGAGTCGGACAATCCCAAGCAGGTGGAAAAGGCCGCCATGATTATCCGGGCCTTTGGCAATTCCACCACCGAGACCCTGTTCGCCACCCCGTGGCATGAGTTCCTGGACATGCTGTAGCCGGCTCCGGTATCAGCGGCAAAGTCTTTTTTTAGAGAACTTGCCTTGCCGCGCTTCTTTCAGACAAGCCGAACAGGCCGACCGCCCGGGTGTGTGTTCAGGGCAGGCCGCGCTTTTGTTCCCAGGCTGCGCATCTTGATATAAAAGGACAGGGGGCTTAGTATTTAGCTTACTGGAGGAGGTTTACTCATGATACACTTATTTCACGCTCAATCTCTCAAATCGCTCACCCTTCTCGCGCTCGCGGTTCTCCTCTCGTCGTGCAGCAGCGACAGTCACGATCACGATCCCCAGGCAGAGAGCAGCACCGGCCCCGGTGGTGTGCTCTCATCCATCGCAGTCACCCCGGGAAACTCGAACATCGGCATGCAGCAGACCAGGCAGTTTACCGCCGTCGGCATCTACAGCAACGGCTCTTCCGAGAAACTGACCGAATCCGTGACCTGGTCGACGTCAGATGAGAATATCGTCAGCATCAGTGAAACCGGACTGGCCACCGCCCATGCGGAAGGCGAGGCGACCATCACCGCCACCATGGAAGGTGTCTCGGGCTCGACCCTCATGAGGGTGTCTCTCTCGGATGACCAGGGCCCATCCCCTCCGGAAAATCCCGACCCTCTCCCCGGCACTTCGGCCGTCATCATCGACCATACCGCCGCGAATATCGATGCCGTGCCGGCTGAATGGATCGAGCAGGCTGCAGGGAGCCTGTGCATCGCCTACGGCCATACCTCCCATGGGAGCCAGATCATCGACGGCATGGCCGGGCTGGTGGATTTCAGGGGAAGCCGCTATGCCTTCAACGCAAGCGGCGCCGGGGATGCGCTCGAGCTGCGCGACACGCCGTTTCCGGGAGCGAACGATCTCGGCAGCCCGAGCCTCACTGCATGGGCCGGGGCCACCCGTACCTACCTGGACGCTCACCCGGAGGTCAACGTGGTCATGTGGTCATGGTGCGGCCAGGTCTCCGATGCCACGGAGTCGGACATCAACACCTATCTGAGCCTCATGGACACCCTGGAGGGTGAATATCCCGAGGTGAAGTTCGTCTACATGACCGGCCATCTCGACGGCACCGGTCTCGAAGGGAACCTGCACCGGAGGAATGAGCAGATACGGCAATACTGCAGGACAAGAGCAAAGATTCTCTACGATTTTGCAGACATAGAGACCTATGACCCCGACGGTGTCTTCTACGGCGACAGGTATCCGGACGACGCCTGCGCGTACGACTCCGACGGCGATGGGAGCCGTGATGCAAACTGGGCCATCCAGTGGCAGAATGCCCACGTGGAGGGCCAGGACTGGTATGACTGCTACTCGGCGCACTCCCAGCCGCTCAATGCAAACCTCAAGGCCTACGCGGCCTGGTGGCTCTGGGCGAGGATCGCGGGGTGGAACGGGCGGTAGCGGAGCATCCGCCGGTAAAGAGAGCAGGGCATGGGTCTCTATCATTTGGAGAGACCCTTCAAAGAACCGGCATGCACCTGTTGTATGAAGAAATGGACGGGGCGGTTGTGGGCACAATCCCAGCGATTGCCCGGATGCCGCTCATGCAGATCGGACGCATAGGCGGCATGGTCGATCGGGGCAGGCGCCGGCAGGGAAGGGCACTCGACATGATGGGGCTCGGCCCCCGGGAGACCCCGTCGGAGACCGTGCTGACCGGGCCGTCGTTCACGCTGAGGTCGTACGGCTGCTCAGGGGGTGAAGACCGGACAGTGCTTATTGTGCCGGCACCCATCAAGCGGGCGTACATCTGGGACCTCGATCCGCAGATCAGCGTGGTGAGACGGTTCCTGAGAGAGGGCATCCGGGTACGGCTCATCCGCTGGGAGATGCCGGGGATTCGTGAGCAGTCTCTCGGGCTGGCTCATTATGCAGACCACTGCATCCTCGAATGTCTGGACGCCGTGAAATCCGGGCCGGGCAAGGACAGACCAATTCTGGCAGGGCATTCTCTCGGGGGCACCTTTGCCGCCATCTTCGCCGCCCTGCATCCCGATCTGGTCGGGGGCCTTGTTCTGCTTGGGGCCCCGGTCAGGTTCGGACCCGGTATGGGGGCGATCGATTTCCTGGTGGCCCGTGCCCCGGACGCCCGCGTGTTCACCTGCTTGACGGGGAATGTCCACGGCTCTTTTCTCAGCGCCATGAGCACCCTGGCCTCTCCGGCCAGCTTCCAGACAGAGCGGTGGACCGACTGGCCGGCGAGCCTGCCTGTCCCGCGGCTGCTGAGAACACACCTGAAGGTGCTGCGCTGGACCCTGGACGAGCTGCCCATGCCCGGGCTGCTCTTCGAAGAGATCATGGAACGGCTCTACCGCCGGGACTGTTTCATGAGCTCCACGCTCGAGATCGACGGAATGCCTGTATCGCCCCTGAACGTACGTGCACCGATCCTCACGGTGGCGGACAGGCGCTCGGTGCTGGTTCCGCCGGAGGCGTCCCTGCCGCTGCACGACATCGCCCGGAGCCCTGCGAACCGGGTGCTCTGGTACGAGGAAGAGCCGGGGGTCGCACTGCAGCACGTGGGAATGCTGGTGGGCAGGAAGGCCCACCGATCCCTGTGGCCCGGAATCCTCAGATGGATCAAAGATCGCGATGGGGCCTGAATCAGCCGCGCTCCCGACCCGAAGAGACCGGGACGGGTTCCGCGCGGGTTTCCCAGGGCGGCTCACCCGGTCTGCCCGCCTCTTTTTCGAAGAATCTCCTGAAAACCAGGAGCAGGGACGAGAGCACGAACAGGTCGCAGATCAGCGCGATGAACAGCGTGAGCGAGAGCAGCAGACCGAAATCACGGGAAGGCTGGAAGCCGGAGAAGATCACCACGGAAAAGCTCGTCATGATGATCACGGTGGTGAAGATCAGTGCCCTGCCCACAAGGATGGTGGCCTTTCTCAGCGCGGCGTGGAGCGTATTCCTTCCCCCCGCGAGCTCCTTGCGGAACCGGGAGATCAGGTGGATGGTGTCGTCCACGGCAATCCCTAACGCCACGGAAGAGATCATGACCGTTCCCACGTTCAGACTGATGCCCGCCCAGCCCATGATCCCGATGACGAACATGATGGGAAGCAGGTTGGGAAGCAGGGACAAAAGCCCGAACCGTATCGAGAACAGGATGAGAAAGAGCATCCCGAACACCAGGGCGAACGCCAGCGAGAACGACTTGATCTGGCTCTCGACGATGTACTTGTCCAGCATGCTCAGGAGATACGACGAGCCGGTGACGGATATGCGCAGACCCTCCACCCCGTCGTACGCATTCTCTGCCAGGGCGAGTATCTTCTCCGAGATGATGCGGCCTTGCTCGGAGCTCCCGTAGGAGAGCTTGACGGCGATCCTTCCCTTGGAGAAGTCGTGGCTCGCTACCCGCTCCAGTTCTTCTGTGCCGGTTTCAGAGAAGCTCATCAGCAGGATTTCCTGGGCGATGAGCTCCCGTGAGTCCGGAATCCGGTACTCATCGGGTGAGCCTTCGTTCAGCGCCCTGTTGAGCGCCTTGACATAACCGGCAAGCGAGATGACTTTCTTCACCTCGGGCATCGCCTCGATATCCAGCGCCAGCGAGTCCATGCGGGAGAGGATTCCAGGCTGCATCATGAGATCGCTTTCACCCTCGATGAGGATTTCAAGGGTGCCGATCCCGGTGAGCTCCCGGTCAAGGGTCTTGGCATTGCGGTACATGGCGCTGTCCCGTGGGAACCATTCCAGTTCGTTGGTTTCGATCCGCACCCGGCCCATGCCGAGCACCGCGATGACGAGAGCTGCCGCGGTCATGAAAAGGATGGGCCGGGAGTGCCTTTCGTTGATCCGGAACACCGCGGCAAGCAGATGCCCCCAGTACTTGTGCGGTATCTTCCGGTGCGCGGGCGTGAGGGTGAGCATGAGCGGCACGATGCACAGGGAGATGACGAAGCCGAACATCACCCCTGCCGCGGAAACCGTACCGAAGTGCCTCACTGCGCTGATGGGGCTGGTGGTCAGCGACAGCAGCCCCAGGGATGTGGTGACCGAGGTATGGAAGCAGGGTGTGGTGATGTAGGAGACCGTGTTGACGAACGAGTGCTCAGCGCTTGTGTTCTCCCGCACCTCTTCGAAATATTCCATGATATGGACCGTGTTGGACACGGAGAGGATAATGATCAGCGGGATGATCATCCCGCTCAAGGCATTGAAGCTCAACCCCAGAAGCGAGTGAAATCCGAGCGTCCAGCAGAGGCTCATGAGAATGACGGCCACGGCGATGCAGATCTTCGCCGGGGACTGGAAGAGGATATAAACAATGACCACGATCACGGCAAGACCGAGTATAGGCAGGATGGTCTCGTTCTGTTCGGTCACCCGGTTGAACTCGTGATTGACCATGATATCGCCGGAGAGGAAGGTGCCGACCCCCGCCGGCCTGTCCTGCTCCATGCATGCCTCGACCTGGGCGACTGTCTGGGCCATGACGCGGGCGTCCATGTCGTCGAAGACCAGCACGATAGCGCCCAGCGTGCCCGAGCGCGAGACGAGATACCCGGCGAAGAGCTCGTCCTCAAGTGCATACCGCCTGATGGTGTCTGTGTCCGTGTGCTCGAGGTTTTTCAGCAGGGGCTCGATCTCCATGCCCTCGGCGGTTCCGATGATCTTGCTGGCCGTGGCCAGGCTGTAGGCCTGCTTCACTCGCTCCAGGCCCTTGAGCTCCGCGGTTTTCCTGCGCAGATAGTCCAGTCCCTCCCGGGTGAAGAGATCCCCGGCCTCCACGGCCGCGATGAGGTACCTGCTTCCTTCGAAGGTGTCCCGGAAGGCCTGGTAGTTCACCGAGACCGGGTCGTCGGGTGAAAACCACGAGCTGATCGAATTTTCCATCTCCATGGAGATGGACAGCCCGAAGAAGGCGGTCAGGGCGAGGGTCAGGGCACACAGGACGTACCTGGCCCGAAAGAGGATGTGTGCGATTATTTCCATGCCCCTGCACTATCTGCGCGAAGTCCGCATGTCTTACAGCCCTCCTCGCCGGATCAACCCGCTCTCGGACGAAATCTCTCCCGTCGGACGGGGATGCCCGCCGCCGGTGGCCCCCCTGGTCAACCCGGGGTTTCATCGCTTCGAGGCTTGGCCATTCTCCCGCAGCCGCCAGAGGATTCGTCGACCAAGAGAAGAGAATTCCCCGCACGACCTTCTTCCTGCGGCCGGGTAATCCGCCGGAGGCCTTTTACGAGCCCGGATCTGACGGGGGCATACCCCGGATAACTGCACCATAGTCCAATAGATACAAATATCATAATATCAGCAGGATTCCATGAAATCCAGAGCATGGATTGCGCCGGCACATTTTTTTCATCCGGGAAGATGCAAAATTGCCCTTTCCCTCCGGGTGGCTCCTGGGATAATACAGATCCGGCACCAAAGTACTGAACCGAATCCCGGGACGGAACCGTAAAGGATTTGGAAGAATCAGATGCCGGATCAGGAAGCCGTGTTGAGAAGGATCATGGGGGTGTTGACTGCCGTGAACGTACAGCCCGCGACTATCGAGGATTTCGAGAGCTGGATCGCCCTGGCCGGAGAAGTGGAGCATCTTTTCGGGGCCATGGTCCACGACCCGTCGTTTCGCGACGCCCTGAAGGAGGCGCTCCGCGAAGGGCGGGCGTTCTGTGTGAGATAGGGCGATGCCGGACCCGGCACGCCACTGCTTGGCGGCATCGTGATCATATTTTCCCGCAACGAGATCGAGTGGTTGGCAGTGTCCGGGAAGTGCCGCGGCAAAGGGGTGGGGAAGGCCCTGCTGGCCCATGCCCTCACCCTGCTGGATGCCCGCAGGGACATTACGGTGAGAACCTTTGACCATTCTTCGGAAGAGGGGAAGCCGGCACGCCGGATCTACCACGCGTTCGGCTTCCGTGATCATGGCTCGTACGAGCCCACCCCCACGGGATTTCCCACCGTGGTCATGATCCGGGGAAAAAAGGGCTAGCGCGGCGTGCCGACCGATCGGGTGGAAACAGCGCGTAATCGGGCGTGATCGCCAGGCGCCGAGGGTGACGGCCTGAGAGAAGCTGTCCTCTTTCCCCTTTATCTATACTTATGCAGCCGGTGTGGCCGCGCAATACCTATCACCCTCCCGGAACACCCGGCCCATCCGCATGAGCCTCACCAGATGCTTGTGCATCATGTGCCGCTCGGATACGGCCATGTTCCAGGCGCCGATGCTCTTTGCCCGGCCGTAGATGATTCCCTGGTCCGTTATCCGATCCAGGGTCGCGGGACTCTTTCGAAGGAATTCCAGCAACCGCTCTTCCCGTGCCTCTATGCTTCCGAGGTAGTGCTCGATGATTTCCGGGTCTCCCTCGTGCACTCCTTTCCCGTGGGCGGTGAGGTAGATGTCTGCGGGGATGGTCTTGAGACGCTGTAAGGACGAGATAGTCTGGTCCAGATCCGAGGCGGGGTCTCCGTAATACGGTCCTGATTTCACCAGGTCCCAGTCCGCGAGATAGAGGATCCGATCCCGGGGAAAATAGAATGAGCAGTGTCCCGGGGTGTGGCCGGGCGTGTGCACCACCCGGCACAGCGTGCCCCCGAAATCGAGCGTGTCTCCGTCGCGAAGGACCCTGTTCACCTCCCGCGGGACATAGCCCGCCTCCCGGGTGAGATACTCCTCCCAGAGCGCAATCTCGCCGTCGCCGGGCTCGAACATGTCGATGAAACGCCTCAGGCTGGTGAAGGCCGGTGCATCCGCTTCGTGTACCCAGAGACCAGACTCGGGAAACAGCGAGTTGTAGAGAAAATGGTCCTCGTGAGCATGGCTGGTTATGAGAGCATCCACGGGCCCTCGTGCCTTGAAGGCAAGGAGCTTTTGCCGGTCGCTTGCGGCGTCGATCACGGCCCGGACCTCATCGTCGATCAGCACCGAGTGGCAGTGTGGGTAGTTGCCCCCGAACACCAGCGAGATAGAATCCCTGCGGAAATCATCCATCGCATGTCCCTCCTGAAGAGATCAACTTGCCAGGCCCATCCGGTGGATGGGCGAGACCGTGGTTTCCATGCCCGGTCTCTCTCGTTCCGGGCTCCCCGGCCTTTTCATGAGCGCCGGGATCATCGGCATAACGGTCAGAGTGGCGGATATTCTAATACAGGAACCCCATCCATGGGAATGCCGATCGTATGAAATTCAAGGTCAGCCTGTTGCATGGGTCCATCCGGCCCTGATTTTCCGCCGATCGATGGAAAAAATCATCTCCCCCTTGTTTTTCATTAGTTACTCGACTAAATTTAAGGTCATTGATCGACTGACGGATTCCCGTTGCAGATGGTTCCTCTTCGACGTGGCTTTTCATGATCTCCTCTCCCTGCTCTTCTTGAAAGATGTCTCTCGCTGCATTGGTTCAGAGAAAGGGTGCAGAGGGCGTAAATGGGCAGGAGAGGCAATCCTCCGACATCCCGCGAGCCGGGTTGCTGAAGGGGTGCTTCAGGGTAAATCGGGCGGCCTGCCGTCAAAGGAGGCTGTCGTGTGGATTTTGCGGACCAGCGGCACGATCACCATGCAGGCGGAGTGAGACCGCGGTTCCCGGCGGAATCAGGGGACCCGGTGCCTGTCCGTCGCGGCTTCGTGGTGCACGGAAAACATATGCTCTTTATAAGGGGAGGTTTCTATGGGATACGATGGGAGTTGCAGGATGGACGTCCAGGAGCGCGACTATGTCCAGCACCTTTTCGGCAAGCACATCTCCAGGGGTCAGGTGAGATACCTGAGGTGCGCGCACCTGGACATCTACGAGCGCAGCCGGCAAGGCTGCACGGTCGTGGATGCGGTTTCGGGAAAGAGATTTTTCGACTGCTTCAGCTCTGCGGGATGCTTCAATGTGGGCAGGGGAAACCCAAAGATCAGGGAGGTCCTCGAGAAGGCCCTGGACGACTGGGACATGGGCTCGCACCACCTGCTCTCGGAGCCCAAGATCAGGTTTGCCGAAAAGTTGGCGTCGCTCTGCCCGGGCGACCTCGACAAGGTGGTGCTCTGCGCCTCGGGCGCGGACGCCTGCGCCGGTGCGATCAAGCTGGCAAGGGGCGCAACCGGCAGGAACGACGTGATCACCATGGACAAGGCCTATCACGGGCACGAGGGGTTCAGCCTCTCCGCCAACGGCAAGGACTATTACAAGGAGCTGTTCCAACCCCTGATGCCCGGATTTCACATCGTGCCCTTCGGCGACCTTGAGGCAATAAAAAGGTTTGCGTCAAAGGACATCGCCGCCATTGTCCTGGAGCCCGTACAGGGTGAGGGCGGCATCCACGTGGCGTCGCAGGAATTCATGCAGGGCTTGAGGGCGCTCTGCGACGAGCTGGGGATCATGCTCATCTTCGACGAGGTGCAGACCGGTTTCGGCCGCACGGGAAAGATGTGGGGCATGGAGCACTACGGCCTGGTGCCCGACATCATGTTCACGGCCAAGTCCATCAGCGGCGGGCTCTACCCCAACGGCGCGGTGGTCTACCGGGACATCGGGGTTCTCACCGGATACGTGGAAAAAAACCCGCTCTTCCACACCTCGCACGCAGGCGGGTCCGACCTTGGCTGCATCGTCTCGACGGCCGTGCTGGACTACCTGGTGGAAAACCGGGTGTGGGAACACGCCGCCAAGATCGGCAGGCGGTTCGAGGAAGGGCTCAGGGAGATCTGGAGAGAAAACAGCCACGTGGTCCGGGAGGTGCGGTCCCTGGGCCTCATGATCGGCATCGAATACAAATATGAATTCCTGGGCGCACTCATGGCCGACTGCCTCGCGAAGCAGGGGGTCTGGGCGGTGTACTCCGGGAATGCTCCCCAGGTCATGCGGTTCCAGATACCCATCACCGCCGGCATGGAAGAGGTGGAAGAGCTGCTGGCCCGCATCAGGGCCGCGGTGGACTCCATGAAGAAATACCTGGTCTTTCTCCTTCCCCTGGCGCGGGTCCCGATGTTCAGAATGATCCTCGACAATCTGAAGGTGCAGATCATCACGTTCAATCTCGTCCGGGACCTGGAAGAGCTCGTCTCGAAGTATGTGCTCAAGGCGCTGGGATACAGGAGGTGAGATGATGAAAAAAGACCTTTCCACGAAACAGACGGACAGGGACACGCTTTTCGCCGCTGCGGAGAAAGTGTTTTCGAAGAGCCTCGTAGACGGGATCCGGGAAAGGGGACACGGGTTCCTGGAGGCCGGGGGCGAGGGGGCGTATGTCTTCGACACGGACGGCAACCGTTATCTCGACTGCTCCTCATCGGCGGGCACATTCAACCTGGGCAGGAAGAACCGGGCAATAGCCGCCCGGTTCAAGAAGGCCCTTTTCGAGACCGACCAGGGCAACTTCGTGATGCCTTCCGAGGAAAAGGCCCTGCTGGCACGGAGGATTGCCGAGTTCGTTCCCGGGAATTTAAGTTGCGTGCTTTTCGGGGTGACCCGGGGCGAGTCCATGGACGCGGCCTGCAAGCTCGCACGGGGCTTCACGGAGAGGCCCGGTCTCATAACCGTGAGCGGTGGCTGCTACGGGGAGTCGGGCTTTGCCCTGAGCCTCTCGGAAAGAAAGGGAAAGGAGCAGTTCGGCGCACTGATTCCCGAAGTCACGGTCGTGCCGTTCGGGGATGCCCAGGCCGCGGAGTCAGTCATGGGAGAGCGTACTGCGGCCTTTGTCATGGAGCCGATCCAAGCCGAGAATGGCTGCCGCGCGGCTGAGGAGGAGTACTATGCCCGGATGCGTGCCCTGTGCGACCGCCACGGCGCACAGCTCATCTTCGACGAGACCGGAAGCGGTTTCGGCAGGACGGGCACCAGGTTCTTCTTCGAGCAGACCGGCGTGGAGCCGGATATCCTCGTGGTGGGCGAGGCCCTGACGGGCGGGATTTTCCCCATGACCGCCATGATCTTCACACCCGAGCTGAAACGGTTCTTCGACGTGCACCCCCTCATCCACCTGTGCACCTTCGGCGGCCACGATCTGGGGTGCAGGGCCGCCATGGCCGCCCTTGACGAGTACGACCGGGAGAGCCCGTGGACCAATGCCCGTGACACGGGCGGGATACTGATCAAGGACCTGAGCAGGCTCGCGGGGAAAAAGGCGGCCTTGAAGTCGGTTACGGGCCGGGGACTGCTGGTATCGCTGAGATTCGCTTCGGAGCAGGTTGCCCGTGCGTTCTGCGTGCATGCGGGTGCACACAGACTCATGCTGGAAACCGGCAGGGTGGATGGCTCGTGCGTTCTGCTGAGGCCGAGCCTGCTCATCGGCAGAAAAGAGGCATCGTTTATCACGGATGCGGTGAAAAAAATCCTGGACAGTCTCTGATCGTACCGGTAGGGCTGCCGAAAGGGTGGCGGTCGCACTCCAGGGAGCCTCTCCGCGGCCCTCTCCCGTACCGATAGAGCTTGTCCGGATGATGAGGAGGAGACAACCCGGGCGCACTGATCCGCACGCCTCCGATATCTCCCTGTCCGCTTCCCGTGAGATTCCCGGGCGTGTTGATCCGCACCGGACAATGTGTCATAGTTCCAAGGCGTTGATACATGCTCCCAGGAGGGAACCAGATCGTGGCGAGGAAACCGGTGCGGGAGGAGCGGAAAAGGCAGATACTCAAGGCCCTGGACCAGTGCCTCCTGGAGAAGTCGTTTCAGAACACCTCCATCAAGGACATCTCGCGGGCCGCGGGCGTGAACCACGGCGTGCTGCACTATTATTTCGCCAACAAGGAAGACATTCTCCTGCACTATATCGATTACGCAGTGCAGGATTTCAAGTCGCAGATGCAGGATATGCTGGGCTCGAAGAACATGTCGGACTTATCCCGCGGGGAGTTCATCAAAGAGGTGTTCGGATTCGTGAACCATCGGATCACGCTCGACCGGAGGCTCTCGAAGATCTTCGTGGAGATCTGGGAGATCGCCCTGTATAACGAGGCGGTCCGCGCAAAACTGCGGCAGGCGTATGTCGAGTGGATTCAGACCCTGGCCGGGAATATCAGCGGCGGCTCGACGGACAGGGATGCCGCATCCGTCATGAGTGTCGCCATGGTCGCCTTCTGGGAGGGAATGGCATTGTTCTCCACGGTATTCGAAAACGGGGAGATACGGTTCGAAGAGGTCCTTGAGAGATTCCAGCAGCAGATCCTTGAGATCCTGTAATACGGTACCGATTTCCACCGGCCCCATGCCATGGACGGGTGAGCGGATCTGTTTGCCAGTTCCTTCTCAGGCCCGCGGGTTGCGGTGCTGTTCACGAAACTGGGGCACGGGGAAAGGGGATGCCCTTCCCCCTCTCTCCCGCGCCGGATGAAGGTATGACTAAAGCGGATAGAATCTGACCTGGAGCAGCTTTGCCCCGTTGCTGTCCATGTTCCAGAGACTCTCGACGAAATCTCCGATGTTGAACACCCATTCGTTCAGATACTCCATGCAGTAGGCCGGTGTCCCCTCGCAGAGGGAATCCTCGGTCATGGGGGAGCACTCGTCGAATATCCCGTCCGAGTCCGGATCCACGCAGCAGGAACCCGGCAGCGTAAACTCATCGGGGGCAGTGAGATAACAGACGCTTCCCGACCACTGGAACAGACCGGTGATATCGGTTGCCCGTGACTTGCCCGAAATACGGACAAAGCTGGCAGAGGTCGTGAGGAAGCCTCTGTCCGTGACCAGGCCGAGATAAAGCAGGTCGCTGCCGAGCTCATCCTGCACCAGGACAAACTCGGGGTCGAAGATCTCGATGGTCCTGAGATCGCCGTCATCTTTCGATGGTTTTCCCAGCACCCTGACATAAACCCGGTAGCCCTTTTCGTTTTTCGGCAGGCGCAGGGTAGCGGGGTCATTCGGGAAAAAGCCGCTGCAGGCGTCCGTCACCTGCAGCTCCGTGACATCGGGTGCGCTCCTGGGACCCTTTTTGCCCGATTCCATGACGATCTGCACGTTGTACTCCGGATGTTCCGGGATGTAGATGACATTTCCGTAGACCGGATCGCCGTACTCGTCACAGGAGACACCGGGACAGGTGAAACCACCTTTCTTGGCGATGATGTTGAGGTTGAAATGCCCGCCCGAAGGGAATCCGTTGGGGTTGACCTCGCAGCCCGGCCTGGTGCAGTGCGCATAGCCGGTAAAGAGGAAGATCAGTATGCCTACCAGAATAGCCTCTTTCATCAGCTTGCCCATTCTTTGTGCCTCCATATGTCATTTTTACCGCTTCGGCCGAAGAACCTTCCCCGGTATTCTCCTACGCTCTCCCCCCAAGGACGGTAACGGGTCTTCGATGTATCAAGCCGGAGCGATCCAGGAGTATCAACAACCGTGCCGTAAATAACGGCACGATATAAATAGACTTATTCTGAATTATAGCCTTTGCCGGTACACGATTTCGTATTCCGTGTTTCAAGATTGGCAGGTGAGATGATGGTGGGAAAGAAAGAAGGATTTCACTTTCTTGGGAGCTTATTTTTTGAGGACAGGCTGTCCGGGAGTTTCCGGATTCTTCAAAAGCCGGACTGATAAAAAGAAGGAGCGCATTGACTCCCTCTTGGATGCGTGTCAGTCATGCTATAGGAAGGAACGGACGAAAGGAGGCCTTGATCCATGGCAGGAGTTCCCCCTGATGACCGTACCCCAGCGCAGGGGCCGGTCGCTGTAGTGAACCCGGACGCGAGCCCGCAGGAAGAGGTGACGATCGTGGATGAGAAGAATACCGTTCTCGGAAGTGCCTTGCGGGCCGTGATGCGGCGGGACGGACTCATCCACCGGGCCTCGTATGTCCTCGTGCTCAACTCCCGGGGACAGCTCTTCGTGCAGGAGCGTACCCTGACAAAGGACATCTTTCCGGGGTACCTGGACCTGTGCGCCGGCGGGGTGGTGCTTGCAGGAGAGAGCTACGAGGAATCCGCCCTGCGCGAGCTGGACGAGGAGCTCGGTGTCAGGGGCGCCGGACTCACGTTTCTCTTTGATTTCTATGGCGAGTACCTGGGCCAGAGGGTATGGGGCGGGGCGTTTTCCTGCACAGCGGACGGGCCGTTCATTCTCCAGCCCGAAGAGGTGTCCGGCGGCTCGTTCCATTCCATGGACGCGGTCGTGAGGATGATCGAGGAGAGGCCCTGCACCCCGGACAGCGTCCACGTGCTGCGCCGGTATCTTAAAAGACCGGGGGATTCGACCGGACAGGGAGAAGACCTGGGAAAGCGCCCGGCATGAAAAAAATTCTCCTGATCCACCCACCAATCTCGAAGCCGGGCGAGCCTCCCGCCGGCCTTGCCAGGCTCGCGGGGGCATTGAAGGCCCGCAATGCCCGGTTCCGGGTGATCGACGCCAACATGGAGGGGCTGCGTTTCCTCCTCGACGACCGGGCCGCCCCCGCCGATACCTGGACTCGCAGGGCATTCCATCACCTCCACGATAATCTCGCCGTGCTCCGGAGACGTGAAACCTACCGGAGCCGGGGCAGGTACATCCAGGCGGTCACGGAGCTCAACCGCGTCCTGGCCTACAGGTCCGGGCCCTACCGGTCGCGGGTCAGCCTCAATAACTTCACCCATGACGAGCTCTCTCCCGTAAAGAGCGGGGACTTGCTCCGTGCGGCTCAAGCGCCCGAGGAAAACGTGTTCTATCCCTACTTCAGGCCCCGACTTGCCGAGGTCCTCGGGGAGTACGCCCCGGATGTGGTGGGCTTCTCGCTCAACTTTCTGAGCCAGGCCCTGACCACGCTGGCCATGGTGGGATTTCTGAAAAAGCAGGCCCCGGAGGTCCGGATCGTCCTGGGCGGCGGGCTCGTTACCTCGTGGGTCAGGGGGCCTGTCCGGAAGAATCCCTTTTCCGGCCTCGTGGACGACCTGGTGGCAGGTCCGGGCGAGGGGGCACTGCTCTCCCTGGCAGGCCTGGGTGATGCCGCCGGGCACTGCCTGCCGGATTACGAACCCTTTCGGGACTACCCCTACCTCTCGCCGCGACCGGTTTTGCCGTACAGCGCCTCGTCCGGCTGCTACTGGGGGAAGTGCTCGTTCTGTCCCGAGCAGGCGGAGGCAAATCCCTTTGACGGGCTGCCGGCAGGGCGGGCCGCCCGCGACATGGAGGAGCTGGCGCAGGACGAGCCCTCCGGCCTGATCCATGTATGCGACAATGCCATGAGCCCGTCTCTGCTCAGGAACATGGCACGGGGCGGGCCTCGTATTCCCTGGTACGGGTTTGCGAGAATAAGCTGCTCGCTTGCCGATCCCGGCTTCTGCTCATCCCTCAGGATCTCGGGCTGCGTCATGCTCAAGCTGGGGATCGAGTCGGGCGACCAGCGGGTTCTCGATGAGCTCGGCAAGGGGATTCGGCTCCATGAGTCTGCACGGGTGCTTCAGGCCGTGAAAAGCTCGGGTATCGCCACCTATGTCTATCTCCTGTTCGGCACGCCTCCAGAGGACGAGACCGCGGCGAAAAAGACCCTGGAGTTCATCGGGCGCAACCGCGACAATGTGGACTTCCTCAACCTTTCCATCTTCAACCTCCCCAAGGGGAGCCCCGAGGCCACCGGGCTCGATACGTACGACTTTTCGCAAGGAGACCTCTCGCTCTACCAGGGCTTCGTCCATCCCCGGGGATGGGACAGGGGGCGGGTGCGCCGGTTCCTGGACAAGGAGTTCAGGCGCGACCCAGCCATTGCACGGATCGCGAGAAGGGATCCGCCGTCGTTCACCTCGAATCACGCCCCGTTCTTCACCAGCGGTGTGTGGTGAGAAATCCTTCCGGAGAAATCGGGGCGCACCGGTTTCAGGAGATGAGCTTATACGGAAGATGACGCCTTTGACCCGGGCCGTCTTTTTTTCAAAAATGACGTGTGAGATATTTGCAAAGAGGAAATAGAGATTATATAGAAGATATGGCAGTCTGTCTCATGCAAAGGGCGAGGTAAAAGAAATCCATGACAGGCGAAGTTTTTCCCAAGGGCAGGGCCGGAAAGCCGGCGTCAGAGAGGGCAGGGCGCCGGAAGATACAGCCCATGGACTGGGTGATGATGGCTGCCCTCTCGGTGATCCTCGGAATTTTTGTCTACACCAGCATATTTACCAGAGAATTCCCGGTCAATGTAGTCAGCGTGGTCCCCCAGTGTCCCTACCAGGCCTATACCCGCTACAGCGTCACTGGAATCGTGGTTGCCAATCGCCGGGCGGATGTGGCCGCAAAGGTTCCCGGCCAGCTGGTGGAGCTCGCGGTGGAAGAGGGCGGTCTGGTGGAGAAGGGACAGGTGATCGCACGCCTTGAGAGTGCGGATGCAGCCGCCCGGAGGGACCAGGCCGAGGCGAGGCACCGGCTCGCCATCGCCAACCTCGAACAGGCCAGAGTGGACCTGGCGGAAGAGAGATTCAACCTTGCGCGCTATAAAAAGCTCCTCGAGATGGGCTCGGTGTCCAGGTCGGAGTACAAGTCCGCAGAGGCCGGGCACCGCAAGGCGGTCTCTGCGCTCGATGCGGCCGAGGCCCTGGTGAAGGCCGAGGCGGCGGCCCTGAAGAGTGCCGAGATCGCGCTCGATAACACCCGGATAAGGGTTCCCTTCGGCGGCATGATCCTGAAATTCAATGCTGACATCGGCGACATGATGGTCCCGCCCGGCCCTATAGGGAGCACGGACTCCTCTATAGCCACCATCGCGGACGTGACAGTGCTCACGGTGGAGGTCGAGGTGCCCGAATCCGTGGCCGGGGAGGTCCGGCAGGGGCAATCCTGCGTCGTTGACCTCGAAGCTCTGCCCGATGTCCATTTCACCGGCGAAGTGAATGCCGCCCCGCTCACGGGCGAGAGGGGGCAGTCCCGGTCCCTGGTGAAGGTGCGCATTATCGAAAGCGATCCCCGCATCCGGCCGGATATGGCCGCACAGGTCTCGTTTCTTTCCCGCCCCCTTTCCGCGGGCGACGACGTCCCCCGCATTCTGGTTCACAGCTCGGTGATCGTGACCGACCAGGGCGAACCCGCGGTTTACCTGGTCAGGGACGAGCGGGCGCTTCTGAGGAGTGTCCGCACCGGCGCCCGGTTTCACGACCGGGTGGAGATACTCGGCGGCGTGTCAGTGGGAGACCGGCTGATCGTAAATCCGCCCAAGGGGATCAAGAACGGCTCGCGGCTGGTCCTTTAGCCCGGGCAGGTCCCGGCACGGACCATTCGCCTTTGGTTCCCTCCCGGCCAGGCGTTTCAACTGCTGATGAAAAGGCGCATCGCCCGTATCGGATCAATTGTCGGGAAAATTCGCTGCCCAAGCCGCCTTGAGAGCCGGTTCCCGATTTATGTCCTTGACAGGAGACGGGAAAGAAAGGATGAATACAACCGACACGTTTTAAGACGTTTGAAATGGCGTCTGATTGCCGGGAGATCCCGGCCTTCTGCAGAAAATGCAGGGGAGGAGAGAGATTCATGGCGTTACAGCACGATACTCAAAATATGGCAGTGTTCTGCGATTTCGAAAACGTGGCCCTGGGGGTCAGGGATGCGAAATACCGGCAGTTCGATGTAAAGAAGATACTGGAGCGGTTGCTGCTCAAGGGAAACATCATCGTCAAGAAGGCCTACTGCGACTGGGATCGCTACAAGGACTACAAGCCCGTGATGCACGAGGCCTCCTTCGAGCTCATCGAGATTCCGCATGTCCGGCAGTCGGGCAAGAACTCGGCCGACATCCGCATGGTGGTGGATGCCTTGGACCTCTGCTACACCAAGCTGCACGTGGACACCTTCGTGATCATCAGCGGCGACTCGGACTTCTCGCCCCTGGTGAGCAAGCTCCGGGAAAACAACAAGGTGGTGATCGGCGTGGGGGTGAAGAACTCATCGTCCGATCTCCTGATCGCCAACTGCGACGAGTTTATCTTCTACGATGACCTCGTGCGGCAGAGCGAGACCAAGAGGCCCAAGATCAGGAGACCGCTGGCCAAGAACAGCACCGCGGCCCCGGCCAAGGCGAGCCCTAAGGAGAGCCAGGAAGAGGACCGGAAGCAGAAGGCCCTGGACCTCGTTCTGGAGACCGTGGAGGCCATGTTCGCCGAGCGCGGGGACGACGACAAGCTCTGGGGCTCAATGGTAAAGCAGGCGCTCAGGCGCCGCATGCCGGGGTTCAACGAGAGCTACTACGGGTACAGGTCCTTCAGCCGGGTGCTGGAAGAGGCCAGAGACCGGCACCTCCTGGAAATCGAGCTCGACGAGAAGTCAGGCAGCTATATCATCAAGAACGTGGTCCACGAGGATTAGCATCAGTCATGGGGTCATCACATCTTGGGGTCCCACACAGCATGGGGTCAGGTCTCAACATATGACACAGGAAGTGTCATATGTTGAGACCTGACCCCAATCTTGCACCCAACTCCGGCGCGGTAGTATAAGGGGTAGTAAAAGAGGATCTTTTATCCTGCGGCCTTTTTCCTGGCAATGCTCCGGTCGTGGCGCCTGCCGGCGGAGAGCTCGGTCTTGCGGAGCCTGAGGGACTTGGGCGTGACCTCCACCATCTCGTCCTCCCTGACGAACTGCAGGGCCTTTTCCAGGGTCAGGGGCGTCACGGGCGAGAGCAGCACGTTGTCGTCGCGACCGGCAGCCCGCATGTTGGTGAGCTTCTTCATCTTGCAGGGGTTGACGTCGATGTCGTTCTCCTTGCTGTGCTCGCCGATGATCATGCCCTCGTAGACCTGCTCGCCCGGGGTGATGAAGAGCCTGCCCCGGGGCTCGAGGTTAAACAGGGCGTACGGCACGGCCACGCCTCTGCGGTCCGCCACGATGGATCCGGTGAACCGGGTGGGGAACTCGCCCCGATACGGTTCGAAGCCCAGCAGGTACGAGCTCATGATCCCGCTCCCCTTGGTGTCGGTGAGGAACTCGTCGCGGTAGCCGATGAGGGCGCGCGAAGGGATGTTGAACTCAATCCTGACGCGGCCGGCCGCATGGTTTGCAAAGTTGATCATCCTGCCCTTGCGGATGGAGAGCTTCTGGGTCACGACGCCGAGGTATTCCTCGTCGCAGTCGATGTAGAGGTGCTCGATCGGCTCGAGCAGCTCTCCCCCGCGGGTCAACGAGATGACCTCGGGCCTTCCCACGCACAGCTCGAAGCCCTCGCGCCGCATGGTCTCGATGATGATCGCGAGCTGGAATTCGCCCCGTCCCTTGAGGATGAAGCAGTCCTTCTCCGGCGGCACCTCCAGCCGGATGGAGACGTTCCTCAAGGTTTCCTTCTGCAGGCGCTCGAAGATCCTGTTGGACTGCACCCAGGTGCCCTCGGTGCCCGCCAGCGGAGAATTGTTGGCCGTGATGCGCATGGACACGGTGGGCTCGTCCACGGTGATCCTCTTGAGCGCCTTCGGGTTTTCCTCGGTGCAGATGGTGTCGCCGATCATCACGTCGTCGATACCCGAGAGCACCACGATGTCCCCGGGCCCCGCGTGGTCGATCTCGCGCAAGCTCACACCATCATAGCCCTGGAGCCTGGTGACCTTGAGCCGCTGGTGCTCGCCGCGGCCGTCGATGCAGACCAGAGAGTCGTTTGAGTCTGCGTGGCCGTGGAAGATCTTTCCGATGGCGAGCCTCCCCAGATAGTCCGAGTAGTCCAGGTCCGAGACCAGCATCTGGAACGGCTCGCCGGGATCGTACGCAGGCGCGGGGACCTCGGCCAGGATGGTGTCGAGAAGCAGCTTGAGGTCCTGTGCCTCGCCGTCGGGAGAATCCATGACGATCCCCTCGCGGCCCACGGCATACAGGCAGGGGAAATCCACCTGATTATCGTCCGCGCCCAGGTCGATGAAGAGGTCGAAGATCTCGTTGAGGACCTCCAGGGGCCTGGCGTCCTTCCGGTCGATCTTGTTGATCACCACGAGGATCTTCAAGCCCGCCTCCAGGGTCTTCTTCAGGACGAAGCGCGTCTGGGGAAGCGGGCCTTCGGCCGCGTCCACCAGGAGGATGGCGCCGTCGGCCATGGAAAGCGCCCGTTCCACCTCGCCCCCGAAATCCGCGTGCCCGGGCGTGTCGATGATATTGATCTTGACCCCCTGCCAGGGCACGGAGCAGTTCTTGGCCGCGATGGTGATGCCGCGCTCGCGCTCGAGCTCCATGCGGTCCATGATCCGCGACTGGACCTCCTGGCCTTCGCGGAACACGCCGCTGAAACGGAACATGGCGTCCACCAGCGTGGTCTTGCCGTGGTCGACGTGGGCGATGATTGCGATATTCCGGATATGATCGTTTGTCTTGAGC
>JAHDQN010000053.1 GCA_018433775.1 Deltaproteobacteria bacterium
AACGCGACGATTCCGGTCTACGGCTCCTTCTTTGTCGTGCCCGAGGTTGGCGTGTTCGACTATGCCGACGACGAAACCGGCGAAGACGAAGACAAGGATACCACCTACTTCGGCGCCAAATGGCAGATCAACTTCTAAAAGGAAGTCCGGATACACTATGCCTCTGGGGGCCGGGAGCACGACCCGGTCCCCTTTTTTATGCTCCTGCCCCTGAACACCTGTTCATTATGTAGAAAAATTCGCATACGTACAAAGATGGTTTCCGTGAAGTAAAGATAGGCCGGAGATACTGCATCAGCACGTATCGGACTGGAATGATACCGATGTACTCATACCGGCGTTGGGCCGGCAACAGGTACATTACCGCTGCAAGCTCGCTCACCCCGGCCTTGTTACCGGACTGGTCTTATCAGCCGGCCCAGGTACACGATCAACAGGGATCAGGATCGTGAAGACCGGGTGCCGGCTGCCCGATAGAGCTCGCCGGCCCGATATGAGCTGCGTACAAAAGGTGAGGCTGCCACCGCCTTGAATCCCCTCCTTCGCGCCTCGTCTTCATAGGTGGAGAAAACATCGGGGTGGATGAATTCCCTGACGGGATAATGGTTCGAGCTGGGGCTGAGATACTGCCCGATGGTCAAAATATCGCATCCGGCATTGATCAGATCGTCCATGACCGAGAAAACCTCGTCTTTTGTTTCACCCAGGCCCACCATGAGGCCTGATTTTGTGATCATATCGTTCCTGATGGTTTTCATCCGCGCGAGAAGATCGAGAGAGCGGCGGTAGCCTGCCTGGGGCCTCACGTGCCGGTAAAGCCGTGGTATGGTCTCGACATTATGGTTCAGCACGTCGGGCCGGGCGGAGAGGACCGTGCCCAGTGATGCGCCTGCCCCCTGAAAGTCGGGAATCAGCACCTCGACGCCTACACCCGGGCACACACGCCTCAGGCTCTCGATCACCCGGGCGTAATGGCTTGCACCGCCGTCAGAGAGATCATCGCGGGTGACGGAGGTGATCACCACGTGGTTCAGGCCCAGCTCCCGCACTTCGGCAGCGAGTCTCTCGGGTTCGTCGGGATCCAGAGGACCGGGCTCTCCGGACTCCACGGCGCAGAACCTGCAGTTCCGCGTGCACACCCGGCCCATGATCAGAAAGGAGGCCTCTCTTTTCGCGAAGCATTCCCCCTGGTTGGGGCAGCACCCTTCCTGACAGATCGTATGGAGCTTTCTTGCATGCAGGCTCGATTCCATCTGGGTGTGGACGCTCCCGAGAGGGAGACGCTTCTTCAACCACTGCGGTTTCTCTATCATATCCATACCCTGTCCGACACCTTCCCGGCAGATCGCGGATTGGCTTCAGCATCTGTCTGGACTCCGGATGCCAGGTATTGCTGTTCAAAGGCGTCCCTGTCCATGAGATCCGGAACCTCCTCGTTGAAGGCCCGGGCAAAGTGGGTAAGAAACGATTTCTTGACTGATTCCATGGATACGACAAACCCTGACCGACAGACCTTTTCCAGAAAAGTCACCCCTTTGTCGCGGATCCCGCAGGGTACGAACAGACGGTACAGCCGCAAGTCCTCGTGGACATTGAAGGATATTCCATGCAAGGTCACGCGGTCTCTGATTTCGATCCCGATAGATGCGATCTTGTCAGCACCCACAAAGACACCGCGGTACTCGGGGATTCTCCGGCCCTGGACTCCGAAATCAGCAAGGGTCTGGATGATCACCTCCTCGAGGATGGTGACGAATCGTGGTACGTCACCCTGAAACCTTTCCATCCCCATCACCGGATACGCCACGAGCTGCCCGGGATAGTGACAGGTGATCTTCCCCCCCCGGTTCAGACGATAGAGCGGCACCTCTTTCTGGGCCAGTTCGGCCTCGGTCACAAGCAGATCATCATGCCCGCCCCTCCTGCCCATGGTGAGAACCGGCTCATGCTCCAGGACAAAGAGAATGTCCTCGTCCCGTGACCCGGCCCTGAGGTCGTGGGCACGTGTCTGGATATTCAGGGCTGTCCCGTAATCGATGATTCCCAGATCCACGGCTTTCATAAAGCATTCACCCCCCAATGGCAGGGAAATAGGCTCGTTCTTTCAAGAAAATGGTTTCCTTCGCTGCCCGCTGTCGTCACCGGTATCTGCGCACCCCGGCTCGGCACGGCCCTGGGAACATCCAGAGCCGAAAAGGGAGGCCGACTCGACATCGGCCTCCCCAGAGCAAGGGGGCTTATTACTGGATGATCGCATCCTCTGACTTCTGATCGTAAAAAAAACATCGGGTTTCCGCCCTGCTGTATTCATGCAGTGTGCCCGCATTTCGTCTCATTGGTCCCCGGCGAAATCCTCCGTGCCGTCTTAAAGGGGTCTCGCCTCCGTAAGGGTTCACGGCATATGGATGCAGCCTCCGGCCAGGGTCTGGCCCGCCTCCATGATCGCCTCGGCCAGGGTGGGATGCGGGTGGATGGCGTGGGCCAGCTCCTCGGTCGTCATCTCCAGCATCATCCCCAGCACGGCCTCGGATATCATGTCCGTTGCATGGGGCCCGATGATATGCACGCCCAGAACCTCGCCGTATTTCTTCTCAGCGATGATCTTGACCATGCCCTCGGTTTCTCCCAACACCATTGCCTTGCCGTTTCCCTTGAACGGGAACTGTCCCACCTGCACATCGGCGATCTTCTTTGCCTGCTCCTCGGAGAGCCCTACCGATGCGATTTCCGGACTGGTATAGATGCAGGCCGGAACAACGCGATAGTTCATGCTGCACACATCGCCCATGATGTTTCTGGCAGCGCATTCAGCCTCCGCTGTCGCCAGGTGTGCCAGCATGATGCCTCCCACAACATCTCCTGCCGCATATACCCCGGGCACACTGGTCTCCATGTGCTCGTTCACCACCACGGCTCCCTTCTCACAGGCAATCCCCAGGGCATCGAAATTCAATGCATCGAGCGCCGGCTTCCTCCCCACCGTGGCAAGCACCTTCTCGGCCTTTGCGCTCCACTCCACGCCTTCAACCGCGTAGGTGACGATGTTGTTTCCCTTCTTCTTGTGCTCGATTTTCTTCACCTGCGCATTGGTGAGGATCTTGACGCCCGAAGACTCAAGGGACTTATGGAGAATCGAGCTCATGGCCTTGTCCATCTCCGGGATGATCGTGGGCATCAGCTCCAGTATGGTGACATCCGTTCCCATGGTCGAGAGTATCTGTGCAAACTCGCAGCTGATGACCCCGCCCCCGATGATCACCACCGATTTGGGAATCGCCTGAAGGGAGAGCGCTCCGTTGCTGTCCAGGACATCAGGGCCGTCGATCCCTTCGATGGGAAGCACCACCGGCTTCGACCCTGCGGCGATGAGAACGGCGTCCGACGCGATCTTCTCCCCGGTCTCCTCCACTTGGACCGTCCGGGCATCTACCAGCCGCGCCGTGCCCTGGATCACCTTTACCTTCTTCGCTCCCAGAAGGCCCTTCACCCCGTTCCTGAGCTGCTCGCTCACCGCCGCTTTCCTCGCCATGATTGCCGCAAAGTCGATGCTGAAACCATCGCACTTCACCCCGAAGGCAGCCGAGGTCTTCATGGTGTCGATCACCCGTGCAGACTGCAGCAGAGTCTTGGTTGGTATGCAGCCGCGGTTCAGACAGACACCTCCGAGGTGCTCCTTCTCGATGAGTGTTACCTTGGCGCCCAACCGTGCCGCCCTGATAGCAGCAGGATAGCCTCCCGTACCGCCGCCGATGATGGTGAGCCTGATCTTGCCCGCCGGCTTCCTGGTCGTTCCTGCGGCCGGGGCCTTCACCGCACCCGCTGCCGGAGGCTCGGCCTTGGCCGCCTCCCCTGAATCCCCGGGAAGGTCCACCGCATTCTCGCCCGGCCGGAGAATGTACGCCACCACCGCCCCCACCGGGACCGTCTGCTGCTCCTGCACCAGAACTTTGCCCAGTGTCCCGTCCTCGGGGGCCTCCACATCGTAGGTGACCTTTTCGGTCTCCAGAACGAAGAGCACTTCGCCCTTGGCGACCGCGTCTCCTTCCTTCTTTTTCCATTCGACTATGAGTCCTTCGGTCATGGTCAGACCGAGCTTGGGCATTACGACTTCAGCTGGCATCTTCTCGTCCTCTCGATTTCTTTCGGCTCGTTGCTCTCTTACTCCACCACTGCCGGTACACGTCAGAGCGCAAACAGCGGATTCTCGATGTACGACTTGAGCGTCATCATGAATTTTCCGGCCTCTGCGCCGTCAATGGTCCGGTGATCATAGGTCAGGCTCACGTTCATCATCGGCCTGATCACGATCTCTCCGCTTACCACCACGGGCTTGTCGATGATCGCCGCTGCGGCCAGAATGGCATTCTCAGGCTGGTTGATCACGGCCGTGAAATGCTCGATCCCGAACATCCCCAGGGCCGAGAAGGTAAAGGTCCCGCCCCTGATGTCGTCCGGCAGGAAGGTCCCCTCCTTGCCCTTCTTGATCAGGGCCACGCGCTCTTTGGCAACCTGGGCAATGCTCTTGGAATTGATATTTCTGATGACCGGTACGATCAGGCCCTTATCCAGCGCCATGGCCATGCCCATGTGAACCTCGGGCAGGAACAGCACGCCATCGTCCGTCCACCGGGTGTTGATCACCGGATGCTCGCGGATGGCTGCAGCAGTGATCTTCATGAGAATGTCCGTGATGGTAACCCTCACCCCGGCTTTTTTCTCGACATACGACAGCAGTGTTTCCCGGTACTCCTGGATCCTGCTCGCGTCGCAGGTATTGTCCATATAGGCCTGCGCCGCCTGGACCTTGCTGGCGAGCATGTTCGCGGCGATCGCTCTCCTCATGCCCGTGAACTTCTCCAGTCGCGCACCTTCCGGCAGTCCTGCCGGAGCAGCTGCGGCGGGAGTCCCCGAAGACGCAGGCAAAGAAGCCTGAGCAGGAGCTGCGGCGGGCTTGTCTGCCTGTGATGCCTGTGCCTTTTCTACGTCTTCTTTGACAATTCTGCCACCGGGTCCGGTACCCTTCACTGCGG
This sequence comes from Deltaproteobacteria bacterium, assembly GCA_018433775.1. GTDB lineage: Bacteria > Desulfobacterota > Desulfomonilia > UBA1062 > UBA1062 > Phosphitivorax. The sequence goes on from JAHDQN010000053.1 coordinate 5,031, forward strand.
AGATGTCGACGTTGTTTTCCCGGGCATACTTCTTTGCCAGGGGGGTCGCCCTCACCCTCTGTTCAGAATTGTCGTTCTGAGGAGATATGGATGGTGTCTTCGGGGTATCAGTAGCTTCCGTAGATATTTGGGATGCGGAATCATGCGCCGCAGCTCCTGCTATGTCAGACGCGATCTCCCCTGCCTTGAGAAGATACGCGACAACGGCTCCGACAGGAACGCTCTCCTGTTCCTGTACCAAAATCTTCCCCAGCACGCCGTCTTCCGGGGCTTCCACGTCATACGTGACCTTTTCGGTCTCCAGAACGAAGAGCACTTCGCCCTTGGCGACCGCGTCTCCTTCCTTCTTTTTCCATTCGACTATGAGTCCTTCGGTCATGGTCAGACCGAGCTTCGGCATTACCACATCAACCGGCATCTTCTTATCCTCTCTATCTTACGAATGTTATTTTCCCTTGAAGTTCGCCTTTCGTTTCTCGACAAAGGCAGTGGTGCCTTCTTTCATGTCGTCGGTGCTGAAACAGGCCATGCAGTTCTTCTGGGCATATTGGACCCCGTGCTCCATGGGCAGGTCCATCCCGATCTCCACGGCATCCTTGCAGAGCTCCACGGCAACGGGCGCATTCGCTATGATTCTGCCTGCAATCTCCTCGGCCGCAGCCACGGCCTGCCCTTTGGGAACAACCCGGTTCACCAGACCGATCCGGTATGCCTCCTCGGCATTGATGGGGTCTCCAGAAAGCATCATCTCATATGCCCTGGCCTTGCCGATAAGCAGGGGGAGCCGTTGGATCCCGCCTGCCCCCGGGATGATACCCAGCTTCACTTCGGGAAGCCCGAGCTTGGCGCCCTCGACGGCGACTCGGATCTGGCAGGATATGGCAAGCTCCAGACCACCTCCCATAGCCACCCCGTTGATGGCGGCGATGACCGGCTGACGGAGCTTTTCGATTGCCGCGTTCATCCTGACGAGACTTTCATTCCACCGCAGAAAATCCATGGGCTTGAGCGCATTCAGCTCCCTGATGTCTGCACCTGCCTGGAATCCTTTGCCGGCACCCGTAATGATCAGCACCTTGATCTCTTCATCAGAGTTCACCCTTGCCAGGGCGTCTGTCATCTCTTGGATCAGCTTCCGGCTGATTGCGTTGAGCACCTCCGGGCGGTTGAGAACCAGGTACCCTATGTTGTTCTTCTTCTCGAGAATGATGGTTTCAAAACGATGCATGGCCTTTTCCTCCATTGTAGAATGCCCCTCCTCACCAGCAAACCGGTCTTTCACACCTCATGGAGGCCTGGCCGGCTGTCGCGCGAGCGCCGGATGATTCACCTCATCAGGGATGCACCAGTATCTTCACATGCTTGTCAGGATGTTCTTTCAGCTCCTTGATCCCGTGCTCGACCAGATCGTCCAGAGAAATATGCCCGGTTATCAGGTCGTCCACCCGGACCCGGCCGTCCTCCAGATAGGCAATGGCTGTTGAGAACTCATCCTGGTATCCGCTGGAGAATCTGATCTGCTTTTCATGGCCCCACAGACGGATAAAGGGCACCTGGATGGGCTTGAGGGCCAGGCCCACCACACAGATCTTCGCCCGGCGGCCCGTTACCTTCACTGCGGTGTCAAACGACGCCTGGTTCCCCACACAATCAAATGCGATATCGGCCCGCAGTCCACCGGTAAGGCCTGCAATCTCCTTCCCCGCATCCACGGCCGTGGGATCGAACACCGCATGGGCACCCGTCCGGGCCGCGGTATCAAGCCTGGCCTTCATGGGTTCGACCACATACACGTGCCCGGCTCCCGCGGCCTTGCACGCCTGCAGAACAAAAAGCCCGATAGGGCCTGCCCCGATGATCGCCACGTTGTCCCCGGTCTTCATCCCACTCCGGTTCACCGCATGGATCGCAACCGCCAGCGGCTCGATCGTCGCACCCATCTCATCCGTCACTGTATCCGGCAGCTTCAAAACCCCATAGGAGGGAACCACTACATGCTCTGCAAAGGCCCCGTCCCATGCAAACCCCACCGTGCCCAGCTTCGTGCACATGATGTGCTCACCCTTGAGGCAGTAATGGCATCGACCACAGTATATCAGCGGATTGACCGTTACCCGCTCTCCCACTGCCAGCCCCTGCACACCCTCGCCCACCTCCGTCACTTCACCGGAAAATTCATGCCCCAGTATGAGCGGACCGCATGATCTGCCCGTCAAGGGATGAGGTCTCGACGGAATGACAAAGGGGCCGCTGTAATACTCGTGCAGATCCGATCCGCAAACTCCGCACGCTGCAATCTTCACCTTGACCTGCCCTGCACCAACCCCGGGTACCGGCACGTCTTCTATCCGGACATCCTCTTTCCCGTACCACACCGCTGCCTTCATCAGAGGCTTCTCCTTTCTACAGTGTCCTCTCCAAGGTGCTCTTCACTGCGGAAACAACATTGTCTGCACTGGGAACATAATATTTTTCCAGGCTGTAGGATGCCGGCGCAAACGGCGCGCCGACCCGCATGATAGGCGCATCGAGCTCATCCATAATCTCCTCGGCCGCCGCGGCCGCGATCTCCGCGCCGAACCCGAACTGTTTGACCGCCTCATGGGCGACCACCAGTCGGTGAGTTTTCGCCACGGATTCAAACACGGTCTGTCGGTCCCAGGGCTGGATAGTCATGAGATCCACAACCTCCGCGCTGATCCCTTCCTGCTCGAGGATCTTGGCCGCCTTCAATGACTCGTGCACCATCCTCGATGCGGTCACGATCGTGACATCGCTGCCCTGAAGCTTCACGTCAGCCTTCCCCAACGGCAGCACCACGTCATCCTCCGCATCAGCGGCCATGCCCTTCATGGCGTGAAGCGTCTTGTTCTCGATGAAGATCACTGGATTGTCATCCCGGATGGACGCCTTGAGAAGGCCTTTCACATCGTGCGGGGTCGCCGCCATCACCACCTTGAGCCCGGGCACATGGGCGAACCAGGCCTCCAGGCACTGGGAATGCTGCGGACCGGCGTTGAGACCTCCGCCTTCTGGCATCCGGACCACGACCGGCACTGTGTACTGATTGCCGAACATGTAGCGCATCTTGGCGATCTGGTTCACGATGCTGTCCATGGCGCAGGTCACGAAGTCCATGAACATAATCTCCACGATGGGCCTCAACCCGCAGCTAGCAGCACCCGCAGCCAAAGACGTGAAGCCAAGCTCGCTGATGGGCGTGTCGACCACCCGCTCCGGACCGAACTTCTCGTAGAGCCCCTTGCTGGCACCAAAAGAGCCTCCGGCCAGCCCTACGTCCTCACCGATGAGAAACACGTTCTCATCGCGGTCCATCTCTTCTTCCATGGCCTCTTTTATTGCAAATATGTATCGCGTCTCTTTCATCCCTCGATCCTCTCCTACACGTAGAGTCCTTCCAGCATCTCCGAGACATCAGGATAGGTGCACTGGCGGGCGAAGTTCACGGCATCTTCCACCTCTGCGCCCACTTCTGCTTGAATCCGATCGAGGTCTTTTCGCCTGATCACCTTGCCTTTTATGAGCTCAGCCTCGAAGTCGGCTATGCAGTCCTTTGCCATTGCCTCTTCCACCCTCTCCTTGCCGCGATACTTCTGCGCATCACCTACATAATGGCCGTACCAGCGGTCGCACCTGATCTCCAAAAGGCTCGGGCCTTCCCCTTTCCTGGCCCGCCTGACCGCCTCACCCGCCGCTTCATAGATCTCCACCACCTTATTGGACACCGATACCGCCGGGATATCATAGGCAAGGGCACGGGAGGTTACCGACTCCACAGGCATATGGACCGACTTGGGCGAAAACTCAGCCCAGCCGTTGTTCTCGCATACAAACACCATGGGCAGCCTCCTGATGGCGGCAAAATTCATGGCTTCGTGAAACGCCCCCTCACCCGTGGCGCCCTCTCCAAAGGTCGCAACCGCCACATGGTCCGTCTTCTTGTACTGCGCGGCAAAAGCGGCACCCGCTGCAATGGGTATCCCGCCTCCTACGATCCCGTTGGCACCCATGATACCGATGCCGGCGTCCGCCAGATGCATGGAACCCGAGCGACCCAGGCAGAAACCTTCCCTTTTCCCGAACAGTTCCGCCATCGCCCGCCTGATCTCGATCCCCTTGGCTACAGCCCATCCATGGCCCCGGTGAGTCGTGCTGATGCAATCATTCGCATTCAGGTGGGCACATACCGCGGTCGGCGCCGCCTCCTGCCCGATGCTCACGTGCAAAAAACCCGGAATCTCGCCCCGGGAAAAAACTTCCATGAGCATCTCCTCTACCTTGCGTATCCGAACCATCATGGTGTAAAATTCTGTCAGCATCTCCTTTGATGGCCTGCTCATATTCTCGATCCCCTTCTTCTGAAAAAGTTCTTGTCCTCGTGCTTGCGTGCAATGCGTCCCGGCCGCTAAAAGGGCTTGCCTGATAGATCCTCCCGGTTCCCGTCAGACCTTGGGCAATCCCTGCTGAAAAATCTTATCCCGAAAATTTTTTTCCGGTTTCACCGGATAGAGCAACAAGCGTACCAATAAGGCATGTTTCTGTTTTATCTTTTATTATCATTCAGTTACATCTGCTGCCTGTCCTTTTCCCCTGTTCATCCAGAAAGGGTTCTCCAATATTGAACAAGACGGTTGTTCCATATTGGAACAACGTACTGTGCCTATACCCGCAGGCTCTCGAACCGGATCGATCATCGGCAAGCGGCGCGTATGCTTCTGAAGAAATAGTTTTTTCATCTCATTGTGTCCCTGGAACGTTGGTGCGCATTTTTTCAGGAAGGATACAAAAGCACGCCGTGCAGAGCATGTTCCTGTCAGCGTCAAAATTTTTCACTGGAATATATACGGTCCCGACGTGAGCGGTGGCCGGGAATTCTCGATTCCCGGCCACTCTCGAATCTCGATGTGATCCGCCGGTGCCCTGGGGGCTTATCCTCCCCCACACATGAATGAAGCAGTATGCTGCAGACCGGTGAAATGCAGGGCGGCCGGCGGTCTCTCAGCTCACCGGTTATCGGGAATGACGAACTCGTTCACCTCAAAGATACTTCTCTCAAGATCTCCGATAAAGAGCGGGATAATGTCTTCGGCCAGTTTCTTATGCTCTTCGTTGGCTGCCCATGCCTCATCGTCTTGCGTGGTTTCCCAGAACTTGAGCACCATCCATTCACCGTTTGGCTTGGACAGGTAATAGGTGCCGCGATGACCGCGCTGCTCTGATATCAGCTTGATCCATGGGCCTTTGATCCAGCTTTCGTACTTCGGCAGATTCTTGGGGTCGACACATCCCCTGGTAAGACTGCAGATCATGGAATATCCTCCCTTTTCTCATACTCGATTCTTGAGGGGGCGACGGAGCCAGCCCGCCCCCGCCTGAACATGGTGAGCCTCCGGCTGGACCGGAGGCCGGTTCAGCCGGAGGCATCGACTCCTTTATGTCTTCTTTATCTTCGCGAGCTCTTCTTCCTTGAGAACCCGTCTCAACACCTCGCCCTTGTTGCTGATGGGGAGCGAGTCGCGAATTTCCACGACCGGAACCTTGTACGCGGCGACATTGTCCTTGAACCACTGCCTCAGCTCCTCTGCCGTCAGGTTGTATCCGGGCTTCAGGGTAATGAACACCTTCGGCTCCTCCATCTTCTTCGGATGCGGTATCCCGATGGCCACGATCTTGTCGATGGCGGGGTTGGCCAGGCCGAGAACCTCAAGCTCCCTCGGGGCCATGATGTATCCGGTGACCTTGATGATATCCCGGTGACGGCCGTAGTAGTACACCATGCCGTCCTCCTTGAGCGCCCCGATGTCGCCGGAGTACATCCATCCGTCTACGATCTCCTTTGCGTTGATCTCGGGCTTGTTCCAGTAGCACTTCACCTGGGACGGGCACTTGACCACGATCTCTCCCCGCTGCCCGAGAGGCAACTCTTTCCTCGTCTCGAAGTCCACGATCTTGATCTTGGTACCCGGGGCCAGGGTGCCCACACCTACGGCACCGGGGTCTTCAAAGGGATCCTCGATGCCCAGGCCACCACACGCGCAGTAGTTGAAGCTCTCGGTTCCGAGGGCATATCCGAAGTTGTCCAGCCTGCAGCCGGTGATCTCGCGCCACTTGTCGGCGACTTCCCGGGTGAAGGGGATGGCGAAGGGTACCGTGCTGCAGGTGGTGAAGCTCGTGAGATCGTACTTGTCCCTGTCCGGATGGTTGATGATGCTGGCGACGCAGGGCATGGGCCACGAGAATTTGGTCACCCGGTATTTCTGAATCGCTTCCAGAGCGGCCGTGGCATCCCATCTCGCCATGATGAGGATGGTGTATCCGCAGTAGAAGGCCCCGGCGATCCCGGTGGAAAGCCCGTACATGTGGGTGTGAGGCACCGGCGTCAGCAGGACATCGTCCTCTTTTGTATCCAGCAGGAGGTGGGTGATGCCCGCGCCGCCGAGAAGGGTGGTGAAATGGGTGTGAAGGCACCCCTTCGGGAACCCGCTCGTGCCTCCCGTATAAAGGATCCAGGCGTCGTCGTGCAGATCGACCTTGACATCCGGCGGCGTGGCCGGATACTTGGCAAGGAGATCGAGGTATTCATAGGTGCCGGGGAAGGTCTGCTTTTCCGCCAGCATCATGGGGTGCAGCGGGAATGCCGGCTCTTCGGGCATGAAATCATGGAAGCTCGTTACGACGATATCCTTGATGCCGCATTTATCCTTCACGTTTTTAACGACCGGGTACAGCTGGTCGAGAACGATCATGAAATTCGCCTGAGAGTCGTTCAGGGCGTATTCGAGCTCCAGCTCCTTGTGCATCGGATCGATCGGCACGCTCACCAGACCCAGCTTGAACGCCGCGAGATAGATGACATAGCATTGGGGGCAGCTCTGGATGAAGACCGCGAGACGATCGCCCTTCTTGTAACCCATCGCCGAGAAGGCGTTTGCCAGCCTGTTGCTCCAGTCCTCAAGCTGTCTCCACGTCAGCTCCTTCCCGTAGTAGTTCACGACTGCCTTATCAGGATTTTCCCTGGTGTGAATCTTTACGTATTCCGCCAACGGCATTTCGCCGTGCAGCAGGTCAACGTGATCCATTTTTGCCCTCTCGCCGTGCAGAAGGTCAACGTGATCCATCTCTATGCTCCTTTCTCCTGTATAAGTATTTTATTTGCCTTCAAGGATCGAACCGATCCCGGATATTGGTGCTTCCCTGTCTATCCGTTGCTCTCCCCTATTTGTTTTCCAGCATCTCGAAGAAGGCTTCCAGACGCTGCTGGACCTGCCCTTCGGCATAGGTCCTCTCATCGGCCTGGTCGACATCGATGAGGACCACCGGCAGATGGAATCTCTCGTGGATGAGGTTGGCGACATCGAGGGCGCCTGTGGACATGATCTTGCAGCTCTTGTTGATGGCAACCACGGCGCCGTCGATCTTGAACTCCTTGATATCCCGGGCAAGCCTGTCGCCGATGCAGCCATAGAGCGTCTCGGCGATCGTGGAGCCGCATCCGCCGTCAAGGCCGAAGCTGAGCCCTTTTTTCGCGAAGTACTCGATCGGATCGGTGTCTTCGAAGTCCTGTGTATACCAGAGGTAACGGTTATAGTCGCCAAAGGGGAAAACACATCCCCTCTGTGCGAAATAGTTCACGAACCCGAGGCGGTACCACGGCGGGATATTGAACATCACGAGCCTGTGCCGCTCATCCTGGATCGCACCTTCCCGCTTCTTGATCCGCTCTTTGATTTCCGCAGTCGCCAGCTTCAGGAGATCCACCCCGTGCTGGGTGCCTGAGAGCGAGCTGGGGACGAAGATCAGATTCGCCAGATCGGACAGATTCATCGGGGCCGGCACCGCCTTGTTCAAATCGAGCAGCTCGCGCCAGTACTTACCCTGCTCACGGGAGAGGTGTGCGGTCTCCTTCAGTTTCTGATCCGTCACCTTGTTCCCGCTGATCTTTTCGAGCTGCCCGATGCATTCTTCTATCTCCCGCGCCACGTACCGGATGTAGTAGTCGGGCACCTCGTAATCGAACATGCGGTGGGGGGTGTTCAGGACCACATAGGGCTTGTCGAAAAAGAGGCGCAGTGCATCGAACCACTTCAGGTAGTTCAGGCATGCATTCGAGACCACCATCAAAAGATCCGGCTTCGGTATTCCTCCGAGCGGATGATCGTTATCCTGTGCCAGCAGGTATCCGAAGTTGTTTCTGATATAAGAACAGAGCTCGGGCTTGTAATTGTTCGCCTCGGCGATTGTGCAGTACTTTTCCGAAAAATGCTGCGCTGCGCAGACGCACGCATAGTTCTCGGGATATGCCACACGGATTCCGAGCATCCGGCAGATATCGTTCAGCGGGTTCGAGCTCACGACCGACCATGCCAGAGGATGACCGGCCCAGATATCTTCATAATATTGACGAAGCGCAGCACTGACGGCCTTTGCCGATTCCAAGCGTTTTGGTTTATTCTCAGACATAGTATCTCTCCTTGCAGATGTTATTTCATGACGGATTCGATAAATCCTTCGATGCGAGTCTGGACAGGGGCCATATCGCACATGTACTCTGTCTCGACAAAGCCTACCGGCACGCCCTTTTTGCGCAGCTCCCTCTCAAGATACGGAAAATCCATTATTTCAGCCTCACATGCCCTCTCTATGGCAAAGATCACCCCGTCGACGGCGTATTCCTGGACCAGGTCGAGCAGATAGCTCAGCCGATGCTCGGCGGATATCGAGAATGGACAGGGGAGATTCGCATAGCTCCTGGCAAGGGCCAGCAGCGGATCGTTGTCACTCTCGCTCTGGCCGGCCAGGGACCGCAGCCCCATGTTGGTGTCGGCACAGACAGCCGTGGCGCCTGCGGCCTGGATGGTCTCGTAAATCCTCCCATCCACGAGGCAGGGCCCCGACACCAGAAGACGCGCTTTCGGCCTTTCTCCTGCAGGAAGATCCAACAACTCGGAAAGCAGCTTTTCCAGAAGGCGGTTGTTCTCCTCCTTATCCATCACATGGGACACCATAAAAATGTTGAACAGGTCCACCCCGGTCAGGGGAGGCCTCTCCTGCTTCATAAGATTGCAGATGTTCCCCAGCAGCTCCCTGTTCCTGTTGTACACATCGATCGCGTAGGTAAGCGCCTCTTCAAAAATCTCCCGGCCGGTGAACTCTTCCAGCTCCTTCTTGAGATTTTCCAGATCGTCCCTGAAGAAAATCAGGGCATTCTTCGTCTTGTTGAACCGAACGCCCGCCATGGTCGCCACGAAATCATTCTTCCGATGGTACCGCCATCCGCGGGAGAAATACGTGACGGTCTCACAGGACTCGGGCAGGACAACCCCATCGAGAAAAGAAAACTGGCCTTTGAGCACCTGGTCCCATATGGCCCGGAAGATCGATGAGGTATAGACATGCAGATGCGCGTGCGCCATGTTTGTCTGCTCCCCGGGAAAGGGAAAGAGTCTGACGGGATGCAGACATGCCGCGAAAAGGACCTCTTGCGGAACGATCGGGTGCATGACGCCAATGAATTTCTTCTCAGACTTGCTGGAGGCTTCTGAAAGATACGCCCTCATATCCCTGGCGATTTGATTGATGTGTTCCATGGCCGTCATTGGTGTTTTCCTCCTTGGTAAACTTTCTTCCGTTTATGAGTGTGGGACAGTATCATCGATAACCGGCTATTCCTTGTCTCCGGGAAACGTCGAAGGGAATCTGGGCTCCCGTTTTTCCTTGAATGCCGCAATACCTTCCTGCATATCATCCGAGAGCATCGTCATGACGTGTCCCCTGGCCTCATACTCCACGGCTGTTGCCAGATCCATGGTGAGGCACTGATACAGCGCCCTCTTGGCCATTCCCATCGCGAACGCGGGCCCTTTCGCCAACCGGCGGGCCAGTTTCATGGTTTCGTCTTCGAGTTTATCCGGCGGCACCACCCGGTTGACCAGACCGATATCCCGCGCCTCGAAGGCATCGACGACCCGGCCGGTAAATACCAGTTCCGCCGCCCTGGCCACGCCAATGAGGCGCGGGAGGAAGAATATCGCTCCCGTATCGCTCTGTACCCCGATGTTCAGGTACACATGGCCCAACTTGGCCTTCTCGGAGGCGATCAGGATATCGGCAGCCAGGGCCAGGCCGAACCCGCCTCCGGCAGCCGCACCGTTGATCATCGCGATCACCGGTTTGGGCATGTTCCTGAGGTCGATCGCGATCTGACCGAACATCCGAATGACCTTTTCCAGCTCACCGGGATCCTTGATATCGTACATGGGAGAATTGAGATCGCCTCCCGCACAGAAGGCCTTGCCCATGCCTGTGATGATGACCACCCGGGTGCCCTGGTCTTCCGCCGCGCGCCTGATGCCGTCGATGAGCTCACGGCACATGTCCATGTTCATTCCGTTGAGGCTTTCCGGACGGTTCAGAGAAATTCGGGTTATGCCGTCCTTCTGCTCGTAGATGATATTCTGGTAATCCATCTTCCCTCTCCCTTACCTGGTTTGGTTTTCATGTGTTTGTTTTCCTGTCCTCCTGTGCCGGATATCCATTATCCGTACGCGATCGAAGGCAGCCACGTGGCCAGCTCGGGCCAGAACATGACGGCAAGCAGGCCCAGGATCTGAATGATGACAAAAGGAATGATCCCCTTGTAGATATCCACCAGCTGCACCTCGGGAGGGCACGCGCCTTTCAGATAGAATATGGCGAAACCGACCGGAGGTGTGAGAAAGGAAGTCTGGAGACAGATGGCGATGAGGATCGTGAACCAGATCAGATCCGGATTGTCCAGCACGCCGAAGCCTTCAATCCCCAGTACCAGCTTGCTGATGACCGGACCCACGAGGGGGAGAACGATGAAGGTGATCTCGATCCAGTCAAGGAAAAACCCAAGCAGGAACACCCCGATCAGTATCACGGTCAGAATACCGTATGGGCCGAAGGGCAGGCTCAGAAGGAACGATTCGATCACCTCATCGCCGCCGAGCATGCGCAGCACCAAAGCAAAGCAGCTCGCCGCTATAAGGATGGCGAAGATGTAGGCGATCGTGCCGAAGGTCTGGTGAAGCACCTCCTTGAATATCTGGAGGTTCAGCTTCCGGTTGATGATGGCGATCAGCGTGGCCCCGAACGCGCCGACGCCGCTTGCCTCCGTGATCGTGGCCATACCGGTGAAGATGGAGCCGAGCACCGCGACCATCAGCCCGAGGGGTGGGAGGATGGTCTTGAACACGTCCCAGACCATTTTCATCTGGAAGGGCTGCCGGTCTTCGCTCAGCGGGGCTTCCCGGGGCCTCATAAAGGCATATATCAGAATAAAGATGAGATACATCACGCCCAGGAGCATGCCGGGGATAAAGGCCGCCATGAAGAGATCGCCGACCGCGAGCTGAAGCTGCTCCCCCATCATGACAAGCATGACGCTCGGAGGGATCAGGATCCCCAGGGTGCCGGCCGCGCATACGGTACCGGTGGCCAGGGACCGTGAATATCCCTGATGGATCATGGCCGGCAGCGATAACAGTCCGAGCAGGACGACCGAAGCCCCGATGATCCCCGTAGACGCCGCCAGAAGGATGCCGATAATAGCCACCGAGACCGCGAGACCGCCGCGCACCTTTCCGAACAGATTCTGCATGGAGTGCAGCATATTCTCGGCAATGCCCGAGCGGTCGAGCATCAGCCCCATGTACACGAACATGGGCAGGGCGACCATTACCCAGTTTTCGAGAACACTGTATATGCGGTTGACAACCATCCCGAAGGAATTGAAGTCGAGAAAGGTCATGGTGCCCAGATACTGGTCGGCCAGATACCCGATCAGGGTGAACACCACCGAGATGCCGCCAAGAATGAACGCAATGGGATAACCGGTAAAAAGGAGTGCGATAAAGCTTATGAACATCAGTATTATCAATATGGTATTTATTTCCACCTTACTGCTCCTTTTTGATAAGCAATGCAAGGGATCGCACCATGCGGCTTAGAATGGCGACTCCCAGCAACCCGAATCCCAGCGGAATGAGCAGCTTGATCAGCCATCGGTATGGCAAACCCATCGGGGCTGCCGAACACTCGCTGATCATCCATGAATTGTGAAAGAAGGCCCATCCGTGCATCATGATGATGATCGCCCAGGGAAAAACGAGGAAAAGGGATCCGAAAAGCTCGATCTTTTCCCTGGTACGGGACCGGAACCTGCTGCTCATAACGTCAAGCCGGATATGGGTATCTTTGGCCACCGCATATGCGAGGCCGAACATGACGTTCACCGAATAGAGGTACCATTCCATTTCATCCAGAGCGACGAGGCCGTTCGAGAAGAAATAGCGCAAAGTCACCTGGGTAATGATCAGTACCAGCAGCACGCCATTGAGCCAGGCAAGCGTATTGCCTATGCGGACGATACCCCTGTCGGTAAAATCACTGATGGTGAGGAGAGACGAGGAAATGTCATTCATCATACTATCCGTCCACGTTTGATGGTGGTGATCCGGACAATGCCGGGCGAGAACCCCCGGCACCGTCCAGATCATGAACTTATGGTTGTTTAAGCCTCTTACAGTCGTCTTGGGGCTTGCCGCAGCCGATTACTTTTCCGGTTCCGGCCTGGGGAGAGTCCCGTACGCCAGCCAGTAATTGTAATCCGGGAAGAACGCCTGCATGTCGTCCCATACCTTCTTGAAGCTGGGATCCTGCTCTCTCAGATCCTTCACCACGTCCATCCATGCGGCATGAATGGAATCGAGCATGTCCTCCGACCACCGCTTGTTGATAACGCCCCGCTCCTTGGCATTTTTCTTTATGATCGGGCCCTGGATACTTTCCACATAGGAAATTCCCTCAAGAGTCGCGGCCCGGCAGGTCAGCTCGATCATGGTTCTCTGGGTTTCACTCATCTTGTTCCATACATCCTTGTTGATCAGCAGCTCGATAATGGTCGAAGGCTGGTGCCAACCGGGGAAGTAGTTGTACTTCACGACCTTGTACAGGCCGGACGGCTCGTCAATGGCGGGCGATCCGTTCTCCACGGCATCGATGGCCTTTTTTTCGAGCGCCGAGAACACCTCGCCGACAGGTACCAGCGAAACATTAACCCCGAGTTTTTCCAGGGCGCGACCGCCGTGACCGGCGATCCTCATCTTGAGCCCCTTGAAGTCTCCCGGCTTCTCGACGGGTTTTGCAAACCATCCGCCGCTGTCCGGGCCCAGGATCCCGCATACCAGAACCTTCACATTGTAGCCGTTCTGATCGTAGAGCTCCTGATAAAGCTTCATGCCGTTGCCGTGATAGAGCCACGCGAGGTAGCCGTTTATCTCGGGCCCGAACGGCACGCTGCCGAACAGCGGGGCAGCCGGCATCTTGCCCTGCCAGTAGTTGGCGCAGGAATAGCCGGCCTGAATCTTCCCGTTGGAGACGGCGTCCAGGACCTCGAACGGCGGTACAAGCTTTCCGGGATCATAGACCATCATCTGAATCGAGCCGTCGCTTACCGCCTTGAGATTCTCCGCTGTCCACGAGATGGTAGTGCCCAGGCCCGGGGTCTGCATCCCGAAGCAGCTCTGGACGCGCATGCGCACGTCGGCGGCTGTTGCCGGAATCGCTGATGCCACCAGGAAAATTGCCGAAAGAATCACCATACAGATCTTTGTTGCAGCCTTACTCATCGTTTCCCCCTTCTGCTCTTATATGATTCATTTCCAAATCCATCGAAACACCCTCCTATTAGGGTATTCCCCGATAAACGATCCCCCCTTGACAGAGGAGAATTTATCCCCGCTCACCAGACGGATGCGGCCGATGGCCCGGCAGTACCCGGCAATCTTTAAGCCAGGACTGACCAATGATCGTTTTTGCGGTTACGTTCCCGAAAAGATCTTCTGGATTTCGTCTGATTTCGTCGCTGCCCCACTGTGCTGTTTTCATGAACGTGACTGCCGGCTGCAACAGCTGGCACACGCTTCCCAGTTTCTCATAACATTCTACAAATATCAACTCATCCTTATCAATTGGCCCGGGATGCGCCTGCTCTGGTTCGTTATTTTTCTCATTCAGCATTTTTCCATCCGGCCAAGTTTTCCTTATGATTCTTGTAACCAGCCAAATTCTCGGCATCTCTCGTTTCGAAGATGTTCTCCCGCCTGGAGAATTCTTCGTTTTCTGTAAATTCCATGCTGTCTGCATATCCTTCCTAGAACACAGTCTTCCCGACGGATGGCTTGTTTGATTCAAGGGCTTCGGCAAAGGTTTCCAGCCTGATCCCCGTTTTTTCCTCGTCGAAAAAGGTGTCATCCACGAGATCACCTTCGATGATGGTGGACAGGACACCGAGCTTCTTCTGAACATAGTCCGCGATGTAGTGCATGGTGATGGAGAACGGCTTGCAGGTCATTGCATATGCGAAGATACCGGCTTCCAGATCATAATCCCTGTAGAGCTGCTCCGTGTACTCCGCCTTGTACCTGACGTCCCTGTTGAGATAGAAGTAGGCGGTGTTCTCGGCAACGCTGTCCAGAGGCCGCTCCGGGTCGCTCCGGTCAAAGGCGAACAGCTGGGAGTACGCACTCGTGACAAGACAGATTCCCAGGCTCTGCAGCTTTTTCGACAGAAATCTCATGGCAAACCAGTAGGGTATGCCATCCCAGTACACCCTGTACTTCATGTTCTCGAAGGGGACGATTCCTTCCCTGATCCTCTCGTTCATTTCCTGCTTCATCAGCCGGTAATGGTCTGCCACCTCGGGTTTGTATCGGAGCACGAGGTTGGGGAAATTATGAGGCATCAGATCGAAGTAGGTTGAAGGCGCGGGGTTGTGCTTGTTCATCTTCATCATGTCCGTATACCCCTTCGCACTCTCGCTGCCGTTCTTCACTACCTCCCTGAGCCTGTCGTGATCGAATTTCTTTCCGGTAAACTCCTCGAGGAAGCGAATGAGATCCCCTATCTGGTGCTTGATGTGCCCGATGACATCCTTCTCCGGTACTCCCGGAATGATATAGGGCGTATCGATGTGGATCAGGGGGACGTTCCAGTAGTGACTGAGATGCTCCCACCACTTGGTGATGAGGCTGCAGCTGTTGTTGGCGACCAGCAGGAGGTCGGGCGCAGGCAGCGGGTCGAACGGGTCCAGTCCTTCAATGTCAGCCAGGGTCGACCCGAGGCCGTTGCGGCAATAAGTGCACAGATGATGCTCGTACCCCTTGTCTTCCGTGATCTTGCAGTGCCGGTAAGCCGCGTGCCGCGCACCGCACGTGGCTGCATACGCCTCCGGGAACAGCACGCAGAAGTCCATTGCCCACAGTATCTCATTGGGAGCGGCTGTAGTGGTCCACACGATCGGCTTTCGCCCTGACTCCTTGATCTCGCGGGCTTCCTGGTAATGATCGGCAATCAACTTGCCAAGCCGATTCTGGGATTCCAACCTGTTGCCGATTTTCGCCTGTGTTCCCATTCACAACTCCTTTTTATTCGGATCCAAGCCTGGATCTCGCGACAAGGGCAGCGCCGAAGGCAGTGACAATCTGCGGATCTTCAGGCACGGTTATTTCTCGCTTCATTGCATTTGCCAGGAGCGAGACGATCGCATCGTTCCTCGCGACACCGCCGGTCATCACCACCCGTCCTGTGTCCCCGGGACCGATCGAGTTGACCAGCCCGTAAACCCGGCTGACGATCGATTCGTGCAGCCCTGCGGCAATGTCCTCCTGCGGTGTCCGGCGTGCGATGAGAGATACGATCTCGGTCTGGGCGAACACAGTGCACGTGCTGCTTATTCTGATCCGGTTTCCGGATTTCCGCGATAATGCGGCCAGCTCGGCAACGCTTACGCCGAGGGTTTCGGCAGCCACTTCCAGAAACCTCCCCGTCCCGGCTGCACATTTATCGTTCATGGCGAAATTGACCACCTTGCCCTCGTCGTTCAGCTTGATCGCCTTGCTGTCCTGTCCGCCGATATCCACGATCACTCTTGCGTCGGGATAGAAGTGATAGGCGCCTACGGCGTTGCAGGTGATTTCCGACATCGTGTCCGCTGCAAAAGGCACACTGACCCGCCCATACCCTGTCGCAACGATGCGCTGAATGTCATCAAAGGTATGGCCGATCCCCTGTGCCGCATTCTCGACAACCTTCCGGGCCACCGCATACAGATCCGTACCGGTCGGGAACAATGCAGACCGGTAGATATTATCTCCCTTGAGAACAACGGCTTTTGACGTCTGCGATCCAATATCGACACCAGCTACAATCATGGCTTCACCCTCATTTGATATTTTCAGCAACTGAGCATCTCCAGATATCCCTGTATCCTCGTCCTCTGCGTCTCCAAAGATCCGGCTTCATGCCCGGTGTTGAGCGTGATATGGGCAATATTCCGCTCTTCCAGCTTTCTTTTCAGCATGACGAACTCCAGATCAAAGGGGTCGCAATACATCTCTCTCAACAGGATGACCCCCTGGATCCCGTTCTCCCGCACATAATCCGCAACATAGTCGCCATAGGTGGAAAGGGATCTGTCCTGTCCGATCCAGTTCTGAGGATAGTGATATGTCGTACAGGGAATGAGGTTCAGGAGGAAGTCGGCATAGGCCTCGACCGGATCTCCAGAGCAAGGCACGTCGACCGAGAAATAGCGTGACCCGGTGAAAAAGTCGTCACCTACGATCACTGCGCCCATTTCTTCGATCAGGTCCAGGATCTCTTCTTCAGGCATGCCGCAGGGGTGGCCGCAGACCATTACCTTGGGTTTTTCACCGGACTCGTAATCGGAATCTCGAGTCTGAGTGATAAGCTCCTTCAGAATTGAATTATACTCTTCCTTGGGCATGATCATCCCGGCGGCGATCGCCTTTACCAGATCAGAGGCCTTCAACAACCCGGGTCTGGTCTTCCTGATGTCGTTCAATGCTCTCATCAGGGAACGTGTTTCATTGAACAGACGAATGCTCCCGCAGAGCTTACCCGGTGTTATGGCATTGCCGGTAAACTCCTCGAGTGCGGATTTCAGCCTCTTCAGTTCGTTCAGCAGAAACGGACGCGAGGACTGATCAATATTGAAAGGACGCCACATCTGATGAAAAAAGCCGAATTCATGATCCAGGCTCCAGACTTGAAAAAAGAACCTGACCTGGTCACAGATCAGCACCGCGGCAACCCCGTCCAGGGCATCGTATTTCCCTAAGAGCAGATCTTCGAAGGTGCCCCGGACCGCCCCGCATGCATTGGTCATGAGGTGTCTGTTCGCATGGGCGATCGGCCCGTTGTCGCCGAAAAGTGTAACCGGCAACAGGCCTGCGGCATGGACGAACTCCTCAGGAAAATACATGGGGAGGCAGCCGATTACCTTCCCCCCGGTATTATCTTTCCATTTGACTATTTCTGTGTTCCGCCGAGAGTAACGAAGCTTGAGCTTGTCCAGAATCAATTGCATACGTTTGTCCACCTGTCATGATGATGAAAAAGGCATTATCGTTGTGAGTCGACATTACAGGTGTAAGGCAAGAACAGTACCATTTGCCGGGCAAGACAATGTCCCGGTCGAATTAATCAAGTTAATCGAAAGGTTACAAATAATTGTCTGAATCGGTGCATCATGGCCGGGAATTTTTCTCCCTCGGGATGCTGTAACAATATTTAACAAACCATGCTCCATTATGCCACATGTCGCAGGCCGGGCTCTTTATGACGGGGTGGAAGGTAAAAGGCGGCATGACGCTTGATTTCCGGCTGTGCCGATCCATGAGAAGCTTTCAGGGGCGTGCATGGTCGTGTGCCTGGATAATATGGAGATTCCGACTTTTGTCTCATGGTGTTCTCGTCGCTTCGAACGGGGCCGGCACGTCCGGCCACGCGCAGTAGATATACAAAGACGCGGTGCAACCTGGCGCCTACCTGCGCCGCGGTTGCACCCCTTATCCTGTTACTCATCAAGATGCACGATGAGAACCGGCTTCGTACACTTGCGGACAATGTGTCTGGCGGTAGAGTCCAGCAGGGCCTTCCCCACAGAGGTCACGGAATGCGCGCCCACGATGACCAGGTCAAACCCCTGCCCTTCGACCATGGCGAGGATGGTTGTCTCTGCATTCCCGAGGACTACGGCCACCCGTTCGACATACTCATTGAATTCGGCGCCTTCGCACATGCGTGCGCAGGCATCCTGAAGCCGCCTCTGAATGACTTCCAGGGCCTCCTGCTGGTTCTTCTTCAACAGCTCTTCCCACTTCTGTTCTCCCACGACAGAGCTCACCAGAGAAGACGTACTCTGAGACATTTTTTCAATGACATGCAGCGCGGTAATCTTTGCCTTGAATCGTCTGGCAATGCTGAGCGCATACCCGAATGCATATTCCGCATTCTCGGACAAGTCGGTCACATAAAGGACCCGTTTGAAATCATAGTTCATGATCATTCCTTTCATGCTTTATCCATAGTCGCTTTCATGCCTTCCGGGGCCTTTCAAGCGCGCATGCACGCATCAGACCCCGGGAGGCTTCGAGATTTTCCTCTGGAGATTCACCCGTTCCTCACGCATGGCACCTTCATGGAGGTGATGCCCATGAATCGCCCCTCCGGCTATTCCCGGGCACGAATCGTCTTCTCTCCTCTCTTCTCAGGCCGAGCCTGTTTTCGTGAGCCTACGGACGGATATCGTCCAGTCCCAGTTCGGCCAGTTTTTCCTGTGTGGGTATGCCGGTTCTGACGTCCCATCCCCGGCACTCGTAGTAATCGTCCAGGTGCTCTTGTACATCTTCTTTCTTGAGAAGGTCTTTCTCGTAGTAATCCTTCATCACGTG